>NZ_CAMYOM010000023.1 GCF_947260015.1 uncultured Eudoraea sp. | reverse complement strand
GGTTGTTAGCAAACGTTTTATTGTTTTGATTGAATAACCCATAAAGAATTCATTTAAATACAATCAGTAAACAGTTTATTTTCTTGTAGATAAAATCATGTTAATAAGAGGGAAACTTTCTTGAGGCTTCACTCTTGAACCCAGCCATTTTTTAAAAATGCTTCCAGGATCTGCTCGAAAGACGAAAACCATATTTTCCTTCGGATAGATAGCAATGTATTGCCCGCTATTTCCTCGAGCGATATACATACCGTTTACTGTATCTATCCACCATAGAAATCCGTAATCATAGTAGTAATACTCGCCTGTTACTACATGTTTTTCGAAACTTTTGGATATCCATGTTTCAGATATTAATTGTTGATTTTCCCATTTTCCTTTTAGCAAGTAGAGATATCCAAATCTGGCATCATCTCGAGCTGAAGTTTGCATTCTGTAAGCTGGATAAATACTTTTTGTTTTTTCATATTCATATGTAGTATTTTCAATTTTAAAATCTTCCATACCAATTTTGTTTGCAATACTTTCTTTTAATGATTCAAAGATATCCTTATCAGTTACTTTGGTATAAATATGGCCTAGAGTATTGAAGTCCCAATTATTATAGTAAAAGAATTCTCCAGTTTTAAAACTACCTCTTGGTGGACGTCCTTCAGCATCTTCTTTAGATTCATATGCAGCTGGATGATAGACTCCAGAAGAACTAGTGAGTAAACTATAAACTGTTGCTTGTTTTTCCGGTTCAGTTAGTTTTTGTACATCATCAATATCCAAATTCATTAGGGTCATGTCTAGCGAAATTTCCCCTTTATCGTATTCAATTCCGAACAAGCTATTCAAGTAAGATTTCCTTATAGAACGGTTTTGAATAGGTTTTGAAACATCTCCCCAGGAAATAATTACATAACCGTTTTTAATCACGAACATAGCATCTCCGCCCATGTTCTTGAATGCAGTTTCCACATCTTTCAATTGATCTAATGAATATCCAAAATTTTCAGGTGAAGTATATGTCCAAGTATTAGTTGGATAAATGCTTTCATCAGTTGGATTATCGATTGTTTTATAAATAGGAAGTTTTACATTTTCATTTTGACATGAACTAAAAACCACTAGTACTGCTAAAATTAATTTCAAACTTTTCATTTCGCTTTTTTAATTTGATTTCTATGGATGACAAATTACATAGGCTACTGCGATAATTAAAATAACAGTTGTCTTGTAAAGCGATTTAAGACTGTTTAGATAATTCTAAATATTGTGTAGGCGTAAGTTGGGTATGTTTTTTAAATGCTGCATAAAATGAAGCGCGTGAATGAAATCCAGAGTCTTTTGCGATACCTTCAATAGAATATTTATTGTGAGAATCCAATAAAATTCTTTTAGCTTCTTCAACTCTGAACATGTTTATGAAATCTCTAAAGCTTTTTCCCGAAACTTCATTAATGATTTGCGAAATTTGATATTCTGGGATTCCTAATTTCTCAGAAATATGAATAAGTTTTAAGTCTTTTCTCTTGTAAAGATTGTTTTGAAACATGAGACCATTTATTTTGGAAAAGGAATTTGTAATATCAATTTTTGATATTTTTTATCTTTCGTATTTATTATTTGAATTAGAATAAATACCAACTATTTCTGGAAGCGTTATTAATCTGATAGACAAAAGCACAAGCAATATGGAGTAAATGTCATAGAGATACAGATTAAAGTTGCCCTGGATGTCGATAATTCTTAATATTGCTGCGGTTGTAACAAAAATTATACTTGCTACAATCATGAGTTGAATCCATTTAATTAGAACCTTTTTCTTTCGGTTAGGCCTAGGATTTGCTTTCACATAAATTCGGAAACAATAAAAAATTAGTACTAAATAACCGATAGAATATAAAAATTGAAAGCCATTGTACCATGATGGGAGTATTCCTATCGTATTCGTAATTTCTCCCATAAGTACTGCATTTTTATACGACGCATTTTGGAGGAAAAAAGGAAAAAGATAAGAAACCAAAATAACGAATGGAATGAAATGAATTAATTCCTTTAATTTAAATTTTCTGGTTGGGTTTAGTAAATAAAAAATATAGAAGTACAATAACAACGGTCGTAATATTCCAGCCGGGAAATTGACTTTAAACCAATGGGGATAGTTAATAATTTCCCCTGTCGAATAAAGGAATTTTACGGCAAATACTATGGCACTCGATAGCAGAAAAATCGTAAACCATATGTTAGCAATTCTTAACCTTGATTTTATAGCAAATGCCGTAGCAATTATTATTGATAACAACAAACCAAATATTAAGATAAGCTCATTAAAATTTAAATAAAACTCATGTTGTAATATCATTTTCATGAAAATTGAGTTGTGTTAGAATTTAATCAAGATGTTTGCTAACAAGCGGATATAGTTATTAACTATATCTCACTCATGTAAACTAAGATAATATATCTTAATTACACACAAAGATGATTAGTGACGAGTTATACTATATCATATTTTATTCTATGTGTACACATTAGATAGAGCAACAGATATCACCTTGGTCGGTGCGAGCGTAACGCTCGCACTAGCGGGGGCGTTAGTTGAAGCACCAAACCCCAAACCCCAAACCCCAAATTCCAAATTCCAAATCCCAAATTCCAAATTCCAAATTCCAAAAGAGCAGAGTGCTACTATAAGTAATACTATTTGTAACTTATAGTTTGGAATTTAATTAAAAAATAGTGGTTGGCCCTCTCTAAGGTATCGAAATAATTGGTGAGGTTTTGCGGTCAGAGAAAAGAACTATTAGGTATTAAATACGAAGCTCGTATATCCAGCCTCTAAGCTCGCACTATATTTTCAAGTGATCTATATCATTTCATAAGTGCCACAATATGAATTCCTTTGGGACTCATTAAAAATCAGGATTATGAAAACCAGGACACTTCTATTCATTTGGTTATTCCCACTTTTAGCAATCTCACAGTTCAAATCCGGGGAGGATGTTAGCATTTCAACTCCGCAGAACGACGATATATACCTGGCGGGCGAGGATATTAGTATTGATGCAAAGGTCAAAGGCGATGTGGTAGCTGCCGGCAGCTATATTACCATAAACGATTCCATTGCCCAGGATCTTATCGTGGCCGGTAGAGAGATTATTATCAAAGGTTATGTGGCAGATGATATACGTATGACGGGTGGAAAACTGACCATTGACGCCGAAGTCGGTGATGATGTCATTGTTGCCGGCGGCGAACTTACGATTACCAAGGATGCTATCATAAACGGCAATCTGATAACCGTGGGGGGCAAGACCAGAATAAAAGGAGTCATTATAGGAATGCTAAAAGCAAGCGCGGGCGAACTGGAAATGGATGGTATAGTGGAAGGCGATGCCATTATACAAGGGGAGGAAGTGGAAATAGACGGAAAAATATATGGCACCTCCGAAATCGTAGCCGAAGATTTGGAAATTGGTGAAAATGCCCAATTTCATCAAGATGTTTCCTATTGGGCGGAAGACGGTAAAGTCGATTTTAAGAATTCGCTCGTCAATGCAACGGCCAAACTAGATGAAAGCCTGATGGGCGAACATGAAGAAATTCCCTGGAAATTCTTTGGTATTGCCGCTTTCGGATTTTGGGTCTTCTATATGCTTTCGGCATTTTTGGTCATCCTGTTACTAAATTATTTTTTTAAACCTCTTTTTACCGAGGCAGTTACCTATATCCAAAAAGATCTATTGAAAAGTTTTGGCTACGGTCTGATTTACCTCTTCGGCCTGCCCTTACTTATCGCTTTTTTCTTTATGATCATCATCGGCATCCCCATCAGCTTGTTCCTTCTGTCGTTCTATCTTTTTAGCGTGCTGTTCGGGCATTTAGTCGGGGCCTTACTGCTGACCCATTATTTGGAGAAACGAAATGGCCAACCCTGGGGTTATTGGAAAACGTCGTTTATAGCCCTGGGCTTCGCAATTGTCATACGATTATTGACTTTTATTCCCCTGTTGGGATTTCTAATTGCATTCCTGGTAATGGCAATAGCCTATGGTTTATTGGCCTACACGATATGGCAAAGAAGAAATGAAAAAAACATAAAATTAGCTGAAGAATAAGAGTACAAGAAGAAATATATAAAAACCTCTTTCACATCGTTTCGCATCGATACGCCCTCCTTCGTTTTACTTCGGAGGGCGTGGCCCTTATTGGATTTTGACAACTTCTTTATTAGCCTTAAATTCAATAAGTCCTTGTACTATAGCTTTAATACATTCACATGGGGTAGGCCCTCCCTCCCACATCCCCTTACAAGGTTCTTCAATTAACTCAGGTCGGTTCTGATTCATCCACTCCCTGGCTTTATAATACAAATCAGGATCATTCGAGGAGGTTTGAACAGATCGGATTTGTTGATTTTTTATAGTGATATGAAAAGTGTCCGTAACATTTAAATCTATTTGAAGGGCGCCCATCAGGTCATCTTTTACGGTGATGGGGCATATCACCGTGGAATCATTCTTTTCTTTACAATCGAACCGTTTTATTATTTCGTAATTCCCACATTCTGCCCATTTTTGATAATACAAAATGCTGGGTTGAGATTCTTCAGCATTTGAGAGCGTTCCTTTTAGCGAGTCTCTATTAAAAGAATAGAATGCATCAATAAACTCATTTGCGATAGCAATAGTATTGTCGTGGCTAACAGAAGCTTCAGGCTTAGTTCCATTTTTGCAGCCAACAAGGAGTAGAATAGAGATATAAAGTATTTGCTTTAAGTTCATAGGTCTATTTTAGTCAGGTCATAATGGCTTCTATTGGCTGGGCAATTTGCAGTGTAGCATCCAGCAAGGATGTTATTGTTTATAGGTGTTGTTGTTGGAATTACTTGCGCTTAATACCCCTTTCATTAGCTTATTACTCTTCATCTTTAGGGTCTGCAAACCATGTATCCCGAAAAATTTTCCATTCTCCATCAACTTTCTTCCAGACTAACAAATATTTTCCCGTCGCTTTCCATTTACCGCTTGCCTGGGCAAAATACCCGGTTCCCTGTTCCACAAGCAAGTCTTCGTTTCCCCACAGCCCTGTTGTGGTAAAACTGCCAATAACACTATCCCTGACCCAGCCTTCAAAACCTTTTATAATATTTTGCCTGCCAATTGTTGAGGGACTTCCATCATGAAATATTTCTGCGTCTTCGGCATACAAATTCCCAAATGCAGCTATGTCTCCATTATCCATTGCATCTTCATAGGTTCTTAGGCGAGATGTTATTTCACTTTTTGCCTTTTCTAAATCGAATGGCGTTGTGCTATTCACCGGTTGATTGCAGTTGACAAGAGGTAATGTAAAGAAAGTTATCAATACTAAATTTGTAATCTTATTTAAAGAGGATGAGAAAGTCATAAGTCGTTTTTAAGTTGCTGATATTTCAAATGTATTTTCTGCACTGGTCTTGAATATGTGCCTAGACTTCAAAAGATACTACATTTCGGGTTTAGGACAAGGCCGAATTTTTATATTCTCAATTCTCCTTTTAACACTATTTGAGCCATACTTTTTATAGTTAGTTTAGTATCACTAATTAATTCTACTTTAATAAATCCTGTTATTTCGGAACATTGAAAAGAGTTCATTTTTTTAGTTAACCACAACGTTTTCAAGCATAAGTAGCAGCGTATTTCTACACACTGGTTTTTCAGTTTGGAACTGACATTTGTTAAACTTTTTCAATTCGACAAAAATTCTCGAATATCATTGGACAATTTTATAAAATCAGCTTCGTGTGTATACATCATATGGCCTCCTTCGTAATAGGTCATTTTTATTTTCTCTCTCTCTATTCCGTTGCGGGAAAAAGTATATTCAGCATCAAAAAAAGGGGTAATCAAATCAAAATATCCACTGGCTACCATAACTTTCATATCAGTATTCCTCCTCATTGTTTCACTCAATTTTCGGGCAACATTAACAAAATCAGGCTCCCACATTTTATCCTTAGGAACAGGTCTCCAATTCCATTTTTTACTGATTTCATCATTAGAAGTTATATACGGACGATCCATTTTTATATTAAGCACAGATGCATAATAATGATTTAGGGCCGCAGTATACGCTGCACTTATTTGATAACTTGATGCATCTCCAAGGTGGGGGCCATCAGATAATTTATCAACTTCATTTCCCATAAAACGCCCATCTAATCTGCCAAGAGCAAGACCCTGATCTGCAAGTAGTTCCTTTTGAAATCTATGCATTAAAATCCTAAGGTCCGATTTTAAAATATAGTCCTTATCCAGACCGGTAAAATAGCTCAACTTTTCGGCTGCCTCATTTTTCTCAGCTTCATTAAGTAGGGAACCTCTGTAAAGAACAGAAGCATAAGTATTTAAAGTGTACTTTCTGCATTCATCAATAAATGATTCCAGTGTTTTACCCTGACCTGCTTTTTTATGATACCAGGCAGTTGCAGCCATACTGGGCAAGTATGTGAGATAAGAAGTTATATTGTCGTGAACTGATGTTGAGCCGGCATAATCCAGGGCTTGAGAAATAAGTATTAAGCCATTTAATGCCATATTTTGTCCATCGCTCTCTAAAGTATTGGATACTGTAACTGCTCTTACCGTACCAAAGCTTTCACCGGCAATATATTTTGGTGAAAACCAACGATTATTCTCCGTTATCCATTGTCTTATAAATTTGGCTATGGATTTAGCATCTTCATTTAGACCCCAATATTTTTCAACTTTACCTTTGCCGATAACCCGGCTATATCCGGTACCAACAGGATCGATAAAAACAAGATCTGTCAGATCAAGTAATCCATTATTATTATGCACTAAATTATAAGGCGCAGCACCATCATCTTCTTTTGCGTCCGTGTTTACTTTTACCAATTCAGGACCAAACATGCCCATATGCAGCCACACTGATGCCGATCCGGGACCTCCATTAAAAACAAAAGTGACAGGGCGTTTGGTCAGGTCACTTAACCCTTCCTGCACATATGCAACTGACCATATAGAAGCAAGTGGTTTGTCAGATTTATTCTTTAAATATGTCTCTGATGCTATAGCCTTATATCTAATTATTTTACCTCCGTTTGTACTTTGATGAGTGGTAATAAATGACTTTGGTTCCGGCACTGAGGTTGAATCCTGTTTTTTTTCTTGTGCTGAGATAGCTAACGAAAATATCAGGAATATGGAAAGTATATTTAGTTTTATCATAGTTAGCATTTAAGGTTTTTTCAAATATAGTTGATTAATCGTGGTTTAAATGGCCCTCGTTTATGCTGGTCCTGCCACCCGATTTCTCGTGAATGCACAATTTAATAGTGTAAGCCGTGGCCGAAAGCACCGTGCAACTGGCAAATCTCTGCAGCGAATGAAGCAGCTTTCCCAAGGGAGTTTTTAATCAAGGAGGCCTGATGAACACTGGTGTTGGCTTTGCCTCCGATATAGGAAATCAGGAATCCGCTGATGAAGGCATCTCCTGCTCCGAGCGTGTCTGTTGGTATCACCGCCCGGGGAGCCTGTCTAAACCAGGATAGACTATCATACAGAATGACTTCCTGTGGACCCCGTGTGGCCACTGCGATGGTACAGCCTCTGTTCACAGCTTTCTCAAGAAGTTCCATAGCTGCTTCTTCAGTCCATTCGGCACAGGAAAAAAAACCGAAGTCGATGTACTGGCATAGGGATAGCGCATGTTCATTATTGAAGTCATCCGAAAAGTCGTAGCTGAGCAGGGGATTCAGTCCTTGCATTTGCAATAGATAGCTATCCATGTAGCTGTATGCACTAGTATGGACAATTGAAAACGATTGCAGGTAATCGAGATCGTCGAAAATGAATTCCATTGGGACGGTTTTGCTAATCCCGCCCTCGTTTGATGAGATAAAAACTCTCTCGCCATCTTCGATTGTCAAAATTGCCCGACCATTTGGTCCGTCAACACAGCGGCAATGGGAAGTATCTACCCCTGTTTCGGCGAGTGTTCGTTGCACATGCTTAGCACTCTCATCGCTGCCAAAAACGCCCAGATAGGCCGCGTCGCAACCCAACATTGACGCATATACCGAAAAGTTGAGTGCGTTACCCCCCGGAAACATCGTCCGAATGTGAATGTAATCGTCCACAACATTGTCGCCGATACCTATGACCTTCATTGCGTTATTCCCCATCTTCAAAATTAGTATTCCACTTTACCCATATAACGGCGTGTTTCAAGCGGATGATTGCGAAACTTTGCCAATGCCTCCCGATAATCACACAGCACACTGTAGAACAGGATCGGATTAAAAAACTCGACAACGGACTTGGGAAGCACACCAAGACCGAGCTCTTTGGCGTCGATTATTACATAATTCTTCGCGTAACTTTTAAGGAAGGTGATTACCCTTTCATCCAATGGGCGAGTGCGGCCTTCATTTACCAACACAATGAAATTGGTTTTTTTGTCTGTAATTTCGAAAGGACCATGAAAAAACTCGCCGGAGTGAATTGCGCTCGCGTGCAGCCATTGCATTTCCATCAGGGAGCAAATCGCAAAGCCATAAGCGAGTCCGAAGCTTGCTCCGCTAGACAAAATATAGAACAATTTCTCATTCTGATAAGTTTCTGCAAATGTTATGACTCGTTGGCCCACTTTGTTGCATGCTGCTGTAACTACATCATCTATCTTTAGTAAAGCTTCCTGAAATTTGTGGTAATTGGGATATCCCTCCGAGTGTTGCAATATTTCTAGACAAAGTGCCAGCGTAATTGCCATCGGATTATTTTGAACGCTTGATTCATCACCCCACTCGTATACAACATTGTAATCCGAAAAAGAGGCAAGCTCCGATGATTTGTTGTGAGTCAATGAGACAGTGAGAGAACCCGCTGCTTTTGCAACTTTCAGCGCCTCAACTATCTCTGGCGTAACACCACTGTGCGAGCAAAAGATGACAACCGACCGCTCTCCGAGCACCTTCGGTACGGCATGAACAAACTCGTTAGCCGTATAGAGATCAGTGCGCAAAAGAAAGCTCTCACTCGTCAGGAAGAATTTGGCCGGGTAGAGATCTACCAGTGAACCTCCACAGGCAACTAAAAATACCTCTGACATTTGAACACCGTCATCAACTCTCGCCATAAGCATTTTAACCATTGCCTTAGTATGCAGGGAGATTGAATTCATAAAATTTAATCTTTATATTATGTTGGGTGCTTTTTTAATTTTAATATACGGAAATAGTCAATAAGATCATTGTAGTTATTAACAATAGTATAAGAAGAGGCATTATAAATTGCACCCACTTATTGAACCCTATTTTTACAATAGCCAAGGCTGCCAATATTAAACCTGTAGGATTGATCAAATAAAACAGCCCCATACCATATTGATAGGTGTCAACAATAGTTTCTCTTCCAATGTTTACAGTATCTGCCAATGGCGACATGATTGGCATGGTTAAAACAGCCATTCCTGAGGACGATGGCATAAAAAAGGATAAACCCCCATAAATAAAGAGCATGACATTTGTAAAGACACCTTTGTTCATCCCTTCTGTTATTGTACTTGCATGATATAAAATGGTATCGCTAATAAGGCCATCTTCCATTAAAATGGTAACACCCCGGGCGATACCAACAATAAAGGCAACACTCAGTAAAGAGGCTGCACCTTTTGCAAACTCTTCTACGAAAACACTTTCTTTTATCTTACCAATCATGCCAATAAGGATGGCACCAACAAGAAAGGTAGTTGTCATTTCTACAAACCACCAACTTAAAAAGGAAACCCCATATATCATAACGACGAAGCATAATGAAAATACAACGGTAATAAGTCTTAGTCTATTTGTGAATTCCGTTGTTGTATTCATGGTATTTATTCCAAACAGCTTCTCCAGGGCCTCTTTTTGGTCATAAATAAGTGACTTTGATGGATCGGCTTTTACGCGTTTAGCATAGCGAAGAATATAAAGAATAGTAATAGTCAGACAAACAACCAGCATGATTACGCGATTGTTGAGACCTGTTGTCCAATTTATTCCAGCAGCATCCGAAGCAATAATCGTAGAAAACGGATTTATAGTAGAGCACATTGACCCAATTCCTGAACCGAGAAAAATACAGGCAAGCCCAACCATCGCATCATATTTTGCTGCCAGGAATACAGGTATTAAAATGGGATAGAAAGCCATCGTTTCTTCAGCAAGACCAAAGGTTGTTCCACCGGCTGCAATAAGTGTTGTTACCAAAATAATTAGAATAAACTCTCTGCCTTTAAGTATTTTTGCCATCCAGGATATTCCGGCATCAAATGCCCCTGTGAGGTTCATTATGCCAATTAAGCCCCCAATAATAAGTATTAAAAAGATGATGTCTGCTGCTGCGATTATGCCTTTTATAGGCGATTTCGCCAAATCTAAAAGGCCTTGTGGTTTTGAATCCAGTTTTTTATAGGTATTAGGAATTCCGATTGGCTTATAGATATCACCACTTGTAAATTTTTGAACAGGAATTTTAATGTTGAGGTTCTCTAAAGTTTCTTGCGTTGCCGGTAATTCGACGCTCTCTTCTATGCCGGTTTTGGTAAATGTATTGCTTGTGGCATTGTAAGCCAGGCTATCGTATTTGCCTGCCGGAACCACCCAGGTCAAAAATGTTACAAATACAGCAATGAAGATTAGTATGGTTTGGGCCGTTGGAAACTTTAGTTTTTTCATTTATAAATTCTGTTACTATTTCTTAGTTAGTCCAAATGCACCATAACGATCTTATACCCGCCATAGGCGGGCAGGCCCGCCTTGGGAGGGCAGGCCCGCCTTGGGAGGGCGGGCGGGTATGAAAAGTAGCATTTTTATAATCGCAATCTTTTCGGATAGGTTAAATGTATTAAAAAAGCACAAGCTTGAATGACTTGCGCTTAATTAGCTGTTTATTATAGTTGTTGTTAAGTCCTTTTTCCTAATTTCTTTAGAAGCGCCTCAGGCTCCGGATCATCAAAAGGATTTAAAATATTTTAAGATTTGGTTAATTGTTGCAATTCTTTGCTTATCCTTTTCCATCAGTAATTCATGCTGGGCATTTACTATGGTAAATACTTCACAGGGTTTACCAAGTTTTATTGCATTTTCAACGAAATCCTGATGAGAATCAACGTCAACAATTTGTTCGTTTTCCGCTGAAAATATAATAAAAGGTGTCTGAATATTCTGAATGTTATTATACATATAATCAAACTGTTGGCAAGATTTAACTACCCAGTCATAAGTGGCGCCGCCTAGTTTTGCTTTTGGTTCTTTTGCAAAAGCTGCATTCATTCGGTTATATCGAATTTCTGAGCCGGTAAGAGTATTTTCCTTAAAGTCCGGTTTACCCTCGTCATAATTGCCTTGCCCCAAAGCATATTCAGGATTATCACCGGATAAAAGCTTGGCCCCTGTGCAACTTGGCGCAGAAAGTCCAAGCATTGGCGAAGAAAATGCCGCAGCATTAAAATCATCAGGATTCTGTTCCAGATATGTTATTCCAATAGCTCCACCCATTGAATGTGCCAGCAAATAAATGCTATTATGGTTTGCTGCTTTAAGCATGTTGTTGTAAAAATATTTCATATCGTCAATGTAATATTGAAAAGTGTCAATATATCCCATATCCGGGTCATCTGTCATTCTTCCCGATAAGCCCTGTCCCCTATGATCATGAATGTATACAGAATAACCGTTGTTGTAAAGGTCAAAGATTAGTTCTTTATACTTAATTGAGGCTTCAGTTCTGCCCGCAGAAATTAGAATGGCCGGACTTGTTACTTCAGGTCGTTTAAATACTTTATAGTAGATACTAATATTGGCTTTGCCTGTGAAATAATCTTCCTCGCCTATCTCATAAAAATTTTCAATTCCTTGAGCGTATTTGTCATCCTTCAGTTGTTCTTCAGTTGTAAGATTATATATGTTCTCCGCATTTTGCAGATAGTTGTGATTATCCCGGCAAGAGGCTATTAAGAATATAACTATTAGCAATCCAGAAGTTGAAGCTCTTATATTCATAAACTTATACATTTTTAGCGGCTGTTAATGTTCTTTTACTCCTTTTATCAAAACCCACAAAATAATTGAAAACTCTCCTGTTATTGCTATAAGTAAGTATAGAATTCCTGCGATTCCATCATTTTTCTTTGAATTCATTTATATTTTTAATGGTTTCTTCAAAAAACGATTTAAATAATTAAATGTTACGGTTGATGATAAATTTACTATGTCAACTTTTTTATCTATTCTTAATTCTCTGAAGTGCAGCTTCAATTGCAGGATCAGTACCTGCTTTGATATCTGTTTTTACTTTATTAGTGCATGCTGATAGTAAAGTTAAAGCAAGAATTAGGATGAAAATTTGTTCTGTTTTTATCATTTGATCAGAATTGTTGAAAGTGTGTTCGTGTACGGCTCGTGCCGGGTTTCAGTAGAGCGAGTTGCACAAAATTTATATAATTTAAAGGTAAATAAATTTTAGTGTAGCAAAGGCATAAGCTATGCAAGTTGATGACGGCAATTATTTAATCAGTTTTAAATTTAGGGCTTTTTATTTCTGTAAAACAATCCGGATTTGGTTTAACATTTGGGTCATTAAAAAAATCATTTGCTGCTTGCATCGCACATTGATTTCCCCAATTAGTAGTTGGTGTATGTTTCCAACCTTTAAAAATCAAATGATAACTATTAGTTAAGTTACTTTTCATTGATTCCGCCCATTTTACGGGTGTTTCATTATCATATTCTCCGTTTATCAATAAAACTGGGATATTACTTTTGATAGGTTGATTTTCGATTTCTGAAACTTTCTTAACACCCCAAATGTCACAAATTTCATTCTCGAAAACTGCTGGCGATAACCCCTCAACTTGTGGATATTTTTTGGTTTCGAATGCTATTATTTCTTGCGAATTGAAAGGGTGTTCTTCTGCGCACCAAACAGAAAGACGCATCCCTAAACCTGCTCCATCACCAGGTTTTCTGAATAAATAAGAAAGTTGTTCTTTTATATAAGTCAAATCGGTATTCAGTAACTTATTTATTTCAAGTGGAATATTAATCACATCTCCTGTGGAAGCATAAGTGAAAACTATTATTAAATCTTCTCCTTTCAGGTAGAATGTTTCCGGTTTTCGGGTTTTCGGGTTTTCAATAGAAACTACTAGTGGATCTTTCGTCTTTTCTTTTAGATAATCAAAAAAGCGTTGCTTGATGTTTGGGAAAGCATGATTACAATTCTTGTCTGACTCGCAATCAGAAAGTAATTTCTCAACAGACTTCAAAAGATTTCCAACACTCTCTTCATCATAATTAACTTCCAAAGGAAGCGGTGAATCCATAACTACACTCCTGATACGCTCGGGATAATCCCGCAATAATACTTGTGCAATTTTAGTACTATATGAAATAGTGAGCAGGTTGTATTCTGCAATATCTAATGCTATCACCAAATCATTAATATCGGCAGCAATTTCATTGGTATTATATCCATTTAGGTCTGTACCTTTTTTTATTAATCTATCCCTGCAGGATTTGGCAGCTTCTTCAAAAAGACTATCGTACTTGCTAGTATCGAAATCGGGAAGATTTGACTCGTAAATCACTTTGGCCCATTCAGGACAATCCAAATGTGGTTGTGCGTAATAGTTGCCACGTTGTTCTATAAGTATGAAGTCTCTGTCATCAAGATACTCGTAATAGTTCATATATTGTGCGGAAGGCATAGTTGTTGAACCCGGACCACCAACGGTATAGATAATAGGGTCTTTTTTTGGGCCAGGGTTTCTGCTTTTAAAAATGTAAACGGGAAATTTTATAGTTTTTCCGTTAATACTGCTTCTATTTTCAAGTACTTCTAAATAGCCAAAAGTATATTCTTGTCCGTCAGGAATTTTGTGTGTTGTTTGCTTAGATTCTATGAAAGATGGGACGAAATTATTTGTAGTTTGTCCAGCACAAGAACTCAATATAAAGATAAAAGTTAGTGAGATTATTAATTTGTGCATTACTATTTTTTAATTACTTATAAGCTTGTTGGTTGCTTTAATATTACCTTACATATTTATATTCATTCCTCATAAGCCAATCATCAGAATTTTCGAATTTAACCACTTTCCTGATTATAAACTCAGATGTTCCAAAAATGTATATATTCTTTATTAGAGCCTGTTTTCCGTTATCCTTACCTGAATACTGCGTGGTTATTTGAACTTGCCCGTTCGGTAAGACCTGTTTTGATTTTACGTCAAGCTTATTCAATTGAGTCCCATCTATAGATATTTTGATTTTATCCCTGCTATTTGCATTTGGTTCGTTAGGGTAATTATTGTTCAAAACAATCTGATTGTTATTTTTTCCTTGACTCACAATTAAATTGGCAGGCATTGTAAAGGGCTTATTAGTGCCATAATCAATATAGGTTAACGTTCCGGCCCATTCCCCCAAAAGAGTTTTCAAGTCCTCAGTTGTAACAATATTCTGAGAATAGTTATTAACAGGTAATAGAAACGCAAATACTATTAAAATTTTCGTCAGGTTATTTTTCATCTTTTTATTATGTGCTGAATCTACTGCTATTTTTTTAACGATTTAGCTAAACTGCGTATTTATGCAGTTTAGGTTTTGTTTTGGGCTGCATTATTTATTCTTTATATCATTTAGAATATCTTTGATCTCCTCTAGTATATCTACAATTTGTTCACTAGTTGTTTCTACCCGTCTACTATCCTTTCTGTTTACGGTAACCAGCAATTCTCTTTGGTGTAATACATTCTCCTTAAAATCTGAAGAATTAATAATGCCGATCAATTTCATATCACTCCCTTTAGGATTACTCTGTCCAGCAGTTTCAATTTTGAGGATCCGTAGATCAAGATATTTTAATAGAGGATTTTCTATAAATGTCAGATCCTGAATGTTCTCCAGGGGTATCGTTTTCTTAACCTTAAATAGTACATCCTTTTTAAACTCCAGGTGCCGATCTGTCAATTGGCATTTCAGATGTTCATAAAAGCGTTTACTGATATATTGGCCAAGTCCAAGAAACCAAACTACGAGTAACGGAATTCCTACCACTGAGATCGTCAGGACAAATGCGCCCACCAATAATATGTAAGTCCTGATACTGGGATTAAATTCTGCCTGTTGTATTAAAGTCGTTCCTAAAACAGGCTTTTGCAGTAGCTAAATCAGGATTATCTTATGATGAAAACTATATCTCGAATTTAAGTTAATTTCCTTTGGATTTTAACTCAGTTCTTTGTTGTGTCTCGTTATTTTTCTCCTATATGTTGTTTATAAAATTTCCAGACTTCTTTGGCAACATTTCTTCCTAATTCTAATCCAGCGACATTATCTGCCTGAATGTGGTATCCACCTAAAACTCTAGAAATACCTGCCATTTCCGCTGTTTCGGTAAAAGTTGGAAATTCCAATGTTATCGTATCTCCCAAGTCGTCAGGTTCGGTCATCGCTCCAGCAACTAATTCAGACTTAGAACCAAATTTATCACTTCCCGTCCACAATTTTAATGCTTCTGCACATCCTCCGCTAATTGTACTATGTCCTGAAACATAACTTGGAAACGGTGGGCATAAAAATGTTTCTGGCGAATAAGGCCGCCATTGTTTTCCGTCCATTTCTACCATTCCTTTTCCTTCACCACCCCAAGCCTTTATTTTTTGGTCATCGTAATATTTATGGACTAAGGCGTATGGTCTTGCATAATCATAAAACATTTTAGAGTCCCAAGATGCGATAAAGGCATCCATTGCTACAACTTGATTGTAGAAATACATTTTGACATCTTGGTCAAGTGTGTGATTATCCCTTCTTGAAACGTCTTGAGCGAACTTTAGCCAATGTCCTGCCTGTTGTACTGATTGAGGACCATCACGCATAAATTCGACCAATGCCTTTTGATAGTCCGTTAGATTTGCCTGCACTTCAATTACTTCTTGTACTTCTTTTTCTAATTGTTCAGAACCTATCATTGGGGGTGGACCCGGTCTGAATTGGTCTCCAGATTTTAAAGCAATTGGTTTAACCTGGTCCCAGTAAGGGGTTAAACATCCTGGGGCGTATTTCCCTCCTTTGCCGTCTGAAAAATACTTCGGCTGCCAACGATTCGGGTCAACATTCTTGTCCGCAGAATTTACAGGTTCATATCCTACATAATTGAAATAAGGTTCTCCATTCGACCCTTCTTCCTCTCCATATTGATTTGCACCGTCTCCCTTTCTTGCTTCAATTACTGCTTTAGCCGCTAAGTTGCCAATACCTTCTGGCGTATTAGGGTCTAAGCTTATATTGTTTGGGTCTAATCCTAATTCGGTCATAAAATCTGCAAACAATTCTTTATCGGAATAATAATATTCATTCATTGTTCGAAATGCTGCATAGCTTATAGCTATTTCTTTATTCTTTTGTGAATGCTCATTTTCTGGTGTCCTTTCTACATTATTTAGATAAACAGGAATTGCTTTTTCGTCATATCGTGACCAAGCATCAAAAACTGAAACGAAAATTAAACCCAAATATCGAGAAGTTATTGTTGGCCTTGGCTTAAACTTTTCTGTGTCGTTAGCTGTTGCAGTCAAAGCAATTTGCCCCCACTTATAAGCAACGTTTTCAACTCCTTTCGGTTCAGTTATTTTGGTCGAACTTTGTTGTTTGTTTTGGTTATCCTTACACCCAAAGAAAATTAAGGCGAAGATTGATAATAGTAATACTCTTTTCATTAATATAGTTTCGTTTTAGCTTCGAAATTTAAAAAAAATATTTCTTTAATACTCAATATTTGTTTCTTTAATGAGACAAAACTTATTATATCAAAACCAAATATACTCATACCCGGAAAATGGTTTTGGATAATAGTACATTACTCTTCTTTTGTCCGAAAATGAAACACTCGTTTATTTGAACTTTGCAACGGTTTGAATATGGTTCGCTTGGTTTATTATAATACGCGCTAAACCCTATTTTGATGTTAGTTATGGATTTAGAATGATAAATTTATAGTTAATAAATATGCTACAGCGTCAACGTGAGTCCACCATCTGCTGTAAGTGTTGTCCCGGTAATATAACTAGATTCATCTGAACAAAGAAACACAATGGCCTTAGCAATCTCTTCCGGGCGCCCAGCTCGTTTTTGATGAACTCTAGGTAGCAATCCCTGGTCATATAAGTCATCACCAACAACTCCTCTCAAGCGTTGATGCATAGGTGTATCTGTAACACCCGGACACAAAAGGTTTACTCGAACACCCTGTGGTGCCAACTCCGCAGAGACGCTGGTGGTTAATCCTATCAGGCCGTGCTTTGAAGTTACATAGGCCGATCCGGTCGGAAAACCGAGAAACGAATTTACTGAACCGATATTTACAATTGCCCCACCGTGACCAAGATTGAGCATTGCTCTGGCCTCATACTTCATACAAAGAAATGTTCCCTTTAGGTTGATGTCAAGAACCTGATCCCAATCATCTTCAGAAAGGTCCGTTATTCCATTTAGTTTACCTTCTATGCCAGCATTATTAACTGCATAATCCAGACGGCCAAATACTTCAATAGTATGAGCGACCATTTGCTCTACATTCTTCGCAATCGAAACATCCGTCCTGATAGCGGATGCCTTACCTCCCTTAGCCTCGATAGAAGTCACTAAAGTATCAAGTTCCTTTTTCCGACGTGCAGCGACTACAATATTTGCGCCTTTCGCTGCAAAAGCTTCTGCCGTTGCTCTCCCAATACCACTACTTGCTCCGGTTATCAGTACGACTTTTTCTTTCATGTTACTCATATGAATCCTTTTTAATTGGTTAGTATATTATAAAAAATATTATTTTTAAATAGTTGTTGTTGTCGTCCCGATAGCTCCTTCTCCATAGTATTAATCGGGATAAAAGCTAACGGTATCGGCTCGTATGTTTAGCAAACCTTGATTTATTGATTTTTATGTTTTTCAATTTCATCTTTGGTCAATCCTAAAAATTTAGCCGCATTATTATAAAATATATCCTCCTTTTGTTCCGGTGTCAGAAAGTTTACTGAATTAACCGTTTCTACTGCAATATCGATAGTTTGGGGCCATACCATTTGGTCACTCCCGAACATGATCCGATCTCCAAAGCCCGCATTGATTAGAGATTTCAGGTAGGCATTAAACTCCTCCTGAGGCAATATCCAGTTGACGACAGCAATGCCAATATAAACATTGGGGTGGGCATACATCAAAGCTTTTAAATCTTCTACATACGGCCAGCCACCATGCATAATATATAACCTTAAATTCGGGTATTTTACTAATACATTTTCCAACTGTGCGGGGTTGGCATTATAGGTGCGCATACCCCCCAGCATTTCTGGCATCATGTGAAAACCATAATTTGGGCCTCCGGGAAAAATGTGGAACCCAACAGGTATATCCAACTCCTGAGCTAATTCAAAATATGGCAATATAGAAGGGTCATCGGCCAATATTCCTGCATAAAAAGGTGCCATTTCAGCAATAACTTGCAGCTTTCCTTCTTGATGCTGATTTCTCAATGCATCTATTCCTTTATCAGCACCTCCAATTAACATTGTTTCCGGAACATCATCAAACCATAATTTACCATTAGACACCATAGCTTTCACAATCTTATGTTTGCGGAATTTCTCTAAAGTTTTTTCTTTTTGTTCAGCAGCAGAAGTTACTCCTTCAAAGGTTTCCCCCCGAAGTGTTGGGGGATGTGTCATTCCAAACAGCGGGTTCCCTTCGGTGAAGGCATGAATATGCATGTCAATTATTGGTCCTTTATAATTATGAGAATTTTTATTTGCAATTACTGAAGACTTATCCTTTATCTGATTATTGCAAGAGACTAATAAAAGAACAACTGTAAGCAGAGTAAAAATTTGTGTTTTCATAATGTGAATTTATTGCCCATAACGATAAGTATATAAGCCATTAAAATGGCTTATATATATTGTTAGGCATAGTTTTATAGAATTATTTCCATTCATTTCGTTTTTCCCAAATTTTGTCGGCCGCCCTTAATGCCAATGCCATAATCGTTGATGTTGGATTGACACCTGCGCCTGTTGTAAATGAACTTCCATCCACTACATATAAATTTGAAACGCTATGTACTTTGTTATTTTTGTCAACTACAGATATTTTTTCATTTGCACCCATTCTTGCCGTACCCATTAAGTGTGACATATTTGTAGGAGGAGGAACTATGACTCTTTTTGCGCCCGATGCTTCGAGAACTTCTGTTGCCTTATTAGTTGCATGATTGAGCATTTTTTTTGAATTTTCTGAAAGTGAATAAGTGGCCTTAGCGGCAGCAATACCATTTGAATCTACAACTTCCTCGTCCAATTCAACTGTATTGGTTTCTTCAGGTAAGTCGTCTGCTAATACAGAAAGACCAACTTGATGTGGAAATATCTCACTAAATGCCTCATGATGTTCTTCTCCCCAAGGTACACCTCCGGTTTGACTTAAAGGTCCAAAAGTCCGCTCACCATATAACATATAACCTCTATCAAATCCACGATTTTTATCTGTTTCATAAAACTCCTGGCTAAACAATGGACTTCCCATAGGACCTATATGACCATCCATAACATCTTCAAAAATACCATTGATAAATAAGGCAGGATGCACCATGAAATTTTTACCAACCAAACCATTTGAATTCCCTAACCCATCAGGGAATAAACTCGATTTAGAATTTAGTAATAAGCGGGGTGTTCCTATACCGTTGCAACATACAACAATAACTTTGGCCTTAATTTCCTGTGTGTTTCCATCTTTATCAAAATAAATAGCTCCTTTTGCTTTTCCTGTTCGGTCTACGGTTATTTCTCTCACTCTTGACCAGGTTCTAATCTCGGCGCCATTCTCAAGAGCGAGTGGCCAATAGGTGCGATCTGTTGTAGCTTTTGCTCCCATTGGACAGCCAAACATACATTTCCCATGCAACATGCAGCCCACTCTGTCTTTATATTGTTTTGAGATTATGCCTTGATCATTTACCCACCAATGCCAACCTAATTTTTCGAAACCTTTTACCAGTGTATTTCCCATCTTACCCAATGGCAGAGGAGGTGTTTGTCGTTTTGAACGTGGTGGATTTGCCGGATCACCAGCGACTCCTGAAACCCCGATCATTTTATCATTAAAATCATAATATGGCTCTAAATCCCAATAGGATATTGGCCAATCATCAGCAACACCATCGAGTGTTTTTACTTTAAAATCGGATGGGTGGAAGCGGGGAAAAATGCCTTGCCAATGTATCGTAGTTCCACCAACTGCATTGAACATCATTATAGATGGAGGATTTTCGCCAGCTGTTGTTACAGGATAATCTTCTTTACGATTTCTTAAGTTAGGGCTTAAATTAAAATCACCTTCTCTCATTAATTGCGTTTCATAATCTGGTTTTAACGAGGGTAATGTAGATGGGTCAATCCAACCACCTTGCTCAAGACAAACAACTTTAACTCCTTTTTCGGAAAGACTCCAGGTTAAAGCTGCACCTGCAGCACCTGCACCAATAACTAAAACATCGATATCTTCATTTTTCATAGCTTTTAGATTTTAGTGTACATTGGTGGTAAATTCTTCACGCGATCCAAAAGTTTCTCATCAAAAGGTTCCATCTTAGGCCCTGATGTTCCAGTTGGATGTGGTTCATATTTTATCAATTCATATACTTTTTCACTGGTATAATAACTTTCATAAGTGAAGTCTTTTAATACTTTAAATAATTCTGGTTCAGTTTGTTCAAAATTGACCAAAAGATTAATACGTTTTTCCTTATTTAAATCTGAAAAAACAGAATTCGAATTTTGTAAACTATAAACTTCAATTTTATCTGTCAGGCTTTGAAACAAGGGAGATAAATCAGGTAATTTTTCCAATATGTTTAAGACATATGTGACACCTCCAACATCAGAAGCTGAAGGCATTTTTTCATTTGCAGGAATAATTTCATCCATTGCAAATTTTAAGGTCTCCTGTTGTAAGTTGTCTAAAGCGGAATCACTTTCACTCTTTTTGGTTTTAGCACATGCTAATGGAAGTGTTAAAGCTCCGGAAGCCAATAGAAATTGTGCGGAAATTACCGCTTTACTGAATCTTCTTCTCGACCATTTATTTTTATTATTCATAAACTGTTTTTTTATCGTGCCTAACTTGTTATATCCTCAATAAATATACTATTATCCCTGCCAAGATAAAAGTATGATGATGTTCTGTTTATCTTTTGGGATAATCCCTTTAATAACAAAATCTAAACAGCGTTAATTCGCCAATGAAGATTATTTTAGAATAAGGTAATTTACTCTAAAAGTTCCCGCACGCCACATTGCTGAACCTTCCAGGTCACCGCATAAAGCGGCTTAACTAGTGCAGAACAACAAACCGGCCATCACTGCGTTACGGGACGACAAACTACTACATTAGATTATGGTCAGGTGACCAATATCATTTGTCTTAATAACGGCGAGCCTTAGCTTTGACTTGTCTGTTGGTTCAATGACCATTTTTAAAAAATGCTATGCTGATAGTATTTAAAAACCAAAACAATTGCATCCTATGACTTTTGGAAAATTCATATCAGAACTTAAGCGTAGAAATGTATTTAAAGCCACCATAGCCTATTTGGCAGTTGCCTGGGTTATTGTACAACTTTTCTCTGTTCTATTTCCAGCTTTTAATGCCCCGGATTATGCTACAAAAGTTTTGATTTATGTTTTAGCTGTCGGACTTGTTTTCTGGATAGCTTTTTCGTGGATCTATGATTGGACTCCGGATGGTCTTCAAAAGACTGACGATACCATTGATGACGAAGAGACCAAACGTTTAACCAATCGCAGACTCAACATAGTTATTGGAAGTTCGCTCACACTGGCAGTAATATTGCTAATTGCCATCAGTTTTTACGCGGGTGCCAGTTGGAATGACAACCCAATTTTAGAGCAATCAAAAAAAGTTGCCGTTATACCCTTTGTACATGAAGTAGAAGATCCTGAGGAAGACTATTTTATGACCGGTATGACCGAAGAACTTATAAATGAATTATCAAAAGTTGACCAGTTAACAGTGATAAGCCAGGCTTCGAGCAAGGTTTTTTATTCAAATATTGGCCCTGCCACTATCCTTATTTCAAATGAGCTCAGGCAGATCGATTACTTTGTTCAAGGGACTGTGGAGCGCCAATTAAACAAACTTACTATTCAGCTCGAACTCAAAGAATCTACAGATGCCGCACCAATCTGGAAAAAAAGCTATTCTAAAGACATCTCTCAAGTCAGGCAGCTCTGGGCAGAGGCAGCCAGGGATCTGGCCGGAGAAATGGGTATGGAGGTCAAACAGGACGATGCTATCCTTTGGTCAAATCTAAGACCTGTAAAACCTGAGACCTATGAATTATATCTAAAAGGAAAACATTACTTAAATAAATCAACAGTTGAAGACTGGCAACGAGGGCTTGTTTATCTTCAGGAGGCCATAGATGAAAATCCGGCAGATGCCTACGCTTATGCGGGCATGGCAGAAGGTTACATAACGGTAGGCCATAGTCTGATGCCACCGCCAGATGTATTTCCGAAAGCTCTGGCCGCAGCTAAAAGAGCTATTCAATTAGATTCCACAAATGCTGAAGGCTGGGCGGCACTTGCACATTATCATACTTATTTTGGCTGGGACTGGCAACTTGCCGAGTACGCTTTTCATAAAGCCAATGATCTCAATCCTAATATGGCTTATAATCATTACCACAGGGCCTGGTATTTGGCTCTTTTTGGCCGTATGAATGAAGCCATAGAAGAACACAAACGCGCACAAGAATTAGATCCTTTTACACCTTTGCATACGGCATGGCTAGGGGCATTATATCGTATGGTTGGTGAATATGAGAAGGGAATTATTGAAGCAGATAGAGCCATACAAATGCAAGATGATTACGCTTTAGGAATGCTTATTAAAGGAAGGATTTTAATTGACCAGGGAAATATTGAAGAAGGCTTAGAAATGTTGAAACAAGCTGCAAGTATCAATCCCGGATGGAAATATATGGGCTATGGCCCAGCATTAATAAGCGCAGGATATATAGAAGAAGGAAAAGCAATAATTAAGGAATTGGAAAATATGCCGAGAACTCCTTTTTTTTCACTATGCCTTGGAATGTTGTATACTAATCTTGGAGATTTTGATAAGGCATTTGAATGGTCTAGGCATGCTAAAAAACACGCTTGGCATCCATGGATAAGGGTAGTTGCAACCAATGAAGAATTTCGAAAAGATCCGCGTTTTTTAGCGCTTATACACGAAATGAATTTACCAGACCCTGCCCCTTTGGTATACGATCCTGACATATTATAGTATTTTTCTATAAAATAAACCTTAAACCAAAAAATCTAATTTTTCAGGTATCCAAATTGAATGTTTTAAATTTTATACTCTCGGTATTTATTCAGATATACTTTTGTTTTTATCGCTAATTTATTAACTTACTAATAAATAAAAAATCATGCCTAAAGTAGTTTTTACACACGCGGTCAAGGATGTTGATCTTTGGATGAGCAAGCACTCCGAACGAGTTGAATTGTTCGCGAAATGGGGGTCCAATATTGTAGGTTACGCTATAGCTGACGGGGGCAATATGGTGGCACTTTCTATTGATGTTAACGACATGGACGCCATGCAGGCTTCTATGGGAACAGACGAAATGGACAGAGCAAAGGAAGCCCACGGAGTTTTTGGGTCTGTTGCGATGTTTGTAGCAGCAGAATAATTCGAGATCCTCTAAACAGCGTCCAGAGCACAAAACTTCTGATTAGCTCTTATCGTACCTTTTGACAAGTTGACTTTTGGTCTAATTTGGAGGGTCCTTTCAAAACTCCTATGCTTATTGGGTTTAAAAAAAAGTCCAACTTAACAATTAAGCCGGACTCTTAAACTGTTGTCCCGCCCACCCCTTCGTTTTACTTCGGAGGGCAAGTTCGCCTCGCTCCTGTGAGATTTCGTATATGCTATTCAACTATTTGCGTTTATCCGGTCACTTTGTTTTTTAAGTGACCTATCTATTGGTTATATTTAAGAGATAGAATCATTTTGAAATGAATACAACCTACGACGCCATCGTCATTGGGTCCGGCATTTCTGGTGGATGGGCCGCTAAGGTATTGTGTGAAAACGGCCTTAAAACCTGTGTTGTGGAAAGGGGAAGAAATGTGGAGCACAATAAAGATTACCCTACTGCTCACTTGCAGCCATGGGAACTTCCTCACGGCGGCTGGATGCCCAGGGCATTCAGGGATGAAAACCCCTTGATCTCTAAATCGGCAGGTTTTGGTGAAGATACTGCCCACTTTTTTATTAAAGATAAGGATCAGCCCTATGTACAAAAAAAACCTTTCGACTGGATACGCGGATTTCAAGTGGGCGGAAAATCCTTAACATGGGGCAGAGCTTGCCAGCGATGGAGCCAATCCGAATTCGAATCCCCTTTCAAATATAAGTATGGGATTCAGTGGCCTGTAGATTATGCGGAAATAGCTCCCTGGTATCATTTAGTAGAAGACTTTATAGGAGTATGCGGAAATAAAGACGGCTTAGAATCCATGCCCGATGGGGAGTTCTTGCCCCCTTTCGAAATGAATTGTGTTGAACGCCATATGAGCAAAGCATTAAGCGACAGCTATCCGGACCGGCACCTGGTACATGGAAGATGGGCGCACCTGACTGAGCCTAAAGAACACCATTTAGAATTGGGTAGAGGAAGATGCCAATCAAGAAATCTTTGTATGAGAGGATGTCCTTATGGCGCTTATTTCAGCAGTAATTCCAGTACCCTGCCTTCGGCGCAACGAACCGGAAACCTCAGCATTCTTTCAGATGCGGTTGTGGTGAAAATAATTTATGACGACCACCAAAAAAAGGCAACTGGCATTGAGTATATAGATACTGCTACCGGAATGCGCCAGGAATTAAAAGCCAGCATAATTTTTGTTAATGCCTCGGCCCTGAACACAAATCTTATCTTACTGAACTCTACCTCAGATCGATTTCCGAATGGGCTGGGAAATGATCATGACATCCTGGGGCGTTATGTGGGTTTTCATAATTACCGCGGATGGGCCTCAGGTAGGTTTGAAGAGTTTAGGGACACCTATGTTTATGGCAGGAATCCCTCTGAACTTATTTTAGCCAATTTCAGAAATGTTTATAAGAATAATATGCCTTTTGTTGGTGGATATACAATTTTCAGTGGGGCATACCGGGCGCGAAATGAAGAGGCTCCCGAAAATGGCCCCGGCATTGGGGCGGCATATAAAGAAGGTCTGCGCTTTCCGGGAGATTGGCAGGCTTATATGTATATGCAGGGCGAGACCGTTCCAAAAGCATCTAACAGGGTTTATTTGTCCGATACAGAAAAAGATCCCTGGGGAATTCCACAGCTCGTAACGGATGTGAATTATGACGATAACGACGAATTGATGGTCCAGGACTTTTTAAAGGAAAGTAAAACCATGCTGGAAGTCATGGGATGTACCGATATTATACTGGACGATTCTAAACAAGCTCCTGGCCTGGACATTCACGAGATGGGAGGGTGCAGAATGGGGACCGACCCAAAATCGTCTATGCTAAATGCTTTCAACCAATTGCATCTGTGCCGGAATGTCTTTGTCACCGATGGTGCGTGTATGACCAGTACAGGAAACCAAAGCCCATCCTTGCTTTATATGGCGTTTACGGCAAGAGCTGCAACCTACGCCGCTGAACAATTTAAAGCCCAAAGAGTATGAAAATTAAGCAACACAAACAAGTTGGAATTGGTATCATAGGATCTCAATTTATCGCTAACATTCATGCGGAAGCACTGAAAACGGTGCCCGATGCGGTTATTGTGGCAGTGATATCACCCAACGAATCGCATGTAAAATCCTTTGCGAAACAACACCAGATCCCTAATTGGTTTACTGATATAGAGGCCTTTTTAGAGCTGGATGAAATTGATATGGTTATTCTTGGCGCACCCAACTATTTGCATTGCGAACTGGCCGTTAAAATAGCAGAAGCTAAAAAGCATGTAGTGGTAGAAAAACCCCTTTGCTTAAACCTGGAGGAAGCAGACCTGATGATCGAAACCTGCAAAAAAAATAAGGTGAAACTAATGTATGCAGAAGAGCTCTGTTTTACGCCAAAATATGTACGCTTAAAAGCACTCTTAGATGAAGGAGCTTTGGGGTTTCCAATATTTTTTAAACAGTCTGAAAAGCACGATGGGCCCCATGCAGCTCATTTTTATGATGTCGAAAAATCGGGGGGCGGTGTTATGATGGATATGGGATGTCATGCCATTCAATTCTTCAGGTGGTTAAACCCTAACGCTTCCATTGTTTCGGTCTATGCACAAATGCAAACCTCAGTACATCAGGATAAAACCATTGGAGATGACAACAGCGTACTTATTTTAGAATTTAGCAATGGGGTAACCGCAATTGCAGAGGAAAGCTGGATCAAAAAAGGAGGGATGGACGATAAAGCTGAAATACATGGAAGTGAAGGGGTTGCATATGCCGATGTACTGCAGGGAAATTCCATACTAACCTATAGTGAAAAAGGGATAGAGTATGCAGTAGAAAAAGCAGGAAACACAAAAGGCTGGAGTTTTACCATGTATGAAGAACTGTGGAACTATGGATTTCCACAGGAGATGGCCCATTTTGTAGACTGTGTTAAGAACGACCGTACCCCCCTTGTTACAGGGGAGGATGGCAAGGCTGTTTTAGAGGTTCTTTTCGCTGCATATGCTTCCGCAGGAGCAGGAAAAAAGATCATGATGCCCTTTAAGACTGATGCCAAAAAACCGTATGTATTATGGAAAAAATAAATCGCAGAAATGCTTTAGGGATATTAGCCCGGTGGTCTGCCGGAAGTTTTATCCCCTTTTCATGGCTTGTACAAGGATGTAAAGATAGCAGCAATCCTACGTTATTTAACGAAGAATATCAATTGCTTCTGGCTGATATTGTCGAAATTATTTTACCTGAAACAGATGCATCTCCGGGCGCCAAAGAGGCTAAGGTTCATCATTTTATCGCACTCATTGCAGAAGATTGTTATGGAATTGAAAGAAAGGATCGCATCCTGGTTGGGTTAAACCAATTATTAGGTGATGGCTTTTTAGATTATTCATCAGAAAAGAAATATGAAGTAATTGAGCAACTAGACGAGGAAGCAACTGCCACAACCCATAAAATTCCTCATTATTTTAAGGACCTTAAATCTCTTACACAGTGGGGGTATTTTTCTTCTAAACCAGGTATCATGGAAGGGTTGAGGTACAATCCTATACCCGGATATTACAAAGGCTGTGTTCCTTACAATGGTGAAATAGCTTGGTATTAATGACAATAAATCAGTGTAAAGACTATCAGGAATTAAGCAAAACGGCTGCTGACTGGTTAATCGGGAGGATCAGAAAAAACCCATTAAGCAAGATAAGTATTGCCACCGGAAATTCTGCATTAGGAATGTATAGCTATATCACAAAGGCCCAAAACCTGCATACCAAATCGCTTTCATTGTTTCAATTGGATGAATGGGTTGGATTATCCGAATATCACCATAGTTGTATGAGTTACATTGAAAAAGAGGTGAGAATCCCCTGGGGAATAGCTGTGGAAAGAGCGCATTACTTTTCTCCCGATTTAACGCTCCCTGACAGTAAAATGCAGGCAGAGGAGGCGGCATGTGCTATGCAAAAAGAACTTGAGATGAAAGGTCCCCTGGACATCCTCATTTTAGGAATGGGAAAAAATGGTCATTTGGGTTTTATAGAGCCGGCCGAAAATTGGCCTCCTGATGAATGTTATGTTTCCAAATTGGCACAATCTACCCAAAAACATAAGATGATTAGCTCGGAAAAAACACCCCCTGAATATGGAATAACTATGGGAATTAAATCGATCCTGCAAGCAAAAGAAATTTTATTTATTGTAACCGGAACCGGAAAAACAGCTACTTATTCTGAATGGCTCAAAAAGGTTATCACCCCTAATTTGCCTGCAAGTATATTATGGAAACATCCCAAGGTTTCCCTGGTAACGGACCTGTAACTTTAAAAGTTGATATTCCATTTTTTGAGAGGGTGGGTAAAACATGGAATGAATAGTAATAAGATCGTTTATTTGAACTTTCAAGAACTAGACTGGGGCTTTTCATTATAGCCGTCGTTCTGCATCGTTTTTAATGTCTTTTTATGTTCTATTAAGTACTTTATGATGTCACGCTGATGAAATTGTCTTGCGAAACTTAATGTGGTTTTGCCTTTGTAGGTCGCACTGAGATCAGCGCCCTTTTGCACCAGATATCGGACCATTTCCAATTGCCCGTATTTTGCCGCATACATCAAGGGTGTTTTATCCGCACAAACGCCCTCGATATCGGCTCCGTTTTCAACAAAATAGCGTAAGGATTTCATCGATTTTAACTTGATGCTTATTGCCAAATAATTATATTTTTTGCTGTCTCCTACTCCCACACATTCATCGATGCGGTCCACAGTAATTAAATGTTTCAAATTTTCAGTTCGGCCATACTTTATAGTCCACGCGATTTCATTCGTTAATTCTTGCCCATAAGATGCGATTCCTATTAGTGAAATTAACGTTATTAAAATCAGTTGTTTTATACGTGAATTCATGATTGGGATTAAACTATGTACAACAATTGAGTAAAGCGATTTATTCGCTTTATATCTCAAATATAAGGGATAAAGAGCATTATTCCCATTAGCTGATATATGCACTTATGTTAATAGTATAAGAGGTAATCCCTTATTTGAACTTTGGGAAAATAAGGCAAAAATTTCTACCTGCCGGTTTACACACCTTCCGGGTGCTCGCAGTGCAGCACGATGAGACCGCCTAATTAATGAGCTAACTGCCATGCAGGCAAGACAGTAAGTCAGAATTGCGGAATCGTTCCCTGTTAAATATCCCCGCTTATTCTAAAACATGAATATTTTTTTTGGCACAAATCGCTTTCAATTCATCAGGCCAGATAGAAACCGTTACTTCACCCAGATGCGCGGTTCTTAAAAGGTACATATACGTTCTTGACTGACCAATTCCACCGCCGATACTCAATGGAATTTCATCATTCAAAATAGCCCGATGGTAAGGAAGTTTAAGAAAATCTGTCTGCTCAGAGAGTTCCAATTGGGCTTTCAAAGTGTCTTTGGTAACCCGCACCCCCATTGAACTCAACTCATGCCGTCTTTTGGTTACCGGATTATACACCAGGATGTCGCCATTTAGTCCGTACATCTGTTCGCCATTTATTGTTGTGGATGGCGTAATCCAGTCATCGTAGTCAGCTGCACGCATCTCGTGGGGATAGCCATCTTTTAGTACTGAACCAATGCCAATGATAAATACGGCAGGATATGTTTCCAGAAGCTTGTTTTCTCTTTGCTTTCGCGGCAGATCAGGATACATGGCCAGGATCTCTTCTGCATGAATGAATTTGAGTTCTTCCGGGAAATCGGGATATTTTGGATCGCCTAATTCCGGAAAATGCGTTTTGGCCATAACACCGGCGTCTCTAATTACCTTCCAGATCTTTCTAACAGTATCTTTTAGATAATCTAGGGTCCTGTCTTCTTCAGAGATGCGCTTTTCCCAATCCCATTGATCGACATATGCAGAGTGGTCATGATCAAGAAAATAATCCTTTCTTATAGCTCTCATATCCGTATTGATGCCTTGGCCAACTGCACAATCAAATTGTGCCAAAGCCATGCGTTTCCATTTGGTTGCCGCCTGTACAACCTGTGCCTCTATTCGTTTAGGTAATCCCAGCCCTGCCGGAAACTCCACAGGAGTGCGAGAGCCGTCACGGTCCAGATAATCATTAACACCACTATCCTTTCTTACGATTAATGGCACCTGAACCATTTGCAGATTTAAGGCCTCTGCCAAACCTTTTTCTATGTAGTCTTTGATTAGATACAGAGCTTCCATCCTCTTTAAAGGTGGTAATACTGCCTTGTAGTTATCAGGAAGAATTTTGCTTACTTCTTCATAGGTACTTATTCCGGGTCCGGCTAAATCTGATCTTTTTTCTTGCATGAATACGTATTTTTAATATTTGGTAACAGAAAGATTTTTCTCGCTAGGTACTTGTTCTATATCCAATTACAACCAAAATTAGATAAAAGAGGCCTTAGAAAATGTGATAAATCTCATATATAGAAACTTTCGTTATCCATATCACGCTAAAACCATGGTGTACTGGATCATTTCCCAGCATTACCTCATAATTATTTTGAGCGTTATCATTTGGAAGTTCACCCGAGTTGAAGAGTAAAACGCTTTTGGTTATCCTTTTTTTGAACTTTCCCTATGATATAAAATTAGAATCAAATCCCCTTCGGAACATAACGGTATCCATCTGAGGTATCCTCATATTTAAATATTCTCTTTCCGGCGATTTCGTTAATATAGCCCTTTGCTGCACCTTAGAAGAAAAAATATCTATGGACAAATTATCTATCTTTAATATACTTTACAATTAAGTAAAGGCAGTTGTTTTTGCCCTGAATGTCCTTTAGGAAGCAAAAACCTGAAATATCCAAAGCAACCTATACAAAGAATGATCCAAATAACTTTATGTTTTAATCGATCATACCTCATTGCCATATTGGTATTTATAACACAAATTGCCTATGCCCAAAACAGTATTAAGGGACTTATTCAAGATGATGCGGGAGCACCATTACCTTTTGCAAATATATTGTTGCTTAAAGCCAGTGATTCCACATTGGTCAAAGGAACAATTACAGAAGATAATGGTCAGTTTTCATTTGAGGGCATTTCGCAGGGACAGTATATCGTATCAGTAAGTCTGATGGGGTTTAAACCCACCTACAGTAGTCCTTTGAGTATTAATGGAAGTTCAAAAATAATACTGCCAACTATTTTACTCTCTGAAGGAGTTGAACTGGATGAAGTTGTGGTAGTATCAAAGAAAATCCTATATGTTCAAAAAATTGATAGAATGGTTATCAATGTGGCGAGTAGTATACTCTCTGATGGATCCTCGGCGCTGGAAATTCTTGAACGATCGCCTGGTGTTATTGTAGACAGGCAGAACAATACTATTTCTCTTGTTGGAAAAAGTGGTGTCTTTGTAATGATCAACGGCAAACAAAGCTATATGCCCATATCAAGTTTAGTACAGATGCTGGAAGGCATGAGCGCCAACAATATCGAAACCATAGAACTTATCACAACACCTCCTGCCAAATTTAGTGCCGAGGGAAATGCGGGTTTTATAAATATAGTGCTGAAAGAACAAATCGATGCCGGATTTAATGGCTCATATTCATTGTCTTTTGGAGTTGGGAACGGCAATACAACTTCTGATAATATCAGCTTTAACTATAGAAAAAACAGATTAAATCTTTTTGGGTACTACTCTTTTTTAAGAAACACCCAAGGGCAAATTTTTGATTTTGATAGAACTTTTGTCAATGAAAACGGAAACGTCAATAACCTGAGAACCATCTCCAACAGGGATCCTATTCGACGTAATCACAATATGCGCTTAGGTATGGATTATCAAGTATCCGACAAAACGGTAATTGGGTTACTTTTTTGGTATAACGACAACAAATTTAGCATGGATGCTGTGAATAATAGCCAAGAGACGATAGACGGTATACCAGAATCTTTTGTTGAACTACTAAATACGGAGATAAACCAACTGGAAAATTTTGGTTCTAACTTTAACTTTAAACACAATTTTAAAGATGATCAGTTCTTAAGTTTTGACTTTGATTATCTAAACTATGATATCCAAAATCCAACGAGATATACGAACAGTTTTTTCGATGGGAGTAACAACTTTTTAAGGGAGGAGCGGACTACTGGTGATAAATTAACGCCCATCAACATAATCGTAGGAAAAACCGATTATAGTACCCGGATAAACGAAAACATAAAATTAGATGCCGGAATTAAAGTTGGTATCAGCGATTTTGAAAATGATGTTGTCATAGGTACGTTTCAAGGCGAAGATTTTGTTGAAGATGCTACCCTTACTGATTTTAGCGAACTAAAAGAACAGATACTTGCAGCTTATGTCAGCATGGATTATAGTTTCAACGATAAGACCAGTCTTAAATTAGGGCTGCGATACGAACATACCGATTCCCAGCTGAATTCCGAAAAACAGGGTAAAGTTGTTGATAGGGTTTTTGGTGAATTTTTCCCTACCGCATATTTATCCCATAAGTTCAACGACACCCTGGGTCTTAATTTTTCTTATTCAAGGCGTATTACAAGACCTAGCTTTAATGATATGGCCCCTTTTGTTATTTTCATTGACCCTAACACTTTTTTTGCCGGGAATCCGGCTGTTCAACCCGCTATTGCCAACTCGGTTAAATTTGATTTCAATTATCGTTCTACCATACTTTCTGCACAATATTCGGTTGAGGATGGAACCATTTCAAGGTTTCAATCACAATTTGATGAGGAAAATGAAAGATTGATTTTTGGAGCAGCCAATTTAGATCAAACAAAAATCTTTTCGCTTACATTGGGTTGGCCAATAACAATTACCCATTGGTGGAAAATGCAAAACAACTTTATCTATTTGAACACAAAAATTACCAATACTACTGAAGGAACTCTATTTTCCCTGGAACAAAATACATTCAATATTAACAGTACACAGGCGTTCACCTTGGCGAAAAATGTTAGCTCAGAAATCAACATAAACTACAACAGCCCATCCATTGGCGGTGCCTTAGGTACCGCCGTTCTGGATGAATTTTATAGTATAAATATTGGAATTCAAAAGAAGTTTGGTGAGAAAGGGGGTACCCTGGGATTCAAAATTAATGATCTGTTAGATTCAGCAAAATGGACCATAATAAGCGACATTCCTGAGCAAAATCTGAATACCATAAATATTGTTGATTTCTTTAACCGAACTTTTATAGTCACTTATTCCAGAAGTTTTGGAAATCGTAAACTTAAATCTGCTCGTGAAAGAAAGACCGGAGCCGAAGAAGAAAAAAGAAGGGTAAATTAGACTCAAC
>NZ_CAMYOM010000022.1 GCF_947260015.1 uncultured Eudoraea sp. | reverse complement strand
GTGACTGTCATGTTTACAGATTTTAAAGGATTTACCAGTTTTTCACAGAATCTATCCCCGGAGTTACTGGTTAAAACGGTGGATTATTATTTTTCGAAGTTCGACGCCATTATGGAAAAATATGAGCTCGAAAAAATTAAAACCATAGGTGATGCCTATATGTGCGCAGGGGGATTACCCTTTCCTACCGAAGACCATCCTTATAAAATGGTACAGGCCGCTTTTGAAATTGCACAGGTGATGGAAGAAACTAAACTCAACCCACCTAAGGATATTGTTCCCTTCGATGTCCGTATTGGCATCAATACAGGAACCATTATTGCCGGCGTCGTAGGCACCCGGAAATTTGCCTATGACATCTGGGGCGATACGGTGAACGTAGCGGCGCGTATGGAATCCTTATCGGAACCGGGAAGGGTAAATGTCTCTCAAAGTACCTACTTACTTATCAGAGATAGCTATGCATGTGAACATCGGGGGCAGATACATGTTAAAAACAAAGGGATGATGGATATGTATTTTGTAAATGAGAAGAAAGATGAACCCACCATTAAAGCTAAGAAGGAGAATATAATCAATATTTGATTTTAGATCAGATAGCCATAATGCCAGGCAAAATTTCCTTTACTTATACAATGGGAAAATTACCAATAAAGGCTGGAATAGATCCTTATAATAAAATGATTGATCGCATCCCGGACGACAATTTAATAGATGTGGAAGAACAATTTGAATAACCAGACTTACAAATAAATTGTTCATTTTTAGCACTTTAACACATTATTTGGAATGCTAGTTCAAATAAAAGGTACCTTTGCAACGTTAGAAGGTCAGAAAGCCTACCTTTATTTTGATCTACCCGGATCTTTAATTTACTCCCGCTCTCTTCAGTTTTTTAATAGCAATAGTGCTAAAACCATTTTATACGCCAATAATAGGAAAAAGAGATTCTGATTTAGAAGTGCTTTTAAGTGAAAAGTAATTTTCCTCATATACTTCAATTAGTTTCTCCAAAAATTCTCAAATTATTTACCGCCCCAACGTTTTTAATGAACAAGGAATAAATACGTTCGTTAATCTCAAAAGCCGGGAAAAAGCTATAAAATTAAAATATTCCGGTATTAAAAATCCAAAATTTTCAAAAAGAAGAAGTTCAGATTTTTCTAAGACATTAAAAGAAAGAGTCAATACATATTTTAAAACAAATGAACTTAGTAAACATGCAAACAAGAGCATGGTTTTAAAGACCATACTTATGTTATCCTTATTTGTTTTACCAATTATAATTATCAATAGTGGTTTTATAACAGGTGCAGGAATGCTATTTATACTATACCTTATTAGTGGCCTAGGAATGGCAGGAATTGGTATGGGTATTATGCATGATGCCATTCACGGTTCTTATTCCACGAATAAATACGTTAACAAATACCTTGGCTACACCATGAACCTTATTGGTGCAAACTCCACAGTATGGAGGATACAGCACAATGTTTTACATCATACATATACAAATATAGATCAATCAGATGATGATATAAATCCTCCGTCTGTCCTGCGTTTTTCACCGCATGCGAAAAAGAACCGGCTACATAAGTTTCAGCATATATATGTCTGGTTTTTCTACGGTCTGTCTACCATTTCCTGGATCACTTCTAAGGATTTTGTCAGAATAAATCGTTATAGAAAAAAAGGTTTTTTTAGTAAAAAAAATGAATTTAAAACGGAACTGGCAAAATTAATAGGATGGAAACTTTTCTATTATTCGTATGCATTAATCTTACCAATTTTGATAGTACCTCTTGCACCATGGATCATTATTCTGGCTTTTTTTAGTATGCACTTTATGACTGGTATTTTAATCAGTATTGTGTTTCAGGTATCACATATCACGCCCAGCGTAGAATTTCCCTTACCTGATGGAGATGGCATGCTGGAAGGTGACTGGTATGCACATCAATTGGCAACGACCAGTAATTTTTCGCCAAAAAGCGGGTTCTTATCATGGTTAATTGGGGGGTTAAATTACCAAATAGAGCATCACCTATTGCCTAATATTTGTCATATCCATTATAAAAAAATATCTGGTATTGTAGAACTTACGGCTAAGGAATACGGCATTCCGTATCATACCAAAAGCACTCTTGCATCCGCTATTTGGGACCATATCAAAATGTTAAAAGAATTAGGCAAAGTATCGCCTTTAAAGGTAATAGCACTAAAGAATTGACAAAAATATAAAAACAAGAATTAAATAATATAATTAATAATAAATATCAAAGTAATGGAAGAAGGAACAGTGAAATTTTTTAATAGGGCCAAAGGATTTGGTTTTATAAAACCAGTTAATTCTGAAGAAGACATTTTTGTACACCAAAGTGGTCTTATTGATGAAATTAATGAGGACGACAACGTAAAGTTTAATTTGGAAAAAGGACAAAAGGGAATGAACGCAGTAAATGTGGAAGTCATCGACTAAGTCCTGAATACCAAAACTAAATTCAAAGCCATCATAACTGATGGCTTTTTTATTTGCCACAATTAAACTAAAATATTGCTTAAATCATTGTGTGTTTAAAAGTACGTCAGAAGTGCCAGTACGCCATTATAAGAAATAATACATGAAAAAAGTAAAGAAGCGCCTAAACCAAGATTAATCCAAATGCTGGTTTTATGGTTTTTCATTATTTTCCTATTGTTTATCAGTAGAAGAATTCCAAATATCACTACTGGTAAAACAAAAACGTTGAAGACTTGTGATAAAATTTGCATTTCAATGGGATTAGCACCAAATACAGGCACGATTAAAGCAAACAAGCAGGCAATTGCCGTAATAATTCTAAACTGACGTGAATTCGTATCTAATTCTCCCGATTGATAATCGGCCAATAAAATAGGAGCTATCAGTAAACAAGGGAAAATGGAAGATAATCCGGCGCTCAGGGTTCCAAAGAAAAAAAGTGTTAATGCAAATTTACCGGCAATTGGTTCCAGAGTATTCACCATATCCAGTACCCGGGTAACAGGTTGGCCCTGATGAAACAGCGCACCACTTGCAACAGCCATTACGGAGCCACTTATTATAAACACCAGAATAGCCGCAATAATCGCATCTTTTTTTTGTTGATCTAAATTATTGATATTCCAGCCTTTTCCTTTAACAAAAAGGGGTCTTGATAAAAATGTAGCTGCAGCCATGGTTGTACCAACGAATGCCGCCACCATCATTTTACCTCCTTTAACATCGGGGATAGATGGTACCAATCCCCGTATCACTTCTTCCGGCAGTGGATGTACCATAAAAAGGGATATTATAAAAGAAAGCCCCATTATGGTTACAAATATGACCAGAATCTTTTCAAAAAAAGTGTATTTACCAACGAGCAATAAGGCGTACATAATTGCAATAACCACAACTGCAATTAACAGAACGCTTTCATATCTAACCCCTTCTAATTGAGGGAAATATATTAGAAATATTTCATAAATAATAGTTGCTGAGATTCCTAAAATACCCATAAGAGAATTCCATTGACCAAAAGAAATTCCAATTATAATGAGTATGGCAATTAGCCTTCCTCCTTTTATATGTCTTTTAAAACTGTAAAGTGCCGTTTCACCTGAAATCAGTGCATAATTCCCATAGGCATACATCAGTAGTCCTGAAAATATGCAGCTAATTAGGAGTACCCATAACAATTGCATCCCGTAAGTACTGCCGGCTACTATCATTGAAGTGACGCTTCCGGTTCCAATGGTATAACCAATAGCGAAAATACCGGGGCCGAAAGCTAAAATCAGCGCCAGAAGCCTCTTAAAAATTGATTTACTCTTTTTGGTTTCACCCATAGTAGATTCTTTAGCGTGATATTTTTCTGTTAGGATTATTACTATATCTGAGAATATAGTTTAGATGGAAAAATTTTGAATTTAAGCTCGGAGCTTAGAAATAAGGGATAAGGTTTCTTTAACCTTATTCTCTAATCCGGTATAATCCTTATTTGATAAAATTTCTTTACTAATAAGTTTAGATCCCATACCCACACATGTAACCCCGGCATTGAACCATGCTTTAAGATTTGCTTCTTCTGTACTCACACCACCGGTTGGCATAATACTAGTCCAGGGTTGTGGCCCTTTAATTGCTTTTATAAAACCGGGGCCATAAAGATCTCCCGGAAATAACTTCACGATCTCACATCCCAATTCCTCAGCCCTATTGATTTCTGTCAAGGAACCGCAACCTGGCGACCACAATACTTTTCTTCTATTGCAGACAATTGCAATATCTTCTCTTAGTGATGGGGTCACAATAAAGTTGGCTCCCATTTGCATGAACATGCTTGCAGCTCCGGCATCTGTTATAGATCCTACGCCCATAATCATTCCCGGCATGTCTTTTATCGCATATTTGTTCAGCTCTGAAAACACTTCAAAGGCATAATCACCTCTAGCAGTGAACTCCATAAGCCTTGCCCCACCATCATAGCAGGCCCTTAATACTTTTTTTCCCAATTCAACATTAGGGTGATAAAACAAAGGAACCATTCCTGTTTCCTTCATTACCGATGCTACTTCAATTCTTGAATACTGTGCCACTATATTTTATATTTAGTTTAATATTCTTTTAAAATCATACTTAGCAGGGTTATTTAAATACTTCTTTGCAGCTGCATAGTCATCTTCGCTTAAATAATCCAGATTTTGAAAACATAGGTTTGCAAATTCAGAGTTTATATCCACCAATCGAGGAGGTATTTTTCCATCCTCATCTTGTATTTCGGATAAAAAAAGTGGTGTTATCTCCCCTCTGGAATTTGCCGTGACCATACAACCACTAAGACCTTTATCAAATAATTTTTTAACCCCAAGTCCTAAAAGGGTACACAAGGTGAGGTCAAATCCTATGGGTCGACAACAACGAAGCTCGTAACCCAATTCTACTGGTCTGCTCTTAACGTTTATTCCTAGTTCTTCTAATTCCTTTTGGAGAAGCATGTTAAAAATATGCGATTTGCTCACATTTCCCAATTCAGGGTGACCATGATCATCATAGGTAAAATTAATACCAATTTTATCTAATTCGGATTTTGGCATTGAATGAAAAACTCCCTCACTTACCATTGCTACCCCATAATTTATATTTTCAACCTTCCTTTTAATGATGGATGAAATTATAAGCCGAACCACTTTATCCAAAGTAATGCTGGTCTTATCAAACATTTCTGGGATGATCATCATAGGAAAATGGCAGCTTGTCGCAATCCCGAATGCCAAATGCCCGGCCGATCTTCCCATGGCACACATTACGAACCAATTTTGACTTGTACGCGCATCTTCATATGTTGTATTTGCTATACGCACCCCTTCATCTTTTGCTGAATGAAATCCAAAAGTTGGATTTCTATCAGGTAAGGGCAGATCATTATCAATTGTTTTGGGCACATGGATATTTGAGATGAAAATATTCTCCTTTTCCAAAAATGCTGTTATTCTATTTGCAGTAGATGCGGTATCGTCACCGCCTATACTAACCAATAGTTTTACGTTGTTTTCCAAAAAAAGATTCGTATTGAGTTTTTCATTCCTCGGTTTAAAACGGCTCATTATTAAGGTAGAGCCTCCACGGCTGAAAATTCTATCGGCATGGTCAAAATCGAACTCTTTTATATCCGGATTCTCACTAAATATACCTTTAAACCCTTCATGAAGACCTAATACCCTATAACCATCCTTCAAAAAAGCCTTGGCGACCGTGCTGATTACAGAATTAATTCCTGGTGCCGGACCACCTCCGCAAATTATCAGTATTGATTTGTTCTTAGACAATTAAGAAAAATTTATAATCGTTAGGTAATCTTATTAATAATATGGACCTATCTTGCTACCCTCCCTGAGGCATCTCCACCCATTAGTTTTTGTACTTCATCTACCGTTACCAGGTTGGCATCGCCTTTTATGGTATGTTTTAAACAGGAAGCCGCTACAGCAAAATCAAGGGCGTTCTGATCATCTTCAGGATATTTTAATAAGCCATAAATTAATCCCCCCATAAAAGAATCGCCTCCTCCTACTCTATCCACAATATGTGTTATCTGATATTGTCTGGTCTCATACATTTTCTTTCCATCGTAAAGTACCCCCGCCCAGGTATTGTGTGAAGCTGAAATGGATCCTCTTAAGGTGGTAATCACTTTTTTAGCTTTAGGGAATTTAGTTATCATCTGTTTGCAGACTGATAAGAAGGCCTCAGCTTTTACATCATGTCCCTGGGTTGTAATATCGAGCCCTTCGGGTTTAATACCAAAATGTTTTTCGGCATCTTCCTCATTGCCAAGAATAACATCACAGTATGAAGTCAATTCAGTCATAATTGCCTCACGGTCTCCTCCGTATTGCCATAATTTTGCGCGGTAATTCAAGTCCGTTGATATGGTAATGCCCATCTTGCTGGCAACTTTCACTGCTTCCAGACAAGCGTCTGCTGCTCCTTGTGAAATTGCAGGAGTAATACCGGTCCAATGAAACCAACCTGCCCCATCGAATACCTTTGCCCAATCGATCATGCCTGGTTCAATCTCGCAAATTGCAGAATGTGCCCTGTCATAGACCACCTTACTGCCACGACTTACGGCACCTGTTTCTAAAAAGTAAATACCTAAGCGTTCACCGCCAAAAATTATATTTTGAGTATTAACACCCCTCTTGCGCATTTCCATTAAAGCACAATGCCGGCACTCCATAATTTGCCAATGACACAGCTACATTAGATTCTCCCCCACCATAAATGACATCAAAGCTGTTAGTTTGAGAAAAACGTAAAAATCCGGGTGGAGCTAAACGTAACATTATCTCTCCAAAAGTCACAACTTTTTTCATCTTATTTTCATTTTTAGTGATTAACTAAATGCTAATCCTCCATTTATATCTACATTATTTCCAGTAAGGAATGAGGATTCATCTGAAGCTAAATATGCAACTAAATCTGCCACTTCAGCAGCTGAACCTTCTCTTCTTAGCGGGGTAATTGCAGCAACCTTTGTACGAACGTCATCTTTTGTAAAGTCATCATGGAATTTAGTTCCTATTAAACCTGGACAGAGCGCGTTTACTCGAATTCCTTTAGGCCCAAGCTCCTTTGACATGGCTCTTGTAAAGGTAGATACAGCACCTTTGGAAGAAGCGTATAAAGAAGAACCGCCACCGCCGCCATCTCTTGCAGCTTGTGAAGAAAGGTTAATTATAGAGGAACCTTTACCCATTAAAGGTACAAATGCCTGCATTATAAACACTACAGATTTGAAGTTGACATCCATAACCAAATTATAAAATGCTTCATCAAATTCCTGTAATGTTCTACGCGCAAAAAGACCACCTGCATTACTAACCAAAATATCGACTTTATCTCCAAATGCTTCAACCGATTTCGCCTTTAGTTTCTCAATATCATCTAGTTTTGATACATCAGCTTTTACTGCCATAGCTTCACCTCCTGCAGCTTTTATTTTATCTACTGTTTCCTTTGCTTCAGATTCAGAATTAAAGTAGTTTACCACTACTTTGGCACCTTCTTTTGCAAGTTTAACAGATATCGCTAGGCCTATGTCTCTTGCACCTCCGGTAACTATTGCTACTTTACCTTTTAATTTACTCATTCTTATGTTAAATACTAAATTCCTAATGCTTGCCCACCACCAATTTGAATAGTTTCAGCTGTTATAAAAGATGCATCCTTACTTGCCAGGAATGAAACAACAGAAGCTACATCTTCTGGCTGGCCCAATCTTCCTAACATAATACTATTTGCCCAAGAAGCAAAAACTTCCGGTTTAGTTGCTTTAATTTGAGCATGGAAAGGCGTGTCAATTGTACCAGGAGATACGGCATTTACTCTAATCCCATATTCAGCTAAATCTTTCGCCAATGCTCTTGTTAAAGCATGTACTCCGGCTTTAGATGTTCCATAAATACCAGCTCCAGGTCCTCCTGCGGTCCATCCTGCATTTGAGGTATAGTTAATTATAGAAGGGTGATCTCCCTTCTTAAGAAACGGTATCGCAGCTCTTGAAGCAAAAAATACAGAATCAAGGTTTAGCGCCATTACAAATCTGTAAAAATCTGTTGTCATTTCTTCAAACCTGGACCTTCCCCCTAAACCTCCGGCATTATTAACCAGCACATCAATTCTGCCATACTTTTCTCCAATTTTAGTGATATTTGATGTTACTTGTTCATCTTTAGTAACGTCAAATCCATAATACTCTGCAGCAATTCCTTCCGCCGCAAGTTCTTCAACTCGTTTAGCTCCCGCTTCATCTTCAATTCCGTTTAATACCACGGTATATCCATCTTCACCTAATCTTTTTGCCACTGCGAATCCAATACCCCCAGTTGCTCCTGTTACAACTGCTACTTTATCTTTGTTTTTATTCATTTTAGGTTTTCTTTAGTTTTTAAATATTTTTTATCGATTTTTTTATTCAACTGATTTAATTTTTCTTGCGAAATAATATATAGATCCTACGCCAAGAGGGACAAATATTGCTATTGCTATAAAAATTGGAGTATAAGAGAATTTATCTACAACTATAGGAACTAAAAAGTTCATAATAATTACAGAGAATACGCCAATCATTCCTCCTAATCCTGCTAATGATCCTACAGATTTTCCGCCAAAGAAATCACTTGGAAGTGTCTGCACATTACTAATAGCAAATTGGAATCCGAATAACACAAAGAACACAATGACTACAAATTTTTCAGCAGTATCACCAATAAGTACAGTTGCTATTAGACCTAATAACATGATAATTCCGCCAATTAAAATTGTTATTTTTCTACCCTTATCAATTGAATTTGATTTGGCAATAATTTTTCCTGAAACATATCCTCCTGCAATACTTCCAATAGCTGCACCTACATATGGCACCCATAAGAACATACCAACCTCTTTTACATTAAATCCATATACATCAAATAAATAAATTGGCATCCAGCCTACAAATAACCACCAAATTGGCTCTAAGAAGAATCTACCAGCTACTACAGCCCAGGATTCTCTAAATGATAGGATCTCTGTTAAAGATTTTCCTTTTGTATCTTCTGTTTCATTTTGATCTGCTTCGCTTTGCCCTTCAACGATATACTGTCGTTCTTCTTCTGTAATCCAGGGATGGTATTTTGGTCCTTTTTTATTAATAATTAACCAAGGTATAATCCATAGCAAACCCATAGCTCCAACAATTATAAATGTGATTCTCCATCCATAGGCAACATAGAAAGTTGCTATTAGTAAAGGAGCAATAACTGAGCCTATAGATGCCCCGGCATTAAACAAACCTTGCGCTATGGCCCGTTCTTTAATTGGAAACCATTCGGCATTACTTTTTACAGCTCCTGGCCAGTTTCCAGCTTCAGAAACACCTAAAGTAGTTCTAAAAAAAGCAAGAGATTTAAATCCTGTTACTGTTGCATGTAGCATTGTAGATAAACTCCAAATTCCTATACTTAAAACGTATCCTATTTTTGTTCCTACTTTATCAAATAATTTACCTGAAAAAAGTTGCCCCAGAGCATAGGCAACCATAAATATGTTAAGAATATTACCATAATCACTTTTTGTAAGGCCTAATGAATACGAAATTGAACCTTCGAGATCTTCACTTCCCCACATAATACCAAGCGCACTTCTGTCTATATAGTTAATAACTGTTGATAAGAATATTAACCCAATAATCCACCATCTTAATCCCTTAACTTTCATAATTTGATATTTAATTAATGTGGATGCCAGATCGTATTTAACCTAACAAAAACATGCACCGTTAAATAAGTCAGAGACCTACTTCTGTTAGAATTACATAATATTACCGAAAAACACTGGGAGTATTCAACTGAATCAAATACAAAGAATTTTTATAGTAAAAATGATTAAGTATAGATTTCCCTCCATTACCATTTCCTGAAGATAAAAGCGTGCATTCTTATACTCAGGTATTTCTTTAGTCTTTTATGTTATAACAATACTGGTAAAGCATTTTAAAATGAACTTTCATTTTCTCTTTAGCCAATTTAGGATCTTTACTTTCAATGGCCTTATAAATATCTTCATGTTCCTGTATCCCTATAAATGCCTGGTTAACATCACAAACGTGGTATTTTTCAAAATTTGTTAATATCCCTGGAGTAATAATGAGCATTAACCTAATCATGGTACTGTTACCAGACGCCTCTGCAATCGCCAGGTGAAAAAGCAAGTCCTCCTGAACGGCATCTTCTCCATTAAGTACCTTCGCTGTATAAGCATCCAAAGCGTTCCGCATTGATTGCAGGTCCACATTGGTTCTCCTTAAAGCTGCAAGCCTGGCGGTTTTTAATTCCAGGAGTATTCTGGTTTCAACCAGGGATTTGAAATCCGGATCTACCAACCGAAGAATATCTTCGATCATACCATTCATTGCAATCACTCCAATATTGGCTACAAATGTGCCACTTTGTGGAATTGTTTTTAAAATTCCATAATACTCTAAAGTTTGGATTGCCTCTCGGACATTACCCCTACTTACTCCAAATTTTTCAGATAGCATTCTTTCGGAAGGCAACTTATCACCAGGTTCCAAATTCTTAAAATTGATCAAATCCCGGATTTTAGTTATTATCGTATTTTGAATTTCACGATTCTCACTTTTTGTTAGGATTTCTAATTTCATATATCAATAAATTATTTTTCGTATTAAAATTGGTTAACCAGATTGGTTGGTGAAATTTATAACAATTAATCTCGTAATACAAAACATCTATTGGATAAAAAAACTGATTACTTACCAATTTAGTATTTTATGGGTAAACCGGCCCTGCCAAGGGCCGGCTATACCACTTGTAAAAAACTAACTCAAACAACTATTTTTATATTTCTTGACCATAATAATGATCAACTTATAATAATGCCCTAGTACCCAGGATTCTGAGTAATCACTCCATTGGTCGCAAGAATTTCTGAAATTGGAACTGGAAATAAAAGATAATTACTATCAATCGTTTCTCCCATTTCAGCATCTGCAGTACCTGTTCTAACCAAATCAAACCATCTGTGTCCTTCAAAGGCCAACTCTAATCTTCTTTCATCATAGATAGCCTGTCTAACCAAAGCCGTAGTATTTAGGACCGTATGATCCAAAGGTGTTAAGCCAGCCCTGGTTCGTATAGGATCTAACAGATCTAGTACGGCTTCAGGAGAAGCACCATTCTCATTCAATGCTTCTGCATATAACAGAATAACATCTGCTAATCTCAGTTCTATCCAGTCGTGATCAGGACCTCCTGTTTGAGGAAATTTTGGAGACGCCATAAGTAGCTCATCAATATTTACCGCTCTTCTTAAATCTGTACCTCCGCCACTAGCATCACTAGCATCAAAAGCAGCAATTAAATCCGGATCTAAAGGCATCAGAGATTTTGTATCAAGTCCACCATACCATGACCAAAACTCCGAATCTGGATATTCATCCACTATAGAACTTGATACCTGGGTTGCAAATATGATTTCTGAATTCAAATCATTAATCTCACCAAAAATGTCAGCATAGTTGGCTTGTAAACTAATCCCTGCAGCAGCAGCTCCGTTTACAACAGCAGCCAGATGTGATTCCGCACTGCCAAAATTGCCTCTGTGCATATATACTTTGCCCAGCAATCCTTGAGCTGCGTATTTAGACGCCCTTCCATTTACTATTTCTGTACCTAAAGCTGCTATTGCATTTTGCAAATCAGGAATAATCACGTTATTATAAACATCAGCAGCCGGTTGTCTTACCAAAATAGATGGATCTGTTGTACTAGGGTTAGGAACTAAATTTACTGTCACATCACCAAAAACCAGCACTAGTTTAAAGTAAGACAAAGCCCTTAAAAAACTAGCTTCACCAATATCACCAGGATCTGTAGAATTTTCAATTACATTATTCGCACTTAATATAGCCTTGTATAATGCCGTATAGAAAGGTCCGAAAAATTGATCTTCCATAACCGTTAAATTAGGACCGTATCTATCAAATTCAGGATATGGTTCTTCGTCCATTAGAGCATTGTCTGCTCTGAAGTCGCCCATCACTGCCATTGGCGTAACAGCGCCGAGCTGATAGTAATATGCCGCATTCACAACTCCATCAAAATCTTCCAAAGAATCTGAACTGGCAATATTTGATGGAACCTGATCCAAATCATTTTCACATGCTGTTATTAACAACAATGATCCCAATAATAATTTATATACTGTTTTCATTTTTTTATTTTAAAAATTAACATTTAAACCAAACGTAAAGCTTCTCACAATCGGACTTGCACCTACTTGCACCCCATATGTTGTTGGTCCTAAATAACCAGTGTTTGTAATTTCAACACCCTCTGGATTGAAAGAGGTGTAATCATTACCCCATAAATACAACAAGTTAGAGGCTGCAAGATATAGTCTCAAACGGCTTATACCTATTTTGCTAGTCACATCTGCATCAATCGTATAACCTATAGTCAGGTTTCTCAATGCCAGATAAGACGCATCTTGTATCTGCGCGTCTAGTTGATTTCTTGACTGGTCATAAAACTGTCCATTAGCATCAGCAATGCCATCGTCATTAGCATCAAAGCTATCTCGTAATCTTCCACCAAATTCTGATTGCCAGTAAATCGGGTCAATATTGATAACATCACCTCCCTGGGATCCCTGGAATTGAAACGAAAAGTCAAAAAGCTTATATCTCATTGAACTGTTCAGACCATAGTAAAAATCTGGTGTATTTTGTCCTGCTTTCACTAAGTCTCCACCATCTTCAACTGTTCTTGTCCTATCTATTACACCATCACCATTTTGATCTACGACATAATATTCTGAACTATTCAAACCAACAACTCTCGTGGGATCTTCTATAAAGCTATCTTCAACTCTGCCAATGGTTTCTACTGCCCACATTTCTCCAATTTCTCCACCTACATAATTTCTAAACACAGGACCTCTACCACTCTGGCCGTATATTACATCAGGTAATTGATCCAGACCTCCCAGGTCTGTAATTTCTGTTTTAACCGTAGAAAAGTTGGCACCAATATTCCAGGAGAAATCTGGTTTTTGGAAAATGGCTGCAGAGAGTTCAAGCTCCAAACCAGAACTTCTAACATCACCGGAATTAAGCCTTATTGAAGTGGTACCGAGAACTTCAGATACACTTTGATTAATCAAGATGTCTTCAATATCGGAAGTGTAGTAGTCTACACTTAATCTAACACGATTTTTTGCAAAACCTAAATCAATTCCATAGTTAGTCTCAGTATTAGTTTGCCAGGTTAAATTCGGGTTTGCCACGTCTGACGGGATTAGATATCCAATCCCGAATATTGTTGGTGCAGGGTTCAAAAGACTCAATGAATTATAAGCCCCTAAATCAGAGGTAGAACCTAAAGACCCGGTACTAAACCTTGGTTTTATTAAGCTTACTGCGTCTGAGTTGTAAAAAGATTCGTTATGTAAATTCCATCCAATGGAAAGTGCTGGAAATGTTGCATATTTTTTATTTTCACCAAAGAGTGAAGCTCCGTCTCTTCTCAATGATGCCGATAGCAAATAACGATCGTCATAAGCATAGTTAATTCTTCCAAAAATGCCAGTTCTTACAACTTTCTCTTTCCTCTCTGTTACGTTGATATCTGCAGGATCTAACAGGTTATAATTTATAATATCGGTATATGGCACATTAGTACCGTCTAAAGTGGTTCCATTGGTATAGAAAGTTTGAAATTCAACTCCAGCTACTGCACCTATGTCATGTTTACCAATTGTCTTCGTATAATCCAAGGTAGTTACACTTAAAATGGAAGTTCGTTTTAAATCTGTTTGATCCAAATTAGTTTGATTTGAACGTGCCCTGGAATCAAACTCCTGTCCTCGCCAGTAAAAGTTCTGGGTATCTGTAAGATCAGCTCCCAGAACGGTTTTTATATTTAAACCTTCTATGATCATGAATTGCAAATAAGACTGAAGGTTACCGAAATACGTTGTTTCATATCGGTCTGTATTGTCAAGCTTCGTTGCAGGACCTGAATCACCTGATCCTCCAATACCATTACCACTTCTTCCATAGTGCCAGTCTTGAGCCGTATCACCGGGCTCTAAAGTATAGATACTATTATTAAAAGGTGCATCACCTCCTCTATACCCAGAGTCAAATGAAGCAAGTCCCAGGGCCTGTGCTTGAGAATCTAATTGTTGAACGAATGCAATAGACGCATCTGTATGGTAAATAGGATGAACGCTATACGCTCTTAAGAGATCTCTCTGGTCCCAACCAACGATATCTCTATTAGAGTAAAATCCATTGAAACTTAATCCTGTCTTAAACCTGTCCCCCAATTTAGCATCGATATTCAAACGTATGTTTGCTCTTTCATACCCTTGTGTTTGTACAATACCAGTCGTATTTTGATAACCAATTGAACCAAAGTAATTTACATTTTCGGTTCCTCCACTCATGCTGAAGTCGTAGTTTTCACTAAATCCAGTTTGAAAAAGCCAATCTTCTACAGCCACTACATCGGGTGAATTTTTATAGGCATTTATCTTATAATTTAAAAATGCAGGGTCCAATTCAGATACATCATAAGTGCCATTGGCTATACCGGTTTCTAATATATTGGCCCATTCTCCAGCTGTCTTAAGTTGTTCATTATCACTCAAATACCTGTTTGATACGCTCGCGAAAGTATTAAAACTAAAAGTAGGTTTACCCGTTGTTCCCTTTTTGGTTGTAACCAGAATAACACCATTTGCTCCCCTGGAACCATAAATAGCAGCTGAGGCAGCATCTTTTAATACTTCCAGGCTTTGTATATCGTTTGGGTTAACAGTTGCTAAACTTCCTGAAATAGGATACCCATCCACAACAATCAGTGGATCTGAATTACCATTAACCGATGATGCTGCTCTAACCTGGATCTTTGGATCCGCACCCGGCGCCCCATCCTGCTGTTGAATCAATACACCAGCTAACTTACCTCCTAGTGCATCATCAACACGAGTTGATTGTATAGCTGCAATTTCACTACCTTTTACTTTGGCAACAGCACCTGTTAAGGAGGATTTTTTTCGAGTTCCATAACCAATGACGACCACCTCATCGAGTTGTGCCGTGTCTTCCTGAAGCGTGATATTCAAAGTTCTTTGATTGATAATCTCCACGGTCTCACTCACGAATCCTAAATAAGAGAAACGAAGCGATTCGCCGCTTGAAACATTAATGGAGTAATTTCCGTCAAAATCTGTCTGACTCCCCCTGGTGGTGTTCACAACCAAGATATTTACCCCGGGTATCGGTTGATTATCTGCATCAGTTACCGTACCCGAGACGGTAAAGCTATCCTGCGCAACTATGGGAATACTGACAAGCAATAATCCTATCAGGAATAATTTTGTTAATAAATTCATTTGAATTGGTTTTTGTGAGTACAAATTAATTTTCTGAATGCCTATTTCCGGCATTATTAAAACAATGAGAATTATTATGTTCTCATTTAATTCTTTACTTTACCATCTAACTAATTCCGCGAAGTATCCGTAATGTTGTAATTTTTGCAGAATACATGTTTATAGTAAAGCATAACATGTTTTTGAGTATTACTTCCCTCTAATAAGAAGTAATCCGTTTAGAAGGATGGGCGTGCACACATCCTTTTTTTTATTATGATGAGTTATTTAGCATGGATTCTAGTTTTTTAATTGGTATTTGTAATTGATTGTTTTTTGGTTATCCAAACTGGTTTACCAAATTGGATAACCAAATATATGTTATTTTTTCGTTAAAAAAAATTTAATCGGAAATTTAACATTCTCGGGCATTAATGTTTTGAAATGAGCTCGCCACATACGTTTGCATATGGAGCTACATGTTATAAACCCCACCATTTATATCGAGGGTAGCACCCGAAATAAAGCCATCATATTCTGACGCCAAATATAAAACCGCTCTTGCTACGTCATCGGCCCTACCTGCTCGTTGGATTGGAATATTTGCCGTTGTCTCCGCTGCTGATTCCTTTGTCGTATGCGTATTGTGAAATGAAGTTCCCAGGATAAGACCTGGAGCAACCGCGTTGACCCGTATACCCTTAGGGCCCAATTCTGAAGAGAGCGCTCTTGTGAATGTTAGTATGGCTCCTTTGCTGGTAGAATAAACCAGCGAACCAGGGTGACCGCCTTTGCGCCCCGCAAGTGATGCCAAATTGACAATACTGCTGTTGTCATTTTTCGCAAGATGAGAAACTGCAGCTCTCGTTACAAACATCATAGATGTGAGGTTGATGTCCATTACCTTTTGCCAGAATTCCACCGTCATTTCACTTAGCATTCTACGAGCTACAAGTGAACCTGCATTGTTAATAAGTATGTCTAAACCCCCAATTTCCGCTACTGTTTTTTCAACCAAAACATTCGCGTCAACTTCTTTCGTTAGGTCACCACTTATGGCAACCGCTTTTTGTCCTTTGCCAATTGCATATTCAGTCAATTGGTCCGCAGTATCTGAACTGGAAAAATAGTGGATGGCAACATTAGCACCGCTATCGATAAAGTGCTTGGTGATTGCTTCACCTATTCCCTGAGCACCCGCGGTGATAAGTACGTTTTTTCCGGCTAATTTGTTGTTCATATTCTTTAGATAATACTATTATTGATGATCTTAAACCGATTCCTATTTCGTCATAGAATCTTTCCGAGTTGAGCTAGTTTTTTATTATCACTATTTATCTCCAAAATAAGATACCCCGTCACCACTTAAAAAATCTTCTCTTACAGGACTAAATGTGTCAATTAGTATCCCTTCTTTCAAACAAACTGCGCTATGCAATAAATTAGGCTCAATGTAAACTCCATCTCCGGCTTCTACAATTTTCTTTTCTCCATCAATTTCAAATTCAAATTTACCTGAAACACAATAGGTAGCTTGTGTATGAAAATGTTGGTGTGGGGCGCCTAATGCTCCTTCCTGAAATTTCACTTTTACCATCATGATTTGGTTATCGTAACCTAAAAACTTTCTTGATACTCCCCCTCCAAGTTCTTCCCATTCCATTTCTTTTGAGGTAATGTACTTTTCACTAAATCGTTCCATAATTTTTCTATATTTCTATTTAAAATAATAAGGATCTGATTATTGGCAATCATGTCCGTTTCTATTTAATTTATGTGTACTTTTTTTTACACGAATCTATATTGCTATTCGAATATTTCTGACCGCCGGAGACCTCCAACTTTTGAGTATTGCGCTACACATTATTGCGAATATAGGACTAACTCCAAAATCACTTATTGTTAGGTATTGTACCTGGACCCACTGTCGCTTCCAGAAACCACACTTCGGTATAGCAGCCATTTTCATACTGCTTAGCGATATCACCGCCATAGGTTTCCGCACCTGCGAACCATACCATATTTGTTTCGGGACTTTTACCATTTGATTGGTTATAAGCACCTTGTTTAAAATAATTCAGCTCTCCGCTATAGGCAGTAGCACGCTCGGTCCCATCTTGTCCTATAGGTACAAATAGTTGCTGCACTTGATCTGGTAGGTCTGATTTTTTTAGGTATTCAGACTCGACGAGATTTTTTGTAAATGTTTTTGTTTTATGGTTATCACTTTTGAATGTGAGATACATAATACCTTTATAGACATTTACTTCATAACTGAATTCTTCTCCTAATTCTATTCCATCCGCAGGCTCAGCAGGATACTCATTTTTGCTTGTTCCAATGACGGACATATCATTTCCCCATACTGCGGCCGAATATTCCCACCTTCCAGAATTATCATCGCCTGCTGTATTGATTTCATAATTCCAGAATACAGACCCTTTGGTATGGCCCGGAAATTTCTTATAAAATATTTTTAGCGGTTCATTTTCATGTCCTTCACCACTATGAATCTGCCCAACTACTGTTGAGTAAGAGGCCGCAACTCTGGCATCGCCAGAAGTAGAAACTTGCATGACCTTACAAGTGCCGGTTAGTTTACCCCCTTGTTCAGGCGTCCATTCTCTTTTTTCGTGTAACTCTGATCTTGTATTACTGGAGTTTTTTGAAGTGACACCTGAGTTTGGTGCTTTGTAGACTACCCAGCGTCTTGTACCATCGATTACAGTATAGAAAAAATCTTTGTGTTCGAAGTCGACAAGGTTTTCCGAAGTTGTTCCATCGCCTAGTAATATTTTAAATTTATCCATAAATGGAATCACCTCAATTGGATAAACTGTTTTTGTACTTAAGTCATCATTAGCTTGAAAGTACCCTGCATTGGATACGGCATCATCACTGATTGTGATATTTGCTGATTTAAACCAAACTTCAGCATAATTACCATCTGCATATTGCTTATGAAGATCACCACCATGGGTTTCAGCTCCTGAACACCATACTTTATTTACTTTAGGGTCTTTTCCGTTCGTTTGGTTGTAAGTTCCCAACTTAAAAAAGAGGCCTTCACCGGAATAAGCATTTTCCTGCTCTAGTCCATCTTGACCTATGGGTACGAATAATTTTTTGACTTGTTCTGGTATATTTGAGCGTTGTGAATATTCAGAGGAAATGAGATTTTTAGTAAATGTTTTGGTCTCATGCCCTTCACTAGTGAACGTTAGATTCATAATTCCATCCTTAATATCCACTTCATAACTGAATTCTTCACCTAAAGCAATGCCATCTTGTGGTTCTGGTGGAAAAGTATTTTCACCTGTTCCAACAACAGAAAAGTCATAACCCCAAATAGGATAGGAATAATCCCATCTACGCGAGTTATCATCACCCGCGGTATTGATTTCATAATGCCAAAAGACCGAACCTTTAGTATGCCCAGGGAATTTTTTGTAAAATATTTTTAGCGGTTCGTTCTCGTGGCCGTCTGCACTATGAATCTGACCAACCACTACTGAATACGTGGCAGCAACGCGGGCATCCCCGGTAGTTGACACATTCATTACCTTAAGGGTCGCGTTCATTTTGGCTTCCGTCATTGGTGTCCACTTTTTTAATTGGGCCAGCTCGGTTCTTGTGTTGTTGGAAGAACCATGGGTATTGCCTGCATTAGGTGACTTAAATACTACCCAATCCCCATTGTCATCGCTTGCGGTATAAAAGAAATCCTTGTTCTCATAGTCAGTTGCCTGACCTACATTAGAACCATCACCTAAGATTAAGTTCCAATGTTGGAAAAATGGTATGATGTCGTTTGCAGTAGTCCCCAGAGCTGACTTCTCAATCTCTTTTGTGTCGTTTTGCTTTTTATTCATATCTCCACAACTATGCAATAGTAAGATAACTCCTGCCATTAAGGTATAATGTAGAAAAGTTGATTTAAAGTTCATGTTGTTCTTTATGTTGGTTACAATTTAAAGTAATAATAGCTCCTCGACTAGCTTTTTCAACAGCCCTTTTAGTTATTCTAAACTGGTTTACCAGTTTGGTTTACCAAATATACGGCTATTTGTAAAACTAACAAATATTTAACATCAAATCGGTCGATAATATCATTGATTACTAATTTATCAAGAGCGAAGTCAATAATATGGGACTATAAAGAAGAATTTCATAATAAGTATATTCATTGTAGAACACCGCCGGAATATGTGCACTAGATAAGTTCAAATTGAATGGTGATCTAGGGTTGGGTTGAAGAAATTTTGCTTTTGGTACTGCGTCTAAACAAATAGCCTATAGTACCAATGCTTAGTGAACAAAGCACAAATATCAATCTACCCCATAATGGATTGGGGATTAAAGCCATAAGCATAATACCAACACTCATTACAAGCACCATGCCTCCCAATTTATTTCTTTGTTGACGGTCCACCTCGTCTTGCTGATCATCTGCTATAACTGGTCTTTTTAGATCCTCGAAAAAGCGATCAGTTTCTTCTTTGTGATTGTCTTTTGCTTCATTGTAAAACAATGAAGTTGCCCAGAAAAAACCTCCCGTAATAAACACATGCCCGGCAATAGTTAGAATTATATTCATGTCAACAATTTCACGACTAGTTAAAGATTCGACACCTAACCATGAAACAAAAACATTCGCAGTAATAACATTATCAATCATCCAGGAAACACCTAAACCTAGAGCAATAGTAACCCAAGGTGCCCATTTAGGGGTCTTTTTAACAACGATACCAACTACTAATGGAACCATCATTGGCAGCTGTACCATAGTTGAAACTCTCATCATAAGTTCATATAAACTGAGTTCTTTAAGCGATGCGAAATACATCGCAACACCGATAACTCCCAGACCACTTATAAAGCTAACCAGTTGACTGATTCTCAGTATTTTACTGTCTTTTTTTTGTTTATTCTTTTTAGCCAGAAACGGTTGATAGATACTTCTGATAAAGATACCCGCGTTTTTATTCAGCGCTGAGTCCATAGAAGACATAGAAGCGGCAAAAAGGCCGGCCATCAATAACCCAACAGTCCCAATAGGCATGGCATTACGGGCAAATACTAAATAGACGGCATCTGTCGCCTTGTTTCCCAGTTGTGCATAGTCATCAGGGGCATCCGGGTATATAGTAGCAGCTGCCCACGGCGGGATAAACCAAATAATAGTTCCCACGCCCATTAGCGTCATGGCTAATAAGGCCGCTTTACGGGCGTTAATGGAGTCTTTTGCACCGAGAAATCGAAATGAATCATGAAGATTCATCATGGTTATAATCTGTTTCGGTAAAAAGAAGATGAAAGTACCGAACAATATTAAAGGGTAGTTCATATTCGGACCTATGAGAAAACCGCCTGGAAAATTTTTAACCAAATTAACCGGGCCATCAATCATTACCAATGCCACTATCGCGGTAGCCACCGAAACAACAGCTACAACCAAAGTTTGAACAAAGTCAGAAGCTACAACCCCCCAGGCTCCTGATAGTACCGATACAAAAACAACCGTCAAACCAATCCCAATAATGGTTGTAAAGATGTCGGCATCGAAAACGGCACTGGTAAAAACCCCTAGAGCGTTTAACCAAACTCCGGCATTTATGAAGGAAAATACAATTAACGCCCAGGAAAAAAACAGTTCATTTCCAGATCCAAATCGCCTTTTTATTGCTTCTGTTGGCGTATCTACCCTCATTTGTCTGAATCTATGAGCGAAGAATAAATATCCACAATAGAATGCAAAAGTATTACCAATATAGACGGCACAAATGGCGAAACCGTCGTTGAAGGCTTTACCTGCCGCACCAGTAAAAGTCACTGCTGAAAATTGCGCCATAAAAGCAGTAGCCCCTACCATCCACCACAACATTCTTCCGCCGCCGCGAAAATAATCACTTGTAGATTTACTAGCCATCCGTGAAAACACCACACCAATTGCAAGGATTAATACAAAGTAGATAGCTATTACCAGATAGTCATAAAACATAATTTTGCCTTTTTATTGCAGATGACGAACATCTGTCCAGTTCTCATTCTTTCTGATTAAATCAATGAGTTGCTGGTACAGACTTCCCTCTTTGAAGGATTGGTAAGGAGCAACAGTTTCTCCTTTAATATCTTTTACGAATTCTCTAACCAAGTAATGCCAATTGCGCTCCGTATCGCCATTAACTTTTGGCTGGTCATCAACAATTTCCTGAGGTAACGGCAGCTCTTGCCAAGTTTTATTTTCATCCCAAACATACAACGGACCCATGCCATAGTGTCCTTTAATATATATAGCTCCCTTCGTACCGTAAAACACGATATGGTCTTCATTAAACCTAGGATTAAGCCCACCATGTTTAAACAGAACGGAAACTGGTTTTGTGGCCATTGGGCTTTCCAGCTGCGCCAGTACGGTATAGGACCATTCGACATTACTTTCTCCCCATTTAAGTGCGGGGTCGTTGAGATCTTTGGGAATATAGTCTCTTCTCGTCTTGAAATTATGTACACCTTCAACGATGGGTGCTTTGCCCAAGTCGTCGCGCACTTCTCCGATTATCGACAAGATTTTTTCGCCGATTACCGACGTAGCAATGGACATCATGTGGGTAAAGTTGTTGTTCAAACGACCACCACCATCTTCTTTTCTATGCGACCATCCGAAGGGAATATCCCGCTCCAGATTGAAGTGCGATATAAACTCGGCTTCCACAGGTTCGCCAATCAAGCCATTTGCCACTAGTTGCTTAGCATGAATGACACATGGCATATAACGAAAGCTAGAAGCAAATGCCGTTTTTACTTTTTTCTCTTTGGCAAGTTCATACAACTCCACTGCTGAATCTCCACTATTTGTGAGGGGCTTTTCGCAAAATACATGACATCCGAACTCGATTGCCTGTATTATTGTTTCATAGTGGGCGCCACCAGGAGTCGCGATAGAAACAATATCGGGTTGACAATCTTTCAATGCTCGTTGCCAATCTGTTCCAGAATAGGGAATCTCCATTTTCCTGGCCACCTCACTTACTACCCTTGGCGTTCTTCCAACAATGCCCACTACTTCAGCACCTACAGCCCGAAACGCATCTGCATGACCTTGGCCGGCAAATCCGGTTCCCGATATAAGTACTTTTAACTTCCTATCCATTTGTTGAGCTTTTGATTTATTGCTTTCTCTGATGGCTGCGTTTTACCAATTCCATAAGGTGCCATCTTCTAACCGATTTATAGGAAGGTACGATCGCTTGTAGGGGTATTTCTTTGCTGCTTCCTCGTCGAAATCAACGCCCCATCCGGGTTTGTCATCCATATACAACAACCCTTCTTTTAATTCAACTTTGTAATGGAACACTTCGTTCAGCTCAGGAGTGCCGAAACCGATAAATTCCTGGACACCGAAATTAGGGGCCCAAAGATTAAAATGCATATGTGCCATTAAGCAAACGGGCGAAAGGTCTGGTGCTCCGTGTGGTGCCATTCGCACATGATATAAAGATGCAAAGTCTGCCAATTTTTTTAGCGGTGTTAATCCTCCGCCATGTGTGACCGCAGTTCGCACATAATCTATCCATTGGTTTTGTATCATCTCTTTGGCATCCCAAAGGGTGTTGAATTTTTCTCCTGCAGCCAAAGGTGTATTGGTATGTTCTCTAATGATTTTATAGCCTTCGGCATTTTCAGTGGTCACTGGATCCTCTATAAAAAGTAACTTATAAGGTTCCAATAGTTTGCCCAATCGTGATGCCTCGATAGGGGTCAATCTGCTATGCACATCGTGGCATAGCTCTATTTCATAGCCAAATTTCTCTCTTGCCTGTTTAAAGAGTTCAGGAATAAAATTCATGTATTTGGTGGTCGACCACTTTTGTTCTGGCGGTAAAGGTCGATTCCCCTGTAATTCATAATAGTTTTTTTTGCCCTCCATGGTACCGTACGTACCCTTCGTATTGGGAATGGTACACTGTAAGCGCACAGCTTTGTATCCTTTTTTTATCATAGTACCCAGGTTTTTCAGAACTTCTTCTATGGTTTCCCCATTGGCATGACCGTATACCCTAACTCCTTTTCTACTTTTTCCACCGAGTAGTTGGTAGACCGGCATATGGGCAAGCTTTCCCTTGATATCCCAAAGCGCCATATCTATGGCACCAATAGCAGCAATACTCACAGCACCATTTTGCCAATAGGCTCCTTTGTATAGGTAATGCCAAATATCCTCGATTTGATGGGCATCCTTTCCTATAAGACAGGGAACGATATGTTGCTCTAAATAAGCTACTACAGCCATTTCCCTACCGTTAAGAGTGGCATCTCCCAGCCCGTAAGTATCATTTTCTGTTATAATCTTAACGGTAACAAAATTGCGCCCCGGTCTGCAAACAAAAACTTTTATATCCTTTATTCTCATCCTAGTATCTTTTGGAATTCCAATTTGGTTTTAATGAAGAATTTTGCCAAAGTAATCCATAGAAATTATTCTTTTCCTGGCAATGTACCAGAACTTACAGAAGCGTCTTTAAACCAAATCTCTGCATAACTTCCATTGGCATATTGTTTTGCTATATCACCATCAAAAGTTTCTGACTTAGTACTTTTCCCGTTAGCCTGATTATAAGCACCTTGTTTAAAATACTGAATTTCACCAGCATAGGCATTTTCACGTTCAATTCCGTCTCGTCCTTTTGACGCGTATACGGTCAAAACTTGTTGTGGAATGTCAGACTTTTTCGCAAAATCTGATTTCAGTAAGCTTTTTGTGAATGTTTTAGTCTCATGTCCATTACTAGTAAAAGTGAGGTACATAATACCGTTATAAACATTTACTTCGTAGGTGAACTCTTCACCTAAGGCAATACCATCTTCTGGTTCATCTGGATATGTCGTTGGATTTGTCCCAACAACTGAAAAATCATATCCCCAAACTGCTGTTGAAAAATCCCATCTTCCAGAATTATCACCTTTTGTATTGATTTCATAATTCCAAAAAACTGAGCCTTTTGTATGACCTGGAAATTTTTTATAAAAGATTTTTAAAGGTTCGTTTTCGTGTCCTTCATCACTATGAATTTGCCCAACCACTACTGAATAAGAAGAGGGAACTCTTGCATCACCTGTGGTTGAAACGTGCTGTACTTTTAATGTACCTGTTAATTTACCCCCTGTTTCGGGAACCCAATGTGCTTTTTGCCCTAATTCTGTTCTTGTGTTACTTGATGTGCGTGAGGTAATACCAGAATTAGGTGTTTTATAAACTACCCAATCTGTTTTTCCATCATTTGCAACATAAAAGAAATCTTTCTTCTCATAATTCACTAATTCCTCAGAGCGAGTACCATCACCTAAAAGAATTTTCCATTCATCCATAAAGGGAATTACATCGCTCGGATAAATTGTGGCCTTAGAGTCTTCATTTTTAGATTTTTTGGCTTTATCAAAGCAACTGTTTATGAATAATACAAGGCCAATCATTAAAAGAGATTGCACTAATGATTTAAGAGTTTTATTGCCCATCATATTAGATTTTTGATTAATTCTTTTTGAAATGGAACGTGGGGTATATTGTTCATTAAAAAACTACCTTCTTATTTCACCGGAAGTGTCCCCTTCCATTAAACCTAATACGTTTTCCAAAGACACTAAATTTACATCCCCGGGAACCGTATGTTTTAAGGCACAGGCAGCCGATGCGAAATCCAAAGCCTTTTCATCATCATAATGTAATAGACCATAGATGAGGCCAGCGGCAAAGGCATCTCCAGTACCCACACGGTCTATAATGTGGGTAATGTTCAGCATTTCGCTTTTAATATACGCTTCCCCGTTCCACATTTTACCTTGTATTTGGTTGTGTGAAGCACTTATGAGCCTTCTGGTTTTCTTGACCACTTTCTTGACATTGGGAAAAAGATTTATCAACTGTTTGGCTAAAAACTGAAAATTATCTTCAGGTTGTCCCAAGCCGAACGTTTCGCGAATTCCCCGGCTGCTGGTAATCACAACATCGCAATTTTGCACTAAATCGGAGATAACTTCCTGCATGGTTTTGCCATATTTCCACATGTTGCTGCGCGAATTAATGTCTCCTGAAACAGTTATTCCCAATTTGTTCGCTGTTTTAATGGCATCTAAGCAACATTGGTAGGCACCTTCCGAAATGGCCGGGGTAATCCCTGTCCAATGGAACCAATCGGCGTCTTTGAGCACAACTTCCCAATTTACCATTGAAGGTTCAATTAAGGAGAAAGATGAGCCTTCTCTTTCGTAAACCACCTCACTTGGTCTATGCACTGCACCTTTTTCAAGAAAATACTTACCCATCATGTCATCGCCATAAATAACGTGTTCGGTGCTTAGCCAATGTTTACGTAAAAATTGTGTGGCCGCTTTGCCAAGGGCATTATCAGGAAAACGGGTCACATGGGCGGCTTTCATGCCCAAATAAGCGCATGAAATGGCCACATTCGCCTCACCACCTCCATAAACAAGTTCGAATGAAGAAGCCTGTGAAAATTTCTCATAGCCCGGTGGGGACAATCGCATCATTACTTCACCAAAGGTTATTACTTTTTTAGCCATAATTTCTAGTACATCAATTTAAGGGGAAGATTTTCCTCAACTATAAACTCCCCTGAGTTTTTTATTTCGTTATTCGAATAGGTATTATTTTTTGCTCCCCATAGGCGGGCAATCAACTTTACTCTGTTGTCCATAAATTGGTTTCCGGAAATATCCACATTAACGATACCGTAAGTGTTGATTAAAATTCCATTTTCCTCTTTAGCACCGCATTTTGTAAACATGCTATTGGCAACCACCAGATTGCCCCCCACTGTAGACTCATCATATCCACCTCTGTAGTAATCTATAACATTAGCTTTAACGCCATTAAAATTGCAGTTATTTATGGTTAAATATTCCGCGTTATAATCTCCTTTATCGTTGGTTTCTTCAGATAATTCCAAACCATTTTCACAGTTCAAAAATGATGTGTTGTCAAAAGTGATACGTTCTGCAAACGATTCTTTGTACACTTTCAACGCATATTTAAAATCAGCGATATCACAATCGGAAACTGACAGCCCAAAATGTGTAAACATGTTTTCTTTTAAACTAGCGAATGCGTATTGTGATTTTGTTCCTTTTAAGGAAACATTATTAATGGTTAGAAATCCTTTTGGGTGTAATTCAAAAGCTGGCGTGTCTTCACTTCCTGTAAATATAATTTCAGCTTTTTCACCCTGTGATTGAATTGTAATATTTTTATTAATCGCCAGAGGTTGGTTAAGAGTATATATTCCCGGACTTAATGTAATAATATCTCCATTTTCAGCTTCCCCAATTTTTGCTTCCAGGTCATCTGTTTTATTTGTTGCAACGAAAGTTTTAGATTCTTTAGCCTCCACTTCACCAGGATACCAGGATGTTCCATATTTAGATTTATCTAAAATCATTGGGTCCTTAGCTTTAATGTCTACAACAGCTCCAATATTATTGTTTTCTCTTGAGTTTCCAAAAAGGTCATTTGAAATGGTTTCGAATCCAAAACCTTCATAAGGCTCAACTTCAAAACTGCTTGAAGGCATTAATATATTTTCACCATATTCACTCATCTCAAAACTTTTTGCTTCTAATCCTTCAAAAGCTTTAAACGCTACATTTTGATTATTGATGACATTGCTTTTAAACGTTACGCCATCGGCTTTGTCATGTTCGATAATCGGTGAGGGATCACCTTTTTCATTATAAATAACATTGTTTGCTACAAGCATACGTAATGGTCTTGCAGATCTGATTTCAGATAAAGGCAACACATCTTTTTGGCTAATGTTGGATCCAACACCAAACTGCCAGGGTGAGTCACAATTAACAAACGTATTATAAGCTACAACAACATCTGTTACCTGGTTGTACCTATTTAATGGTGATTTTGGAATTCCGTTCATTACCGCTAATGGACTTCTGAAATTTTTCCCTTTGATATTAAAAAAATAATTATTTGTAACCCAATGTCCTGTATTGATGATTCTGATACCTCCAATATTTTGATTTACACCATCACCAATAAAATAATTGCCATCTATAGTGCAATAATTTCCATGTCTGGTCACTAAAGAACCTTCACTTTTATAGAACACGTTATTTCTAAACTCGTTAAAATTGGTTTTGCTTGAAATAATTTCTACCTCACCATTGCATTCCTCAAACAAATTATTGGCAACCATTGTATAGCTTGGAGTCATTGAGGTATAACTATTACCTATTTGAATAGTCTCACCACTTGGTCCTCCTTTTGGTGGTCTTGGCCCAAAATGATTATTTACTATTTGATGATAGTTATTTATATTTTCATTCCCGCTTAGATCAACTCTAACTGTTGGGCCTCTATTAGTTTTGCCGGCAATATAACAATTACTTAAGGCATTATGCCTTCCCCAAAACTGAACCCAACGATCTGAATTGTCACGTTTTAGTTTATTAAAATCTTCAATCACGCAATTAGTAACAATACAATGGTTTCCTATTTTTGTCTTATCAACTTTAAATTCAATTACTGCATCAGAAGGCGAATGACCATTCCTAAAATGTAGCCCTTCAACTATTAAATAGTTTCCTCCAAATTTTAAATCTGAAACACCCTCCAAAAAAACTTTTCCCGGAGTTTCTGCTTTTATTGATATTGGTTTGTCTTCAGTACCTTCTCCTATAAATTTAATTTGAACGTCTTTCCAAATGCCATTAGCCAACACAATGTCATCGCCAGGCTGCGCATTTTTTATCGCTTCTCCTAATTCTTCAGGATTGCTTACTATTTTGGTATTCTGATTGGTCTTATTTTCACAAGCGTTGAAAATAAATAACAAACACAGTACAGTTAATATTCTCTTCATAATTAATAAATTTTTGAAGGCACAACTTACATCTAAGATTGGTTTACCAGTTTGGTTTACCAAATATATGTATATTTGTTGAATTGCCAATAGTTTTACTAATATCCTGTCAATTCGGAAAAATCAAAATGGTAAAAACGCATTATAGCATAATAAACCTAAATTTACTGAACTTTTTTCTGTCTTTCTTGTTCTTAATGGTCCAATGCTCCAGTGCCCAGGATTTTTATAAAATTGAGTTAAAAGATACTTACCCATGGTGTATAGTCGCATATGATTCTTTGGAGCGTTCCCCAAAAGAAAGAATCGCATTGATAAAAGAAATAGGATTTAACAAGTACGCATATGATTGGCGGGATAGGCACCTTGAGGATACATCTTTAGAACTTCAACTTGCCATGGATAACGATATCGAAATTTTATCTGTCTGGATTTGGTTAAATGCCAAGAGGGACGGTATTGAGCAGCTAAGCCATGCAAACGAAAGATTGTTCAAAATTATAGAACAATTAAACCTTAAAACTACATTTTGGGTAAGTCTTAGTGAAAATTTCTTCAAGGACCTCAACCACCAACAATCGCTATCAAAGGCTGTTAAAATAATTGATGTTATAGCCATGAGAGCGGCCGAACTTGATTGCAAGGTTGCTTTATATAACCATAGCGGATGGTTCGGAAATCCATATTACCAATTAGAGGTAATCAAAGCCCTGCCACAGCATGAATTGGGTATGGTCTATAATTTTCATCACGCGCATGGCAGTATTGAAGATATTCCTCAGATAGCGAATGCCGTCATACCTTATCTAAAAGCTGTGAATCTTAATGGTATGGAAAAGAATGGAAACAAAATCTTAGCCATTGGTAAGGGAGATTATGAAAAAGAGATGATTAAGATATTTATAAAATCAGGATTTAGGGGACCTTGGGGAATATTGGGACATGTTGAAAACTCAGATGTAAAAAAGGTTTTATTTCAGAATATTGATGGACTAAGATCCTTGCAAGACCAATGATCATGTATTAATAGTTAAAAGTAAAGCATCGACTGAAATGAAAAAATCGACACTAAGAACAAGACGAAATTTTATTAAGCAATCGACTATTGCCGGTTCGGCTCTTATTTTCCCAATAAATAGCATGCCTAATGGTTTATTTGGATCTAAAAACTCAGTAGACAATGGTTTAAAAGTACATTTGTTTTCAAAACACTTACAATTCCTTAATTATACTGATATGTCTGAAGCCGCTGCTGAAATGGGTTTTGATGGTCTAGACCTTACGGTAAGACCAAAAGGTCATGTATTGCCAGAAAGGGTAACAGTTGATTTACCCAAAGCAGTGGCCGCAATGAAATCATACGGCCTAAATCCGAAGATGATTACTACGAACGTTCTTGATTCCGAAAACCAAGAGGACAAAATCGTATTGGAAACGGCAAGTAAGTTAGGTTTTACACATTACCGCACAGGTTGGTTGACCTATCCTGAGGATAGGACCATAAGTGAAAGTCAGGCAATATATAAGGAAAAGTTCAAAAACTTAGAAGTACTCAACAAAAAATTAGGACTAATCGGATGCTATCAAAATCACGCTGGTAATCATGTAGGTGCGCCGATTTGGGATTTGCCACCAATACTGTCGACTACCGATAACGAAAATTTGGGTTGCCAATATGATATCAGACATGCTGTGGTAGAAGGTGGGAGTAGTTGGGAGCTTGGGTTAAGGATAATTAAACCGTTTATCAAAACTATCGTTATTAAAGACTTTAAATGGGGCAAGGTAGATGGAAAGTGGAAACCTGTCAATACCCCTCTAGGGGAAGGCATGGTGGATTTTGAACGCTACTTCTCTTTGCTTAAGAAAAATCAGATTAACGTTCCCGTTTCGCTTCATTTAGAATACGATTTGGGTGGGGCCGAACATGGAAGCACGAAGTTGTCAATGGACAAAAAAGAAGTATTTAAGCAAATGAAAAAGGATCTCCATTATTTAAGAGAAGTTTGGAAAAGAGCATCCTAGAGTCAATTTTTTATCATTGACCAAGTGTCATTTATGAAAAACAATTATAAAAATGAATTCATGTCAAAATTAACTATATCAACCAGAGAAAAACTAAAGAAAGTGAGTACGGCGACTATTGCCACCTGCCTGTTTAAAAAAGGTTTAAAGAATCAGTTTATACAAGGCGTAAAACCACTCCAGCCGGGTAAGGCAACCATGGTTGGGGAAGCCTATACTCTTAGATACATTCCGGCCAGAGAAGACTTGAACCCTATTGAGGTGTTTAAAGATCCTAAACATCCGCAACGTGTGGCAGTTGAGGAGTGCCCGGAGGGTGCTGTACTAATTATTGACAGTAGAAAGAATCCAAGAGCGGCCTCTGCCGGATCTATTTTGGCTACTCGTTTAATGGTAAGAGGGGCCGCAGGAATCGTAACTGATGGCGGATTCAGGGACTCCGCTGAAATCGCTTCCTTGCCCCTACCATCTTATCATAATATGCCTTCTGCACCAACAAACCTGACATTGCACCAGGCAATTGACATAAATATACCTATAGGTTGTGGAGATGTTGCTGTTTTTCCCGGGGATGTCGTTGTTGGCGATGATGACGGCGTCATAATTATTCCTTTTAATCTTGCAGATGAAGTAGCAGATGAGTGCCTTAAAATGACTCTGTATGAAGAATTTGTTATGGAAAAAGTATTGGAAGGGCAGGAAATAATTGGTCTCTATCCGCTTACCAATGAACGATCCAAAAAAGAATTTGAGATCTGGTTAAAAGACAAGAAATAAGTTTTCAAGGCCTGCTTTACAGACCACTCATGGAAATTGATTTACAGCCAATCACGGAGGTAACCGGAATTTAGATTTAAACTCACAATTTCTCCGGTAAAGAATTTTAGTCGAAGTCTGAAATCTATTTTGCTTTAAATTTACCTTAGAATGTAGCTTTATTTTTAAAGGCACAATTTATGGTATGAAAGTGTTGATTGCAAAGATGAGCAGGACTTACAACAATCCATTGCCACTTATCTGAAAAGTGAAACTATCGATGTTTCTAACTTCCAACGTCTCCTAGTTTGACCAAAAAATTGCTTTTTAATTCGTAAATTCGTCGGTATTTGAAACAATACAAAATGAAACCATTCAACTTCAAAAATCTTGCTCTAAGAGTGTGCCTTATTGCCTCCATGTCATTTATGGTTGAGGCCCACGCTCAAGCTGCAGAAAATGCCAATTTCGAAGCGGGTATCGCAGCTTATCAGGCCAACGACCTGCCTCTCGCCTACAAAGAGTTTCTCACTGCTGCTAAGGACGGCCACGCCGACTCTCAATTCAATGTGGCTTTGATGTATGAGCAAGGCATAGGGATTGCCAAAAATGAGAAGGAAGCGGTTGTTTGGTATGATAAATCGGCTTCTCAGGGGAATCCTGCAGCGCAGTTTAATCTTGGGGTACTGTATGAAAATGGTCGGGGCACTGCAATTGATTTTGCAAAAGCTAATGAGTGGTATCGCAAGGCATCCGTGCAGGGAGATCCACTGGCTATTGGTAATTTAGGCATGCTGTATGTGCGGGCTCAGGGTGTGAAAGAAAATAAGGTCGCAGGCGTTGCGCTGCTTCTGGTTTCGGCTACAATGGATCCCTCACCACAAAACCATGCTAAACAAAATATTTCGGCTACTCGCGGCTTATCGACTGAGATGATCGGCGAAGCCCAGGCCCTCGCTGAAGAATTAAGTACTGCAAAAAACCTGCTGGTACCGTTGGACAAGTATTTGACAAAATAAGAGAATAGTACCGAGAAGAAATAGCAACAAGATCCCTTAAACTGAAGTATTTGAAATATTCCCCTGGCTATTCAGGATACTCTACTCTAAGATGATAGATATTAGTCAATTTTTGCTTAAGTACCTTCTTTATCATTTGAATCTCTTTAAATGTAATATTGGCATTTAAAAATTGATTCCCATTCATTTGTCCGCTTATGATCTTCTCCACAAATTGGTCTATAATCTGATATGTAGGGTTATTTAAACTTTTAGAGGCTGCCTCTACTGAATCTGCCATCATTAAAATCGCAGTCTCTTTAGAAAATGGGATGGGGCCCGGGTACCTGAAATCTGATTCCTTGAATGGTTGATCCAATTCCTCTTGTTTTTTATAGAAGTAATAGACAAAGCTGGTTCCATGATGCGTTCTAATAAAATCTATTACCCGGTCCGGTAAATTGTACTTTCGGGCAAGTTCTATTCCTTCAATTACATGATTGATGATTATTCTGGCGCTTTCCTTAGGATCCAGATCATCGTGCGGGTTAATACTGGTTACCTGGTTTTCCGTAAAATAGGTGGGATTGTTCATTTTACCAATATCGTGGTATAAGGCCCCTACCCTAACGAGCATGGCATTTGCGCCAATTTCATTTGCCGAAGCTTCGGCAAGATTCGCAACCTGCAGAGAATGATGAAAGGTCCCCGGCGCCTTATTTGAGAGCTCCTTCAGTAATTTAGAATTCGTATCGGACAATTCCAGCAAAGAAACATCTGAGACCATGCCAAACATTTTTTCATAGATATAGATAAGTGGTTGTGCAAAAAGAGTCAACATACCATTTAAAACGAAAAAGCCAAATGTATACCAGTTCACATTGTCCAGGTTGCCCTCATGAATAATATGAAAAGCAAAATAACCAATAATGTATATAAGGGTTATTTGCCCAACAGAAATAAACAAATTTGCCCGTTTATAGAGTTCAGATACCGTTAGAATGGTGACGATCCCGGCAATGATCTGTAGAAATATATATTCAAAGCTGTTGGGAACAACAAAACCTAAAATAAGTACGGTTAGTACATGTACAAAAAGTCCCAGGCGGGCATCAAAAAAGGTTTTCAGAATTAAGGGCATTATACACAGCGGTACTACAAAAACATAAGCCTCATTGTATTTTACCACGAGGGTGGTTATAAATACCATGAGTAAAATATTAAAGAAAATAAAGGTCACTTTTACGTTATTCCTAAAAACTTCAGGCCTGTATTTTTTGAGAAACAAAAACAGCATCATAAGCACGAGTGCAACTAGTATAGTATACCCGAAGAGGATAAAATAGTAGTTGTTTTCAGTCCATAGTTCCGATTCATATTCCGCTTTTAAGGACTCCAGTATTTTCAAATTCTCAGCCTCTACTACCTCTCCCCTTGCAATAATAAGTTTACCTTCATCTACATTACCCCTTGTTAGAGAGATTTCAGAAATAGCTTCCTCCAGCTCCCTTCTGGTAAGTTCTTCGTCATAAGAAACATTGGGCTGTAATACATCGAAAAAAAGTGTTTTGAAGTCAGAGTCATAACTTCCAAGCCTCTTGTCTATTAGCATCCTGGAAATTGAGTCATCCAAAGTTCCCATTCTGTAAAGGACATCAGATTGCAGGAGCCTTGCTTCGTTATCTTTTAAAAGGTACAGGCTGTTTTTGGTAATATGGTCATCAACATTTTGTACAATTCCGTAAGTATATACTTTATCAAGAAACTCTTTCCCCACTTCTTCTAAAATACGCCTTGATCTGTTACTAAATTTTTCAGCACTAAAAACAAGCGGAAATTTATCTGCAAAAACCTGGTAGGCTTCCGTAGCCACTATTAAGTCATAACTATAATATTCTACCTGATCACTTTCAATCGCATTTCTTTCTTCGGTAATTTCCTCGGCTGTTTTCTTAATGGAAAAGTCGAAGGGGGCGTAAAGGTTTTCATACTGCCATGGTTTTCCTTTTTGAAATTCATATTTGAACTTACCTCCTCTGGGAAAGAAAAATACAATACAGGCTATGGTTATAACATAGAGAATGTATTTGTAGATAAGTGATTGGTTTTTATAAACGCCGTCTAAGGTTTTGCCCATTGCAGAAAGTATCTTCTTCAAAAATAGAAAATAATAGCATCATCGCTTGCCTTTTAGAGACTAAACACAATGCATTGCACTTTAATTTATTAATTTCGCGTAATTAATAGATTTTTCATATGAAAGAGGTTGTTATCGTATCTGTAGCCAGAACACCTATTGGAAGTTTTATGGGTTCTTTATCTACTATTCCGGCTCCAAAGTTAGGGGCTATAGCCATAAAAGGTGCCCTGGATAAAATAAATCTGAGCCCTAATGAGGTTGATGAAGTACTCATGGGTAATGTTGTACAGGCGGGAACCGGACAGGCTCCAGCAAGACAGGCCGCTATATTTGCCGGCATCCCTGACACTGTTCCTTGTACTACTATAAATAAAGTCTGTGCATCGGGAATGAAAGCCGTAATGCAGGCAGCACAATCTATTGCGCTGGGAGACACCTCTGTGGTTATTGCCGGAGGGATGGAGAATATGAGCCTGATTCCACATTATGTTCATATGAGAACGGGTCAGAAATTTGGGCCCTCAACACTGGTAGATGGCATGCAAAAAGATGGTTTGGTTGACGTTTATGACCAGAATGCCATGGGAGTGTGTGCAGATGCCTGTGCAGTTGAACACGATTTCAGCAGGGAGGATCAGGATAACTTTGCTATACAATCCTATAAACGATCTGCCGAGGCCTGGAAATCGGGAAAATTTACAGATGAAGTTGTTCCGGTTGAAGTACCTCAGCGAAGGGGTGAACCAATTATCGTTAGCGAAGATGAAGAATATAAGAATGTAAAATTAGATAAGATACCAGCATTACGTCCTGCCTTCACTAAAGATGGCTCGGTTACCGCTGCTAATGCATCAACTATTAACGATGGCGCTGCAGCCATGGTATTAATGAGTGCTGAAAAGGCCAAAGAAATGGGTTTAAAGCCCATAGCGACTATAAAAAGTTATGCAGATGCAGCTCAGGAACCAAAGTGGTTTACGACTGCACCGGCCAAAGCACTTCCGATAGCTATTGCCAAAGCGGGAATTTCCTTAGACGATGTTGATTATTTTGAGTTTAATGAGGCATTTGCGGTTGTAGGTCTGGCTAATATGAAGCTATTAAAACTTGATGACGGCAAAGTAAATGTGAATGGTGGCGCAGTCTCCCTTGGACATCCCTTAGGATGCTCCGGGGCCCGGATAATTATTACCTTATTAAGTGTTTTAAAACAAAATGATGGCAAAATAGGAGCTGCGGCTATCTGCAATGGTGGTGGTGGTGCTTCGGCTATTATTTTGGAAAGAAATTAATTTTCGCTGCAACAGTAGCCTATGCATCACGGTATTTGTCACCTTAATATTGTATCAATTAGAATTCTTGCAGAAGATTCCAGTGAAATGGTGACCCAACTGCTTTATGGTGATCATTTTAAAATTCTGGAAAAAAGAAAGTTTTGGAGTAAAATTCGCGATGCCTATGATGGCACTGAAGGATGGATTCGCAACAATCAATTTGTTACTATTGAAAAATCCGATTACCAATCCCTGAAAAATTCAGGTGAAAATAAATTTTCATCAGATCTGTTATCTTATGTTAATGATGAGAAGAAGGCAATGATTCCTATAGTGCTTGGCTCCTCTGTTAAGAGTGTATATTTACTTTCACATCAATTTGACGGGGCCTCAATAAATGGCAAGAAGGGAAAATCCAATTTGATTGTTACTGCACTTTACTATTTAAATGCACCCTATTTATGGGGAGGAAAATCGCCTTTTGGAATAGATGCTTCGGGCTTTACACAAATGGTATACAAGATAAATGGCTATACATTATTAAGGCGCGAAGAAGAACAAGCTACTCAGGGTGAAGCCCTTAGTTTTATTGAAGAAAGTGAACCTGGAGACCTTGCTTTTTTTGATAATAATGAAGGTAATATAAATCATGTAGGTATTATTATGAAGGATAATTTTATCATCCATGTACATGGTAAAGTAAGAATTGACAGATTGGACCACACTGGTATCTTCAATACAGAACAGAGAAAATATACCCATAAATTAAGGGTTATAAAAAAGATTTTATAAAAAACCCTGACAAATTGATTGCCAGGGTTTTTTATTGGAAATATAAACTAAATTATTCTCCAAGTAATTTCTTCATTCTCATAAAACTTTCAGTATCTCCCAAAGCGCCATAAATATTCTTTAATTGTGTCATTACGCTTTGATTGTCAGGATTTACTTTCAGAGATTGTTCCAGGATTATGGCCGCTGTTCTGAACATGGCATCCTTTTCACTTTTTAATTCCTCATAACGTGCTATATCTGCCTTAGAATTTCCTAAAGTATTCATTTCATCTATTAAACCATTTCCCTGATCTACATAGGTCGTAGAGAGATTCAACTGAGCATTTACATAATTCGGATCTATCTCCAATGCCCTACTATATGCTTCCCTGGCCGCTTCAATATTCCCCTGTTCCATATTAATTACACCTATATTATATTGCAAATCCGCATTATCCGGTGCCATTTTAGCCGCTTCTGCCATAAGTTCTTTAAACTTATCCTTATCACCCAATTTGTAATATAAGTTAGCTTGATTCAAGACCAGGTTTACATCGTCAGGGTTGTTTGCTCTTGCATCAGAAAAAGCAGCAAGTGCTTTATCGTCGTCACCTAATTGAGAATAAATCAAAGCCATATTTTTAACTATTTCGGATTTCTTTGAAGGTGTTTTTTCATCTTTAGGACTGTTATATGTTCCTGATTTAACCATCAAATCTCTTTGTGTCTTTTCCATTTCTTCAACCTCGCCCGATTCAACATTGGTAGCTTTATAAACCATACCACTGCCATCATAATCGATTTTTCGCAATTCCTCATAATAACCAAGAGCTTCTTCGTAATCACCCCCACTTACGGCACTACTTGCAGCATAATACAAATAAATAGTGTCTTTTGGGCTTAGTGTATAACTTAAATAGAGCTTTTCAGAGGCTCCTTTGAAATCTTTATTGGTGTTATCCTCCACAGCAGAATTAACCAAATCGGCTGTTATTGATGTCAGTTGCTGATTTGTTTCAGCGGCATGTTTTCCTTTGTCACCTTCAAGGCTTAAGACCTTCTTAAAAGATGTAATTGCTTCATTATAAGCCTCATTATTACCTTTTTTGCCAAGATCAGCGTAGGTTTTTCCTCTAAGAAAATAATAGTTTGCCTGGGTTTTTTCATCAGCCCCGCTGATCATTCCCTGAATTCCGTCTAATGTTGCCTGCGCACTGGCTGCATCACCTGATTTTAAGGCTTTTTCAGCCGATTTCATTTCTGTTTTCTGTGAAAATCCGGCTAGTGCATAGCACATAGCTGCTATAATTAAAAGTTTCGTCTTCATTTTAAAATTGTATTAATTATTAGTGTTTATTTATTAATCCTTATCGGTTTCCGGATCATCAGTATCAAGAGCCGTGCCATCCTCTGTTTTTACCTCAATATCCATTATATCAACCTCCTCCAGACTATCTTCATCCTTCATTACTTTGGCTACGGCTGCTATGGAGTCGGTGTCTTTCAGGTTGATCAATTTTACACCTTGAGTGGCCCTGCCCATAGTCCGCAGGTCATCAACACTCATCCTAATAGCTATACCAGATTTATTTATAATCATTAAGTCATCAGAATCAGAAACATTTTTAATAGCCACCAGACCGCCGGTTTTATCGGTTATGGAGATGGTCTTCACACCTTTACCTCCTCTATTGGTAATTCTGTAATCATCGATGCTCGATCTTTTACCAAATCCATTCTCCGAGACTACCAATATTTCGTCATCAAAATTATTTACAGACAACATGCCTATTACCTCATCTTTTTCATCGGCCAATCTTATGCCACGGACACCAGAAGCATTACGGCCCATAGGTCTGGTCTTGCTTTCTTCAAACCTGATAGCCTTACCGGATTTAAGCCCAAGTAAAATCTGACTTGTACCAGTGGTTAGTTTGGCTTCTAATAATTCATCATCCTCTCTTATACTAATAGCAATAATACCATTTTGGCGTGGCCTGGAATACTGTTCCAATGAGGTTTTTTTAACTGTACCTTTTTTGGTAGCCATAATTACATAATGGCCATTCACATATTCTTCATCTTTTAAATCCCTGGTACAAATGAATGCTTTAACCTTATCATCCTGTTCAATATTTATCAGGTTTTGTATGGCCCTGCCTTTTGATGTTCGGCTACCTTCGGGAATTTCATAAACCCGCATCCAGAAACACTTTCCCTTTTGAGTAAAGAACAGCATGTATTGATGGTTTGTACCAACAAAAAGATGCTCCAGGAAATCCTCAGTCCTTGTGGATGAGGCTTTTTGCCCTACTCCTCCCCTGTTCTGTGTTTTATATTCACTTAACGGAGTCCTTTTTATGTAACCTGCATGCGAAATTGTAATTACTACCTGTTCGTCAGGTATCATATCCTCTATACTCAGGTCGCCCCCGGCAAAGTTTATTTCTGACCTTCTTGCATCCCCATAGCGTTCTTTTACATCAAGAAGTTCATCCTTTATGATCTGCATTCTGCGATCTTTATTAGCAAGAATGTCCTTTAAGTCGGCAATTGTCTTAATAATCTCATCGTATTCAGATCGCAATTTATCTTGTTCAAGACCTGTAAGCTGTCTCAGACGCATCTCTACAATCGCCTTGGCCTGAACTTCAGATAATTTAAATCTTTTAATGAGGTTATCTCTGGCATCTTCTGCATTTGAAGACGCTCTAATGATAGCGATAACTTCATCAATATTATCGGAGGCAATAATAAGTCCTTCCAATATATGAGCCCTGTCTTCAGCTTTTTTCAAATCAAAAGTGGTACGTCTTACAACCACTTCATGACGGTGCTCAACAAAATAATGAATGATCTCTTTTACATTAAGCATTTTTGGCCTTCCCTTTACCAGAGCAATATTATTTACGCTGAAGGACGACTGAAGTGCCGAATATTTGTATAATGTATTAAGGACAATATTTGGAATGGCATCCCTTTTAAGGATATATACAATGCGCATCCCCTTTCTATCAGACTCATCCCTAATAGATGATATACCTTCTATCTTTTTATCATTAACCAAATCGGCAGTTTTTTTAATCATGTCTGCCTTATTGACCTGATACGGAATCTCCGTAACAATGATACATTCCCTTCCCTGAACTTCTTCAAAAGTGGCCTTAGCTCTCATAACAACCCTGCCACGACCAGTATGAAAAGCTTCTTTTACACCATCGTAACCATATATGATTCCTCCGGTAGGAAAGTCGGGAGCTTTAATATGTGTTATTAACTCATCAATCTCTATATCATTATTCTCAATATAAGCGATGGTTCCATCTACCACCTCTGAAAGGTTGTGTGGAGCCATATTAGTTGCCATTCCTACTGCAATACCCGAGGCTCCATTTATCAATAAATTTGGTATCCTGGTAGGAAGAACTGTTGGTTCTTTAAGTGAATCATCAAAATTAAGTTGATGATCCACGGTGTCTTTATCAATATCTGCCAACATCTCATCCGCAATCTTGCGCATGCGGGCCTCAGTATATCTCATTGCAGCAGGACTATCGCCGTCTACAGATCCAAAATTACCCTGTCCGTCAATTAACATGTATCTCAGACTCCATTCCTGAGCCATCCTCACCATACTATCATAAACAGAGGTATCACCATGAGGGTGATATTTACCTAATACTTCCCCAACAATCCTTGCAGATTTTTTGTGGGAACTTGAAGACCGAACGCCTAAGTCGTGCATTCCGTATAAAACTCTCCTGTGAACCGGCTTTAGACCACGTGACACAATGACCGACATTGAGTAGTCAATGTAGGCTGATTTCATTTCATCTTCAATGTTGATAGGGATCAATTTTTCTCCTTCAGCCATATAAAAATCTTATTGCTTTATTGTAATTAAAATATCAGGCCAATATACGCAAAATCATAGCTTACAAAGCAAGTTCAAAGCAGTTTATTAAAGAATTTATTAACACAACCGGATAGCGATTTCGTTAATAATTAGCATGTTAATTTTTTTGTAAATCCGGGTTTTTTTCGTCATTTAGTCCAAGTTTGTCGAATATAGGTACGGTATTTGTCGTTCTTAAGAATAGATTTACTAATTTTATTACCGAATAAGAAAATTTTATGGATGATAATTTTTCACCTAGAGTAAAAGATGTAATTGCTTACAGTAAGGAAGAAGCATTAAGACTTGGCCATGATTTTATTGGTACCGAGCATTTAATGCTGGGATTGCTGCGCGATGGAAATGGAAAAGCAATTAGTATTCTGGATGCACTCGATGTGGATCTGGATCACTTAAGGCGCAAAGTGGAAATTTTGAGTCCGGCCAATCCAAATTCGGGAGGTGCACAAAAAGATAAAAAAAACCTTCATCTAACAAGACAGGCAGAACGTGCATTAAAAACCACCTTCCTGGAAGCGAAATTATTTCAAAGCTCTTCAATAAATACTGCACATTTATTATTGTGTATCCTAAGAAACGAAAACGATCCAACTACAAAATTACTTGATTATGATGGAGTGAAAGATCAGTTTAAATCAATGATCACCAGTGAAGATGATTATATTGATACTCCTACGTCAGAATCCTTTCCCAGTGATTCCGATGAACCTGCAGAAGGTAAGGAAGGATCTTTTGGAACAGCTTCCGGTCAAAAAGGAAGTAAAAAATCCAAAACACCTGTTTTGGATAATTTTGGAAGAGATTTAACCCGGCTCGCAGAAGATAACAAATTAGATCCTGTTGTTGGACGGGAGAAAGAAATTGAACGTGTTTCTCAGATACTAAGCAGAAGAAAGAAAAATAATCCACTTCTCATAGGAGAACCCGGTGTTGGTAAAAGTGCAATTGCCGAAGGATTGGCACTGAGAATTATTAACAAGAAGGTATCGCGTATCCTTTATAATAAGAGAGTAGTTACTTTGGATCTGGCTTCACTGGTTGCGGGTACAAAATATCGTGGACAGTTTGAAGAACGGATGAAAGCCGTTATGAACGAGTTGGAAAAGAATGATGAAGTAATTCTGTTTATAGATGAGATCCATACTATTGTCGGAGCAGGAGGCGCAACAGGTAGTTTGGATGCTTCAAATATGTTTAAGCCGGCTTTGGCAAGGGGAGAAATTCAATGTATTGGAGCAACTACACTGGATGAATACAGACAGTATATCGAAAAAGACGGTGCACTGGAAAGACGTTTCCAAAAAGTAATGGTGGAGCCAACCACAGTAGAGGAAACCATAGAAATATTAATGAATATTAAAGGGAAATACGAAGATCATCACAATGTAAATTATACCGATGAAGCCATAATCGCCTGTGTCAAGCTGACTAACAGGTATATGACGGACAGGTTTTTACCGGATAAGGCCATAGATGCTTTGGACGAATCTGGTTCGCGGGTACATATTATAAACATGGATGTTCCAAAACAAATTCTTGAATTGGAAAATCAATTGGAAGATGTGCGTGAATTGAAGAATAGCGTGGTTAAGAAGCAGCGCTATGAGGAAGCCGCTAAGCTTAGGGATGATGAAAAAAGGCTGGAAAAGGAACTGTCTATTGCACAGGAAAAGTGGGAAGAAGACAGTAAACTTCATCGCGAAACCGTTAGCGAAGAAAGTGTAGCTGATGTGGTGTCTATGATGAGCGGAATCCCTGTAAATAAAATAGCGCAGACAGAAAGCAATAAACTTGCTGAGTTGCCAAATCTCATTAAAGGGAATGTAGTTGGACAGGATGAAGCTGTTGCCAAAGTCGCCAAAGCCATTCAACGAAACAGGGCTGGTCTGAAAGATCCAAATAAACCTATAGGTTCATTCATTTTCCTCGGACAGACAGGGGTTGGTAAAACCCAATTAGCCAAGGTATTAGCACAGGAACTTTTTGATTCTGAAGATGCCTTGATTCGCGTTGATATGAGTGAGTATATGGAAAAATTTGCCATATCCAGATTGGTAGGTGCCCCTCCTGGTTATGTCGGTTACGAGGAAGGTGGGCAATTGACTGAAAAAGTTAGGCGCAAACCTTATTCTGTAATTCTTTTGGATGAAATTGAAAAAGCACATCCCGATGTTTTTAACATGTTACTTCAGGTATTGGATGATGGTTTTTTAACAGATAGTTTAGGTCGTAAAATTGATTTTAGAAATACGATCATTATAATGACATCGAATATTGGTGCCCGCCAACTTAAGGACTTTGGACAAGGTGTTGGTTTCGGAACAGCTGCAAAAAAATCGCAGGAGCATAATCACCATAAGAGTGTGATTGAAAATGCGCTTAAAAAAGCTTTTGCACCGGAGTTTCTGAACAGAATTGATGATGTTGTTGTATTTAATCCATTGGAGCGTAAACATATTCATAAGATTATCGATATTGAATTAGATAAGCTTTATGAAAGAATAAAGGATATTGGATACGTACTGAATTTAACTGATAAAGCAAAAGATTACATAGCAGATAAAGGTTTTGATAAGCAATACGGTGCCCGACCTTTAAAAAGAGCAATCCAGAAATATATTGAAGATGCCCTGGCGGAAGAAATTGTAAATTCAAAACTGGAAGAAGGGGATAGTATTTATATGGATTTGGATGAAAAGAAAGATGAACTGACTATTAAGATAAAAAAATCCAAGAAGGGCTCCAAAGCATAACAAAATGTAAGAATTTAGTTATAAAGGAATCAAGTAATTTGATTCCTTTTTTTATTTCCCTAGGTTACAACAAGTAAGAATAAGAATACAGTTTCAACCTGGTGTAAACCATATAAACGATAAATACGCTTTTGATCTAATATTTTTCGGAAACCTTGACCAAGCGAATACTTTCGTCTTAGACACACTAAACTATATGAAATGAAAGTCGGACCGGCTAAGAAAAAAATTATAGTTAAAGAATACAACTTAGACATTGGGACCGTTCAGGTTTTCAAAAATCATATGGTTGTAATCTTTGACGAAGGGGCAACACTTACCCTGGAAAGGGCTTATCAAATTATAGGAATTTCAGAGATACATTTCAGAGATACAAACTTTGGCATTATTAGTCTCAGAAAAAATTCTTATGCCGTTGATCCCACTATTTACAGCTATTTAAGGGAGTTAAAAAATCTTAAAGCATTTGCTATTGTTTCCGTTAAGGAAGTTGATATGCATAACTTTAAAATTGAAAAACTCTTCTACAAAAAACCAATGAAATTTTACATTGATTATAATAATGCACTTGCCTGGGTGCAAAGAAGAGTTAAAAGGAAGTAGGGAACTACTTCTCATTGGTTTCTTTTTCATCATCTGCAGGTGGTACATCAAAGAGATCAATATAAGCCGGGCCAATACCATTAATTATAGCTGTTGCTGTTAGCGCCTGATATCCTAAGTTTTCAATTGCTATATCTCCTGCCCTTCCGTGGAGGTATACTCCAAAAATAGCTGCTTTCAAAGGTTCATATTTCTGCGCAATTAATGATGTTATCACACCTGTTAGTACATCGCCGCTTCCTGCTGTAGCCATGCCTGGATTTCCCGTAGTATTTACATATCCTTTTTTATTATAGATCACTATAGTATGAGCATCTTTAAGTACCAGGATGCAGTCGTATTTTTTAGAGAATTCCCTGGCTTTTTGAAGTTTATCAAAATCATCCTCCCAACTTCCCAGTAAGCGCTTCAATTCTCCCGGATGGGGAGTAAGTATCGTTTTTGGAGGAAGCTTTTTTAATAGCGATTTATTCATGGCAATCATATTAATGCCATCAGCATCAATGACCATTGGACATTTAGTTATTCCTAAAAACTTTGTGAACGCTTCCAGTGTATTTTTTGCAGTTCCCATTCCAATTCCCACGCCTATTACATTGGGCTCTATGTTCAGAGAAATATTCGTGATTTCTTTTTCGCCTTGGTCTGTAATAACCATAACCTCAGGTAATGAACTTTGTATTGGTATATATCCGCATTGCGGTACATAAGCCGAAACCAATCCACTCCCAGAGGTTATGCAGGCCCTGGAAGTAAGGGAAACAGCACCAATTTTACCATAGCTGCCGCCAAGAATCAATGCATGCCCATATGTACCTTTATGTGAAAATTTTTCCCTTGGAAGGTAATATTTTAAAACCTCGTTTTTGCTAATAAGTTCAAAGGTGGCCTCGGTTTGTTCAATATATTTTTGAGACAAACCAATATTCAAAATTTCCCATTGATTGGAGAATATTCCGGTTTCCGGTAAGAAAAAAATAAGTTTAGGAAACTGAAAACTCAGAACATAATTAGCTCTCACCACCGCTTTTGAATTTTTGATGGCCTGATCTAAAAACAAACCCGACGGGACATCAACTGAAACGACAAAAGCGGCTGAATTATTAAGATGCTGTATAATCCTTTCAACCCATTGAGCCGGTGATCTGTTTAACCCAATCCCGAAAATAGCATCAATAATAATATCTTCAGGATCTAATGAAGGGAGTTCAGTATCCTGGTTAACAAAGTTTGGCCAAATCTTACGGTCCTTTAACCGTTCTAAATTGGTCAAAAAATCATGAGACCTTTTCTCGCTATAATTTACAACAAATACCTCAAAATTGTAACCATGTTCCCTTAAATGCCTGGCCAGAGCTAATCCATCGCCTCCGTTATTTCCAATCCCACAGAACAACTTAATTTTAACCTGAGCACCCTGTAACCTGTGATGTAGCCAGTTAAAAAGCTGCACGGACGCCCTTTCCATAAGCGCGTCACTAGTGATATTCTGATCTTCAATTGTGAATTGGTCGGCTGCGTATATTTGTTTGGCTGTAAATATCTTCATTTCCCTATTAAAGGTTAGATTTTTAGGATTCTATTATTTAGTGACATCTATTCTTGCTGCTAATTTCAAATTCTACTGTATATCAATGAATCACCCTAAATCGTGCTGTTTTTTGTAAAAATATTTGAAAAAAATTAACGACTTCGTAAAAATAGCATGAATTATTTGATAAGGGGTTCAAAAGTCCTACTTTTGAATCGTCATCATAGACATTATGAAAAGCATATCGGACATAAATAAAAGGGCCTCATCCCTTACTAACCGGCACCATTTTGCTGCTAGCATCAACACTACTACCCCATAGGGGTAAGATTCTACATATACGTCCGTATCCATTTATATTCAGTAACAACACCTGTATAAATCAAGCAATTAACAAAATAGTATAATGAAAGTATTAAAATTTGGAGGTACTTCAGTAGCCAATGCTCAACATATAAAGCAGGTTCAGAATATTGTCAAAAATTTAGATGCAAATAAGATTGTGGTTGTGGTTTCGGCTCTGGGCGGTATTACAGATTTACTCTTAAAAACAGTTGATCTGGCATCAAATCATGATGAAACCTATAAAGACTGTCTCAGGGAAATAGAAGACCGGCATATTAAAACGATCAAAGAACTCATTCCAATTCAATTACAAAGTGCTATTTTGAGTAAGGTAAAAAGTGAACTGAACACACTGGAAACGCTGGCAGAGGGAGCATTCCTAATTGCAGAAAAGACCCCTCAGTTATCGGACAAGATTGTGAGTTTCGGTGAACTTTTATCGTCCTACATTATTAGTGAATTCTTTATCTCAGAAGGCATGAATGCGACTTTTAAGGATAGCAGAGAGCTCATCCAAACTGACGACACCTATGGAAAGGCTGTAGTGGATTTTGAAAATACTAATAAAAAATGCAAAGCTTATTTTTCAAATACAAAAAACAAAATAACTGTCATTCCCGGATTTATTTCTTCATCAGCCAAAGGTAATCCCACTACCTTAGGCAGAGGCGGTTCTGATTATTCTGCGGCTGTAGTGGCCGGGGCAATAGATGCAGAAGAATTACAGATATGGACCGATGTTAGTGGAATGTACACGGCTAATCCAAGGATCGTTAAACAGGCCAAAGCAATTCCGCTAATCTCTTATGAAGAGGCTATGGAATTATCCCATTTTGGAGCCAAAGTACTGTATCCACCTACAATACATCCTGTACTTTCCAAAAACATACCCATTCTTATTAAAAATACTTTTGCTCCTGAAGAGGCTGGTACCTTAATAGCCAAAAGTGAAAATGTCCCGGGTAAATCTGTTAGGGGTATCAGTAATGTTGGACAAATTACACTGTTATCTCTGGAAGGACCTGGAATGATAGGAATTCCCGGTATCTCAAAACGATTTTTTGAAGTCCTTTCCCAGGCGGGTATTAGTGTTGTACTTATTACCCAGGCATCCTCAGAACATTCAATTTGTGTTGGCATATCGGATGCAGATGCAGCTATTGCCGAATCACTCGTAAATAAAGCTTTTGAATATGAAATAAGCTCACATAAAATAAAACCGGTTTTGGTGGAAAGTGAGCTCGCCATAATTGCTTTGGTAGGAGATAACATGAAAAGCCATCAAGGGTTAAGCGGTAAAATGTTTAGTGCTTTAGGTAAAAACAATGTAAATATCAGAGCCATAGCACAAGGGGCTTCAGAAAGGAATATTTCCGCAGTCATAAAAAAAGATGATGTAAAAAAAGCCCTTAATACTTTACACGAAGAGTTTTTCGAGGAAAATATTAAGCAATTGAACATCTATGTAATGGGTGTTGGAAATGTGGGCTCCAGATTTATCAAACAAATCCAAAACCAGAAAAAATACCTCAAAGAAATCCTAAAATTAAATCCAAGGGTAATTGGATTATCTAATTCCAGGACTATGATCTTTGATGAAGATGGTATTCCATTGGAAAATTGGGATGAGCTTTTAGCAAAAGGCAAAAAAGCCGATAGAAAAGTGTTTTTTAATACCATTCTGGAGAATAACCATCGCAATAGTATTTTTGTTGATAATACAGCTAGTGAAACTATAGCTAATTCTTATGCCGATTATTTAAAGCAGAGTATTTCAATAGTTACCTGTAATAAAATTGCATGTTCTTCCAACTACGAAAAATATAATGACCTGAAAGAACTTTCAAGGGAATACAATGCACCTTTTCTGTTTGAAACGAATGTGGGAGCAGGATTACCGATAATAGATACTTTAAAACATTTGATAGCTTCGGGAGATAAAATTAATAAAATACAAGCCGTACTTTCCGGCAGCCTTAACTTTGTCTTTAATAATTTTAATGACAAGACCACCTTTCATGATGTTGTAAAAAGGGCACAGGAAGAAGGTTATACCGAACCGGACCCTAAAATAGATCTCAGTGGTGTTGATGTTATGCGTAAGATTTTAATATTGGCAAGAGAAAGTGGTTATGTACTTGACATTGAAGACATAAAGAACAACTCATTTTTACCGGAAGAAAGTCTGGCTACAATCAACAATGATGAATTTTACGCTTCACTAACTGCCCACGAGAAGTCGTTTCAGCAATTATATGAAAATGCAGTATCTTCTGAAAGTAAGCTTAAATATGTTGCGGAATTTGAGAATGGTAAAGCAAGTGTTGGCTTAGAACTGATTCCCAAAGGTCATGACTTTTATAATTTGGAAGGAAGCGACAATATTGTTCTTTTTTATACAGAAAGATACCCCAACCAGCCAATGATCATAAAAGGAGCCGGGGCCGGGGCCGAGGTTACTGCATCCGGAATTTTTGCAGATATTATTAGAATAGGAAATTTTTAATCAAATGAATAGTATTAAAGTCTTTTGTCCGGCTACAATAGCTAATATCTCGTGTGGATTTGACGTCCTTGGTTTAGCATTAGATGCAATCGGGGATGAAATGATAGTACATAAGACAAAACAACCGGGTATTAAAATTTCTAAAATAACTGGTGAGTCGCTCCCCTTAGAAACTATGAATAACGTAGCCGGTGTTGCCGGATTAGCCTTATTGGAAGAAAGTGAATATTCTGGTGGATTTGAGATAGAAATACATAAAAAGATAAAGGCCGGAAGTGGTATTGGAAGTAGTGCGGCAAGTGCGGCAGGAGCTGTATGGGCTATGAATGAACTTCTTGAGAAACCATTTTCACCAATTGAGCTGGTAAAATTTGCTATGCAAGGCGAGGCATTAGCCAGCGGCGTAGCGCATGCGGATAATGTAGCACCCGCATTATTTGGTGGATTTACCCTTGTGCGCAGTTATGAACCTCTGGATATTATTAAAATAAACACTCCTCCTGATCTGTATGCTACGGTTATCCATCCACAGATTGAAGTAAAGACATCAGATTCAAGGAAAATACTCAAGACCTCAATTTCTTTAAAAGACGGGATAAAACAATGGGGGAATGTTGGCGGGCTTATATCCGGACTTTTCCTTGAAGATTATGAACTAATTGGCAGGTCTTTAGTAGACCATATCGTAGAACCAATCCGCTCGATGTTAATACCCGGTTTCAGTGAAGTAAAATCAGCAACCATTAAAGCGGGGGCTCTTGGCAGTGGTATTTCGGGTTCCGGTCCTTCCATTTTCGCTTTGAGTAAAGGTAAGGAAACTGCAGAAAATGTGGCGAATGCTATGAGAGATGTATATATAAATATTGGTGTGGACTATGATGTATATGTCTCTAAAATAAATACCAGAGGAATGCATAAATTATAATTTTGACTTTTACTTCCATAAAACCGGCAAATGAAATTTTTTAGTCTAAATAAAGAAGCTGCGGATGTTTCCTTTAAAGAAGCTGTAATTAAGGGAATAGCTCCCGATAAGGGATTATATTTTCCACGGGAAATAAAACCGCTATCTGCTTCTTTTTTTGAAAATATTGAAGATCTGACAGATCATGAAATCGCTTTTAAGGCAATAGAACAATTTGTAAGTGAAAGCATTCCGGAAAATAAACTAAAAGAGATCATCAATAGCGTGCTTGATTTTCCTTTTCCGGTAATTGAATTGGAAAATAATGTAGCAACTTTAGAACTTTTTCATGGGCCCACCATGGCATTCAAGGATGTAGGAGCCAGATTTATGGCACATTGCCTTGAATATTTCTCAGAGGATCACAGTAGTGAAGTAACTGTTCTTGTAGCCACTTCCGGAGATACGGGTGGCGCAGTAGCTAACGGTTTTTTAGGTGTTAAAGGCGTTAAGGTGGTTATTTTATATCCAGGTGGTAAAGTCAGTGATATCCAGGAACGGCAATTAACCACTTTGGGGCAGAATATAACCGCCCTTGAGGTTAATGGGAACTTTGATGATTGCCAGAATATGGTAAAAACTGCCTTTTTAGATTCGGAATTGAAATCAGAAATGCAATTAACTTCTGCCAATTCAATAAATGTGGCCAGATGGCTACCCCAAATGTTCTATTTTTTGTTTACGTATAAAAAACTTAAAAATAAGGGTCGGTCTATTGTTTTCTCTGTTCCAAGTGGCAATTTTGGGAATATCTGTGCCGGAATGATTGCACAAAAACTAGGCTTGCCGGTTGCACATTTTATTGCTTCAACAAATGTAAATGATACGGTACCACAATATATGCTCACGCAAGAGTATTCTCCTAAAATTTCCAAAGCTACCATATCTAATGCAATGGATGTAGGAGATCCAAGTAATTTTATCAGGATCCGTCATTTATTCGAGAATGATTTTGAAAACTTATCCAAAAATATTTCCTCCTACTCCTTTACTGATAAGGAGACAAGGGAGGCCTTATTGAAAATATACAATGATTACTCATATGTGGCTGACCCGCATGGAGCAGTAGGCTATTTGGGTTTAAAGAAGTATCAAAAAACCAATTCCGATATTTATGGTGTTTTCCTGGAGACAGCACATCCCGTAAAATTTTTGGATGTCGTGGAAGAAACCATCGGGAAAAAAATTGATCTTCCTGAAAAGATTGCCAAAATGATGACCAAAAAGAAAAATAAAATTCAGATTTCAACTTATGAAGAACTGAAGAAATATCTTTTGGCTACCTAAAAAATTCTTTTTTGTAATATTATTTTCTTTCATGTGGTAGGGGCTGAGAATTTGACTACAAGCATAACATACTATTCGCTACTAGCAAAAACATCAATAAAATATTACTCAATCCAACCCGGGTAAAGTAAAACTATCCAATACACTTGGCATTGCCATGGTCTTTTCTATATCCTGTGTAGTACGCGGTGCCATACCTGAAAGATTTATTGGTCCATTTTTGGTGATCAGAATATCATCCTCGATCCGTACGGCTATTCCCCACCATTTTTTATCACAATTACTGCCTTCAGGAATATATATTCCGGGTTCAACCGTTATAACAGTATTTTCTTGGAATGGACCATAAGTACCTTTATCATGCACATCCAATCCTAAATAATGTGAAGTCCCATGGGGAAAATAGGTCTTGATCTCGCTTGGAGATGAAATGAGACCCAGTTCAACCAAACCTTCAGCCACCACTTCTGAAGCGGCCTCATTTGGCGCCTGAAAGGGTGCTCCAACGACACTAGCCTTTATTCCAGCCTCTTGAGCATTGTAGACGATATCATAAATTAATTTCTGTTCTTTTGTGAATTTCCCATTGGCGGGAATTGTTCGGGTAACATCTGCCGTATATCCATGATATTCTGCACCGAGGTCCATTAACACAAGCTCATTACCCACTTTCTGTTTGTTATTTTCAATGTAATGCAGAATACAACCGTTATTGCCTCCTCCAACAATGGAAGGGTAGCCCTCATATTCGGCCCCATACTTTTTGTAGACGTATTCATGAATCCCCTGTATTTCTGTTTCACTCATATTAGGACGCATTGCCTTCATCACTTCCAATTGGCCAACTGCAGATATTTCAACTGCCTTTTTTAATAAAACCATTTCCTCAGCAGTCTTGGTTTCCCTAAGGCTATTCATAATTTCAGCCAAAAGAAAGGAATTTAAATTATTGGATTTCATTTCCAGCGAAACCTTGTCCTGTATCTCTTTACGTTTGTCATTGTCTTTTGCATCAACATATCCCGCTAATAAATTATCAGATTTTAAATCTTCATAATAATTCAGGTACCTCCCCAATGTTTGAGCTACATTGGCACTATTTTCAATTTCTGTGGAAGTAATCATACTATAGATCTGCTGCCTGGTTGCGTTATAATCCGAAGGATAATCTATTTTAATTTTAAATGTTTTAATCAAATCAAATAAATCGGCATTATTCCTGGTATCCCTGTAATCATTCTTGAAATCAAAGAATAAAATTTTGTCAAAACCCTCAAAATCAATATTGGATTTTTGAAATTCACTTCCATTAAAGACCATTTCAAACCCCAATTGTTCCTTTGTACCTTCCACCCCTAAGCGTTTCCCGTTCCATTGCTCCGCCCTTCGATTTTTTTCCTGGACATAAATAATTTCATTATAGACTTTTCCTTCAGCTGTTTTGTGGTCTTCCGAAAAAAGAACCAGTACAGCATTGGGTTCTTTATACCCGGTTAAATAATAAAAATCCGGATCTTGATGATAGATATAATCCACGTCATTAGACCTGTTCCTTTCTGCATTAGAGAAAAATACAGCCACGCTGTTGGGTGGCATCAAACTACGCGCCTTAGCCCTTCTCTCTTTGTGAAAATCAGCCGACAAATAATCAGTAGGCTTATCTTGTGCAGATAGCACTATTAAAGAAAAACAAAGAAGAAAGAAGGTTGTCATTTTCATTTGATGCAATTTTAAAGGCTTTAAATTAAATAATTTATTTGGTTTCTTAGCCTGAAAAGTCGTAAAACAAGACCCTTTAGCCCCGAATCTTTATATTAACAGTATTTTATATAAAACAATGAAAAACCACTCTAGCCTAGTTATTAATTTTCTATAAATTTGCGCAGCTAAAATTGACGAAATATGAAGAATACAGCCCTAACTATGACCCATGAAGCACTTGGAGCCAAAATGGTT
>NZ_CAMYOM010000021.1 GCF_947260015.1 uncultured Eudoraea sp. | reverse complement strand
TAAAACCGATCACTCCAGGACAGCGTTTTAAAGTAGTAAACGGGTTTGACGCCATTACTGCTGATAAGCCGGAGAAAAGCTTGCTTGCTCCGTTAAAAAAGTCTGGAGGTAGAAACAGTCAGGGAAAAATGACCATACGCCATAGAGGTGGTGGGCATAAAAGAAGGTATCGAATTATTGATTTCAAACGGGAAAAGCAGGACGTTGCTGCAGTAGTAAAGTCTATCCAGTATGATCCAAATAGAACGGCTTTTATCGCCTTGGTGGAATACACAGATGGTGAAAAGCGATATATTATTGCTCCAAATGGCTTGCAGGTAGGACAAAAAATATCTTCTGGAGGAAATGCAGCTCCTGAGATAGGTAATGCTCTTCCCTTAAATAAAATTCCTTTGGGAACTATTATTTCTTGCATTGAATTACGTCCCGGTCAGGGTGCGATAATGGCAAGAAGTGCTGGAACTTTTGCTCAATTAATGGCAAGAGAAGGAAAGTATGCAACAGTAAAATTGCCTTCTGGTGAGACAAGATTGGTGCTGGCAAATTGTTTGGGTACTATTGGTGCCGTCTCAAATTCAGACCAACAATTGATTGTTTCTGGTAAAGCCGGGAGAAGCAGATGGTTGGGTAGAAGACCAAGAACGAGACCGGTGGCTATGAATCCTGTAGATCATCCAATGGGTGGTGGTGAAGGTAGAGCCTCTGGTGGACATCCAAGATCTAAAAACGGAATTCCTGCAAAAGGATTCAGGACTAGGTCCAGGACCAAGGATACAAATAGGTATATATTAGAACGTAGAAAGAAATAAAAAGTAGAAAGAAATGGCACGTTCACTAAAAAAAGGACCATACATTCATCATAGTTTGGATAAAAAAGTCCAGCTGAATATAGGTTCAGGTAAGAAGTCGGTAATAAAGACCTGGTCCAGAGCATCGACAATTAGTCCGGACTTTGTAGGTCAGACCATTGCGGTTCACAACGGAAGACAATTTGTCCCCGTATATGTTACCGAGAATATGGTAGGACACAAACTGGGCGAATTCTCTCCAACAAGATCTTTCCGAGGTCATGCCGGGGCAAAAAATAAAGGTAAAAAGTAAGTAAGCTATGGGAGTTCGAAAAAAACAAATGGCCGAAAGACTAAAGGCTGAAAAACAAAAAATAGCATTTGCTAAATTAAATAACTGTCCTACATCACCAAGAAAAATGCGATTAGTCGCAGATTTGGTTCGTGGAGCAGAAGTAGAAAAGGCCCTTGCTATTCTTAGATTCAGTCCTAAAGAAGCCTCCCGTAGGTTGGAAAAGTTATTGCTTTCAGCAATCGCAAACTGGCAGGCGAAAAATGAAGAGGTAGATATTGAAGAAGTTGAGCTGTTTGTAAAAGAAATAACAGTAGACAGTGGACGAATGCTAAAAAGATTAAGGCCGGCACCTCAGGGTAGGGCTCATAGAATAAGAAAACGTTCCAACCATGTTACCTTGGTATTGGGATCTAACAATAATACACAAAGCTAGAAATTTTAGTATGGGACAAAAAACAAATCCAATCGGAAATCGTCTAGGAATAATCAGAGGTTGGGAATCTAACTGGTATGGTGGAAACGATTATGGCGATAAACTAGCGGAAGATGATAAGATCAGAAAATATATTCATACACGTTTGGCGAAAGCTAGTGTATCAAGGGTAATTATTGAAAGAACGTTAAAGCTTATTACAGTTACCATAACCACGGCCAGGCCAGGTATAATTATCGGGAAAGGTGGTCAGGAAGTGGACAAATTGAAAGAAGAGCTTAAAAAAATTACAGATAAGGAAGTACAAATAAATATTTACGAGATAAAAAGGCCAGAAGTTGATGCAAATCTCGTAGCAGCCAGTGTAGCCCGGCAAATTGAAAATAGAATTTCCTTTAGAAGAGCAATTAAGATGGCTATTGCCGCGGCAATGAGAATGAATGCTGAAGGGATAAAAATACAGATTTCAGGAAGGTTGAACGGAGCAGAAATGGCCAGGTCAGAATCTTATAAAGACGGTAGAATACCTTTATCCACTTTTAGGGCTGATATAGATTATGCTCTTCATGAAGCACATACTACCTATGGAAGATTAGGAATTAAAGTATGGATAATGAAAGGTGAGGTTTATGGTAAAAGAGAGCTTTCTCCGCTAATTGGAATGTCGAAAGGACAGTCCAAAGGAAAGCAACATGATGGAGGCAAAAAGCAACGTCGCAGAAAGTAATAATTAAAGAAGAAGTTAGAGATTATGTTACAGCCAAAAAGAACGAAGTTTCGCAAAGCGCAGAAAGGCCGTATGAAAGGGAATTCCGGTAGAGGGAATCAACTTTCAAATGGAATGTTCGGGATTAAATCTTTGGATTCCTGCTTTCTTACTTCACGCCAGATTGAGGCGGCTCGTATTGCTGCGACCAGGTATATGAAAAGGCAAGGGCAATTATGGATTAAAATTTTCCCGGACAAGCCTATTACCAAAAAACCTTTAGAGGTTCGTATGGGTAAAGGAAAAGGAGCTCCGGAATATTTTGTAGCAGTAGTTAAGCCCGGAAGAATAATGTTCGAGGTTGCAGGCGTACCTATGGACGTGGCAAAGGAAGCTTTAAGGCTTGCAGCGCAAAAATTACCAGTAAAGACAAAATTTATAGTGGCTAGGAACTACGAAGCGGAATAATTTTTATAATTAGGATGATGAAACAATCAGAAATAAAAGAATTATCGGTAGAAGAATTGAAGGAAAAAATGGCACAATTTAAGAAGCAGCATGCAGATCTTAAAATTGCGCATTCTGTCACTCCACTGGAAAACCCCCTTCAAATCAGGAAGGTAAGAAGAAATGTGGCGCAATTGGCTACTGAATTAACAAAAAGGGATAACCAATAATTGGTTCTGCTTTATGGAAAAAAGAAATTTAAGAAAGGAAAGAGTAGGCGTTGTAACTAGTAACAAAATGGAGAAATCTATTGTAGTTGCCGAAGTAAAGCGCGTTAAGCATCCTATGTATGGTAAGTTCGTACTGCGGACAAAAAAGTATGTTGCACATGATGAGACCAATGACTGCAATATTGGGGATACTGTTAAGATAATGGAGACACGTCCATTGAGTAGAACCAAATGCTGGAGACTGGTTGAAGTCCTAGAAAGAGCTAAATAATTATGTTACAGCAAGAGTCAAGATTAAAAGTAGCAGACAATACGGGTGCCAAAGAGGTATTAACCATACGAGTGCTGGGTGGTACAAAGAGGAGATATGCATCGGTTGGGGACAAAATTGTAGTCACTGTTAAAGAGGCCACTCCAAACGGAGGTATTAAGAAAGGAGCCGTTTCAACGGCAGTTGTTGTAAGAACAAAAAAAGAAGTAAGAAGACCGGATGGTTCTTATATTCGTTTTGATGATAACGCCTGTGTTTTGTTAAATCCTACAGGTGAAATGAGAGGAACTCGCGTTTTCGGACCTGTTGCCAGGGAGTTGCGTGATAAACAATTCATGAAAATTGTTTCATTAGCTCCTGAGGTGCTTTAAAATATTGTAAGATGAAATTAAGAATAAAAACGGGAGATAAAGTAAGGATAATTGCAGGTGACCATAAAGGAACCGAAGGCAAGGTTACTCTTGTGGACCGTGAAAAAAATAAGGCGATCGTAGAAGGTGCCAATATGGTGTCTAAACACGAAAAACCAAGTGCACAAAATCCTCAGGGAGGAATTGTCAAAAAAGAAGCTCCTATACATTTATCAAACTTGTCACTTATTGATTCCAAATCTGGTGAAACAACAAGAGTGGGCTATGAGGTAAGAGATGGGAAGAAAGTACGGTTTTCTAAAAAATCTAACGAAGTAATTTAGTTATGGCTTACGTTCCGAGATTAAAGCAAGAATATGGAGAGCGAATTGTTTCAGCTCTCAAAGAAGAATTTGGTTACAAAAATGTAATGCAAGTACCCAAGCTGCAAAAGATAGTTGTTAGCAGGGGTGTTGGTGCAGCAGTAGCCGATAAAAAATTGGTGGACCATGCTTTAGATGAGTTAACCCTAATCACAGGGCAAAAGGCGATATCAACAATATCAAAAAAGGATGTTGCAGCTTTTAAACTCAGAAAGGGTATGCCTATAGGGGCTAAAGTTACTCTTAGAGGTGAGCAGATGTATGAATTTTTAGATAGATTAGTGACTTCTGCCTTGCCAAGGGTAAGAGATTTCCAGGGAATTAGAGCTACAGGTTTTGATGGAAGAGGAAATTACAACCTGGGTGTAACAGAGCAGATCATATTTCCGGAAATTAATATTGATAAGATTAATAGGATTAATGGAATGGATATCACCTTTGTAACCAGTGCTGATACAGATAAAGAAGCAAAATCATTGTTAACCGAATTGGGATTACCTTTTAAAAAGAATTAGTATGGCTAAAGAATCAATGAAAGCTCGTGAAAGAAAAAGGGCGAAGGCTGTAGCAAAATATGCTGAGAAGAGAAAGGCTTTAAAAGAAGCCGGCGACTATGAGGCTTTGCAAAAACTGCCTAGAAATGCTTCTCCTATTCGTATGCACAATAGATGTAAATTAACAGGTAGGCCTAAAGGCTATATGAGAACTTTTGGTATTTCTCGGGTAATGTTTAGAGAAATGGCTAATAAAGGATTGATTCCCGGTGTTAAAAAAGCAAGTTGGTAACCCAATATAAAAGTTAAGAAGATGTTTACAGATCCAATAGCAGATTATTTAACAAGAATTAGAAACGCGAGTAGTGCGGGTCATAGGGTAGTTGAAATTCCTGCTTCTAATTTGAAAAAAGAAGTAACTAAGATATTATTCGATCAAGGATATATTTTGAGTTATAAATTCGAGGAGAATGAGATTCAGGGAATCATTAAAATTGCCTTAAAATATGATAGGCTGACCAAAGAACCGGTGATCAGAAAGATTCAGCGTATAAGTACGCCGGGTCTTAGAAAATATGCCAGTTCCGGAGATATGCCCAGAGTACTGAATGGCTTGGGAGTTGCTATTGTGTCTACTTCACATGGAGTTATGACAAGTAAACAAGCTCAGCGAGACAATGTTGGCGGAGAAGTTTTATGCTACGTTTATTAAGAAATAAAGAGATAGGAAAATGTCTAGAATAGGTAACAATCCAATAGAAATTCCGGAAGGAGTCACAGTTGAACTGCAGGATAATCTTATTGCTGTAAAAGGGAAATTGGGTGAATTAACTCAGGAGTATTCAGGGGTTTCCATAAAAGCAGAAGAGGGTCAGATTTTGGTTACAAGACCTTCTGATTCTAAAGATCATAAAGCCAAACACGGCCTCTATAGATCCTTGATTTCCAATATGATTTTGGGAGTGACCAATGGATGGACTAAAGAGCTTGAATTGGTTGGTGTTGGTTTCCGTGCAGGTAATCAAGGTCAAAAATTAGATTTGGCTTTGGGTTTCTCTCATAATATTGTTATGGATTTAGCTCCTGAAGTTAAAGTTGAGACTATTTCTGAAAAGGGAAAGAACCCGGTTATAAAGCTTACATCACATGACAAACAATTGGTAGGCCAAATTGCCGCCAAAATAAGATCATTCCGCAAACCGGAACCTTACAAAGGAAAAGGGATAAAATTTGTTGGAGAACAATTAAGAAGAAAAGCAGGTAAATCCGCTTAAGAATTGAATTATGGGATTATCAAAAACTGAAAGAAGAGAGCGTATTAGAAAAAGGATAAGAAAAGTATCCTTTGGTACAACAGAGAGGCCTAGATTGTCCGTTTTTAGAAGCAATAAAGAGATTTATGCTCAAATAATAGACGATAATAATGGGACCACTTTAGTTGCCGCGTCTTCTAGGGATAAAGAACTAAGTAAGGCAAAAGGTACAAAGACAGAGATTGCTAACCTTGTTGGAAAGGCAGTAGCCGAAAAAGCAAAGAAAGCCGGTATAGAAGCAGTTGCTTTTGATCGTGGTGGTAATTTGTATCATGGTAGAGTAAAATCATTGGCCGAAGGTGCCAGAGAGGTCGGTCTAAAATTTTAATAGGAAATATGTTCGGGAAGTACAAAAATGTAGAAACTGTTAAACCGGGAGGTCTTGAACTCAAAGACAGACTGGTTGGTGTTCAAAGAGTTACTAAAGTAACTAAAGGTGGTAGAGCTTTTGGTTTTTCTGCGATCGTGGTTGTAGGTGATGAGAATGGTGTAGTAGGTCATGGTCTGGGGAAGTCTAAAGAAGTAGCTACAGCGATAGCTAAAGCTATTGAGGATGCTAAAAAGAATTTAATTAGAATACCACTGAGCAAAGGCACTTTGCCACATGAGCAAAAAGGAAAGTATGGAGGAGCACGTGTATATGTGCAGCCTGCTTCCCATGGTACAGGAGTAATTGCCGGAGGTGCGGTTAGAGCCGTATTGGAATCAGTTGGAGTACAGGACGTTTTGTCCAAGTCTCAGGGATCTTCTAACCCACATAATGTGGTAAAGGCAACATTTGATGCTTTACTACAATTAAGGGATGCCAGGACTGTAGCAAAACAAAGAGGTGTTTCGTTAGAAAAAGTCTTTAAAGGATAAGTAGCAAGAGTATGGCAAAGATTAGAGTTAAACAGGTAAGAAGTAGCATTAAAAGGCCACAAAATCAGAAAAGAACACTGGAGGCACTTGGATTGCGTAAGATTGGTCACGTTGTGGAGCATGATAACACTCCCACTATTATAGGGATGATCAATAAGGTTAAACACTTAGTTTCTACGGAAGAAGCATAAAAAATATTTGTAATGAATTTAGGGAATTTAAAACCAGCCAAAGGATCTGTTCATAAAGCCGGGAAAACCATAGGCCGAGGCCAGGGTTCTGGTAAAGGCGGTACAGCAACAAGAGGGCATAAAGGTGCTAAATCAAGATCCGGGTATTCCAGGAAGATCGGTTTTGAAGGAGGTCAAATGCCTTTACAGAGACGAGTACCCAAATTTGGTTTTACCAATATTAACAGAAAAGAATATCAGGGTATTAATCTGAATAAACTTCAGGAGCTTGCAGATAAAGGATTGGTTAAAAAAACAGTCACTGTTAAAGATCTTGTGGATAACGGAATGGCACATAAAAACGATTTGGTTAAGATATTAGGCGGCGGTGAATTAAAGGCGTCTCTTAAAATAACCGTACATAAATTTACTGCAACTGCAAAAGCTGCTATTGAAGCTGCTGGTGGTGAGGCAATAAATTTATAAGTAAAGAAGATTATGAAGAAATTTTTTGAGGTTATATCAAATATCTGGAAAATTGATGAACTAAGGGGCAGAATTATTGTAACCCTGGGTTTGCTGTTGGTGTATCGCTTTGGTGCTCAGGTTGTTCTTCCCGGTATTGATACTACTCAATTAGCAGAATTATCTTCTAGTACAGAATCAGGTATATTAGGTTTATTAAACGCCTTTACCGGTGGTGCATTTGCCAATGCTTCTGTATTTGCTCTTGGAATTATGCCCTATATCTCGGCATCTATTGTGGTTCAATTAATGGGAATCGCGGTGCCTTATCTTCAAAAACTAGATAAGGAAGGTGAAAGTGGAAGAAAAACAAAAAACCAGATAACCAGATGGCTAACCATTGGTATCTGTATTGTGCAGGCTCCGGCCTACCTCTATAGCCTTGGTGCTCTGGGTGTTCCGGATAGTGCATTCCTGTTAGGTAAAGGCTTAGGTTTTATAGTACCCTCAGTAATCATTTTGGTAACAGGTTGTGTCTTTGCCATGTGGTTAGGAGAAAAGATTACAGATAAAGGAATTGGTAATGGTATTTCCCTCCTTATTATGATTGGTATTATAGCGAATATGCCACAATCTTTTGTTCAGGAGTTTATTTCCAGAACGGCGAATAATACAGGCGGACTGATGTTTATGCTTATAGAAGTTATTCTTTGGTTTCTTGTTATTCTGGCCAGTGTTCTATTGGTTATGGCAACGAGGAGAATACCGGTTCAATATGCAAGAAGGACGGCCTCCGGAGGGTATGAAAAAAACATTGCGGGTTCAAGACAATACATTCCTTTGAAATTGAACGCTTCCGGTGTAATGCCTATAATTTTCGCACAAGCCATTATGTTTGCGCCAGGTTTATTGGGAAGAACTTTTAATAATACAGCAGTTGGCCAATGGATGGAGGTACAGTTTCAGGATATTTTTGGATTGGCCTATAATATTTTATTTGCATTGCTGATTATAATATTTACATATTTCTATACGGCTATTACAGTTCCTACGAATAAAATGGCCGATGATTTAAAACGCAGTGGTGGTTTTATACCAGGCATCAGACCAGGTAAAGAAACAGGAGATTTTCTTGATAAAATAATGTCATTAATCACCTTGCCGGGATCCGTTTTCCTTGCCCTATTAGCAGTATTACCTGCCGTAGTGGTTAAATTAATGGATATTCAGGCAGGATGGGCCTTATTTTACGGAGGGACATCACTTTTGATTATGGTAGGGGTAGCCATTGATACAGTACAACAGGTTAACTCTTACTTGTTGAACAGGCATTATGACGGATTAATGAAATCAGGTAAAAACCGAAAAGTAGCATAAGTTATGGCCAAACAAGCACCCATAGAACAAGACGGTAGCATTATAGAGGCTTTGTCCAATGCAATGTTTCGTGTGGAACTTGAAAACGGACATGTAGTTACAGCTCATATTTCCGGGAAGATGCGTATGCATTATATAAAATTGTTGCCCGGAGATAAAGTAAAACTGGAAATGAGCCCATACGATTTAACAAAGGCTAGAATTACATATAGATACTAACAAAGACGAAATGAAAGTTAGAGCATCCATAAAGAAAAGAAGTGCCGAATGCAAAATAGTACGCAGAAAAGGCACATTGTACGTAATTAATAAAAAGAATCCTAGATTCAAACAAAGACAAGGATAATTATGGCAAGAATTGCAGGTGTAGATATACCAAAACAAAAAAGAGGTGTCATAGCACTTACCTATATTTTTGGTATCGGTAAAAGCAGAGCACAAGAGATATTAGAGAAAGCCCAGGTAAATCTGGATAGCAAAGTATCAGACTGGAACGATGAGGAAATTGGTCATATTCGTGATGCTGTTTCGTCCTATAAGATTGAAGGGGAACTTCGTTCTGAAAATCAGTTGAATATTAAGCGTCTGATGGATATTGGCTGTTACAGAGGAATCCGTCACAGATCCGGACTTCCACTAAGAGGACAAAGGACCAAGAATAATTCCAGGACAAGGAAAGGAAAAAGAAAAACGGTTGCAAATAAGAAAAAAGCAACTAAATAATTAGCATAATATGGCAAAGACAAGTACCAAAGGAGCTAAAAAGCGCAAGGTAATCGTTGAATCGACTGGTGAAGCCCATGTAACGGCATCCTTTAATAACATAATAATTTCTTTGACCAACAAAAAAGGCGATGTTATTTCATGGTCTTCTGCTGGTAAGATGGGATTTAGAGGTTCTAAAAAGAATACTCCTTATGCCGCTCAGGTAGCAGCTGAAGAATGTTGTAAAGTGGCTCATGAAGCGGGATTGAGAAAGGTGAAAGTTTATGTAAAAGGACCGGGTAACGGAAGAGAATCTGCAATTCGTTCAATTCACAATGCAGGTATTGAAGTTACTGAGATTGTGGATGTAACACCATTACCACATAACGGTTGCCGACCACCCAAAAGAAGAAGAGTTTAATTTTAAAAGAAGATGGCAAGATATACAGGACCTAAATCAAAGATCGCACGTAAATTCGGCGAAGCAATTTTCGGAGACGACAAAGCTTTCGAGAAAAAAAATTATCCCCCGGGACAACACGGTAATAACAGACGTCGAGGTAAAAAATCTGAGTATGCTGTCCAGTTGATGGAAAAGCAGAAAGCAAAATATACCTATGGCATATTGGAGAAACAATTCAGAAACCTTTTTGCCAAAGCTAACAGGAGTAAAGGTGTAACCGGTGAAGTACTTCTCCAATTTTGTGAAGCACGTCTTGATAATGTAGTTTACAGGATGGGAATTGCAAATTCCAGAAGAGGCGCAAGACAGCTGGTTTCTCATAGACATATTACTGTTAATGGTGAATTGGTAGATATTCCTTCTTATGCCTTAAAAGCCGGTGATGTTATAGGGGTGCGGGAAAAATCAAAATCGCTTCAGGCCATACAAGATGCACTTAGTGCAAATAGCAGTGTGTATGAATGGATGACATGGAACGATGATAAAATGGAAGGAAATTTTGTTTCCATTCCAGAAAGAATTCAGATTCCGGAGAATATTAAAGAACAATTAATCGTGGAGTTATACTCTAAATAAAAACAACACAAATCCGACTATGGCATTATTAAATTTTCAGAAGCCCGATAAAGTTATAATGATAGATTCCTCAGATTTCGAAGGCAAATTTGAATTTCGCCCTTTGGAACCTGGTTATGGTTTGACTGTTGGGAACGCCTTGCGAAGGGTATTGCTTTCTTCTTTGGAAGGTTTTGCAATTACATCCGTAAGAATTGATAAAGTGGAGCATGAATTTTCGGTTATTGAAGGTGTTGTGGAAGATGTTACCGAAATCATCCTCAACCTTAAACAAGTTCGATTTAAAAGACAAATTGAAGATGTTAATGAAGAAACCGTTTCCATATCTGTAAGTGGTAAGGATCAGCTTACTGCTGGAGATTTTCAAAAATTCATCTCAGGTTATCAGGTGCTAAACCCCGACCTTGTTATTTGCAACATGGAGCCGAAGGTGAGCATAAATATGGAGATAATCATTGAAAAAGGTCGTGGTTATGTACCAGCAGAAGAAAATAAAAAGTCTAATGCACCTTTGGGAAGTATAGCTATCGATTCAATTTTTACCCCGGTAAAAAATGTAAAATATAGCATTGAAAACTTCCGTGTTGAGCAAAAAACGGATTATGAGAAATTGGTATTTGAGATCGTTACCGATGGTTCTATTCATCCAAAAGAGGCATTGACAGAAGCGGCTAAAGTATTGATACACCATTTCATGTTGTTTTCTGATGAACGTATTACTCTTGAAGCTGATGAAATAGCGCAAACAGAGACCTACGATGAAGAATCTCTGCATATGCGCCAACTTTTAAAAACTAAACTGGTTGATATGGATCTTTCTGTTAGAGCATTAAATTGTTTAAAAGCTGCGGAAGTAGATACATTAGGCGATTTGGTTTCGTTCAATAAGAACGATTTAATGAAATTCAGGAACTTTGGTAAAAAATCATTGACAGAATTAGAAGAGCTGGTTATAAACAAAGGCCTTAATTTTGGGATGGATCTTTCAAAGTACAAATTAGATAAGGATTAATTTATCAATAAAGACAGGACTTTTCCTGTTTTTATTAAGCATTTATATAAGTAACGATGAGACACGGTAAAAAAGTCAATCATTTAGGAAGAAAGTCAGCTCATAGAAAAGCTATGTTGGCTAACATGGCTTGTTCGTTGATTGAACATAAAAGAATTAATACAACTGTGGCAAAGGCTAAAGCCTTAAAGCAGTTTATAGAGCCATTAATAACTAAATCAAAGGCTGAAAATAATCAGACTACTGAAAAAGGAACCCATAACAGGCGTATCGCATTTAAGAACCTAAGGGATAAGTATGCGGTTACTGAATTATTTGGAAGTGTTTCCGACAAGGTTGGTGAACGGCCCGGAGGTTATACCAGAATTATTAAATTGGGAAATAGGCTTGGAGATAACGCAGATATGGCAATGATAGAACTTGTTGACTACAATGAGATTTACAATGCTGGCAAAGCTGCTAAAAAGAAAACTACAAGAAGAAGTAGAAGAGGTAAAAAGGCCGATGAGGCCATAGTTGAAAAAGCTACTGAAACTGCTGTAGTTGAGGAGGCTGCGGAAGCCGTAACGGAAGAGGTTAAGGAGACAGAGGCGATAGAAACTGAGGAAGCAACTCAAGAAGTTGAAGAGGTCAAAAAACCAAAGGCAACTAAAGAAGAAGTTTCAGAACCTGAAGCAACTAAAGAAGAGTCAGAACCTGAAACAACTGAACCAGAAGATCCCGAAGAAAAGAAAAATGATTCTGAAGCATAAATTGTTTATAAAATCTTTAATATTTAATCAAGGATAGACCTGAAAGTCTATCCTTTTTTTATGTTTATTTGTCAAACGTAATTTTATTTGAAAATATGAAGTATCAGTCCAAAAAGAAAGCGCTATTATTATTGGAAGACGGGACCATTTTCTATGGTAAGGCTGTAGGTAACAAAGAAGGAACTGCATATGGAGAAGTTTGTTTTAATACCGGGATGACTGGTTATCAGGAAATATTTACAGATCCTTCTTATTTCGGTCAACTCATGGTTACTACAAATGCACATATAGGTAATTATGGGACCAACAAGGATGAAGTGGAATCTGGTTCAGTAAAAATAGCGGGATTGATATGTAAGAATTTCAGCTATGAGTACTCAAGACCCATAGCAGATCATAGTCTGGAGGAATTTTTGGAAGTAAGCAATCTGTTTGCCATTTCAGACGTAGATACCAGAGCCCTGGTAAGCCATATTAGGGATCAGGGCGCCATGAATGCCGTAATCTCTACTGAAGTAGAAGACATTGACGCCTTAAGGGAATCCTTAAAAAAAGTGCCTAATATGGAAGGCTTAGAACTTGCTTCGAAAGTATCAACCACAGAACCTTATTTTTTTGGAAACAAGAATGCTCAATACAAAATAGCCGCCTTGGACATTGGAATAAAAAATAATATTTTACGTAATCTGGCTAAAAGAGATGCTTATATAAAAGTCTTTCCTTACAATGCTACCTATGAGGAAATGAACGAATGGCAACCTGATGGGTTTTTCATTTCCAACGGGCCCGGAGATCCTGAGCCTTTGCATGAGGCTGTTGAGGTAGCTCGTAAGATTATGGCTAATGATAAACCACTATTTGGAATTTGCCTTGGTCACCAGGTTATTGCGTTGGCTAATGGGATATCTACATACAAAATGCATAATGGTCATAGAGGGATAAACCATCCGGTATTGAACCTTTTGACAGGTAAAGGTGAAATTACCTCTCAAAATCATGGGTTTGCCATAAGCCGGGAAGAAACGGAATCTAATCCGGAAATTGAAATTACTCATGTCCATCTAAACGATAAAACCGTGGCCGGAATAAGGCTACAAAATAAAAATGTTTTTTCAGTTCAATATCACCCTGAAGCCAGTCCGGGACCTCATGATGCAGATTATCTTTTTGATCAATTTTTTGAAATGATAGCTTCCACTGTTAATAAAGATACGTTGGTTTAAGGAATTGTTATATTCTGGTCTTTATGAGGCTCAATATTGCCTTACGTCCATCCGCCTTTTGTATCTTTGTCAAATAAGTCAACCTTAAAATTTAACATTATGAGTACCATAATTGATGTGCATGCAAGACAGATCCTGGATTCAAGAGGAAATCCGACCGTAGAAGTAGATGTTATAACCGAAAATGGCGTTTTAGGACGTGCAGCGGTTCCTTCCGGGGCTTCTACCGGTGAACATGAAGCCGTTGAATTACGTGATGGAGGAAAGGCCTTTATGGGCAAGGGTGTAACTAAAGCTGTGGATAATGTAAATAATATTATAGCAAAAAAAATAGTTGGGATGTTAGTTTTTGAGCAAAACCTAATAGACCAGACCATGATAGAACTTGATGGTACTCCAAATAAATCTAAATTGGGAGCCAATGCAATCTTAGGAGTGTCTTTAGCAGTTGCTAAAGCGGCTGCCAATGAGCTGGGAATGTCCCTGTACAGATATGTAGGTGGTGTTAGTGCGAATACTTTACCGGTGCCTATGATGAATATAATTAATGGTGGCTCGCATTCAGATGCGCCTATAGCCTTCCAGGAATTTATGATTATGCCAATCAAAGCAAAAAGCTTTTCACATGCTATGCAAATGGGGACTGAAATATTTCATAATCTTAAAAAAGTATTGCATGGCAGGGGCTTGAGCACTGCAGTAGGTGATGAAGGTGGGTTTGCACCTACACTGGATGGTACAGAAGATGCAATAGAGACTATTGGACTAGCCGTTAAAAATGCCGGATATTCTTTTGGTGATGAGGTTATGATTGCACTTGATTGTGCTGCAGCAGAATTCTATGAGAATGGTAAATACGATTATACCAAATTTGAAGGAGATTCGGGCGCCGTTCGCACCTCAGATGAGCAGGCAGCGTATTTGGCAGATCTCAGTAAAAAATACCCTATTATATCTATTGAGGACGGGATGGATGAAAATGACTGGGATGGATTTAAGACATTAACTGATATGATAGGTGATAGCGTTCAATTAGTTGGAGATGATTTATTTGTTACCAATGTAGAAAGATTATCAAAGGGAATTAAGAACGGCATTGCCAATTCAATACTGATAAAAGTTAACCAGATTGGTACGCTTACAGAAACGATTGCCGCTGTGAATATGGCTAAAAATGCGGGATATACTTCCGTAATGTCGCACAGATCAGGTGAAACCGAAGATAATACTATTGCAGATTTAGCAGTAGCACTTAACACCGGGCAGATAAAAACAGGATCTGCTTCAAGAAGTGATCGTATGGCCAAATACAACCAATTACTTCGCATAGAAGAGGAGCTAGGTGATGTGGCCTATTATCCGCAGGAAAAGGCATTTAAAGTAAAATAGAGATAATCCTTAAAATTATAAAAGCCTTTCTTTCTAAGAAGGGCTTTTTTGTTGAAATGAATATATTAAAATAGCTGGATGATAAATCTCGAATTCGAAGATTATTTGAATAAGAATTAATCTGTGTGGGAGTACTATTTGAATCTAAATGAAAATGGTCATTCGAACTTTAAAGTGGCTGTTATTTAGAACAACTATATTCTTTAATTTTTACACTTCTTATTCGCCTCAGTAATTGTTAACGTCCTTCCTTTTTCTTAAATTTACACTACCGTTCTATTAATCAAAATCAAGCACATGTCAGAAAAAGCTACATTGCACGTTAATGGGGAAAAATATGAATTTCCTGTTGTTGAAGGCACTGAAAATGAATTAGCCGTTGATATTAAAACCTTACGATCATCTAGTGGTATAATAACCCTGGATCCGGGTTATAAGAATACCGGTTCCTGTGAAAGTGCTATTACTTTTTTAGACGGTGAGAAAGGTATTCTCAGGTACCGTGGATATGCCATTGAAGAATTGGCAGAGAAAGCAGATTTTCTTGAAGTTGCCTACTTGCTAATTTTTGGTGAATTGCCAACTGAAGAACAATTAATAAAATTTGATAAGGATATAAAAGCTGAGGCCCATGTAGATGAGGAAATGAAAAAAATCCTTAATGGATTTCCTAAATCTGCGCATCCCATGGGCGTTTTATCGTCATTGACCAATGCTCTGATTGCCTTTAATCCGAGTTCTGTAAACGTGTCTTCAGATGAGGATATGTATCATGCAATAGTTCGGATTTTAGGTAAATTTCCTGTTTTGGTCGCCTGGACTTTGCGCAAGAAAAAAGGTTTGCCACTGGAATATGGAAGTAGTTCATTGGGTTACGTGGAAAATATTCATAAAATGATGTTTAGAAGGCCTGATCATGAATATCACAAGAATGAAATAGTAATTGAAGCTTTGGATAAACTATTAATTCTTCATGCAGATCATGAACAGAATTGTTCTACCTCTACGGTCAGAATAGTTGGTTCTTCGCACGCAGGATTATTTGCTTCCCTATCTGCTGGAATTTCTGCACTTTGGGGCCCTTTACATGGAGGTGCTAATCAAGCCGTACTGGAAATGCTTGAAGCTATTGATAATGATGGAGGTGATACCAAGAAATATATGGCCAAGGCCAAAGATAAAAGCGATCCATTCAGATTGATGGGATTTGGACACAGGGTGTATAAGAATTTCGACCCAAGGGCCAAGATTCTTAAAAAAGCTGCGGATGAGGTTTTGGGAGATCTTGGGATCGATGATCCAATATTGGATATTGCCAAAGGTCTTGAGAACGAGGCTTTGGAAGATCAGTACTTTGTAGATCGCAAATTGTATCCCAACGTAGATTTCTATTCTGGTATAATCTACAGGGCCTTAGGAATACCTGTAGATATGTTCACCGTAATGTTTGCCTTAGGCCGACTTCCCGGATGGATAGCCCAATGGAAGGAAATGAGGCAAAGAGGAGAACCAATTGGAAGACCACGGCAAGTTTATATAGGAGAAAATTTAAGACCTTTTAAGGCACTTAACAAACGATAGCCTTACATAGACAACTCTAATGCTGAAATTAAACGTCTATGATGAGACATCCCGTCTAAGATCTGTTTTATTGGGAACAGCCCAAAGTAATGGCTCTATTCCAAAGCCGGAAGACGCTTATGATCCTAAATCTCTGGAACATATCCTCGCAGGTACATATCCCCATGAAAAAGATATGATTGAGGAAATGGAGGCATTTGCCGCTGTATTCATGAAATATGGTGTAGAAGTTTACAGGCCTGAGATAATAGCTGATTGTAACCAGATTTTTTCAAGGGATATTGCATTTGTTATAGAGAATAAACTCATCAAAGCCAATATACTTCCACACCGGGAGGAGGAATTTCAGGCCATTCTTCATGTTCTTGAATTTATTGCCATCGAAAACATCTTATATCCACCAGAAGAAGTCCATATAGAAGGGGGCGATGTAATGCCATGGAAAGATTACATTTTTATTGGCACTTATACCGGGCATGATTACCCTGATTATATTACTGCAAGAACCAATTGGGAAGGTGTGGAATACATCAAGAAGATGTTTCCACATAAGAAAGTAAAATCATTTGAACTCCGCAAGTGTATTGTAAATCCTAAGGAAAATGCCCTTCATCTCGATTGTTGTTTTCAGCCCATTGGTCATGATAAGGCCATCATTCATAAAAATGGCTTCCTGATTGAAGAAGAATACGAATGGCTGGTTTCGCATTTTGGCAAGGAAAATCTCTTTGAAATCACCGGTGATGAAATGTATCATATGTTTAGTAATGTGTTTTCCATAAGTCCTGATGTTATTGTCTCCGAGAGAAATTTTACAAGGCTGAATAATTGGCTTAGAGATCAGGGTTTTACTGTGGAGGAAATACCATATGCTGAGGTCTCAAAGCAGGGCGGATTATTAAGATGCAGTACAATGCCTTTAGTCCGGGACTAACACTTTTCTTTGTCTGATTCTTTTAATTTGAAATTAGCTTACCAGGATTGATGGGTTGTAGTTACCCATTAAAATTTACTTACTCCACTTTGTAATTTTTGACACTTCTGTTTAAGAATTTGATTAATGATAAATATCTATTGCCATATAGTACTGTTATACTATAGGTTAAAATTTGCAGTAAAATGATTGGGGAAATGGTTACATTTATCCTGAATTTTTAAGCAACTAATGAAGCAGATTACCAACACCATTTTGATGATTCGCCCGGTACAATTTCGAATGAACGAACAGACCGCAGTGAATAACTATTTTATGGAAGACATCGACCTCCAAAACAATACAATTAACCTGAAGGCACAGCAGGAGTTTGATGCATTTGTTGATGTATTAAGGAATAAAGGAATAGAGGTCATAGTGATTGAGGACAAGCCTGTTCCCGATACACCAGATTCAATTTTTCCAAACAACTGGATCTCTTTTCATTCTGATGGTACGGTAGTCATTTATCCTATGTTTGCCGAAAATCGCAGAGAGGAGCGAAGAGAGGATATTCTTGATATCCTTGAAGCCAATGGTTTTCTGATAGAGAATATAATAGACTATACTTCTGCTGAAAAAGAAGGACTTTTTCTGGAGGGAACAGGAAGTATTTTAATGGACCGTGTAAATCAAAAAGTGTATTGTGCGCTTTCTGACCGCGCACATGAAGAACTGGTAATTGAATTTTGTGAAGACTTTGAATGTACTCCGGTAATCTTTACTGCATATCAATCTGTGAATGGAGAACGATTGCCTATATATCATACCAATGTTATGATCTGCATGGGCGAGACCTATGCCGTAATTTGTTTAGACGCTATAGATGATAAGAAAGAAAGGAAAAACGTTTTAAATCATCTGAAACAGGACGGGAAAGAGATCATTGAAATCACTGAGGAACAAATGCATCACTTCGCAGGAAATATGCTACAGGTAGCAGGAGCCTCAGATAAACGTTATCTGATTATGAGTACCTCGGCATATAACAGCCTAAGGCCGGATCAGATTAGTATTTTGGAAAAGTACAACCCTATTGTGCATAGCACTTTAGATACCATTGAGACTTGCGGCGGCGGGAGTGCCCGTTGTATGATGGCGGAAGTGTTTTTACCCAGACAATAGTTTTAAAATACTTTCACCAAACGAACTCTTATTTAGCAGATACGGTAAATTCACGAATAGCCCTATTGGGTTCCATAATATCATATCCTTCCCAGAATTCAGGATTGTAACTGGAAAGGTAAGTGGCTTTAACAGTTTCATTTTCAACCGAATTTGAAAATTCACCGGTGCTTATTAGCTTGGAATCAAAGACAACCAATTCGTATTTCTCTGTATTGAAGTTAATAATATCCAGCTCCATAGATAATTCATTTTGCTTCCTTCTTCCCTTTACATGCTTGTTTTTCTCTATTACGCTCAAAGGTCTTCTTATACCCATTTTACGACCGAATACCTTATCAATAAATCGTAAATCATACTTATTATTACTTCCCTTACTGAAAATTGTAGTTCCTTTATAGGTGATTTCCTCATAGGAGAACCCCAATAATTTTATTCTTTTCAATGAATTTACGTTCTCATAGTCTATTCGCATTATGGCAAAATCTTCTATATTTACATAGATTGTTCCTCTAAAATCTTCTGACCTTTTTGGGTCAAATTCAATAACATATACGCCTTCGTCTTCCAGGGCAGTAAATCCTTTTAATCTAAATTCATAGCGGTTAGATTTGTTAATAAAATTTAGTTTGGTGTCATCATTATAGAAGAGTTCAGAATAAAGATCGTGCAGCTGATCTTTTTTGGATGACAGAAAATGTTTATTACCATCGTCTTTGAGTTTATCTTCTAACTCATCCGTCTCGTCTGAGGCATCAAATAAGGAATCTAGCTCCACTTTTTGACCAAACCAGCCCGACTTAATTTTTAAATAGGAATCAGGTTTTACATTTTCTTTAAAAATGCGCTCTAATTTGGCCGAAAGAGCCTCCATAGAACCTTTATTGTTTTTATCGTATAATTCAGCCGCCTTTTCTATGTATAGGCGATGCTCGTCTGGTTTTCTGTAAAAATCGCACAAACTTTCTGTATAGTAGGATGCATTTCTTGGTAAAATGGAGACCACACTATCCAGAAATTTTTTATTTAGCTCTTCTATGGTAGATTTTTCAAATTCAATATCCATTTTAGTCATGGTATTGAGGCTGGATTGCCTAAAGAACAAACGCTGTTTTATGGGCTCTTTATTATAATTTGTCGGTAAATTTTCTTTTACTTTTTCAATGATTTCATCAATACTGAGATTATTGTTAAATAGATATACTTCATTTAGTTCTATAGCCTTTGGTTCTATGTATATAACACTATCCAAAATAGCCTTAAAATGGATAGCTGTTTTTTTATATCCCATACTGGAAATATAGATGGAATCTTGTTGTTCGGACCTGGATTTTAAATTTACACTAAATCTGCCTTCCTCATTAGTAATAATACCACGATGCTCGCTAAATTGAACCGTTGCATAGGGAATACCTTCGTTTGTTTTGGTGTCTACTACCCTGGAGGAAATAGATTGGCAATGTACAGATATAGAAGCAAGTAGAAATATGTAAATAAAAATATTAGAAATGGGTTTGCTCATAAGTCCTCTCATTAATTAATATATTATCAAGACGATGTAACCATATAAAACGTTACTAATGTTTATAAAATAATTATGCTTTTGCCAGATTTCTTATCATACCCCCAAAAATGAAATAATGAAAGGGAAGTACGCTATACCAATATAGCCTGCCTTTTAACCCTCTTGGCCTGAAGGTAGCCGTCTGATGTAACACACTGTCTTCATCAATTCTAAATTCTAACCAGGCTTCCCCGGGCAAACGCATTTCCGCAAATAGCAGAAGACGTTTATTTTTTTTATCGGCCAATAGAACTCGCCAAAAGTCCAGGGAATCTCCGGGGAAGATTTTATCAGGATGTGTACGCCCGCGCCTTAGTCCAACACCACCTGTAAGTTTATCAATAAACCCTCTGAACCTCCATAACCAATTGCCATAGTACCAGCCATTATCTCCGCCAATCTTCCAGATATTCTTTAAAACCCTTTCCTTATCCTGTACTTTTAGTTTTTTCTCGTCTTTAAGTACACCGTATTTAGGCACCTGGATAAACTTTCCCAGGTTTTTATTCAATCGACCGCTAATCATACTATCCTTCCAGCTACTTACAACCAGGTTTTGTTCAATTTTTATAAACGCCATATCTATGGCCTCCTCATAGGTATGTGTTTTTATCCCCAATAATTGTTCGAGTTTGTTGTCCCTCGCCACTACTTCAATTTTCATACTGTCAACAAGGTTTAAAGCCAATTTATAGGAAGTAGAAGTAACAAAATAAAGCCAGTAAGAAGATAACTTAGGAGTCATTATAGGAACAGTAATAATCCAGTTTTTGAAGCCCCTTATCCTGGCGTAACGCTGCAGCATTTGCTTATAGGTAAGGACATCCGGTCCGGCAATATCAAAAGATTGATTATATGTTTTTCTGTTACCCAGGACACCCGTCAGAAAATGCATGACATCCCTAATGGCGATAGGCTGGGTTTTTGTGAGGACCCATTTTGGTGTAATCATAACCGGCAACTTTTCGCAGAGGTCACGAATTATTTCAAAAGACGAGCTTCCAGATCCTACAATGATCCCTGCTCTGAGTACCGTAAGGTTAAATTCGCCATTAGATAATATCTCCTCAACATTTTTTCTTGACCATAGATGCTTCGACAGATTTTCATCATTTACGATTCCACTTAGGTAGATTACATGTTCTACCTTGGTTTTATTTATATAGCTATTAAAATTATAGGCTGTCCTGGCTTCCATTTCATCAAAATCACGAGTAGATGTGCTCATGGAATGAATTAGAAAATAAGCAGCTTCAATATCAATAGGTATTTTTCCTTCCTCAACAGCTTCTAAAAAATCGATCTCAATAATTGTAATCTTAGAGCGTGTCTCAGGGTCTATCGAAAGTCGTTCTTTGTTGCGGACGGCACATATTATTTCATGGCCCTCATCTAGGAGTAGGGGCAATAAACGCATTCCAATATATCCGTTAGCTCCGGTTATTAGTATTTTCATCGGTTATAAATCTTCAATAGAGGTTGGTAAATTGTCCGTTTTAAAATCCAGTATTTTTTTAAAGAATTTCTGAATGGCTTTGGTATCCGATTTCACTTTTATAAAGTAATGGTCCCGAAAGATTGAATAAATAGCTAAATCACCTTTATAGATAGTTAGCTTGTAATACGGAATAACCAGCGCATAGGTTTCTAGAAGGGATCGGAAGCGCACAATTATCCCTTTTGGACGCATTTCCACATTACAACTATTCAGATTATTGTCTAAAAGCAGTAGATTTCCAATTTCAATGCTGGTTTCAGTTATAAATAGTTTAGGAGATCCTATGCCATTCATCGCCCAACGTTCTTTTAACATAAAAGGTTTACCTACTTCGTTATCAATTTTCATTGTAAGATCGCGGTTATTATAGGATACATTTACGAGCATGGTTTTTATTTTATTCTATATTTTTTATAATGGTATTATTTCTAGTATTTGGGAATTTTCAATATAGTTGTCTAAAACACCATATTTTTGTAAACACCAAAGACTATGAGCTATAAAAGTCTAAAAATTCATTAGTTTTGCAGCCTTAATTGGGGAAATTTTATGAATATTCAGGAGGTTATTCAGACAAAAGTGATAGAGGCAGTAGCTTCGCTATATAATATAACAATACCCTCGGTTGAATTTCAACCTACCAGAAAAGATTTTGAGGGAGATATCACTGTAGTTGTTTTTCCCATGCTTCGCTATATAAAGGGTAATCCCGTGCAAATTGGAACTCAAATAGGCACCTTTCTGGAGAAGGAGCTAAATGAGGTTAAGGGATTTAACGTAATAAAAGGATTTTTGAATTTAGTAATTACGGATAATTACTATAAGAATTTCTTTGATTCCATAAAAGAAGATGAAAGTTATGGGCGTAAGCCAGAGCAAGATAATAATGCCTTCTTAGTTGAATATTCCTCACCCAATACCAATAAACCCTTGCATCTTGGTCATATCCGGAATAATTTACTCGGTTATTCTGTGGCAGAAATTCTAAAGGCTAGTGGGAATAGGGTATATAAAACACAGATCATAAATGACAGAGGTATTCATATCTGTAAAAGTATGTTGGCCTGGCAAATGTTTGGGAATGGAGAAACTCCGGAGAGCACCGGATTAAAGGGCGACAAATTGGCGGGTTTGTATTACGTAAAATTTGACCAGGTCTATAAGGAGGAAGTGGCAGGGCTCATTTCGGCTGGAATGGATAAAATTCAGGCAGAAAAACAAGCACCGATATTACTGGAAGCGCAGGAAATGTTACTGAAATGGGAAGCAGGTGATGCAAAAGTTATAAACCTTTGGAAAAAAATGAATAGTTGGGTTTATAGCGGATTTAATGAGACCTATGCCAATTTGGGCGTTGATTTTGATAAACTCTATTACGAAAGTGAGACTTATTTGTTGGGTAAAGATATGATTGCCGATGGGATAGAAAAGGGAATATTTTACCGAAAGGAAGACGGGAGTGTCTGGATAGACCTCACCGATGAGGGACTGGATGAGAAAATTGTTCTCAGGGCAGACGGCACTGCAGTGTATATGACACAGGATATTGGTACCGCTATTCAGCGTGTAAAAGATTTTCCGGATATTGGGGGAATGGTATATACTGTTGGTAATGAACAAGATTATCATTTTAAGGTATTGTTCCTGATCCTAAAGAAACTGGGTTATTCCTGGGCACAACATTTATACCATTTAAGCTATGGGATGGTCGACTTGCCGGAGGGGAAAATGAAAAGCAGGGAAGGAACCGTGGTAGATGCGGATGATCTGATTGACGAAATGACCAACACTGCTGCCCAAATCTCCCAGGAATTGGGAAAACTGGATGATTACTCTGAAGAAGAAAAACAAAAACTATATCGTATCATTGGCCTGGGAGCATTAAAGTACTATATATTAAAGGTTGACCCTAAAAAACGAATTTTATTTAATCCTGAGGAATCGGTTGATTTTCAAGGAAATACGGGACCCTTTATTCAATATACATATGCCAGGATTCAATCTATTCTTCGGAAAGCAAACTTGAGTACCAGTGAACTTTTAAATCAACTGGGGCAGAGTATTGAACTGCACCCAAAAGAGAAGGAATTAATAAAGCTGTTGGAAATCTACCCTGAAACTGTGAAACTTGCCGCTGAAAACTACAGTCCGGCCTTAATTGCCAACTATACTTATGATCTTGTTAAGGAATTCAACTCATTTTATCAGCAGGTCTCTATATTGGGTGAATCGAAAGAAGAGATAAGGATATTTAGGGTACAGCTTGCAAAGAAAGTAGGAGAGGTAATTAAATCTGCTTTTCAGCTACTTGGCATACAAGTGCCTGTAAGAATGTAAAAAGACCGCCATTCCGGCGGTCTTTTTGTTTTAAATAATTATACTTTTTAAACTCTTGTTTGTTCTTAGGCTTTCTCTTCAGTAGCAACTACCGCAAGGTTGTAGACTACCAGGCCAAATCCAATTTTATTAATTGCGTCTCCAATGTTGTAAACCACATCCATTGATAAACCGCCAAATAAACCTTCATACCATCCTGGAGTTCCAGCCATATAGCCCAGCGGATAGATAGCCCATCCAACAAGGACAAACCAGCAAAGCATTTTATGGGCCTGTAATACGGCTCCTCCGGCTTTTACGGCGAGCTTCTTGGCCGTTCCGAACCAGATCTCATAAACAATAATAAAGTATGCGATACCGGAAATAAGACCCCATATCCATGCGGCATCTCTGTAAACGGCTTCTCCCAAATAACCTGTAACCAACATGATTACGGAAAGAAGAATAAGTCTCCACATAAGAGATCTTTTAGCTCCCGCAACTTTTAAGATTAAAAAGAATTCCACACACATCAGCGGGACGGTAAGGATCCAGTCTACATAACGGAAGAAAGTAGGCGATTCTCCGAAATCTGCCCAATAATCGCGCATGTACCAGTAGTGCACTGCGGCAATAAAAGTGATTAATCCGGAAACAAGGATTGAGGTTCTCCACTTTTTGTCAAAACTATTCATTGATAAAAAGAAAAAGGCAGCAGCTGCCATCATAGCCATACAACCTACAAAAAAGGTAAAGCCTACATAATCATTGGTGGCTAGTTTGGCAATCAAAGGGAATGATAATAAAAAATTTTCCATACGAATTTATTTAGTTAATTTTGTGGATATAAAAGTATGAAAAGTTAAACATAATTTGTTTAAGGATATGTTAATTTTGCTAGACAATATTCCAAAATATGCAAAATAAAGAGGTAGATTTTACAAAGTTGCAAGCTGCCACGCTTATTGCCACATTTTTTTCACTGTGGCTAGCTGTATATTTTGAGCATGCAGTAGAAAATTTACTTGCTTATATTTTGATTCTTTCCTTTGGAATACTTCATGGTGCTAATGACATTAAATTGTTGCAGGTTGAAGCTAAAAAGAAATCTAAACCCTATGATTTTTTACGAATACTTGCCTATTATGTCTTTTTTGTCCTTAGCGTGGCTGGCTTGTTTTATATTCTCCCGAGCATTGCTTTGGGTTTATTTATTCTTTTCAGTGCATACCATTTTGGTGAACAGCACTGGATCTCCAAAATTAATGGGAGTTCACGCTATTCAATCTTCCTTTTTACTGCCTACGGACTTGTAATCCTTTTTCTATTGTTTGAAGCTCATAGTTTGGAGGTTAGCGATATTATTTTTGACATCAGCAAGGTATATATAAACAATACCTATTACCAGATTATGCTGGGAATATCATTGATTATATTTGTTTTATTATTCCTGGTAAAATATAAACAGATACAGTGCAATATTTTGCTCGAATTATTTTATTTATTGGTTTTCTTTATTATTTTCAATACCGCCTCGTTACTATGGGCTTTCGCCATATTTTTTATTTTGTGGCACGCTATCCCATCATTGGGAGACCAGATTACCTATCTGTATGGGGATTTGTCCAGAAAACACTTTATAAAATATCTGAGGACATCAGTAATTTATTGGTTGGCATCGGTGATAACACTTGTACTATTATTTTTTTTTATGGAGGGCAGCAGTCAGGAGTTCATCCCCTTTTTATTCTCATTCCTTGCGGCAATTACATTTCCCCATGTCCTGGTAATATCCGGGCTGAATAAAAATTAGAAACTTATTCTGAAGCTCACATTAGGTGTGAATCCTAAGGAAACACTTTCAATGGTCACTATTTCGTCCTGCTCGTTTAATCTGTAGTAGGTATTCAATATGTTTTCTTTGTTCAGAATATTTAAGATGGACGCGCCGGCTGTTGCCTTTACCCTTTTCGAAATATTAAAGTTATAAATCGCGGAAGCGTCAGCCCTTAGGTAATCAGGGAGTCTGCTGGTGTTTGGTTCCTGATAATTGATTGAGACAGGGAAGGTTGTAAAATCAATTCCGTCTACACCTTCCTGGGGCTTTGTAAAAGGTTTACCCGTCCTGTAATTAATGCCTATTCCAATTTTTAAATTTTCATAGGTATAGGTACTTGCAAAGGTCAGGGTATGGCGGATGTCCAGATTATTGGGAAAAACATTAGGAACGATATCCTCAAAGGTGTAATTATTTAAATTATAGGCATAGCTCAACCACGTACTGAAAAGTGCGTTTTTGTGATTTATCAAAAACTCCAGGCCTTTCACATCATATTTTCCAATTTCACCATTGAACTGATTTTGGTTTTGAAAGCCCTGTGTTACAGTGCTTATGCCATTTACTTCTTTATAATACCCTTCCAGGCCAATAAACCATTGTCCCTTATCATAATTTATTCCCATAGAGCCTTGTTTACTTTTTACTATGGGCAAATTTGGATTTCCCGGAACTGTATCATTCTTGTTGTTGGATAACATCCAGCGCCTTTTTTCTATCCCCAGAAAATTCTGTTCCAAATCAATTATTTGATTTGTTGTCTGGTTCTTAAACTCCCCTTTTACTTCTAATTGAAGATTTGGGTAGAGCTCATAACTTAGGTTCAATCGGGGCTCAACAATAATTTCATCAAAATATTGCACATTTACAATATAATACAATCGGCCGCCTCCTCTTGCAACTAATCTTTTATTAGGCGAGGCATAGGAAATTTCACTGTACAACGAATTTGTACGTATGACCCCCTTTATGTTGCTCTCGTAAGGTGGTTGTGTAACATCGGTAAAATTGGTGATACCAACTTCTGAAAATTGAAATCCATTGAGCCAGTTTAAATTAGTTGTGAGTTTGTAAGTCGTATTTAATTTTACAGAGGTCTCTATTACCTCATTTCTTTGATCAAGTATTTGTTGTCCATTGTTTATACGGTTTTCGGAATCAAGGTTATAGTTAGAATAATAAGCATTTAACTTTGTTGAGAACCTGTCTGTCCATTCACTTTCAAGATTTCCTCCAAAAGAAAGATTGGTTTGACTTAGATTGCTCTGGTCTGTTCTTGCTGAACTTACGGCCGTTTCCGTGTAGTCCAGGTTATTGTTGATATTAATAAAACTAAATCGGGCCTTATGTTGCTCATTGATATCATATAAGACTTTGGCTGTAAAATCATAGAAATAGAATTTTTCATCCTGGCTTATATCTACACTACTATTTTGGTTTGAACCTCCTCCGACCTCAGTATCCTGAAAGGCTCTTTTAAAAAACTCCTTATAGGTTGGAGTCTTGATTAAGTCTGTAATGGAACGTCTTGCAGAAACTTGCAGAGCTAATTTATTTGAGATTGGGATCTGACCATAGAGGTCTCCGCTAATCATATTAATGCCCGCTCCACCAAAGAAATTACCCGCAATTTTATTTTTTGATTGCATATTAATTATTCCACTAACCCCATCTCCATATTCAGCGCTGGTCCCATCTTTTATTATGGTAACATGTTCAGTCAAATAGGGGTTAAAGGCAGAAATCAATCCGAAAAAATGACCGGATTGATACATTTTAATATCATCCCAAAGAATAAGGTTTTGATCGTTAGTCCCTCCTCTTATATTAATATCTGACACAGTCTCATCTATACTTTTTATTCCGGGAAGGGCTTGTACGGTTTGAAGAACGTCTGGTTCTAAGAGTCCCGGAAGAATTCCAAATTCTTCGGTATTAAGAGTAATGCTGCCATCAGTTTGTTTGGTAAGTCCTGTTGTCAAAAATTTATAAACCACAACTTCATCCAGCTGTTGATAGTTTAAACTGAATAAAAGGGTGGTACAGGGGTTTTTACTTACCAGATCCTCGGCGGTTACGTATTTTGGTTTATAACCTATATGTTTTATCCGAATGGAAGCTTTTCTGGGGATATTATCCAGAGAAAACCGGCCATTCATGTCTGTTACCGTAGATATACTACTGCCCAATACTTGTACTGATGCCCCTGAAGTTGTATTCTCACTGTAATTATCAAGGACAAATGCACATATATCTACTGTAGTGCTTTTGGAGAGCGTATAGTAGCGCTCACTTAGCTTTTTAATGATCAATTGGGTCTGATTCTGGATATCACTTAAAATACCCTCAAGAGAACTAGCTTTAGGAGTATCTACAAGTAAGGGTTGAAGGTCCTCATCGACATAAGAAAATTTTACATCAAAATCCTTCTCTAACTGCCGGATATAGGAAACCAGACTAATATTTTTTGGGAAGGTATCTACCTGAGCCCTGCCTGAAAAAAGGGCAAACAAAAGTATTAGGTATAGAAGTAGTATACTATTATGGCGCGTTTTCGGCATAGAATAGCACGTTGTTCCCCTCTAATTCATACTTGATCTGAGAAGGAGTACTAATACTCTGTAACGCCAAATTTATGTTTGTGTTGCTAAAAGAACCGGTAAATAATTGCTCAAGATTAACATTTTCAGTTTTAACCTCAATGTTGTATTGTCTTTCAAACTCATCCAGGACATAATTCAACGGTATACTATTAAAAGTACTTTCATTACTCATCCAGGAAGGAGTAGTCTCTGCTGGCGACTCTGTATTCAATACATTACCGTTAATTGCTATAAAAGAATTCCCGGCAGGAAGTTTAGTTTCTTTACCATTAAAAATGACACTCACCAGGCCTTCATAACAGGTAACCTCAAAAAATCCTGTTCTATTTTCTACATTAAATTGAGTACCCAATACGGTAACTAAACCATCATTGGTAGCAACCGTAAATTTTTGTCCTTTGGCAACCTTAAAGAAAGCTTCTCCTTGCAGGGAGATATTTCGTTCTTTAGCCCAGTTCTTTTCACTGTATGTTATCCTGGAATCAGCATTTAAGATAATCTCAGAATTATCCGGCAGCCTCACTTCATTGCGTTCCGCATATTGTGTAGAAACAGATTCATCTAAAGTTGATATATAAAAGTAAGATGCTGCAAAAATTACTACGATAGCAGCTGCAATGCGCCATAACCTGCGCATAGGATTCATCTTTATTACTTTAACATCTTTTTGCGGTTGATTGTTTTTGAATTCATTCCATGCCTTATCTATATCAAAATCCGGCGCTTCCAAAGTACCGCTGACCTGCATTAACTTCTCATAAGAAGCGTACTCAGCAGATTTTTTAAATGCTGCGAGTTCTTCCTCGGAGAGGTCATTATTCAGCCATTTTGCTAAGTAATTTTCTTGCATGATTTCTAACTTTATATCATTAAAACAATTAATTCTAATAAAACCCTACCCTCAATGACAAAAATAATTCTAAAACATCCGGAGTTACTTCCCAGGGACATGAAAGCTATATCCCTTCTATTTGATCTCTTAGCGCTTTTAGGGCCAGATGCATACGCTTTTCAATAGCTTTTACACTTACACCCTCCATCTCTGCTATTTCCGCATATTTTTTACCATCAATCCTATTTAGTAAAAAAGTGGTTCTCTGATTTTCAGGAAGACTATTTAAGGCATTATCCAGCTTTTCTTTAAACTCTTTTTCTTCCAGCAAGAATTCCGGTGATTCGTAAGAGCTATTATTTGTCCTGTCTGCATACTTTAAACGGACCTTTTCCGCTTTTATAACATTTAAATAAAGGTTATTTGCTATAGTATATACATAAGACTTTGCTTTTTCAGGACTTACTTTAGCACAATTCTCCCATAGTTTAACAAAAGCTTCCTGAACTACATCATACGCTTTCTCTTCGTTTCCGAATTTATAATATATATAGTTAAAAACCGTTTTGGAATTGGTTTTGAAGAGGTTACTGAACACTTCCTCCTCACATACGTTGTCCATATTTATTTGTTCTTACAGTTGGTTCTGTTTCAAAGATATTTTAAAAAAAATTAAAACAAGAGTAGGGTATTTTAAAATGTAGTTGTTTTAAAGTTGTACGAACAATAAAAAAATCCAAATCGTTATGAAAAAGTTTTTTAAGTATTCACTGCAAACCCTACTTCTGGTACTGGCATTTTCATTTAATGCCTGTCAGGAAGCATTTGAAGAATTACCACAACCAGACGAACAGCAAACTATAATTGCAAGTTCCTCTACAGCTAAGCTTATTGAAAATACCGCTTCCAATGACGGCTCCTTCGATAATATTGTAGATGGAGCAAGTTGTTTCGCTCTTGAATTTCCTTATACTGTTGAGGCAAATGGAGTTACGATCACCATAGAATCTAAAGATGGCCTGTATTTAATTGAAGAAATATTTGATCAATTAGAAGGTGATGAAGATATTCTTGAGATTATTTTCCCAATAGTTATTACGCTTGCTGATTTTACCACAATGGAAATTGAGGGTATAGATCACTTACGCGATTTGGCCAAAGAATGTATTGAAGGTGGACAGGATGATGACATAGAATGTATAGATTTTGTTTATCCTATTACGATATACACGTTTGATCTCAATGAGGTTGAAACAGGTTCAGTTACTGTAGGGTCCGATAAAGACCTTAGAACATTTTTTGCCGGTCTGGACGAAAATGACTTAATCGGGATTGACTTTCCCGTAGCCTTGGAACTTTACGATGGTACAAAAGTTGAAGTAATTAGTAATGCTGAATTGGCCAATGCACTTGAAATGGCTAAAGAAGCATGTGACGAGGATGACGATGATGATTATAACGATGATGATTTTACTCAGGAGCGTTTAGAGAATCTATTGGTAGAATGTCCATGGTTGATTCATGAGGTTGTAAGGGATGAAGTAAATCAATCAGATCAGTACTTTGAATACGTAATGAACTTTACCGAAGATGGTGCTGTAAACGTAAAAGACAGAATGGGTAATAATATAACCGGTACCTGGAGTACACGAGTTACTGACCATGGAGTTCTTATTAAACTTGAATTTGATGTATTGGTTGACTTTAACCTTGAATGGTTCGTATACGAACTGGGAGAAGGTAAGATTAAACTTTACGCCGAAGGAGGAAACAAGATTATAATGAATATCGCTTGTGATCTTTTCAATACCGATCCCGATACCCTAAGAGAGATTTTGAAAGAATGTAGCTGGGTAATAAAAAAGGTAAAAAACCAGGGTGAGGAAATTGACAGATTACTTGGCTATGAGTTTAACTTCTTGCCAGAAGGATTACCAATAGGTACTGTAACCCTTGGTAATGGTCAAAATACATCTCAAGGAACATGGGAAATTACCATGAATGAACAAGGAAGACTTGTAATGGCAATTACCATGGGATCAGAACCAGGAGTAAACTTTGAATGGCCATTATCTGACCTGAGAAATGACAGATTAAAGTTTGAAGTTGAAGATATCGGATATGAGCTAGTATTGCAAAGAGTATGTGATGACAATAATAGCGATGGTGATGTTCCGGAGATCAGAAACTTTATGATGGGTGGTGACTGGATGGTTGCCCTTTATGAAGACGGTGAAATGAATGAAACTGAAAATTATATGGGTTACACATTCAATTTCATGGCTAATCACTTAATATCTACTACACTTTCTGAAACTGGTGTTTCTTATCCGGGACTGTGGCGAGTGCTTCGTAATAGCGATAGTAAACTTAAAGTATACCTGAACTTCGGAGATGTAGATCCTCTTGCTGAGCTTACAGATGATTGGGAATGGGTTCCTACTATGGATGGCAGTATTAAACTGAGACATGTTAGCGTTTCAAATGACGGTCTTACTGAAAAAGTGAGTACCCTGGTTTTTGTAAAAATAATACCATAGATATACCCTAAGGAAAAGTATTTAAAATACCTTATTTGCCCCCCTATTTTGCTGAAAAGGGTAACTTCTTACAGAAGTTACCCTTTTCTCTTTTATATTTTTTTCTTCAGTCTTCCATCATCCCATTGTTATTATTAAATTTGCACTTCGCCATAATTGACATAAAACGATGTTTGATAATTTAAGTGATAAGCTGGATAAAGCATTACATGTCCTCAAAGGGCATGGCCAGATTACCGAAATTAATGTTGCTGAGACTACCAAAGAAGTAAGAAGGGCTCTCCTGGATGCCGATGTTAATTTTAAAATAGCCAAGGAATTTACGAATAGAGTAAAAGAAAAGGCCTTGGGTCAGAATGTTTTGACCAGCTTACAACCCGGGCAGTTGATGGTTAAAATTGTAAAGGATGAACTTACCCAATTAATGGGCGGGGATGCAGAAGGCATTGATCTTTCCGGTAATCCATCCGTAATACTTATGTCAGGTCTTCAGGGATCTGGTAAGACCACCTTTTCAGGCAAACTTGCGAATTATTTAAAGCAGAAAAAATCTAAAAACCCTTTATTAGTAGCCTGTGATGTTTACAGACCAGCGGCCATTGATCAGCTGCATATTGTAGGAGAACAGCTAGGAGTGGAGGTATTTTCAGATAAAGAAAATTCCGATCCGGTATCCCTTGCAAAGGCAGGATTGGCTCATGCTAAAAGTAATGGTTTCAATGTCGTAATTATTGATACCGCAGGCCGGCTGGCTGTTGATGAACAGATGATGACGGAAATAGCCAACATCCGCGATGCGGTAAATCCGCAGGAAACCCTCTTTGTGGTAGATTCCATGACAGGTCAGGATGCGGTGAATACGGCAAAGGCATTTAATGATGTTCTGAATTTTGACGGAGTTATTCTAACCAAGCTGGATGGGGACACACGTGGTGGTGCTGCAATTTCTATTAAATCTGTAGTTGATAAACCCATAAAATTTATTGGTACAGGTGAGAAGATGGATGCCATTGATGTCTTTCACCCGGCACGTATGGCCGATCGTATTCTGGGAATGGGCGATGTTATCTCCCTGGTGGAAAGGGCACAGGAACAATTTGATGAAGACGAGGCTCGTAAAATTCAGAAAAAGATTGCGAAGAATAAGTTCGGATTTGATGATTTCCTCAAACAGATACAGCAGATCAAGAAGATGGGGAGCATGAAGGACTTAATGGGGATGATACCCGGAGCCGGGAAGGCACTAAAGGGAATGGATATAGATGATGATGCATTTAAACATGTTGAAGCCATTATTCATTCTATGACACCCGATGAAAGGTCCAATCCTTCTAAACTGGATGCCGGTAGGAAAAAAAGAATAGCCAAAGGCAGCGGACGTAATATTCAGGAAGTAAATCAATTGCTAAAGCAGTTTGATCAAATGAGCAAAATGATGAAAATGATGCAAGGTGGTGGAGGCAAAAAAATGATGCAGATGATGCAGAATATGAAATAAGAGTTTTTAAACCAATAATTAGTTAATAAATGACCCTTCTCAACGGAAAAGAAATTGCAAATCAGATTAAAGATGAAATTGCCGCTGAGGTTGGTGAGATCAAATTACGTGGCGAAAAAGTTCCTCATTTGGCCGCGGTACTTGTTGGAAATGACGGAGCCAGTCTTACCTATGTGGGAAGCAAGGTACGCTCATGTAAACGCATAGGTTTTGAATCTACCCTTAAACACTTGCCTGAAGACACTTCAGAAGAAGAATTATTAAAACTGGTAAATGAACTCAATTCAGACCCGGAAATAGATGGTTATATAGTACAATTGCCTTTGCCTGAGCACATCGATGAACAAAAAGTCCTACTGGCCGTAGATCCGGATAAGGATGTAGATGGTTTCCATCCTGCAAATTTTGGTAAAATGGCCCTGGATATGGAATCTTTTATATCCGCTACCCCGTTTGGTATCATGGAATTATTAAGAAGGTATGAGGTAGATGTTGAAGGGAAACATGCTGTTGTTATCGGTCGCAGCCATATTGTGGGCAGGCCTATTAGTATATTACTTAGCCAGAAAGGCAAATTTGCCAATGCCACAGTAACCTTAGCGCATAGCAGGACTAAAGATATTAAAGCCTTAACCTTGCAGGCAGATATTATCGTTTCTGCCTTGGGAGTACCAGGTTTTCTAACGGGAGATATGGTACGTGACGGAGCTGTAATTATTGACGTTGGAATTACTAGGGTTCCCGATAAGAGCAAAGAGAGAGGTTATTACTTAGCAGGTGATGTTGATTTTGAGGCCGTTAGTAAAAAAGCATCTTATATTACACCCGTTCCAGGTGGGGTGGGCCCTATGACTATTGCAATGCTTTTGAAAAATACACTGCTGGCACGTAAAAGGCGTACTCAAAAAAAATAGCAAATAGCCATTCTAAACTGGCCGGAATAATTAGGTGAGAAATTTCATGATTTAAGGGAAATGAGTACCTTTTGTCGCAAATCCAACTTCTATGTTCAAACCAGTATTTTTTCTTAGTTTTCTAATTATTTGTTTGTCGGGATGTCAATTTGTTGAAGAAAAAACATCCGATATCACCATTAAAGTTTCATTCTCTGATAATATCAGTCCCAAGGCACAAGATGGTCGATTATTGCTTATGCTATCTGCAAACGATGAAGATGAACCGCGTTTCCAGATAAATAGTGGTCTTAACACACAGCTAATATTTGGTATGAATGTAGACGGAATGGCACCAAATGTTGAACAGACTTTTGATGCTTCAGACCATGGATTTCCATATGCCAGTTTAGCAGATTTACCGCCGGGCGAATATTGGGTGCAAGCTTTATTACATATCTATGAAACCTTTAAACTAAGCACCGGTCATACGGTAAAGTTACCTATGGATAATGGTGAAGGACAAAAATGGAACAGGTCTCCCGGTAATATATACAGCAAACCATTTAAAGTTACCATCCCGGAAAATGGTGATTTGGAAATAGCTGTCGTAATGGATCAGGTGATTCCGCCTATTGAAGAACCTGAAGATACAGAATGGATAAAACACATTAAGATGCGATCCGAAAAACTTTCAGAGTTTTGGGGAAGGGACATCTATTTAGGTGCTCATATCCTGCTTCCAAAGAGTTTTGATGAGCATCCGGAAGCAAAATATCCGCTAATGATATTCCATGGGCATTTCCCAAATGATTTTGGGGGATTCAGAACTGTTCCACCAGATCCTAAGCTTGAACCGGATTATGCAGAGCGCTTTAAGGTTTCAGGTTATAACATCATACAGCAACAAGAAGCCTACGATTTTTATAAAAGATGGAACGAACCGGATTTTCCGAGGTTCCTGATCATTGAAATACAACATCCTACTCCTTACTATGACGATTCATATGCCGTGAATTCTGCCAGTCAGGGTCCTTATGGCGACGCTATAACCCATGAGCTCATTCCGTATATTGAAAAAGAGTTTCGGGGCTTAGGCGAAGGCTGGTCTCGTTTTTTATACGGGGGCTCAACAGGAGGCTGGGAGGCACTGGCGGTTCAGGTTAAATACCCGGAAGAATATAATGGTTGTTTTGCTGCCTGTCCTGATCCTATTGATTTTAGTGCTTACGTCCTTACAAATATTTATGAAGATGAAAATGCGTATTACTACAAAAGTGATCATAAAATGCTGGAAGTGCCTGCGCATAGAGACTATTTAGGTCAGATTCAATCTACCGTACGTGACGAAAATCATCTGGAATTGGTTTTGGGAGATAATTCCCGCTCCGGTCAACAGTGGGATATTTGGGAAGCCACCTATTCTCCACAGGGAAAAGAGGGTTATCCTGAACGTATATGGGACAAAAAGACTGGAATTATAAATCCGGAAGTAGCAAGTTACTGGAAAGAGAATTATGACCTCCGCCACATTCTGGAAAGGGACTGGGATAAGCTGGGCGAGAAGTTAAAAGGTAAAATTAATATTTACTGCGGGGATATGGATAACTATTATTTAAACAACGCGGTTTATAAAATGGAAGAATTCCTTGAAAATACCTCCGATCCTTATTACGATGGAGAAGTTTTATATGGTGACCGGGCGGAACACTGCTGGAATGGAGACCCTGTAGAACCCAACCATATTTCCAGGCTGAGGTATAACAGCATGTATGTTCCTAAGATTATGAAACGAATCGCAGAAAGTGCTCCCCCCGGAGCTGATCTAAAAAGCTGGAGGTATAAATAGATTGAATTATCATGGATAAAAAGAAATTCACAAGCCAAATAGTGGCAGCCATTTTTTTCTACACTTTATTTTCCTGGATTCTTGGAAAAGACTATTCTATGGAAGCTATTTTTAGTGAATTAAAAGGAGGCGTGGTTTTTGGAGTAATCTACGCCATTGTCATGTGGTTATGGTACACGTATATAAAAAAGACTAAGTAAATTATGTTTATTTGGCAAATAACTGCCCCATATCTTTAAAAGCCTTGAACTCCAGGGCATTACCTGCCGGGTCTAAAAAGAACATAGTAGCTTGTTCTCCAACCTGGCCTTCAAAACGGATATAGGGTTCAATCACAAAAGATATTCCTTTAGCTTCTATTTCTTTGGAAAAAGTTTGGAAGGTATCCCATGGCAATACCACACCATAGTGAGGCACGGGAACATCTTTACCATCCACCGGATTGGAATGTAACTCTTCTTTAGCCTTTGGCTTGTAATGAATTACCAGTTGATGCCCAAAAAAATTAAAGTCAACCCAATGCTCGCTACTACGTCCCTCTTCGCATTTAAGTACATCTCTGTAAAAAGTTCGGCATTCATCCAGGTTATGAACAGGAATCGCGATGTGAAATGGTGAAATAGTTGGCATAGTAAGTAATTTATGCGCTAAAATTAGCCCTTTTCTTTGATTTCAAAAAATCTACAATTTGATTATTTACATCGTCCTGATGCATGGAATGACCTAAACCACGAGTGCTAATTAGTTTACTGTTTTTCCAATTAGCATGTACTTTTTCTGAGTTGTGAAAGGGAGTTATCGGATCTTCTATATCATGTACTAACAATCCTTCAATTTGAATCTTCTGTGCAAACTGAGAACTGGAAAAATCCCGGATTCCATACCCAAAATGCGCCTGAAAATAATCGTCCATGGCAGAAAGCACATTGTTGTTGAACCCTAACAGTTTTTGATAGTGGTCCATAAGTTCATATTGTTCGGATGGGGAGCCGATGGAGACGATCTTTTGAATGGAACTATGTGGATAAATGTATTGGTGATACAAGGCTGCCATACCTCCAACGGAATGCCCAATTATAAAAGCCGGTTTATAATGTTTAACGATATGTTGCGCACATTCCGCATATAACGGGACATTAAAAATTCCCCCGGATGAATTTCCGTGGGCAGGTGCATCAAACGCAACTACAGCAAAATTTGCGTCACTCAGAAAACTTATCAGCTTACGCCAGCGAAATGAATTACTCTCCCAACCGTGAAGTAATAAAACGGTTTCTTTAGTTCCTGCCCAGGAATAAGTTTGTATTTGTTTACCACCCACTTCAATCATTATATCCTCAGCTTTTTTTAAAAAGGAAGCTTGAATGGGAAGCACTTTGCCTTTTCGGGGTGAACTAAACAGGGTAACTGCCTTTTCTCCAACCAGTTTTTTTGAGAACAGAGCAATGATATTAAAATAGGCCCCATATGCCCGGGCAAGAATACGATTTACTATTTTTTTCATTTATTATCAAATTTACCGGATGAGTGCAAAAATATAGCGATACCGGTATAGACAAAAGAGCTAAATCCCAATAATTACAGGTGTAAAGATGATAGATTTATAAATAGGAGTTATTCTACGACCTGGTTCCATATGTCCAAATACATTTTCCAATCCTCGTTCACCTTTTTCCAAACAACGACATATTTACCTTTCCAATCTACCTTATTCCCATTTGCGGTTTGGGTACTACCGTTGTAGTACCCATAGTCATAGGCGTAGTTTCCAAGAATATTTATTTCTTCCGGAAGTATTTCATGATGGATAATTTTTGATCCTTCAGCCAATATCCATCTTTGTCTTATAGCATTCATTCCTTCTATAATTGATGAATTATTCGGAAAAATCTTGGCATCAGAAGCATAAACCTCCATGAGATTATCATAATCTGCATTTATATAAGCTTTAGAAAATTGTCTGGCTGCCTCCTTAATTTTGCCTTTATCTTCTGCACTTTGCATGGAGAATTCTCGTTTGCACGTAATTTTCCATGTTGGATAGGATAAAGTCTCATCTTTGTTAACCCATTCACCTAGCCAGTTAAAGCCATTTTCAGAAATATCATAAAAAGTTATTTTGTAATATCCATCCATTCCATTAGGCGCACTTTGCTCTCTGTAAAGGATAATTCTGCCATCTTTATTTTTTTTTCCATTCCATGCCGGCAGTATTGTGGAGGGAGACCCGGAACTGTAATAATGTACATACCAGCGGGTGCTGTCTTGTATATATTGACGAATGCTTCCAGCGTGTTTTCCGTCTTCCTTAAGAGTTTCATCCTGGACAGCCATGCCATTCATAATATACTTAAAACGCCATTTCATTGTTACTGGTTCAGACCACGATTTATCAGCCTTACGTGAAACAGATTCGCAATTACAGCTACCTATTAAAGGAGCAAAATCCAATATTTCTGGGGGTGCTTTTGGATTGGGAAGACCGTAAGGGTTTTGGCTTGTTGGTTCGTATTCATATTGACCAAAAACGATTATAGAAAAAAACATAAAAATAAGGCTAAAGGAATATTTTACCATGATGTGGTTGTTTTTACATTAATTTAATGAAAAAAGGAAGTTTTAATAGTAAGTCTTATGAAATAATTAACAGGGGTTAAAATCGAAAAAACCTTAATATTAATCCCATCCAACCATCAGGTATTTGATTTTGGCATCATCGGGGATTTGCACCTCTTCAATATTAATACTGGTATCATACCGCAGACTTGCCGGTAATTCTTCTTTATCTATTGTAAAATACACATCACTTCTCTCAATAAATATAATTACGTTATTTAAGGAGGTTACTATTTTCTTTATGACGAATTTATCTTTTATTTGCTTAAACGTACTTTGGAGCCCAATTCCGTTTTCTGTTTTAAATCTGGGGTCCAGTACACGTACTATCCCAATTTTTGGAATACTATCCCTGTTTGGAGTTAAGGTTAACATATGCTGTCCGCCTTTTTCATAGATTTGAATAGTATTAGAATTAGATATAAAGGCGGGCGCTGAAGTATCCTTAACTATTGAATCATTGCTATAAATACTTTCAAGTTCGCTCACAGGACTGGTTCGCATTAGTTTTCCAACTTGCGTATTGTTAATCAAAAAGTCCGGATCCCTTTCATTTTTACAATTTATTAAGATCAGTACTATTACTAAAACAGATGTAAGTTGAAGTTTTTTCATATTTTACTATCGCATAACTTTTTTTAATACTCCCAGAACCCCACGAATAAACGTTGCACTGGTTAAAACTTTTATAACAGGATTTTGACGTGTACTTCTCCGTGTTGTAGTTCTTCTTTTAGATGTTCTTCGGGTTTGAACTTCTTGTTCTGCCTCTTTCTCTGCTTCTTTTTCTGCCTTTTCTATTTTTTCATTTAAAATCTCGTAGGCACTTTCCCTATCAATAGTCTTATTGTATTTACTTACCAGTTTTGAATTATTAATTACGGAATCTAATTCACTATCAGTTAAAACATCCATTCGGCTCATAGGGGCACGCAGCATTGTGGCAGCAAGTGGGGTTGGCCTTCCTTTTTCATCTAATACGGTAATAAGTGCCTCCCCGATACCCAGTGAAGTTAGTACCTCTTTGGTGTCATAATACTCTGAGACAGGATAGTTCTCCGCGGTTAGTTTAATGGCCTTGCGATCTCTGGCTGTAAAGGCTCTCAGGGCATGTTGTACTTTCAGACCCAATTGTGCGAGCACCGCATTGGGCACGTCTGTTGGATTCTGTGTAACAAAATAAAGCCCAATACCTTTGGAACGAATTAGTTTTACGATACTTTCTATCTGGTCCAATAAGGCATCTGAAGCTTCTTTAAAAATTAAATGAGCCTCGTCTATAAAGAAAATCAGCTCGGGTCTGTCACTATCTCCCTGCTCGGGAAATGTGGAATATATTTCCGCTAATAAACTCAGCATAAATGTGCTGAATAATTTAGGTCTGTCCTGTATATCTGTTAAACGAACGATATTTATATAACCTCTTCCATTTTCATCAATACGTGTAAGGTCTTCCACGTCAAAGGATTTCTCACCAAAAAACAAATCGGCTCCCTGTTGTTCTAATTCTATAATTTTCCTTAGAATAGTTCCTGTTGAGCTTGTTGAAATTCTTCCATATTCCTTTGCGAACTCTTTTTTGCCAGTTCCCGTAGCGTACTGTAATACCTTTTTGAAGTCCTTCAAGTCTAACAAAGGAAGTTTATTATCATCACAATATTTAAAAATAACGGCTACAATTCCTTCCTGTGTTTCTGATAAATCCAGGATACGGGAAAGTAAAATGGGTCCAAATTCTGAAACAGTCGCACGGAGTTTTACGCCATCTTGTTCTGAAAGGGAAAGAATTTCAACAGGAAAGCTTTTCGGTTCAAAAGGCAATCCAATCTTCTCATGTCTTTCATCAATTTTGGGATGTCCGGGGCTGGGTTGGGCTATCCCGCTGAGGTCACCCTTTAAATCCATTAATAGTACCGGTATTCCCTTATCAGATAAGTTTTCCGCAATTATTTGAAGTGTTTTGGTTTTACCAGTTCCGGTGGCACCAGCTATTAGCCCATGTCTGTTCAGGGTCTTTAAGGGAACTTTTACATAGGCCCCCGTAACTGTTTCTCCTTCTAACATTGCCGCACCCATTGTTATAAAATCACCCTTAGTTGTATACCCTTTTTCTATATGCGCATAGAATTCTTCTTTGGTACTCATTTGGTCTATTTTTTATAAAAATAGGGTAATTTTAATCAACAATAAAACCAAAATCCAATGAAAACATATTTACAATTATTTACTATTCTTTCATTAATTTGTTGTTCAACGCTGAGTTCGCAGGAAGATTCAGTTATTACTTTTCATCAATCCCATGAAGAGAAGAAAAGAAGTGCACCCTTTAGTGATGCAGTGGAAGCCGGAAATCTTTTTTTCCTTTCCGGTCAAATAGGGATGGACCATTCTACCAGAACTATGGTTGTGCCCGGAATTAAAACAGAAACGGAACAGGCCATTACGAATATACAGGCAGTACTGGAGCATCATGGACTAACTTTAAACAATGTTGTGAAATGCACGGTGATATTGAGTACTATGGATGATTTCTCAGCTTTTAATGAAGTTTATTCCAGGTATTTTACAAAGAAACCTGCACGTACAACTTTTGCTGCCGGCGCCCTGGCAAGAAATGCGAAGGTCGAGATCGATGTAATAGCTGTAAAAAATTGATTTTATTCAGGAAATTACATTGATAATACCATCTTCTATATGTTATCTTTGCGGGATGATTGATAAGGAGGTTTTAGAATTGGTGAACCAGGGTGTAATGCTCCCGCTCATGGAAGAATTCTATACTATTCAGGGAGAGGGCTTTCACAAAGGTACGGCCGCATATTTTATCAGGGTTGGAGGTTGTGATGTTGGTTGTCATTGGTGTGATGTAAAAGAAAGCTGGAATGCCGAAATCCATCCTCCAACAGCTATTGAGAGTATTGTGGAGCATGCCGCCAACTATTCAGATACCATAGTTGTAACCGGCGGGGAACCCTTAATGTGGGATATGGGGCCTTTAACGGAAGCCCTAAAAAAGAAGGAACTCAATACCCATATAGAAACCTCAGGAGCTTACACTTTGACGGGCACATGGGATTGGATATGTTTATCGCCTAAAAAAAACAAGCTGCCTGTAGATCCCATTTACGAACAGGCTCACGAGTTAAAAGTAATTGTCTATAACAGGAATGATCTGGTTTTTGCAGAAGAGCAGGCAAAAAAGGTTGGCAAAAACTGTATTTTGTATTTGCAACCGGAGTGGAGTGTTAGGGATAAGGTTACTCCTATGATTGTAGATTATGTAATGAAAAACCCTAAATGGAAAGTATCCTTACAAACCCATAAATATCTGAATATTCCATAAGTTTTAAGCATTCCGCTGATGGTAATTGCCATTATTCCGGCTTATAAAACGGGATAATAAAAGAAATCTATATTAGGTTGAAAGGATTATCTTCCTCCGTTATTTTGAAGATCAAGGATACACTCAGGATCTAAAGTGGGAACTGCGACACCTTTGGAAGTTTTACTTTTTTCTAAAACGCCCATCATACCTCCGCCAAATTGCAATTCAGCTCGCATTAGACATCCGGCCACATCGCAATGATTTTCAGCATCCGGGTCCTCATGATTATTCACCATTTCGGATCCCAGATCAACCAAACCAAAAAGATGTCCAAATTCATGGTTAAGCGTAGACGTTTCCACATCAGAAATTGTAATGAGGGAACTCTGATTTGCGAGTTGGCGCACCACGCTTTCATGTATGACCATTGAGGTGTTTCTATATACTGCTCCAAGAGTCACAATACCTTCGTCTTCATCATCGGAATCTGAGGGTGCATCAGTAAAATAAATATAAATGGCCAGTGTTTCTCCATCATTATATTCTGTTCTGTTTTCGCTTTCAAGATCGCCAATCTCCTGTAATGTCAGGGTTTCTTCATTTGGTGAAGGCAATTGCCGGTATACCACCTGAATGTCTTCTTTAAAAGTTCGATCCCTGAGATAGGTTTCAAAATTATTCATGGTCTCCATTGTAGGCCTGAAACCATCAACATAAGCAGCTTCTATTAATAAAGTTGTGAACGTGGTATTGGAGAGAATATCACCGGCAGAAGCTCCGGTGGCCAATAAGTTGGCAGATTTATCAATGCCGCCATTCTGGTTATCGTCACTGTCTTTTGAACAATTTAAAAATAAACCAATGGTTAGTAATAGTATTAGTATTCGAAATTTTTTCATAGCATCTTTAATTTTCTTTCAGGACCAAATTTACATATAAAATACAACGTGAATTTCAGGTTTCTATTATGGCTGTACTCTTAGCCTGGCTAAATAATCGTAATGTGTGCCTTCACAAACAAGCTCACAGCTTAAATTTTGTTCCTCAGCAAGCTGTTTAAGTCTGTTATAGTCTACATACAACCAATTAAAAGGAGGGCTTTTTAACCCTTTATACTCCATTGTAAATTCCACTTCACCATAATATTTCCCATTATTCGGGATCCAGTAACCACCATCATCATCTACTTCAAACATATAAATGATATCACTGGAATCCACCAATATCTGCCCTCCGCGATTCAACAATCCTTCTAAATGACTTAATAAACGATGTACCTCAATTAACTGTCCTGCTATTCCTATTCCATTCATTAACAGCAAAATAGTATCAAATTTCATACCAGAATAATCGTAGATATTTGAGTAAATTATATTGTTTACACCCCTTGACCTGGCTGTGAATACGGCCCCTTCAGATTCATCAAGGCCGGTAACTTCAACACCTTTATTTTGCAAATAGAGACTGTGGCTGCCGGCCCCGCAACCCACATCCAATACAGTTCCCCGGCAGAGATCTAAAGCTTTTTGTTCTATTAAAGGCATAGCATCATAATCCCGGAATAAATAGGGCAGAGGAAGTATGTCTTTCTCGTTCAATGAGGAGTAAGTTGTAATATCTTCAGAATAATTTCCATTTTGAAAATCAATCAGAGCCATGCCAAAAATATCCCTGCTCATTTAATTAGTAATTTTACCTGCAAAAGTCAACTTTTTGAATGGAAAGTAAAAACAGCCAACTATTAAATAAATTGAATTTATAGATCCGGATGAAAGAACAACTTAAAAACTTACCCATAAGGGCAAAAGAAAAGCATACAGAAAACAAAAAGTTCTTTTCGAAACTCAAAAAGAGGCCTCCACACAATCTGGACTATATCATGCAGGAATTGCATCAGGCAGAGTTTAAAAAAACAAATTGCCTGGATTGTGCTAATTGTTGCAAGACTACCGGGCCACTTTTTACAAATGCAGATATTGTTCGAATATCCAAAAGTCTTAAGCAAAAACCACAAAAATTCATAGATACTTATTTAAGAATTGATGAAGACAATGATTTTGTGCTTAAGCAGGTTCCTTGTGCTTTTCTTGGAGAGGATAACTATTGTTCAATATATGATGTCAGACCCAAAGCCTGTCAGGAGTTTCCCCATACGGATCGCAAAAAATTTCAACAAATTACAAATCTTACACTGAAGAATGTAGCCATATGTCCGGCTGCGTATAACATTGTTGAAGACATGAAACGGAGAATTAAGACTTAGGCAAAGACCAAAATAGTTCGTTATACAAAACTGCACTCCCGAAAAAAATTAATCTGAAAATAAGTAACTTTACGTTTATGGAGGTTATATTAAACTATTTTGAAAACATACCGTCTTCACACAGGAGCCTTATTCTGGTCCTGGGAATAACCTTTTTTTGGCTTCTTGAAGGGGCACTGCCGCTTTTTAATTTCAAGTATAAAAAATGGAGGCATGCCCTGCCTAATTTCTTCTTTACACTTACCACAATTGTTATCAATTTTGCACTGGCTTTTGTACTATTGCAATCCAGCGATTGGGTCACGGCAAATAAATTCGGTATTATAAATTGGTTGCCTGAAATTCCTCTATGGCTCTATGTTATTTTAGGCGTTCTGCTGCTCGATTTTTTTGGAGCCTATTTATCACATTATGTGGAACATAAGGTAAAACCCCTGTGGATGATTCATTTGGTTCATCATACAGATCATGAAGTAGATACAACCACAGCCAACAGGCATCACCCACTGGAGAGTCTTATCCGCTTTACATTCACATTAGTGGGAGTATTTATAGTGGGTACACCCATAGGTATAGTAATGCTCTATCAATCTTTGTCTCTTGTTGCTACACAATTTAGCCATGCTAATATCCGCTTGCCAAAAAAAGTGGACGATATTCTAAGTTGGGTGATCGTATCTCCTGACATGCACAAAGTGCATCACCATCATAGGTTACCTTATACCGATTCCAATTATGGAAATATCTTCTCTGTCTGGGATCACTTCTTCGGGACTTTTATGAAATTAGACCGCAGCAACATTGTGTATGGCGTGGATACTTTTCCTGACAAAAAGGAAAATGGAAGTGTAATCGGCCTGTTAAAACAACCTTTTCATAAGTACAGAAGGCCAACCACTACGCCGGCAAATAAGTAGGGATTATTTGTAAAGGAGATATTTTCTGCGTATTTGTTTGAATTTATCCAGGTCACTCTGCCAGCTGTTTTTTATCTCTTTTTCGCTTAACCCTGCCTCAATTTGTTGCTGAAGTTTTTCGGTGCCGGCGTGTTTGGTAAATCCACCATTGCAAAGATACTTCGCTCATTCCGGGCCACGCAGAGAGATCCTTACCAAAGCATTTTTCCCCTGTGTGCTTCGGGTTTTTGGAACCAAAATTGGGTTTTGGAACATAGCTGAAATTGTAGGCGGTGCTGTCCAGAAAAGGAGCTCCATATCTTTGAAATTGACTTTCTGTGCCACGGCCGGCATTAATATTGGTCCCTTCAAACAACCCCAGACTGGGATAAAGGTTAATTGCTGCCTGGTTTGGAAGATTGGGCGAAGGTCTTACAGGAATACTATAAATGGACTTATGCGTATAATTTATGAGCGGTATTACCGTTAAATCGGCTTTGATTTCTTTTTCGAGCCACCCTTCATTATTTATCATTTGGGCATATTCTCCTATAGTCATACCATAGACCAGCGGAATAGGGGTAAGTCCCAGAAATCCCTTATGTGCAATTTCCATTGTTGGCCCATCAACATAATGACCATTGGGATTGGGACGATCAAGGACCAGAACAGGAATACCTTTTTCTGCACAGGCTTCCATTACTAGTTGCATGGTGGCTATGTATGTGTAAAATCTAACGCCCACGTCTTGAATATCAAATACCACAATATCCAGTTTGTCTAATTGGGATGAAGTGGGTTTTCTGTTTTTACCGTAAAGTGAGATAATGGGTAGTCCGGTTTTGGTATCTATACCATCTTTTACATGTTCTCCGGCATCTGCCATTCCGCGAAATCCGTGCTCCGGAGCGAATACTTTTTTTATTTCAATATCCAGTGATAATAAGGAATCTACCAGGTGTGTGAAGGTCTCATTCTCTCTCTTTTCTGAGCCGTAATTCTTAAAAATAAGACTGGTCTGATTGGCAACTACGCCCACCTTTTTTTTTCGCAGGTAAGGGAGGTATTCTTCGGTAGAATTGGCACCAACTATAATAACTGAATCTGATAGTTTTTTAGTATCTGTTAATTCCAAAGCTGCCGAATCCCTATCTTTTTTTACGGGGTTTCCACAGGCTGTTAGTATCAAAAGCCACAATAAAAATGTATTTTTGAACCTGGATAAAAAAGCCATCTATTGAATTTAGAATTTTTTATAGCAAAACGCCTTATTAAGGGTAAGGAGCATAAAATTAGTATATCCGCGCCAATAATAAAAATTGCCATTGCTGCAATTGCACTAGGGATCATAATGATGCTTATTGCTATTGCCACCGGGGTAGGATTAAAATATAAGATCAGGGAGAAGGTTGCTGCCTTCAATGGCCATATTCAAATCTATAATTACGATAATAATGTTTCAGATGTTTCCGTGGTTCCGGTATCTGTGAATCAGGAATTTTATCCGGAATTTACATCTGTGGAAGGAATTTCACATATCCAGGCGGTTGCCAGTAAGGCAGGGATCATAAGGACCGAGGATACATTTGAAGGAATTATTGCCAAAGGAGTTGGGAAAGATTATAACTGGGAAGTATTTAGTGAATATTTACAGGAAGGGCGCCTGCCGGACTTTAAGGGAGAACTAAACACCGAGGTGCTGATGTCATCTTTTATGGCAAGAAGGCTTCAATTGAAAGTAGGCGATGAATTCTTTACATTCTTTTTAAAAGATGAGGACCCATCCAAAACTCCTAATCAAAGAAAATTTAAGATTGCAGGAATTTATGATAGCGGATTTGAAGAGTTTGATGCCAAGTATGTTTTTACAGATATCCGTCACATTCAAAGGGTTAACAAATGGCAGGAAGATCAGGTAGGTAACTTTGAAATTTTCCTCATCAACTTTGAAGATATTGACACTAAAACTAAAGAAATATACGGTAAAACACTTAGTGATCTGGATACCCAAAATATAAAGAATAAGTATTACAAAATTTTTGAATGGATTGGCTTATTCGATTTTAATATCGCCCTTATCATAGGTATAATGATTATTGTTGGCGGGATAAATATGATCACTGCTCTTTTGGTATTAATCCTGGAAAGAACACAGATGATAGGAATTCTTAAGGCTCTGGGCTCATCTAATTGGAGTATTCGTAAAGTTTTTTTATATAACGCTACTTATCTGATAACTATTGGTTTGCTCTGGGGCAACCTGATCGGACTTGGGATTATCTGGTTTCAGGGGACATATCGGATTTTCAAATTTCCAAATCCCAAAGAGTATTATATAGACTATATTCCGGTGCATATAGATTTTCCAACAGTTTTAATTTTAAATCTTGGCGTACTAATATTATGTCTCCTGATGCTTTTAATACCGTCTTATATTATTACAAAAATCACCCCTGTAAAAGCTATTAAATTTGAATAATAAAGACAGTTTTTTGCTTTCCTGTAACGCAAGGTTGTATCTATGAACTAACTTAAAATTATCTGAATCACAACCTTTACTGAGGGGAAATGCTGAAATCTACTTCTTGAAAATACTATCTTTGCACTGCTTATGAAATACGCCAATAATATCCTGGAAACCATTGGAAATACACCATTGGTTAAAATAAATAAATTAACCGCAGAATTACCATGCCTGGTTTTGGCTAAGTATGAAACATTTAATCCCGGAAACTCCGTAAAAGACCGGATGGCGGTTCAAATGGTTGAGGATGCAGAAGCTGAAGGGAAATTAAAGCCCGGAGGAACCATAATTGAAGGAACTTCCGGTAATACGGGAATGGGGTTGGCCCTTGTTGCGGTTGTAAAAGGGTATAAAATGATCTGTGTGATCAGCGATAAACAATCCAAAGAAAAAGTAGATATTCTTAGAGCAATGGGTAGCGAAGTATATGTATGTCCCACAGATGTTGCACCCGAAGACCCTCAAAGTTATTATTCTACCGCCAGAAGATTATCAGAAGAGATTCCTAATTCCTGGTATGTAAACCAATACGATAATCCGTCCAATACGAAAGCCCACTTTTTGACTACGGGGCCCGAGATCTGGGATCAGACTAAGGGTAAAATAACCCATTTTGTGGTAGGTGTGGGCACCGGAGGTACAATTTCCGGAGTGGGAACTTTTTTAAAGTCAAAAAACCCGAATATTAAAATTTGGGGTGTGGATACTTATGGCTCAGTATTTAAAAAATATCACGAAACAGGCATATTTGATCAAAATGAGATATACCCTTATATAACTGAAGGTATCGGAGAAGACATTTTACCAAAAAACGTGAATTTTGAGATCATAGATGGTTTTACCAAAGTGACAGATAAAGATGCCGCTGTCTATACACAGCGGCTGGCAAAAGAAGAAGGGATGTTTCTTGGTAATTCTGCAGGTGCTGCGATTAAAGGTGTTCTCCAGCTAAAGGAAAAATTTAATAAGCACGATGTAGTGGTGGTTCTTTTTCACGATCATGGTAGCAGATACGTGGGTAAGATTTATAATGATGACTGGATGAAAGAACAGGGCTTTTTAGACGAATGATTTTAATTTGACTTTATATATGAATTTTAAAAGATTAATGAGCGTACTGGTAGTTCTCTTTTTTTGTGTTCAATTACCCGCCCAGAAGCTTTCAAAAGTTGAAAGAAAATTGGTTAAAACGGTTGAAGCCAATAATCCTGAAGCTATAGATTTTTTGGAAAATGTTGTCAATATTAACAGCGGAACTTTAAATGCAAAAGGTGTAAGGGAAGTAGGGATGGTTTTTAAGAATGCCTTTGAAAATTTAGATTTTAATTCGCAATGGATTGAGATGCCGGAAGAAATGAATAGGGCCGGTCACTTCTTTGCAGAAACAGAAGGTACAAAGGGTAAAAAACTATTGCTGATTGGTCATTTGGATACCGTTTTTGAAGAAAACAGCCCTTTTCAGGAATTTACGCGAGTCAATGACAGTATTGCGCATGCGCCCGGTGGCAATGACATGAAAGGTGGTGATGTTATTGTTCTTTATGCTTTAAAAGCGTTGCGCGCTAATGGATTGCTGAATGATGCTCAGATTATAGTTGCATATACAGGTGATGAAGAAAGTACGGGTAAACCTCTCGATATAAGCAGAAAAGATTTGATTGAGGCGGCAAAGCGGAGCGATATTGCTCTCGGATTTGAGACTTCTACGGGCTTCAATTATGCTACAGTAGCAAGGAGAGGGTCTTCCGGATGGGAATTAGAGGTTGAAGGAAAACGCGCCCATAGCTCGGGTATATTTAATGAGCGGGTTGGTGCGGGAGCCATTTTTGAAATGTCAAGAATATTAAATGCATTTTATGAAGAAGTTCGTGGAGCGGAATACCTGACTTTTAACCCCGGGATACTCATGGGAGGTACTTTTGTTGATTATGATGCGTCTACCGGCAAGGGAGAGGTCTTCGGGAAAAGTAATGTTGTCTCCCAAACCGCCATGGTAAAAGGAGGATTGCGTTTTATTTCTGAAGAACAAAAGGAAGATGCGAGAAATAAGATGAGGGAAATTGTGGCAAACAACCTGCCTAATACATCGGCAACAATAAATTTTACCGATAGTTATCCGGCAATGGTACCTACTGAGGGAAATAACAGGCTCTTGGCAGAGCTAAATCAGGTAAGCCTGGACCTCGGTCAGGGTGAAGTAATAGGCTATGATCCGGGTAAAAGGGGAGCGGCAGACACTTCTTTTGTGGCCAAATATGTCGATTGTCTTGATGGCTTAGGTACTATGGGAAGCGGAGCACATACGCCTGAAGAGACTGTAAATTTGAACACTATTGAAGAGCTTACAAAGAGAACGGCAGTACTTATTTATAGATTGATCAATCAATAGCATATGATAAATCTTGGTTCAGGAAACGCAAAAGTCCTAATAGAGGAAGGTGAATTAGTAAGTTACCGGCTAAACGACTTTGAATATATTCATCAAAAGGGGGGTGCGGGTTGGCGCAACTCGGATACTGAAATGTTTCCTGTAATCGGACCAACGGCTGAAGCCGGATTCCGGGTGCATGTACCAAAAGGAAATGCCATTCAGGATCAGCACGGATTATTGCGCGAACTGGATTACGAGCTTCTCTCGGGTACAGAAACAACAGCTCAATACGTAAAATCTTATAAGGCAGGGACTGTTATCAATAATTCCAAATTTCCTGATAAATCTACTGCCCGCTTACTTATCTGGCCCTTTAATTTTGAATTTTACAAGAGTTTTAAACTCTCTGAAAAAAGTCTGGAGATAAGCTTCAGGGTTTCAGGAGAAAAAGATATGCCCTTTATGCTGGGGTATCATCCTGCGTTTAAACTATATACTGATAATCCCACTGTTATTGTGGAAGATCAGACAATTTCACTGGATTCTGTTCTTGCAGCCGGGAGCAGAGCTCTTGAAGTGGCGGATTGCCAAAGTATTATATTGAAAGATCAAAAAAAGTTAAGCATAAAAACTGAAGGCTTCAACCATTTTATGTTGTGGACGGAGGTGCCAAATATGATATGTATTGAACCGATAACCTTCTACCCCTATGCAGTAGATCAAATGCAGCTGCATGATGGTTTTGAATATTTAACAGATGAAGACAGGAATTTTAAAGTCACTTTAATTCCATAATTTAATAAGCTGTTAAAAAAAATAAGAATTTGTATTAATCCAAATAATCTAAAAATGCGAGTACTGTTGGAACGTCATTACGGTTATCTTTTTGAACCGGAACTCTTGGATGAGATAGAAGCTACAGGAAAATGTAAACAAATAAAACAAGGGGAACGATTAATGGATATTGGCCAGGACATAACTGCAATGCCCTTGATTTTTAGTGGAGCAATAAAGATTCTCAGAGAAGACGATCAGGGCGATGAATTGCTTCTTTATTTTATTGAAAAAGGAGATACCTGTGCTATGACATTTTCCTGTTGCCTGGGGACCGGTAAAAGTGAGATAAGAGCAATTGCGGAGTCAGATTCAGAGTTGTTGATGATTCCTATAGAAAAAATGGATGAATGGATGGTGAAATACCAAAGCTGGAGAGAATTTATTTTGGATAGTTACCACACCAGAATGTCAGAATTACTGGAAACGATAGATACTTTGGCATTTATGAAAATGGATGAGCGTATAATGAAGTATCTTCAAGACAGGGCAATGGTTACCAATAATGATGTTATATATTCGACACATCAGGATGTGGCCCAGGATTTACATACCTCAAGGGTAGTAGTGTCAAGGCTTTTAAAAAGTTTGGAGAAACAAGGTAAAATAGAGTTAAGCAGAAACCATATAAAGGTTATTGAATTATAGAGTAATGCGAAAATTTTTCCCAATTCTACAAACGCTGCAAAACTATAAAAGGAAAGAGCTTCCAAAAGATATCCTCGCTGGTTTTAGTGTAGCGATAGTGCTTGTTCCACAAGGAATGGCATATGCCATGATAGCCGGTCTCCCCCCGGTATACGGCTTGTATGCCTCCTTAATGCCTGTGCTTATGTATGCGCTGTTAGGTACATCAAGATCGCTTGCAATTGGGCCGGTAGCCATGGATTCTTTGCTTGTCGCCGCAGGTTTGGGTACCCTGGCAATCGTGGGATTGGAGAACTACATTGCTCTTGCTATTTTACTCGCCTTTATGGTGGGTGTCATTCAATTTGTTTTAGGCATTTTTAAAATGGGGTATCTGGTTACCTTTTTAGCCAAACCGGTAATCAGCGGATTTACATCTGCGGCTGCCGTGATTATAATTTTTAGTCAGTTAAAGCACTTACTTGGCGTCGATATAGAAGGGAGTAATCAGTTTCACCGAATTTTTCTAAATGCCATTCAAAAAATTCCGGAGACCAATTTTTATGATCTGGCTATAGGTTTAGTCGGTATTATACTGCTTATTGGTTTTAAAAAATGGAGCAGACATATTCCGGGGATTCTTATCATCGTTGTTCTTGGAATATTAGGAGTATATTTTTTAAATATGGAATCGCTGGGCATTGAGATTGTTGGTACAATTCCTAAAGGATTGCCCGGATTTGTTTTACCGGCTATTGAAATGGATAATTTAAGACAACTATGGCCAATTGCATTAACACTGGCTCTGATCGGATATCTTGAAGCTATTTCAATTGGTAAAGGTATTGAAGAGAAAAATGAAGAAGACCTGATTGATGCCAATCAGGAATTAGTGGCATTAGGTTCTGCAAATATTTTAGGTTCCTTTTTTCAGTCCTATCCTGTTGCAGCAAGCTTTTCCAGGTCTGCGATAAATGATGAATCCGGATCAAAAAGTACACTCTCCGGATTGTTTACTGTACTTCTGGTTTTGGTAACGCTCATGTTTCTTACTCCTCTTTTTTATTATTTACCAAATGCAATTCTGGCAAGTATTATTATGGTATCTGTCTTTGGTTTGATCGATTTAGAATATGCAAAACGCTTGTGGATCTATAGAAAAGATGAATTTATTGTTTTGATACTCACGTTTTTGATAACCCTGTTTATCGGAATTACCCAGGGCATTCTAACGGGGGTCCTGCTCTCTCTATTGTTGATGGTTTACAGAACTTCCAAGCCTCATTTCGCAGTTTTAAGTAAAATAAAAGATTCAGACTATTATAAAAATATTTCACGCTTTGAAGATGAAGTTATCATGCGGGATGATCTGCTCATTGTGCGTTTTGACTCCCAATTATACTTTGGGAATTCAGATTATTTTAAAAATCAGCTTTATAAGTATATGGACCTTAAAGGGGATAATTTAAAAGGAGTAATATTAAATGCTGAAGCTATTAATTATATAGATTCTACGGCAACCCGAATGCTGATAAAGGTTATTAAAAAAATCAGGAATGATGGAATTCAGTTCTATATTGCCGGTGCTATAGGTCCGACCAGGGATATAATTTTCAGGAGTGGGATAAGTAAGGTGCTACCCAGAAAATTCCTGTTTGTTAAGATAAAGGAGGCAGTCGCTTACTTTGACAATCCGGAGAACGCGTCCGTCAGCCACGAAAGAGTGGCTTATCAGCGGAATAAAACGGGTAACTAATGTTACTCATTTTAAAGCAAGAAGCAGTATTTTTGAAAAAAATTAAGAACTAAAGCTATGATCATAGAGCAGATTTATACCGGATGCCTTGCTCAGGGAGCGTATTATATTGAAAGCAACGGCGAGGTTGCCATCATTGATCCCTTACGCGAAGTGATTCCTTATATAGACAGGGCGAAAAAGAATAAGGCTGAAATAAAATATATTTTTGAAACCCATTTTCATGCCGATTTCGTAAGCGGGCATGTTACATTAGCCAGGGAAACGGGTGCGCCTATTGTTTTTGGCCCTAACGCAAATCCTTCTTTTGAGGCAATCATTGCTAAAGATGGTCAGGAATTTCCACTTGGGAATATTACTATCAAAGTATTACATACCCCCGGACATACTATGGAAAGCACCACGTATCTGTTGCGTGACAAGGCAGGGAAAGACACTGCGATTTTTTCAGGAGACACTTTGTTTTTGGGTGATGTGGGAAGACCAGATCTTGCCCAGAAAGCGGCGGATATGACCAAAGAAGATCTTGCCGGACTTCTGTTTGATAGTTTAAGAAGTAAAATTATGCCTCTGGCAGATGATGTTATTGTTTATCCGGCTCATGGCGCCGGTTCAGCTTGCGGTAAGAACATGATGAAAGAAACAGTGGATACCCTGGGGAACCAAAAACAAATGAATTATGCGCTGAGGGCAAACATGACAAGGGAGGAATTTATAAATGAAGTTACCGATGGCCTGCTTCCACCACCTAAGTATTTCCCTTTAAATGTTAAAATGAATAAGGAAGGATATGAAGATATAGGTGATGTGCTAAAACGCGGTATGGCAGCACTTTCACCTGATGCTTTTGAATTGGCGGCTAATGAAACAGCTGCCCTGATATTGGATGTGCGCAACCAGGATGAATTTGTAAAAGGACATATACCAAGATCCATTTTTATTGGTTTGAACGGGGATTTTGCACCCTGGGTAGGTGCTTTGATTGCCGATGTTAAACAACCCATATTATTGGTGACGCCGAAAGGAAAGGAAGAGGAAGCAGTAACACGCTTGTCGAGGGTAGGTTTTGATAACACCTTAGGAGTCTTAAAGGGTGGTTTTGAAGCCTGGGAAAAAGAAGGCAAAGATACAGACAAGATCATCGCATTATCTGCCGAAGAAGCCAAAGAGATATTAAAAGGCAAGCATTTGCCCATTTTTGATGTTCGGAAGGAAAGCGAATATAAAGCAGAACATCTGGTTGATGCAAATAACACCCCATTGGATCTGTTAAACGATCATTTGGCTGAATTACCCAGGGATGAAACTTTTTACATTCATTGTGCCGGAGGTTACAGGTCCGTTATTGCCGCCTCTATCCTTAAAGGCAGAGGGATACACAATTTGGTTGACATAACCGGCGGTATTGCTGAGTTAAAAAAGGCCGGTATGGAGGTAACCAATTATATCTGCCCCACTACGCAGTAGTATGATTTATATCATGGTTTGTGTTAAGCACGCATCTTACTTTTAAAGATGGAATTCTAAGGTGAAAGAACTTTTTTGCCTTTTAAAAGGTGGAATTATGAAACGAAACATGGGAAAAATCGATAAGATTGTGCGCTCTGCCGTTGCCGTTATTATTGCATTATTGGTATACTACGAGCTGGTGCAGGGGATGCTTTCTTATGTTTTATTGGCGGTTGCCGCCGTTTTTGTATTGACCAGCCTAACAGGCGATAAACCTTAAATTTTGAATTAAAAAACTTAATTCTAGAATTAAAAAATAAAGTTTTCTGTGATATGAATTTAATAAGTATTCCTTTGGTTGATTGGAGTAACGGTATAGTAATGATTGCCGTTTTTGCATTTGTTGTGATTGCAATGATTGCCATTTTGGTTAGTCTTATGAATAGCGGTAAAAGGAAATAGAATTATTGACTTTTTAAGTACTTCCGACCAGATTTTTCGTATTGTTTCATCAGATCCTATTTGTTGATAGGAAAGAAGGCCTTTTATCTCCATTTCAGTACTATTTCCCTTCTATTTTTTTCATTTTCCTTAAAAGTTAATAGATTTAACACTTTAATAAGCAACTCTTGATATATTCAATATCTTATTGTTACTTTTAGCTACCTGTGATGTTAAAAAATTTTGTTGAAAGGATTGGAGCCATTAATGTATTATTGCTATTAGTGGTTCTATCTATTATCGTAGTTTCGGAATATATGTTTCTATCAGGAAACAAACTAGAAGCCATTTTCGTTGCCTTTTGGGCACCAACAATTTTAGGCTTTATGAATTACTTAAAGTATAGAAAATGACGGATTTTATCTTCATATATTCCGTTGTTGTTGCCATTATCTTTTTGATATGGTTAGTTTTTGTAGTCCGGATGTACAATGAAATGGATAAATATAAATAGATTCACTACCACAGCTGCTTTCCTATGAAGTAGGTCTTCACACTTTTTGCACAGATTTAAGGATGCCCGAAGAAAAATCGAGTATTGAGTTCGGGTTTTTTAGCCTGTACGTTTGGATAAGCCGGGTTGTTTCCAGATTGTTTTTTTGAGGAATAAGAAAAGCCATAATATCTTCAATGGAATTAATTGAAACACTTTTTGGAACAAATCCGTAACCAGAATAAACTGCCTCCTGCACAATCACCACTGCATCTTCATCAATGGTTCTTCCCTTGTCCTTTATGATATAAGTCTGTTTAGCCGACAATATATTTTCAATTGCAGCCTGCACCCTTTTATTATAAGACGCAGCAGATTCTTTACCCCGGCAAATACCTTTACAGTTAGCTACCCTGAAATGTGAGCAAGTAGCTACATTTTCCTGTAAATGACAATATTTGGGGCATAAATTATAGTCGATACACATTTGCTCAATAAAAAGGCGGCAATCTGTGGTGTTGTAAAAAGTAATTAAGGATCGTGGGACCTGACTTAATTTGTTAAATGCAAGGTGCATTATCCCTTGCCGGTCTTCATAGGAGAATACCCCGTAAGGAACCACATTTCTTTTTTGCGCCCTGTTGTATAAGGGGTAATGATGTTTTATAGCTACAGATTCCATTAAAAGTGCAAGCAGTTCATTACCTGATAGCTCAAAATCTATATTTGAAGTCTCTCTGCACATCTGCACTTCTTTGGTAGACTTATCGTAAAAGTGGCTTAGGACCCTTTTCTTTATGTTTTTAGCTTTACCTACATAAATAATCTCCCCTTTACTGTTTTTAAAGTAGTAAACCCCCGGTTTTGAAGGTAGCCTTTCATATACTTCCCTGTTAAGTGAAGGCGGTAAGGTAGCTTCCTGAGAACGTGCATTTAAGAATGAAGTAAAAACAGTCCCGGAATTGTCTGTTTCAAGAAGTTTTCTGAACAAATGTACAGTTGCATACGCATCGCCCCTTGCCCTGTGCCTGTCAGTAATAGGTATATTCAGGGAAGAACACAGTTTACCAAGA
>NZ_CAMYOM010000020.1:36625-79375 GCF_947260015.1 uncultured Eudoraea sp. | reverse complement strand
CCTGGGTATAATAAAAAGATCGGTACTGTAAAAGCCGATGGTAGTTTTACATTAGAACTACCTACTAAAGTTGCGGTCTCTGGCACCATAAAAGGAAACAGGTGGCTTAGTTGTGGATATTTTGGCGACAAGGGAAAGATTGACTACAGCAATATTAATAATGGTGTTAAGGTAGGATACATCCATATAGAGACAAATGATCAGCTTATTGGGCGACTTTATATTGCGTCCGCGATTGAGTTAATTGATGGATGGAATCCACTGCAGTATCATTATCATAATATTCCCGGTTATCGACTAGAATGGTTCTATGCAAATGGAGAAATTTCGGCTAAAGGCTCGTGTGTTAAAGAAAACAGGTATGGAGAAGGAAAGGACTTTGATATAACCACGGTATACGATGCACAGTTCAAACGGGGATGGAACTTGGTAAAAAGAGAGTATAATGGTCCCAGAATTAATATTGATTGGGGAGATGGGCAGCACAATAAGCATTCCTATTATAAAGAAGAAAAAATTACTGTGGTTAATGAATTTCCCGGCGATGCCAAATGGGTTTTCTACGATCAGTCTTATTAATTAAAAATACAACAAAATGACACCTCAAAGAATAAAAGCGAGTAACCTTGTATTTTTAGCCATGATGGCAACAGTCATTGTTATGTTTGTTACAGCCTTAGCTTCATGCAAGGGAGAGACAAAATTTAATACGGATAAAGCTTATGATGGTAAAATTGAAACCTATTCAAATGCATTAAATGGTAAAGTGGAAGCTGTTATTGATGATACTAAACTTTTGATTACCGAGTTTAATACCAAAAACAGTACTTCTGTTGTCTTTTTAAAAGATGGGCTGCAGTTTAAGATCCTGGATAATAACAATAGATCGGTATTAGTGAACATGTATGCACCCGGGCTTCTGGACAGGACTCCTTTTACTATTAACAGGATTATTGAATCGCTCTCTGCCGAAGAAGCAAGTAAAAGTAATACCAAAGGGAAATTGGAAATATTGCTGCCCGGAAAAAAAGCTTCAATGGAAGATATAAAAATGCTATATAAAGGGAGTATGACCTTAACAGAAGCTTCGGACCAAAAAATTGTAGTGGCCTTTAAGGGCTCAGGGGTAAATGGGGACACTGAAGTTAGTAAGCGGGATGAAAATCAATTCCCTATGGAAGGTATAATTGAAATCAACAATTTTGAGATTTATGATATGCGAAATTAAATCGTGTAAAAATTATGTAAAGCCATTTTAGGATGATTAAAAACCGATTCTTAACTTGAAATAGCTTACCATCAGGGTTTTAAATCATTAATGATTTAATTTTATATTAAATAAACCAAGAAGTATGTTTTATTATACTTTTTGGTTTAATTTTTCCTGGCCAATAATGACATGTTTTTTTACAAAAACTTACTTTTCTAAAAAGGCAGCAAACATCACTGGCGAAGCTAGATTTCAACATACGGTGTTAAAAACTTTGGGCAGTATTTAATAAAACCTCCTTTACAATTTGATAACATTTTTGAATCTTTGTTTGCCCCAACACTTAGAAAATCCATCCTATCATTAACTCTTAAAAAAATAAAAAACATGACTGCAGCCTTTGAGCCAATTTTACAGGAAAACGACGATCGATTTGTGATATTTCCCATACAACACCATGATTTATGGGAATGGTACAAAAAATGTGAGGCCTGTTTTTGGACTGCTGAGGAGATAGATCTTCATGAAGACTTAACAGATTGGAACAATAAGCTTAGTGATGATGAAAAGTATTTCGTGAAGCATATCCTGGCATTTTTTGCAGCTTCGGACGGAATAGTAAATGAAAACCTTGCGGAGAATTTTGTGAATGAAGTGCAATATTCGGAAGCTAAATTCTTTTATGGATTTCAGATTATGATGGAAAATATCCATTCTGAAACCTATTCCTTATTGATAGATACCTATGTTAAAGATGAAAAGGAAAAGGGAATATTGTTCAGAGCAATTGAAAATTTTCCGGCTATCAAGAAAAAGGCAGACTGGGCTTTAAAATGGATCGATTCTCCAAGCTTTGCAGAGAGATTAATTGCTTTCGCGGCCGTTGAAGGCATCTTTTTTTCCGGGGCTTTTTGTTCTATATTTTGGTTAAAGAAGAGAGGGTTAATGCCGGGTCTTACATTTTCTAATGAACTAATATCGAGAGATGAGGGAATGCATTGTGATTATGCTGTACATCTTCACAATAAACACCTTGTTAATAAAGTTCCAAAAAAACGAATCACAGAAATACTTGTAGATGCTTTGAATATTGAACGGGAGTTTATTACTGAATCACTTCCTGTTAGCCTTATTGGCATGAATGCAAAACTCATGACGCAGTATTTGGAATTTGTCACCGATAGGTTATTGGTTGAATTAGAATGTGATAAGGTTTACAACTCTACTAATCCGTTTGATTTTATGGATATGATTTCTCTGCAGGGGAAAACCAATTTCTTTGAGAAGCGTGTTTCCGAATACCAAAAGGCAGGTGTCCTTAACAAAGATAAAAACGTAGATGCGCAAAAAATCAGTTTCGATTCTGATTTCTAAAGTATAGAACAAAGTATTATACCCTATTTCTATAGGGGGTTTTTATATCATCGTTTAGATTTTTTCGCTTATATCAGCATTCAATAACCAGTATAGCACTTAAAACAACTAGAACCACATGTATGTATTAAAAAGAGACGGAAGAAAAGAGCCGATGATGTTCGATAAGATCACGGCCAGAGTACGCAAGCTTTGTTATGGTCTTAACGACCTGGTAGATCCTGTAAAAGTTGCCATGAGGGTAATTGAAGGTCTATATGATGGTGTAACCACATCCGAACTGGATAATCTGGCAGCGGAAATTGCAGCCACCTTAACTACAGCACACCCTGATTATGCCAAATTGGCTGCACGAATTTCTGTCTCTAACTTACATAAGAACACAAAAAAGTCTTTTTATGAAACAATGAAGGATTTATATGAATATGTAAATCCTAGAACCGGAAAAAAAGCCCCATTATTATCTGATGAGGTCTTTAAGGTTATCTCTGAAAATGCTGATGAGTTAGATTCCACTATAATTTATAACAGGGATTTTGGGTATGATTATTTTGGATTTAAAACCCTGGAACGCTCTTACCTCTTAAAATTAAACGGGAAAATAGCAGAAAGACCACAGCATATGCTAATGCGTGTGGCCGTTGGTATTCATCTTAATGATTTGGAATCGGCAATAGAGACTTATGAGCTCATGTCTAAGAAGTTCTTTACACATGCAACTCCAACATTATTTAATTCAGGTACTCCTAAACCACAAATGTCATCATGTTTCTTACTGGCAATGAAAGACGACAGTATAGATGGTATTTATGATACGCTAAAGCAAACCGCTAGAATTTCTCAATCTGCGGGTGGTATAGGGTTGTCAATACACAATATACGGGCAACAGGATCTTATATTGCCGGAACAAATGGTACATCTAATGGAATTGTACCCATGTTGCAAGTGTTTAACGATACAGCCCGTTATGTTGACCAGGGGGGTGGAAAGCGTAAGGGGAGTTTTGCGATATATGTAGAACCCTGGCACGCGGATATTTTTGATTTTTTAGACCTTAAAAAGAATCACGGAAAAGAAGAAATGAGGGCAAGAGACCTTTTCTATGCTATGTGGATCCCCGATCTTTTTATGAAAAGAGTGGAAGCCGATGCGGAATGGACATTAATGTGTCCGAATGAATGTCCCGGCTTATTCACAAATCACAGTGAGGATTTTGAAACATTATACACTGGTTATGAGGCGGCAGGAAAGGGGAGAAAAACTATCAGGGCACGTGAATTATGGGAGAAAATACTGGAATCGCAGATAGAAACCGGAACCCCGTATATGTTGTATAAAGATGCAGCAAACAGGAAAAGTAATCAGAAGAATCTTGGAACAATCCGTTCTTCAAATTTATGCACAGAAATATTGGAATACACTTCGCCTGATGAAGTAGCGGTATGTAACCTCGCGTCTATTGCATTGCCAATGTTTATAAAAAATGGAGAATTTGACCATAATGAACTCTTTAAAGTTACTAAACGAGTAACCAAAAACCTCAATAGAGTAATTGATCGAAACTATTACCCGGTTGAAGAGGCAAGAAATTCAAATATGCGACACAGGCCCATAGGTTTGGGTGTACAAGGTTTGGCAGACGCTTTTATAATGTTGCGCTTACCTTTTACAAGTGATAAAGCCAAGCAACTGAATCAGGATATTTTTGAAACTCTTTATTATGCAGCCGTTACTGCTTCAATGGAGCAGGCAATAGAGGAGGGAGCGTATTCAACATATAAGGGATCGCCTATTTCCCAGGGTCAATTTCAACACAACCTTTGGGGCATCAAGGACGATGAATTATCCGGCAGATGGGATTGGGGCAAATTGAGGAAGAAAATAGAAAAGCACGGGGTACGTAATTCTCTTTTAGTTGCGCCAATGCCCACAGCTTCTACTTCACAGATCTTGGGTAATAATGAGTGTTTTGAACCCTATACATCTAATATTTATACTCGCAGAGTACTTTCTGGTGAATTTATTGTGGTGAATAAACATCTGTTGGAGGACCTTGTTAAACTGGGATTATGGAATGAGAATCTCAAACAGGAATTGATGCGTGCCAATGGTTCCATCCAACATATTGATAATATTCCTGAGGATATTAAAGAGCTTTATAAAACCGTTTGGGAATTGAGTATGAAAGACATTATTGATATGTCCAGGCAACGAGGCTATTTCATAGACCAAAGCCAATCTTTAAATCTCTTTATGGAGAATGCCAATTATGGAAAACTTACTTCCATGCATTTTTATGCCTGGAAGAGTGGTCTTAAAACAGGAATGTATTACCTGCGCACTAAGGCTGCGGTAGATGCTATTAAGTTTACTCTGGATAATACCAAGAAAAAAGAGATCCCAATTAGCGTAGCTGCGGAGGCGGAAGTTGCCGCTGCAACGCCAGAAGCCGCTGTGGTATTATCGGTTGAAACCACACCTGTTAAGCAACAGGAAACAGATGTAGAACCATTGTCACAAGCCGAAATGAAAGAATTGATCGCGCGTTCCAAGGAAGGACTTGCAGATGACGATTGTCTGATGTGCGGTTCATGAACGTAACCTATACTGAAATGCAATTGGCTGACTATACTATATCGTTTCAGTTATAGTGTAAATAGTTTTTATTGATTAAAAGACACCTCGGGTAGGTCTACCCCATTTCCAGGACCTATCAGCAGGTGTTTTTTTATGGATAGTGCTTTCAGGTTCAACTTTGTTGCTGGGAAAGTAAAACATCCGTTACTTAACGTCCAGAATTAGACTAAAAGAATACCAGATTTAATTGAAATATGAGTTTTAATTTTTGAGGTAAGTCGCCCTTCAAAGCCTATTTAATAATACCTTATTAAGGCTTTTGGTCCTATTTTTTAAAAATAGGTCTCACAACATTGTACGAAATAAGAATCAATGCTGTGTAAATCAATAAAAGGATAAAATAGTTGTCCATTGTCAGGGGAATATTAAAACTTCTAACATTCTTATATACGCATTAAAATGATATTCAGATTACCAAATTGTAAATAAAACACATAAAAAATGTTAAAATCAGCAATTTAATTAGCAAAAAGGCAACCAAGTTCCAAATTCAATTGAATAAAGAGACTTACCCCTGGTGTATAACTTATGGAAATATTAAAAAAAGCAGGAAAGTTTAAATAAAAGCATCCACCGTTTTATAGGCATTTATTACAGCTAATTCGCCTTCTTTACCCGGTAAAGAATTCCCGTGTTCCATCCCCATAACACCATTATAACCTTTTTCATGAATGAACTTAAAAATATTTTTATAATTTATTTCTCCCGTGGTAGGTTCATTTCTGCCTGGGTTATCCCCAATTTGAAAATAGGCAATTTCATCCCAGCAGGCCTCAATATTCGGAATTAGGTTACCTTCCTGGATTTGTTGATGATAAATATCAAAAAGTATTTTGCATGAAGGAGAATTAACCGCCTTACAAATTTCATAAGCCTGAGGAGAACCTGTAAGAAATAAACCGGGATGGTTTCTGAAATTCAATGGCTCCAGAACCATAGTTAAATTATGTGGTTCCAATAAGGCACTGGCTTGTTTTAAAGATTCAATGACATGAGCGGTTTGGAATCCCATTGATAAGTGCAGGTCTACATGTCCCGGAACAACTGTTAACCATTTGGCATTTACGCGCTTGGCTATAATAATGGCTTTCTTTATATAGTCCAGAAACTCTTCCCGTTTCTTTGTATCTCCCGATGCGAGATTTGGTTCCGTCCAATAAATTTTATGTGCTACAAAAACACCCATTTCAATGCCCCGGGCTACCATGGTCTTTGCAATTTCTTCCTGTAAAGCAACAGAACGCTGCATCATTTCATTGTCCTCAAAAGCAGTAAAACCTTGGTCTGCCATGAAATTAAGTTGCGCAATTGGGTCTTCACCGGCACTATGTTTAAACATTCCAAGATGCGGTGCATATTTCAAATGAAAGGCATGCTTTAAAGGTGCTTTAGAAATAGAACCTAAAGCAGAAAACCCTGTCAGGGACAGGGTACTTGCGGCACAAGCTGATTTATTTATAAAACTTCTTCTTTTCAATTAAATAAGTTATAAGGACCAATCTTTGCCCCCTGTTAGTTCATTAAGATCACCACATCCAATATATTCTCCGGGTACCGGTAGATATGCGAGCACTTCCTCTCCAATGTATTCCGAAGTTTTATAACCCCAAATTGTCATATCGCGTAGATTCTTTGAAAAGGAATAGCTGACTACTTCATCAGCCGTGGCCGTATTTTCTCCTTTAGCTATTGCTGAAGTATTTTTAATAGTCAGTTCCGCATTCTTTATTTCATCTTCTTCTTTGACTTGCAAGGCAGCTGCGAAGACGGGTTCCAGGTCTTCAGAAGTTAAATCATCTGCTTTCTTTTTGCCGGAATCCTGTAAGGCCGTCTCAATGAATTTTTCAAAGTATACTTTGATCATTGCCTTTTGTACATCTTCCAAAACCTCATTGTTAAAACGATCTATGAATACATGTACGTTCATTTCAGTAGCCGAAGGCGTATCTGTTTTGGGGAGAATGATATCTACCAGCTTGTAAAGTACGTTGCCCTGTTCTTTGGTATAAAAATCAGGTTTCCAGTCAACTGTATTTACATCATTACACCCTTGAACAAGGCTTAACAATGTAGGGGTGGCTACTGTATATCCCAGGGCAAGTCCCATATTTTTTAATGCTACTCTTCTATCCATTATAATAATCCTTTTTTAAGTTGTTCGGCAGCATGGTCCGCTGCACGAGCTGTGAATGCCATATAGGTCAACGAGGGGTTTACGCAGGCTGCGGAGGTCATAAATGCCCCATCTGTCACATATACATTTTTGACGTCATGTAGCTGATTGTATCCATTAAGTACGGAGGTTTTGGGATCTCTTCCCATCCGTGCAGTCCCCATTTCGTGGATGCCTAACCCAAGGGCCCCTGGCCTGTCATAAGCTTCAACATCTCTAAGTCCGGATTTTGTCAGCATTTCAAATGCCTGTTCTTTCATGTCTTCCCGCATCTTCCATTCATTTTCTTTAAACTCAGCATCAAATGTTACCGTTGGTAATCCCCATCCATCTAATTTGTCATAGTCTAATGTCATCCGGTTATCTTCATAGGGCAATACTTCGCCAAAACCACTCATCCCAAAGGTCCAGCCACCTGGTTTTAAGATAGCCTCTTTAAGATCTTTTCCATGCGATAATTCGGAAACGGCATCTTCCCAATTACCCCTGCTGCCACTTCCCTGATATCCATATCCGCGTATAAATTCTTTCATATTAGTATCCCCGCCAATATTCCGGAAGCGCGGCACATAGATACCATTAGGTTTTCTTCCCTTGTAAAATTTGTCTTTATAACCGTCATATTTTCCTGAGGCCCCTGCTCCCAGATGATGGTCCATAATATTGCGGCCCAATTGATCAGAATCATTCCCCATTCCATTGGGGAACCGATCGGATTTTGATTGCATCAATATTGATGCAGATGCCATGGCGGAGGCACATAGGAAGATCACCTTTGCCTTAAATTCAAAAGTTTCTTTGGTAACCCTGTCTATTACTTTTACCCCGGTTGCTTTTTTGGTATCGGGATCGTACATAACCTCATGGACAATAGAATCGGGTCTGAGTGTCAAATTCCCGGTCGCTTCTGCTGCCGGCAAGGTAGAAGAGTTACTGCTAAAATAAGCACCGAATGGGCATCCACGGATACATCTGTTTCTAAATTGACATCGGGTTCTGCCATCCCCGTCAAATTGTTTAGCACTGTTAATATGGGCCACTCGACCTGCAGTGATCACCCGGCCCCCAAAATTATCGGCCACCTTTTCACGGACATGTTGTTCTATACAGTTCAGTTCCATCATAGGCTCAAACTCACTGTCTGGCAATTGTGGAAGTCCTAAACTTTCCCCTGACACCCCTATATAAGTTTCAACTTTACTATACCAAGGTGCTATATCTTTATATCGGACCGGCCAGTCTACGGCTACCCCATCTTTTTTATTGGCTTCAAAATCCAAATCGCTCAAGCGGTAGCTATGGCGCCCCCAAAGCAACGATCTGCCACCCACGTGGTAGCCACGCATCCAGTCGAATCGTTTTGTTTCATTATACGGGTGCTCTAAGTCATTGACGAACCAAAAATTATGTGCAGCTTTTACAGTATAGCCTGTACGTGCTTGTTTTAACTGCTTGGCTGCTTCTTCCGGGGGTAGTTCACCGTTATTCGGAAAGTCCCAGGTATCCATATTTGCGGTGGGATAATCCTCACGATGCCTTACCATTCGTCCTCGTTCCAGAACCAGAGTCTTTAGTCCTTTCTCACACAATTCTTTTGCTGCCCAACCACCGCTAATACCGGTGCCTACAACAATTGCATCATACGAGTCCTGTTCTTCATTGTAATAAAATTTCCCCATGTAGTACTATTGTTTATTTACTAAAAGTATCAAATATAAAATTAATTTTCTACATTTAAAGGCATATTAACTTATGAAGTCTGCTTTAAAACAATATGTAAACTGAGAATATAATAAAAGCTTGTGCAATAAGGGTTTAGCAACAATTATGACGATTCAAACCATTGAATTTCATATTAAAAATATTAGTATACAAACTATTAACTAACGAAAATAAAAGGACTTATGAAAAGAAGAATATTCATTAGAAATAGCACCCAGGCAGGAATAGGTTTTTCTCTGCTTGGAATTTATTCCTGCAAGGATGAAAAGAAAGCTGTAAAAGAAGAAGATACTGTTGAAAAAGAAGCCCTTATGTCTGCGGCCCCATTTATTAAATTATCTCTGGCACAATGGTCTATTCATAATATGATCAATGATGATGGTGTTGATCCTTATACTTTTGCCGCAAAAGCAAAGAATTGGGGATTTGAAGGACTGGAGTATGTAAGCCAGCTTTATGACAAAGAGTTGGAGCCTGCTAATTTTTCAGAGGAAGCCATGCAATCTTTTGTGGATAAGTCTAATGCAGAAGCAGAAAAGCACGGTTTAAAGAATATCTTGATAATGATCGATGACCAAGGAGACCTGGCAACTTCTGACCCTGAAGAACGAAAAAAAGCTGCTGAAAATCATTACAAATGGGTTGATGCTGCGGCCTCTATGGGTTGCCATTCAATTAGAGTAAATCTTGAAGGGAGTTCGGATCCAATTGAATGGAAAGCCAATTCTATTGACGGGCTTACCCAGCTTTCGACTTATGCAAGCACTAAAAATATAAATATACTCGTTGAAAATCATGGAGGACTTTCATCAAATGCTGCTATGCTCTCTGAAGTGATGGCCCAGGTTAACATGTCAAATTGTGGCACCTTACCTGATTTTGGTAATTTCTGTATAAGAAAAAAAGATCCTGATGATGACGATGCCGGCTGTGAAGAGAATTACGATAGTTATAAAGGTGTAAAGGAGCTAATGGTGCATGCCAAAGCAGTAAGCGCTAAATCACACGATTTTGACGCAAATGGAAATGAGACTGAAATTGATTATGTTCGTATGCTGCAAATTGTTAAAGATGCCGGCTATACGGGTTATGTTGGTGTTGAATACGAGGGTACTGAATTAACCGAAGAAGAGGGGATTATAGCCACAAGAGATTTATTGCTTAAAGCATCTAAAGAAGTTACCTAACCTCTCATTATATCCTATGAAAGTTTTTTTTAATCAACTTTTTGATTACAATTTTTATTGCAATAAAAAGCTTATCGAGGAGTGCATTAAACTCGATAAGGTTCCGGAGAAAAGCATGATGTTATTCAGTCATATCCTTAATGCGCACAATATATGGAACGCAAGAATTCTTGGAAAACCAGCAGATTATAAAGTTTGGCAGAATCACCCTATTAAAAATTGGGGGGATATTCATTATGAAAATCAGCGAAGTTCTTTTGAAATAACCACGAATGCTGCAGATTTTGAAATAAGGATAGACTTTGATAATGAAGAAGGAAGGCTATTCACAAGTACCTTACAGGATATGTTATTTCATATTATAAACCATTCTACACATCACAGGTCCCAGATAGCAATGAATTTTAGGGATAATGAACTGGAACCTCTCTCATTAGACTATATTTTTTATAAACGCTAGCGTAAAACTTCATGAATAAAAAGATTCAGGTTCAACTTTCTGTTATGATGTTCTTGGAGTTTTTTATTTGGGGTAGTTGGTATGTCACTATGGGGATTTATTTACCTAATAGCTTGGAGGCAAGCGACCCTGAAATCGCCATGGCTTATTCTACACAATCCTGGGGGGCAATTATTGCTCCATTTATTATCGGACTCATTGCAGATCGATATTTTAATGCAGAAAAGATTTTGGGAGTACTACATCTTCTTGGGGCAATTTTAATGGTGCAGTTGGCTTATGCTACAAGTTTTAGTGGGTTTTACCCTTATATTTTAGGTTACATGATATTGTATATGCCCACCTTAGCCCTGGTTAATTCTGTTTCCTTTAATCAGATGGATAATCCGGCAAAACAGTTCTCCTTTGTTCGCGTTTTTGGCACCGCAGGCTGGATCGTTGCTGGTTTAACCATTAGTTATATCTTTCATTGGGACTCTTTGGAAGGTTTAACCAAAGGCTATCTTAGAAATACATTCTTAATGACTGCTGTAGCATCGGGCATATTAGGGATTTTTAGTTTTACCCTGCCAAAAACACCTCCTTCAATAATAGGAAAAAGAAAAATTAGAATAGCAGATATTGTTGGATTGGAAGCCTTAAAACTTTTGAAGAACAGAAATTTTTTAGTGTTTTTTCTGGCTTCTGTATTTATATGTATTCCTTTGGCATTTTACTATCAGCATGCAGGTCAATTCCTGGGAGAAATTGGGGTCTCGAACCCGGCTGGTAAAATGACAATAGGTCAAATATCGGAGATTCTGTTTATGCTCCTTTTACCATTCTTTTTTAAGAGGTTTGGCTTTAAAAATACATTGATTGTAGCCATGTTGGCTTGGACGGTACGCTATATCTGTTTTGCGTATGGAAGTACCGGCGAATTTTCATTTCTTCTCCTTCTTGGGATAGCCTTACATGGGATTTGTTATGATTTCTTTTTTGTATCCGGGCAGATATATACTGATAGCAAAGCCGGAACAAAATATAAAAGTGCAGCCCAGGGATTGATTACCCTTGCAACATATGGAGTTGGTATGTTAATCGGATTCTGGATAGCGGGAAGAATAACGGATTATTATACTCTGGAAGATGTCTCACATAATTGGAAAATGATCTGGATGTTTCCTGCGGCATTTGCACTAGGGGTTTCTGTATTGTTTGCGTTATTGTTTAAAAACGAGAGAATTGCATATAAATCTTAGATATTTTATATAAATTGACACGACTCTTTTGGTTCATGCAAGAGATTATGAATCAGGAGAAAATGGAATGTTTTGTAAAGATTTTATAGTAAATATGGATATTGGAAAAATAAATAAAATAAAATGGCAAAAAAAATTAGATTAGGAGTAATAGGTGGAGGAGGAGATTCTCTTATTGGGGTATTGCACAGAGTAGCTTCGCATATAAATGATAATTATCAAATAGTGGGTGGAGTTTTTAATCCCGATTTTGAATTGAACATGGAATTTGCAAAAGAAATTGATGTTCCAACAAATAGGATCTATAACGATTTTGACACCCTTATTGTGGAGGAATTAAAGCTACCTGAAGAAGAAAGAATGCAGGTATGTTCAATTCTTACGCCAAATTTCCTGCATTTCCCAATGGCTAAGAAACTGTTGGAAAATGGGTTTAATGTGATCTGTGAAAAACCAATGACGACTACTTTGGAAGAAGCAAAAATTTTACAGGAGATTCATAAAAAATCAGGGACGATTTTTGCTGTTACACATACATATACGGGCTACCCAATGGTGCGTCAAATGCGTGAGATGATTAAGGAAGGTGCTTTAGGCAAGATTCATAAAGTAGACGCCAGATACTATCAGGGATGGATAAATACAATAATCCACGACAAAGAAAAACGCTCATCTGTCTGGAGGCTGGATCCAAAAAAGGCAGGAATAAGTTCATGTATGGGAGACATAGGGGTACATGCTTTTAATCTTATTGAGTATACTACAGGTCTAAGAGTAAACTCCTTGTTGTCTGATTTCAATTACCTCTATGAAGACAACCAAATGGATGTAGACGGTACCGTATTATTGCACATGGGAGAACATATTAAAGGTGTCATTAGGGGAAGTCAGGTGGCCACTGGTGAAGAAAATGGATTGGCAATTAGAATTTATGGTGAGAAAGCTGCTTTTATATGGGAACAGGAAAGACCTAATTTTCTCTTTAAGTTGAGTGATACAGAACCAACACAAATATATAAACCGGGGCATGGATATAATTCTAAGCTATCACTTGATGGAACTAAATTACCGCCAGGACATCCCGAAGGGATTTTCGATTCTATGGCTAATATTTATTTAGGAGTAGCCCGGGCTATTCGTGGAGAAGATTACAATGATGGAGAATTCCCTACTATGTTAGATGGTGTTCGGGGGCTTAACTTTATTGAAGCTACCGTGGAATCTAATAAAAAGGGCAATGTTTGGGTGAATATGGAATAAAGAAAATGACAATATCTAAAAAAGACTCCGGAATTCGGGGTCTTTTTTAGTTAGTAATTTAACGTTCAAAAACCTTTTCAAAATATTCACAGACAACGATCATGCTTTCCCTTGGGACTCGTCCATATACTTCTAGTTCTCTGGTATATTGATCCCAGTGTTTATTTTTCCAGTATGCTAAAGAAGAATCGCCTTCCCCTTCAATTTTAGAATAAGATTCCCTAATACTAAAGAATGGTTTAAGCCTAACAGCTACCGTTCTTAAAATACATTTGGCATCTCCTTTCCAATCTGTTAGTACAGTGAAATCTCCAATCTTGGGAAGCGATTCCTTTCTATTTTGAAGCCCTAATAAGGAATGAGAAGTAGCTCTTTTTTTCCCTGACAAAATTAAATTAAGAGTTTCCTTTACTTCTTTTTCATTTTCACCAATTTGGGTTACTTTGGGTTCATGTGAAAATGCGTATTCAAGGTGATTATCTAAATAGTCTCCCCATAAATTTCTAGCTGATGCATTTTTCATACAATATACACTTTTGGTTTAGGAAAATTTTCCTGTATTAATCTCTTTTGCCGCATGATGTGATGCCCTGGCCGTAAAAGCCATATAAGTTAGCGACGGATTAACACAACTGGCAGATGTCATAAACGCGCCATCTGTTACATATATATTAGGCACGTCATGAACCTGATTGTATTGGTTCACCACAGAAGTCCTCGGATTCCAACCCATCCGTGCTCCACCCATTTCATGAATGCCAAGACCTGGACCCGTAATTTCGTCAAAGGGTTTAATGTCTTTGAAACCTGCGGCAGCAAACATTTCTGTAATTTGTCTGATAATATCTTCTCGCATTTTATATTCATTTTCTTTAAATTCAACATCAAAGTCTAACTGAGGTAATCCCCATTGGTCTTTTTCTGTTGCACTAAGCATAACTCTATTGTCATGATAGGGTAACATTTCGCCAAATCCTGTAGCACCAATTTGCCAGTTACCTGGTTTTAATACTGCTTCTTTTAAGGCTTTTCCATAATTTAGTTCTGCTACTGAAGCGGTCCAATCCTTTCTACTTGCACTACCCTGATAACCGAAGCCTCTCAGGTAGTCTTTCTTTGAAGTCTTCGCATCTGTATTTACAAATCGTGGAATATAAAACCCGTTCGGGCGCCTCCCTTTATAATATTTGTCCAGATGTCCTTCTACCCTGGCAGAAGCACCTAATTTATAATGATGATCCATAATATTTCTGCCCAATTGGTCATGCTCATTACCAATGCCATTTGGAAAACGTTCTGATTTGGATTGCAGAAGGATTCCCACCGAGGCCATTGCAGAAGCACATAAGAATATCACCTTTGCCTCAAATTCATATTTTTCATGGGTCTCTTTATCAATAACCCGCACCCCTGTTGCTCTTTTGGTATTATCATCATAGATAACTTCATAAACGATAGAATTTGGACGTAATGTCATGTTTCCTGTTCGCTCCGCAGCGGGTAGTGTAGAAGAATTACTACTGAAATATCCTCCGAAAGGACATCCACGCCAACATCTATTTCTAAACTGACAGGCAGTTCTACCTTCTATATTACCTTCCTTATCCGTAATATTTGCCACACGCCCAATGGTGAGCAACCGGTTATCATCGAACTCCTCAGATAATGCATTTTTTAGATCTTTCTCCGGGCACATAAGATCCATTGGTGGAAGAAATTTACCATCCGGGAGTTGACTTAAACCCAATTTTTCTCCACTAACACCTATATATTCTTCTACTTTATCATACCAGGGAGCGATATCCTTATAGCGTACTGGCCAGTCTACCCCAATGTTTTCATTTAGATTGGCTTCGAAGTCAAGATCACTCCAGCGGTAACTCTGACGCCCCCATGTTAATGATCGTCCTCCTACATGGTAACCACGAATCCAGTCGAAACGTTTTGTCTCTACGTAAGGGTGCTCCAAATCATTCACGAAGAAATGTTTTGTATCTGGGTTAGGCGCCCAATTTACCCTTTTTTGCTTGTGATATTTTTTCTTGTCCTCCCTGGAAAGTTTATTTCTGTTAGGAAGATCCCATATGTCCATATTCATTGTGGGATAATCTTCAATATGTTTTACCATACGCCCTCTTTCGAGGACCAGAGTTTTTAGACCGTTTTCACATAATTCCTTGGCAGCCCATCCTCCACTTATACCGGTGCCTACAACTATGGCGTCATATTTCTCCTTCTGATTCATGCTATATTTTTATTTTAATACTGATGTAATTGCTATATTTAACACTTCCCAAGTGAAGAAATAAAAGTATAATTTTTACCCATTAAATATAGGATTTAATTTTTGAAACTTAATAAAATGCAAATTTGATTAACCAATCAGAACCCTACCATGAAAACAATTAAAGGACCCGCAGTTTTTTTAGCCCAATTTGTAGATAGTAAAGCCCCGTTTAATTCGCTCGATGGTATGTGCAAATGGGCATCTGACTTAGGGTATAAAGGGATTCAAATACCCACCTGGGAAAACTTTTTAATTGATTTGGACAAGGCTGCTGAAAGTCAGACCTATTGCGATGAATTAAAGGGGACCATTAATTCGTACGGATTAGAGATTACTGAACTATCTACTCACTTACAAGGGCAGTTGGTGGCTGTAAACCCGGCATATGACCTTATGTTCGATAATTTTGCTCCTGATGCTGTAAGGAACAATCCTAAAGCGCGTACGGAATGGGCAATAGATGTTGTTAAAAAGGCGGCTACAGCAAGCAGAAGATTAGGATTAAGTGTACATGCCACATTTTCCGGAGCGTTATTATGGCACACATGGCATCCATGGCCTCAACGGCCACCCGGATTGGTTGAAATGGGCTTTGAAGAACTGGCAAAAAGATGGTTGCCAATATTGAATCATTATGACGAGGAAGGGGTTGATGTATGTTATGAAATTCACCCTGGAGAAGACCTCCACGACGGGGATACTTTTGAGCGGTTCCTGGAGGCTACAGGAAATCATAAGCGGGTAAATATACTTTATGACCCAAGCCATTTTGTTTTGCAGCAATTAGATTATATTACTTATATAGACCATTATCATGAATTTATTAAATCTTTTCATGTTAAGGATTCGGAGTTTAATCCAACTGGCAAAAAAGGAGCTTTTGGGGGCTATAATGACTGGGGAGAACGAGCCGGTCGTTACCGGTCTTTAGGCGATGGGCAGATCGATTTTAAATCTATTTTCTCCAAATTAACACAATACGGATGTGATGTATGGGCAGTAATGGAGTGGGAGTGTTGCATAAAAAGTCCCGAACAGGGAGCGCGCGAAGGAGCGATCTTTATTCAGGATCATATCATAGAGGCAACTCAGAAAACTTTTGATGATTTTGCCGGAGGTGCCATTGACAAAGAAATGCTCAAGAAAATCTTAGGAATTTAAAAGAATACGAACATGAAGGAATTTATGATTCTTTTAGTCGCAATTATGGTGATTATTGTTAGTTGTAAAGGAAAAGAAGAAAAATTAGACAACGAAACAACTGCGGAAGAATTGGCAAGTGAAGATGGTCAGAATATGGATCAGGATGAATGGACCGTACTGTTCGATGGCACCTCTTTTGATGGCTGGCATGTGTATCCCGGCAGTGAAGTTCCTGCTGCATGGCAAATAGAAGATGGAGCTATGCGGTTTCGACCAGATGACGTCAGAGTTGATGGCAACAGGTTTAATCTGGTGACAGACAAAGAGTACACAGATTTTGTTTTATCTCTGGAATGGATGGTTACAGAGGGGGCAAACAGTGGCATTATGTGGGGGGTTGTTGAAGATCCTAAATACATTGAACCCTTTTATACAGGACCTGAAATACAAGTGTTAGACAATATTAATCACCCCGATGCAAAAAATGGCAGAACGCACCAGGCGGGAGCGTTATACGATATGATTGCACCTTCTGAGGATGTGGTAAAACCTATTGGGGAATGGAATACCTTTGAGATTACAATTAATCATAAAACCAATGAAGGCATTATAGTCCTTAATGGTAGAATGGTCGTAGAATTTCCTGTTATTGGGGAAGGATGGGCAACAATGGTAGCCAATTCAAAATTTGCGGATTGGGAAGCTTTTGGAAAGCACAAAACCGGGAAAATTGCCCTCCAGGATCATGGTGAAAAAATCAGCATAGGATATAGAAATATTAAAATAAAAGAACTTTAGCAGAATGCTCTTAATATAGTCCTATAGCTTAACTAAGTTTTAGAGCAATTCCTGTTAACAATTAATACTTATGAAACATCTATTTTTTACATTACTTCTGATACCAATAGTGTTTAGCTGCAAAGACAATTCTGCAAAAAATATAACAGACAAAAATGCGGACATGACATCTGAAATAAATAAGAAAGGTCTATATGACGTTGTTTTTTTCGATGTGAATGACACCATATTTGAACCGGAGGTCACTGATAAAGTTATAATGGAAAGTAGCTTAATTCCTAATGTAAATCTTATCAATGAAAACCAATTTTGGTCTGAAAAGAGGAATTTTTTTATGCATGGCCTTGGCGTTCTTAACATTTCGGATAGCAACACTTACTATTTCCGATTAACAAGTAATGGCAAAGTGAAGTTACAATTAAATAATATAGACCTAATAGTTCATTCAAAATCGCATTCCAATGCTTTTAAAGAGGGCGAAAGATATTTGCCGGAAGGACCGGCGGTTTTTGATTATGAATATTTCCCAGGAAATCAGGATCCTCATCTGGTTCTGGAATGGTCAAAGGATGGGAAAACTTTTGAAGTGATCCCGGATAGCGTTTATTCCGGAATAGAAGTGTCTAAAGTAAAACCTATGGAAGGGTTTGATGAGGAATCCAACGCCAATGAATTAAGAAATTCGTTAAGTGAGGAAGAAAAGAAAGATGGTTGGAAGTTACTGTTTGATGGTAAAACTACAAATGGATGGCATACGTATGGCAAACCAGGAAGTATCGGAAGTAAATGGCAGGTTGAAAATGGATTACTGGTTTTTCAGGGAAGAAGACGATATGAATATTTCATTAATGATCGAAAATTTGAAAGAGGACCAACCGATAAATATGGAGATGGAGGGGGAGAAATTATAACAGATGAAGTATTTGAAAATTTCGAATTTACGCTTGAATGGAAATTAACTGAAGGAGGGAACAGCGGTATATTTTACACAGTGCAAAATGAAAATGAAGAGGAAGCTTATTATACTAGTCCTGAGATGCAAATCCTTGACAATCAAGGCCACAAAGATGGACTCATTGATAAACATAGGGCCGGAGATCTTTATGATTTGATACCTTCCAATAGAATTATGGCTAAGATTCAGGGCACTTGGAATAAAGTGCGAATTATAAAGAAGAATGGTAAAGTAGAGCACTGGTTTAATGGGACACAAGTATTAAGCTATGATCTTAATTCCAATGAGTATGCTGAATTAGTGGCAAGAAGTAAATTTGCCAGCTATGAAAACTTCATAAATTCAGGGCCAGGCAGAATTTCCTTGCAAGACCATGATAATAGAGCGTATTTTAAAAATATAAAAATAAAGCCATTATAAAAAAACAGCACTCCTTAAATCATCTTAAAGTGAGGTTGCTATCTTGGAAATTCTGATTTCCCAACCCTTACTTTTTTGTACATTTGTCGAAACTTAATTATAGTTAATGATCCAATCCATGACAGGATTTGGGAAGCATGTTATACAGCTTCCTTCAAAGAAAATAACGGTAGAGTTAAAGTCGCTGAACAGTAAATCCTTAGACCTTAATGCCAGAATGCCGTCAACCTACCGCGAAAAAGAATTGGAAATGCGCAAAACCATTGCCAATTCGTTAGTTAGGGGCAAGATAGACTTTAACCTTTATGTAGAAATTACCGGCGACGAAACAACCTCCAAGGTTAACGAAGGAGCAGTGCGGCAATACATGAAGCAGCTACGGACTATCGCTGACGGAGATGATGTGCATTTACTTGAAATGGCATTGCGCTTACCCGATACATTAAAGACGGAGCGTGATGACCTGGATCCTGAAGAATATAAGACCATTCGGCAGGCGTTAACAGCTGCTTTAACTGAAATAAATTCCTTCCGGTCAGAGGAGGGTAATGTTTTGGAAAGAGACTTTCTGGCTCGTTTACAAAACCTTAGTACGCTCTTGGAACAGGTAGTTCAGATGGATCCGGAACGTATTTCTGGAATTCGTGAACGATTAGAAAAGGCAGTAGCCGACCTTAAGACAGAGGTTGATGCGAACCGCTTTGAACAAGAACTTATATACTATTTGGAGAAATTCGATATTACGGAAGAAAAAGTTAGATTGGCGAATCACCTGGAGTATTTTAAAAGCACGCTACAATCAGAAGACTCCAATGGCAAAAAATTGGGATTTATAAGTCAGGAAATAGGAAGAGAAATAAATACAATAGGATCTAAGGCTAATTATGCACCAATGCAGCAATTAGTGGTTCAAATGAAAGATGAGCTCGAAAAAATAAAGGAACAAATGCTCAACGTACTGTGAAACAAGGAGGCAAACTTATTATTTTCTCAGCTCCCTCGGGAAGCGGCAAAACAACAATAGTAAAACATTTATTAGAACAGGAGGAGTTAAATCTGGCATTTTCCGTTTCCGCCACTTCCAGGCCAAAAAGAGGAAAAGAAAAACACGGAGTAAACTACTATTTTATATCAGTAAATGAATTTAAAAGTCATATAAAAAATGATGATTTCCTGGAATGGGAAGAAGTATATAGAGATAATTTTTATGGGACATTAAAAAGTGAAGTGGAGCGTTTATGGGCGGAAGGTAAGAATGTAATATTTGACATTGATGTTGCAGGTGGTTTGCGGATTAAAAAAAAATTTCCCAATAAGACGCTGGCGGTATTTGTAAAACCACCAAGTGTGGACGAACTAAAAATAAGACTTAAAAATCGTAGTACAGAGAGCGACGATAAAATTAATATGCGTATTGCAAAAGCTTCTGTGGAATTGGCTACAGCTCCACAGTTTGACAAAGTAATAAAAAACTACGATTTGGATGTTGCACTTAACGAGGCACATAAGTTAGTTGCAAATTTTATTGGGATAGAGCGGAAGTAACTCCGTTGAGAATAAGCCTTGTAAGTTGTATAAAACAAATTCTCCTGGTATATAAAAAAACGAATAGAATATAGCCATTCTTTATGAAAAAAATTGGTCTTTATTTTGGGACATTCAACCCAATACATGTTGGACATTTGATAATTGCCAATTATTTAGTTGAGTTTTCTGATCTTGATGAAGTATGGTTTGTGATTACACCACAAAGTCCATTTAAAGTAAAAAAGAGCTTACTGGATAATAACCATCGCTACCAAATGGTGTTTGAAGCTGTAAAAGACTATCCCAGACTTAAGGCAAGCAGAATTGAATTTGATTTGCCTCAACCAAATTATACTATAAATACCTTAGTTCATTTGGGAGAGAAGTTTGGTAGTGACAACCAATTTTGCCTGATAATGGGGGAGGATAATTTAAAGGGATTCCATAAGTGGAAAAATTTTGATGCAATATTGGAAAATCATGATATTTATGTTTATCCCCGAATTTCTGATGATTCTTCAGATCACAAATTTACGGGGCATCCAAAAGTAAGGTGGGTAAATGCGCCCATAATGGAAATCTCTTCCACATTTATTCGCAAACAACATAAGTTGGGAAAAAATATTAGGGCAATGCTACCAGATGCGGTCTGGACTTATTTGGATGAGATGAATTTTTATAGATAGCATCATAATTTAAAAAAGGCCCGGTGCAATGAACACCTGGCCTTTTCAAAGTTGCTATTTATGGGGTCAACTTTAACTGTTGTAACGGATAAGAATTATAGGAATTCTCCGTCTTCATTCATCTTAACTTTCATTGTTTTATCCCCATTTTGCAATTTAAGTTTATAATGCTTTTTGGCACCCTTTTTATCTGAATAAGTAACCCGATAAACATCGCTTGTTATTTCCCAGTTAGGAAAACGCTCTAGCAATGCTTTAGATACAGCGGCCGGTAATTTAATATCGTTGAATTTTTCAATAGTTCTCATAATCTTGCCATCAGCATCATATGCGGCAACGATCTTTCCATCGGGAATGTAAAACTCTACGGTATAGTAATCATAATCATCCTGATAATAGTCTTTTGTTGTTACATCATATGCGGCAACTTTACGTTGTAGCATTTGAACAGGTACTGCAGCCACTTTGTTATCAGTTTGATTTAAATACTTGTAATTCACAGCAGTAACGACTACTTCAGATAATTCCTCTACTTTAGTGACTTGTGAATATGCCAGGCTAGTTAGGCCAATTACTAATAAACTAAGAATAAATTTTTTCATAATTCCAGATTTAGATGTTGATAAATTTTACGCTTTGTAGCGTAACTCTGGTTAAAAGTATAAAAGCTAATATTCTTATGAAATGATCTTGGTCAGTTCAATTATTAGGGTCAAACAAGGTAACCTGGTAGGAATAGTCCATTAACACCCCGTTAATCTCCACATCTTTAAGGGTAATTATATACGATGAGTCCGCAGTTACATTGGTATTGATGTTTTCAGGTATCCAGACAACGGTAGGGTCTCCATAGGAGTTGCTTAATGCCTCAATTTGAAGATTTATATTATTGTTATTTGAGTCCAGCATTGAAACCGTGGTGGAAGAAAAATTTGCCCCGGCAATTGAGAATGACCATCTTGGGAAAACAAGCCTATCCGGAATATAACCCTTAGGTGGCCAGGAGATAAATTCGGGGGCGTCGGACGGCGGAGTACCAGAATTTCCCAACACCCATATGGCATTAGACCTATTTGTGTTGCCTATACCTATTTCTTGTAACCGAGGCCATAATAACCACCTCCTATGGCCCACAGGGCCATTATCCGCTCCCTGGTCTCTAATATATGAATCAATAGCTTCCGCATTTTTTGTCATGGTCAAAAGAGAATTACCAGCACCTTCTTTACCTTCAGTAGTGTAACATTTCCATGATGAAGGTGGGTCGTGGTCTAGCTGATCATTGGCATTCATAATTAAAGCGGCCATCTGGGCTTTATCACTTTTCGACATGTTCTCCGAAATTATATTATTTAAACCTACCACCTTTCTGTAGTAATCCAGTCGTTGTAATATTTTAGCTTTGGTGAGTTCCGGAGCGATTCCGGGGACACAGGAAGGCTCGTCGCCAGTCCATGAGATGTCTGATCCGGAAGTCTGAGTAGCCAGATAATAATCTAAATAAAGATTCTTTGCTTCTAGCCGGGCAACATTGTCAGTTGGTATTTCTTGCTCGGTTTCTATCTCTTGGATGTCATCTTGCTCTAATGCGTCCTCACTGCATGAAGTAAGCAGAAAGAGCAAGCTTAAACAAAATTGGAAATAGCAGGCCGATAAAGAAGATGGAAATTTCATAGTAATGACTTGTTGCTTTCCAAATAACGCAGTCACAACCAAAATGGTATTTATTTTTCGACGAACGGATCGGGCATGCTACTTAGTCCGTTAATACAAATGTTTTGGTAAGTGTATCCGTTCCCGAATTTTTATCATTTGTATTTTAGTGCTACGCCCTTTTTTTGGGATTTTAATCCCGTTAATTTTTTCCTGGCCGGTTAGAATAGTATTCGTCATCATTTTATTCTTTATTGTAGTAAAACTGATAAACCTGGAGGGCTAAGGTTTAAAGATCATAATAAGAGTACCAGCTATCTTTTCCCTCAGACTCTTTATAGGCAGCCAATATAAATAGATATAATAGTTTTTCATGGTTTGGGCGAGTTCACAACCTAATCTGTGTTCTATAGTGTGGTCCACAGATATGATTTTAGAACCATTAATCAACGGTTTGCAATTACCTTGTCCATTAATTGCTCTGTAATTATGTTGTCTTTTTTAGCAACTTACTTAATATATTGTTGAGGTAGTTCAACTGTTATCTCTTTTAACTTATTGCTTTGTTCAGCTGTTGAGGAGCAGTAAGGTCCTGCCTGAAAATGATACTCGTACTTAAAGTGAAAAATAAAAGTAAGAAAGCTTTTTAATGATTTGTTTATTATCGGTATTATAAAGAAATACAAAATCTTAAATTTACTTAGAATTAACAATTTGTTTACTTAAATTTAAATATTATACTTGTGACAGATAGATGAATTACGGATTTACCGATATTTTAGAATTGATTGGCTCCCTGGGGTTATTTCTCTTTGGGATGAAAGTAATGAGTGATGCCTTGCTAAGGCTGGCTGGAAATAAAATGCGGTCTATTCTTGCAACCATGACTTCTAACAGGTTTTTAGGTATAATAACCGGTTTTCTCATTACGTCTGTAATACAATCTTCCTCCGCCACTACGCTTATGGTAGTAAGTTTTTCAAATGCTTCTTTGCTAACTTTGCCGGAGGCCATAAGTGTAATCATGGGGGCCAATATAGGTACTACCATTACGGCATGGTTAATTACACTCCTGGGTTTTAAGGTAAGCATGAGTTCTATAGCACTCCCTTTAGTAGGCTTTGGGTTTTTGTTTACGTTTTCAAAGAAGGACAATACAAAAAACTGGGGTGAGTTTATCATAGGATTTGCAATTCTGTTTATAGGGTTACAATTTTTAAAGGATGCAATGCCTGATATTAATGAGAACCCCCAAATCCTGGAATTTCTTTCAAGGTACACGAATGCAGGATTTTGGTCGGTACTTCTTTTTTTGATTATTGGTACCATACTTACCCTGATCATCCAATCTTCCAGTGCTACCATGGCTTTAACACTGATAATGACAGCCCAGGGCTGGATCCCATTTGAATTGGCCGCCGCCATGGTTTTAGGTGAGAATATTGGCACGACCATAACGGCAAATATTGCGGCAATTGTTGGCAATTTCCAGGCAAAAAGAACGGCAAGGGCCCATTTTATTTTTAATGTTTTGGGTGTAATCTGGATGCTGGTTGTGTTCTATCCATTTTTACAGATGATAAATTGGGCGGTACAGAAATTAGGGTCAGCGTCTCCTTTTGTGAGTGCCGCAGCTATACCTGTTGCTATTTCCTTATTCCACACGGTATTCAATGTTCTGAATACATTTTTATTGGTTTGGTTTATTAAACCCATTGCCCGATTGGTAGAAAAAATGGTTCCTGAGAAACTTGATCCGAAAAAAGCCATTGAAGAACCAAAATATTTAGACAAGAAAATGTTGAAATATCCTGAGACCGCAATTGCCTCCCTTAAAAAGGAAACTAAATATTTATATAAAAATGCAATTTTTGAAATTGTGGCACATGCTTTAAATATTCACCGGGAAGATATAATATCAGATATTAAACCAAAAACTGTTGTCAAAAAATCTACGAAAGATTTTAAAACGGACGTACGGGAATTGTATTTGAGAAAAGTAAAAACTATTTATGGAGAAATAATAAAGTTTGCTGTACAAGCCCAAAGTAACCTGAAATTAACTGATGCACAAAACAATCAAATTATGGAACTTAAAGTGGCTAATAGGAAAATGGTTGAAATAATTCGCGATGTGCTTGAATTGGGAAATAGTGTTTCGAGATATTTAGCTTCGGAAAATAAACATATTAAAAAGGTTTATAATACGTTTCGTCAAAAAGTTGTTAAAGTATTGCGGGTTATCTATTTATTCAGAACTGAAAAAGAAAAAGAGAAATATCATCAAAAGCTGCTGGAGCTAAGGCAACAAGCGAAAGAAAATATACATAAGAGCAATCTGGAAATTGACAGGTTAATCAGAAAAGACTTAATAACCACAGATATGGCTTCTTCTCTTGTGAATGATACTGATAACCTGAACAATCTAATAAAAGAACTTATCAAAGTCGCTGAAATACTCTATGGACAATCTGATACTTCTTATGCTGAAATAGCAGATAAAGAGAAAAAAGAGGACGATACTATGGTCCTGTCAAAATAAAAGCACCTAAATAAGATTCCATGGGAATACTTTTTTAGGTGCGAACTTTATTTATATTAAAACGTATAATAATCTATTCTTATAAGCTAAATACTGCGATCGTGCATGTCATAATATAATTCGAGCAGATTAATAGTCGCCGTCATCAAATCCTTAGTTTCTAACAGAAGAGAAAAATATAAGGTCGTGTTTTTTGGACTGGATTCTTCCGAACGGGTTCTCTGAACTTGTTTTTCAACTTTAAGAGAAACAAGTTTATATAATTCTTCCTTCTGTTGTATTATCTCTCCTATTTCTTCAAAAGAACGATTATCAAATGCCTTTTTGGAACGGGTAAGAAGCGATTCCAGTTCTTGATTTATTTCGCTGAGTTCTTTAACCTGATTGTACTTTAATTTTTTGTGGTTATTGTTTACGTGCTTATGGGTGATTTTTGTAATGTATTCAAGAGATTGTACAATATCTGTTAAATAGCCCAAAATATTTATATAAAAATTACTTGCCTCAATACTACTATCATCAAGATTTTTAATAAAGTAAAATAAATTGTCTCGTAGATCATCTATTTCATCCGATAATTTAACAACATTATTCTTATTCTTTTTAAGTGTATCCAGGTTTTGCCTCGCCAAACCATCTATACTATTTCTATAGAGCTTACTACTCCTTTTAAGCACCTTAGAAATATTATGAACACTTTCTTCTATTACACCCAGTACGGAACTACTTTCCGATCTTATCAACATATCCTCGACGCGTATTGCCGTGGCTTTTCTTTTATAGGAAATGTAATTTCTTGCCAGCAATAATATGGCAACAAACAGTAATACTGCAATAGCTGCACCTTTACCGAAACTTATAATCGCTAGAATTGTACCTGCAGCTATAAACGCAATAATTGCTGTTGCAAACCAACCTCCAATCACATTTAATACACCTGCCACTCTATACACTGCACTCTCGCTTCCCCATGCACGATCTGCAAGTGAAGTTCCCATGGCTACCATAAACGTGACATAGGTTGTTGATAAAGGCAATTTATAAGAGGTTGCAATTGAGATCAGTATACCGGCCACCGTAAGATTTACAGCAGCTCTAACCATATCAAAAGCCGCATATTCATGTACTTTTCCTTTTGAAAGGGCAAGAGTACGTTTTTTAAATTGCCTGTTAATTCTTTCAAGCAGGGAATTTGGTAATACGGTTTCGGTATATTTGGATGCCAAAATGGAAAACCTGACTAAACCTCTCGATAAGTTATTTGGCCTAAACCGTTCTTTTGCTTCTCCCTCTCTTGCCAGATTAATCTCCGTATCCGCCACATAGCGCGCTTTTTTTGAAAACCATAATGTAACTACCATTATCAATCCTGAAATGAACAGTAATACTGTAGGTGTAGGAACTTTTGAGGCTAATACTTCCATACTAAATTCTGTAGCTGCTACTCCTGAAACTGTCCATGCTTCATAAGACTGATATGCTGCAATTGGCACGCCTATAAAGTTAACAAGATCATTACCTGCAAAGGCCAGTGCCAATGCGAATGTCCCAACACCAATAATTAATTTATAAATATTGGTTTTGGTAAGATTTATCAATATATATGAAAATAAAGACCAGAATACAAAACTCAACAGAATAATAGGTAACACCTGATCTTCCAGGAAGGCACTAATTTTTACGCCTCCAATTAAATCATAACTCTCACCGGCATAAGGTGTTCCTTTAATGCCTTTCATGAATATAAAATAAGTGATTGCGGATAATGCTACACCACCAAAAATTGCGCCTACCCACTTGGATTTTTTTTCAAAATCAAATGATAATAAAATTCGGGAAATCCATTGAACAATAGCTCCTATGGAAAAAGCTACCACCACAGACAGTAATATCCCCATAATTATCTGAAAGGCTTTAGACGTATTAATGTAATTTACGATTTCAGAAAAACTTCCGCCGTCTGCAGCGATTTTTATTAGCGACATGGCTACCGCAGCACCTAACAATTCAAATACAATAGAAACCGTAGTTGAGGTAGGCATCCCCAGGGTATTAAAGAAATCCAATAACAGGATATCGGTTATCATTACGGCCATAAAAATGAACATAATCTCATTGAAGTAGAACTCTCCAGGATTAAATATTCCCTTTCTTGCTACTTCCATCATCCCACTTGAAAATATTGCCCCACAGGCAATGCCCAAACTTGCCACAATCATTATTGTCCTGAATGATATTGCCTTAGACCCGATTGCGGAATTTAAAAAATTTACCGCATCATTGCTTACCCCAACTACTAAATCCGCAACTGCCAAAGCGGCCAGAGCAATGATCATTATTAAGTAAATATTATCCATAATTTTCTTGAAGGATTAATTCGTAAATATCTAAAGTATGCATTTTTTGTGTGTTATCTTAAGGTTATTATTTGTACTAAAAATGCAGATCCACTTGCAATCTGTATAGTAAAACGTCTGTTTCACCCAGAACATCTAAAAAACTGATATCCGTTTGTACTTTTAATTTATGGCCTACAATAAATTTAGAAACACCAAAGGTATATTGATCTGATTTGTTGTTACCCGTAATTTCCAGATCGGGGTTTATATCAGAAAACCTAAAGGCCAATGCCCAATTACTCTTAAATACATATCCAGTTGCAAGGTTTAAGCCATTGCCTACATTAACAACATCTCCTGTCTCGGTGCCATCAGAATTTTTAGCTATTGGGTCTTTAGCAGTCCTATTTGCATATTCCCCCATAAAGGAAAAACCTCTGTATTTGAACATGGCATCTATAAAAAGTGTATTTATAGTTGTTTCATAAAGATCTACATCATTGTACATAAAATTACCCAGGTTACTTCGGGTTCTTACCGCATTGGAATTAATATCATAAGTGGCTGACAGCATTAATTTGGGCTTTTCTTCCCTTTCGAGATCACTGCCGGAGTAATCACCTTTATTTTTAAATTTCCCAAAAGGTAATAATTCCAATCGCCCGGTATATTGATGGCCTCCCAGGTTTCCAAGAACCACGTTTCTGCCCTCGCCTTGTGAAAATGCAAACTTCTCTCTTACCAGGAATTTATCTGAAAGATTAAAATGATGTCTTAATTGTAAGCCGATATCGCGATCTATATTATAGGCGGCATTCAATAATGATCGATCAACCAATTGCAAATTTCCTGATGAGATGACCCGCTCAATATTGCCAGGTAATTTTGTCTGTCCTGCCCACAATACAAAATTTCCAGCAAAATTCCATTTTATTACGGCATCCAATATCATTCGCGGCGCATTTCTGGTAAACTCTGATTGTCCGGCCATATCCCTGTTAGACAAGCCCAATTCAATTTTATATTTCAACTTTGGAGAAAAAGCAAAACCATCAAATTTTAATCGTGCTCTTCGAATCAACATATTAGATGCAGGATTTATCCAACCACCTTCCGGTCCTTTTTCCCAATCAGCTGATCCTAGAAATTGCATACGTGCGCCAAATTTCATACTCCAGGTGCTATCCTTACCGACAAAATTCAATATACCCTTACCAAAGATGGGTGCTTTAACTTCTTGTGAAACAGCTGTAAAAAATAGGAATACAATAAATGTAAGGGAAAGTAATTTTGATCTCATTGCGTATTAGTTTTTGTCGGGTACAAATAACCAAAATAGTTGTTAACATAACGTTAACGCAATATTAAGTTATAAAACAAAAAAACTGCCTTGGCCAAAGGCAGTCATTACAATTCATAAATGATAGTCGACAAAAACTAATATTCAATATGAAATTGCTAATTATAGTGTTTAAACACTAAAGCAAATCTCAAAAAAAGTTATGATGTATATGTAACGTGAAGATTAAATTATCATTAATATCCTCCATAGAGGACACGGCGTAAAATACTATAAATCAATAATTAACGTTTTTAATGTAAAATTAACGTTATGCAAAAGTTGATTTAAGGTTAAAAATATTTATCTTTATGCTAATTAAGAATTACAAAAAAAATGTAAAAATGAAGAAAGCAGTTTTATTTATGGTGATGGCCTTTGTTACAGTATTGGTCTATGGACAGGATAAGAAAGTGCAGAAATTTAATGATGAAACTAACCTAATAGAAGTTACAGACTATCATGATAATGGTATAATAAGCCAGGAAGGGACTTTTAATTTAAAAGGCGAATTGCATGGTGAGTGGATTAGTTATGATGCTTTAGGGAATAAAATGTCTCAGGGTAGTTATGAAAATGGCGATAAGTCCGGCAAGTGGCTTTTTTGGTCCAATAATACCATGAAAGAAGTGGAATACAGTAAAAATCAAATTGCCAGTATTAACGGAATAAAAAATACAACTCGTTTAGCAGACAAAAACTAATAGTTTATCTACATAAATAGCTAATCACATCCCGCATAAAGCGGGATGTTTTATTTTAATATCAAAAATATTTGTTACTTACGCGAACTTTGTTCAGAATTCGCAGTAATGTATGCGGGTTCTTCTGATACTCTTTGCAAACGAGCAATATCCTGAAGATTTATTTTTTTAGTTTCGAGACCATTAATTATCTGAGTAGTTTTATTTTCCTCAATAATGATGGGTACTTCTATAGTCTCATATCCCAAATAACTCACTACCAAAGTGTAGTTCCCAGGATTAATATCATGAATTTCAAAATTTCCGTGAAAATTAGTCTGAACGGTAGTTGGCGTATTTTTGATATTTATGTTAGCGAATAATAAGGGTTCATTATTCAGTTCTTTGTCCAAAATAGTTCCAGCAACAGTTCCCTGTTGTTGAGAAAACATCAGTGTTGTAATGAATAGCGAAAATATTAAAGCTAAATTTTTCATCGATGGCCTTGTTTGTAACGCAAAGGAATGAAGTCGATGTAAATCTAAGGTTACCCTTATATTAAAGTTAGGTAACAAAAAGGTTATCAAAAAGCGGAGCAAAATATGGTCATTGGGAAAAAAGGATCAATGGTGGAATATCTTACTTGAAAAGAATGGCCCTGACCTATTCCCTTTTCCTAAAAAAGTATTGTAAGCACAAGCCCCAATTTAAAGATACAAAGTGTGGGTGCTACAAAAAAAGCCCGGTAATACCGGGCTTTATATAAAAGTGTTTATTTTTTTGATTAGTTAACACCAATAGTCCAACCTGTACCCCAGGCAGAAACATCTGTACCTGTTCCATTACCATCACCTGAAATAAAATCGGCCTCTGTGAACGTATATCCGGTATCATTCTTTAGTTTGGTAGTTACATTGTTAAAAGTAACATCGATAACACCGAGATTTCCATCCAGTACACCCTGACCGGTAGGATTATCTCCAGTATCTCCGTCACAATCAAAGCCTTCGTCAAAATCATTAAGAACTACATTGGTGAATATTCCCTGAGTACCAGCCCTAAGTCGTATTGCCTCACTGGCATCATTAGCACCAACAACAGTTAAATTAGTCACATTTGGAGCAGAGTAATACCCTGCTTCGTTACTAAAATCGGTATTGTATCCATCACATTCAAAAGCTTTATCATGTGATACCCCGTGCTGCACATACACGTCTGTTAGTGTTCCTGTATAGCCTTCAGTCCAATCCATAGAATCATCCTCTGCATTTACAATTACAATATGACTTGCATTTACGGTTCCACCAAAAAATTCTATACCATCATCAGATCCTTCAAAAACCTCAACATAATCAATTGTTGTACCACTGCCAACAGCATATAAAGACAAACCGTTTAATTCAGCATTTCCATCAACGGCTCCACCGGCATATTCAATTCTTACATATTGAATGTTACCCGAATTGTCTGCCGGCGTATTTCCACCGTAAGATAATCCTCCAACTTCTGAAGTTGCGGTATCTTCCGAACCATCAGGGGTTGAATTTATGGGTGCCTTCCCGCAAATGACCAGACCACCCCAATCTCCGGAAGAAGGGCTATTTGCATTTGAGGTCATTATAATTGGATTACTGGCTGTCCCTAAAGCATTTATTTGAGCCCCTTGTTGTATAGCTATATAAGCATTTACGCCAACTGGCTGGGCCTTAATAGTCAGACCGGCGGGGATGGTCAAAGTAGTTCCATCGGCCATTAAAACCGGTCCGGTTATGACATAGTCAATTTCGGAATCCAATACAAGATCTTCTGTATAGACACCGCTCAAATTAACTGTGGTTTCTGCGGGTGGTTCGCCACCTCCTTCTGTGATGTTAGTGACACTGTTATCATTTATAACAATATCCGGGGTATTGTCCTTCTCACATGCAAATAACAGTGCTATGGCCATACCTAAAGATAAAAACTTGTTTTTCATTGTTTTAAGAATTAAATAGAATTAAAATTTATATTTGAGGGTTAGCCCAAAGTTAACCCCGAGCTTATATTCTCTTATAGTAACATCTCCTACCCCTGTATTTTCCCTTACAAAGGAAATATCCGGGTTCAGAATGTTCATAACAGATGCATTGGCTTCAAAGTGCTCACCTATTTCATTTCTCCAAATGAAGTTTAGCGTTGGAACTGCTTTTTCTACTATATTACCCAAACTTCCTGCACCCAGGGAAAATATCCGATCCGAAAAATATGAAAATGATACAGTGGCTTTAGGTTTGTAATTGCCAAACACCGGGCTGTAATTAAGATCGGTATTGACTATAATAGGAGATGCTCCTTCTAAATTATCCGAATCCCTGTCAAAAGAGGTTCCAAAGGTATTATCCTCACCCGCAGGGATGTCTTTTAAATCTTGCTTTGTATTCGTATAAGCGGCATTAAGACCTACAGACAGGACAGGGATATCATCGGAATTAGTTAAAAGGTTCTTCCGTACTTCAAGTTCTACACCGTATATGTCTGCCTGATCTCCCGTTCTGAAATAACGTTGCGTGCCTGTAGCATCTGCTGCCACAACGCGGTTAACCGGATTTTTAATGGTTTTTGAAAAAGCAGCTAAGGATATTATTTCACCCCGCTCCAAAAACCATTCGTATTTTAAATCTAAATTGTATACATCAGAATAAGTAGCTCCTGTACCATTTAAGCCACCTAAAAGGTCGGGATTTCCACCATATCTTATAGTAACGGCTTCATATACAAAGGGAGCAACTTCTTTAAATTCCGGAAATGAGGCTGTTTTACTAAAAGCAAATCGCAAATTAGAATCATCATTTACTGCATAGCGGACATTCAGACTGGGTAAATAGATATTTTCGTAAACTTCACGAAAACCCGGATCATCTGGCCTTATGTTTATTACATCATATTCTACCTTTTGAGTAAAAGATTCTACTCTAAAACCGGGAACCAAAGACCATTTCTCTCCAAGGCTTAATTCTGCCGAGGCGTATACTCCGTGAATATCAAGATTACCGGTATAGGTATTTTCCGGTAACCCTGGTCTGTTCTTATTTCCTATTTCATCTGAAATTGGATTAAGGACAATAAGGTCATACAATCCACTTCCTTCCGGAATATTGATATTTGAAACATCAAAAATAGCGTTGAAATTGTTGACATCAGTAACAGGGGTATTGTCCCGATCAAGTATCTCATATCCATATCTGATGCTACTGAACCTTCGTTCTTTTGTTCTGCCGTTATACCCAAAATTTAATTTTACCTTATCAGATAACTCATAACCTAAATTTATATAACTATTCAGTTCATCGTCTTCAATACTTTGGAAGAACCTCTGATTATCAAAAGGTATATTTGTATAAAAAACGGGATTCGTATTTGTATCACCATCTAAAGCAAATTGATAATTTTCGAGTGTAATTCGTTTTCTATCGGGTTCATCAGAAAACACCGTATTATATCCTATTCCCCAACCCAGCGAAATTTTATCATCAAAATTGTGAATCCCGGTAAGTTGATTTACAAAAATCATGTCCTGGTTAAACTGTACGTTCATTACATAAAACCCCTCATCTGTATTTAATATGGCGTCCCTGTTTGTTCCAAGACCGTTAATTCCAAAATAACCCACTGCATCAGTCGAATTATTTATAAATAATGAGCTGAATTTCACCAAATTATTAGTATTAATTCGATAGCCTATGTTGGCTAAAGCAGTTGTTGTTGTACTATAGGCATATTCACGGACGTTAGGGAAGTCCGTTTTAAGAACATTGGTATAATCACGCGCAGGACCTTCCAATAGTTCATAGCCATTGTTAAAGGATGCTGCCCCAAAAAAGCTTAGGCGGGATTCTTTTCCAAAAGAAAAAGAATAACCACCTTCAATTGCTCCGGAAATGTTTACCGGGCTCCAGGCATCTTGCGGATCTACACCAAACGCCAAAACTCTGTTAAATGGATCTTTACTATACCGATTGTAGAATCCGAAATTGCTCGGGCCCTCACTTCGAACCCAATTTTCACCGGCTGCGTTTGAATTTAATCCACTACCGAGCGAAACCTCCAAATACCCATTTCCTGTGTAATCCTTAGAATCGATATTGACGTTCCCGGCGGCAAAATCCCCATAAAATGTAGAAGTTTTCTATAATACCGGAGGCGAAAATATCAAGGTCAATATTCTTTTTATTAACGTCATTAGAAGGCAATGAAAGTCCGTTCATAGTGGTGTTTTGGTATCTGTCGCCCAAACCTCTTACGTAAACATTGCTTGAACCCTGTTGCTTTGAGATTCCCGAAATTTGAGCAACCGCAGCGGCAGCATTGTCAATTCCCTTAAGCTTAAGGGCTTCCGCACTAATAGCCTCCTGAATAACAAGTGCCTTTTTTTGTTCAAGCAACAATGCTATTTCTGAATCCTTACTCGTTGAAACAGTTATTACGACTTCTTCCAGTGAAACGCTTCCGGCTCCAAGTGCTGTATTAATTTGAGTAACTTTACCGCTCTCGACCACCACATTAGGAATTTCAAGCGTTTCATAACCTAAAAAACTAAATACTAAAGTATACTCCCCAGGCGTAACCCCGGTAATTTCATACAAGCCATCGAAGTCAGAAGTGGTTCCTATAGTTGTATTTTTTATAAGAACATTGGCAAACGCAAGAGGCTCATTATTTACTTCTTTATCTGTAAGCTTACCTACTATACTCCCGGCTTCCTGTGTATGACCTATGAATTGGCAAAGTAAAAGAGTAAGCAGAGCAATAAAAAATTGTTTCATCGAGTTGATTTACATTCTCAGCAGCAAAGAACGCCAAGGGTTGTAAAAGTCGTGTTAGTTCTAGGTTAAACCTTTATTTTGTTTAGGTTACTATAAGGTTAGCAGATTAAGGAAATGTTAAGACATAAATTCCATGTTCAATAATTAGTTCAAAAAGGCTTATTTATTCACCTTTAAAAAACTGTATCTTTCCAATGAAATTTAAGACATATGAACTGGGAACAACTCCTCTCTTTAAAGCGTTTTGGAGATACACATAAAAGACTACGCAATGAGCAAAATGAGACTCGTCTGGGATTTGAAGTGGATTATGACAGAGTAATCTTTTCTGCTGCTTTCAGGAGCCTGCAAGACAAGACACAGGTAATACCACTTTCAAAAACAGATTTTGTTCATACCCGTTTAACCCATAGCCTGGAAGTTTCTGTTGTTGGGCGAAGCCTGGGAAGAATTACGGGTGAAAAGCTATTAAAAAAACATCCATTTTTGTTGGAAACCCACGGGTATAAATTTGGAGATTTTGGAGCCATTGTAGCGGCTGCAGCGCTGGCGCATGATATTGGCAATCCACCATTTGGTCATAGTGGTGAAAAGGCCATTGGGGAATTCTTTAAACATGGGGAAGGTAAAAAATACAAATCACTTTTATCCCAAAAGGAGTATCAGGATATCATTGATTTTGAAGGCAATGCCAATGGATTTAAATTACTCACGGAATCACGTGAAGGGGTATCAGGAGGACTCCGATTAAGCTATGCCACGTTGGGTGCCTTTATGAAATATCCTAAGGAGTCTCTTCCAAATAAGCCAACAACTCATATAGCAGCTAAAAAATTTGGTTTTTTTCAATCACAAAAGGAATTTTTTAAAGAAGTTGCTGAGGAATTAGGACTTCTCCTTACAAGCGAAGGAGCAAACATTGCATATTCCAGGCATCCTTTGACGTATTTGGTTGAAGCTGCTGATGATATCTGCTATACCATAATTGATTTTGAAGATGGAATAAACCTGGGGTTAATCTCAGAAGAATACGCTTTGGAGTATTTGATTAAACTGGTTAAAAACACTATAAATACTAAAAAGTACAATTCATTAACCATTATGGCCGATAGGCTGAGCTATTTAAGGGCTTTGGCAATTAATACGCTAATAGAGGATGCGGTTACGGTTTTTCTGGAAAACGAAGAGGCTATCCTGGCTGGTGAGTTTTCGATCTCGCTTCTGGATCGCAGTCATTACAAGGCGCAGATTGAGGACATTATTCAATTGAGCGTTGACAAAATATATCGTTCACCCGGAGTTATAGAAAAAGAAATCGCCGGCTACAAAATCATTTCTGATATTCTGGAGGTCTATACAGGAGCCCTGGTCAGACAAAAAGAAGGGAAACCTACAAACTATGATAAACTGTTAATAGAAACCCTGCCAGATGCTTACAGAATGACGGAAGGCTCAATTTATACAGTTTTGTTAAATTCCTGTTGTTTTGTAGCTAGTCTATCAGACAGTGCAGCTGTTCATATACATAACAAAATAAGCGGGAAGCAACTTTAAAAATTATACGCTAAGCCAATTGCCAAAACCTGTCTGAATTGGATTTTAGGAACTCCGGGGTCAATTACATTTCCATTGTCAGCGATTACCTGGTCAAAACGGATATCATCATCATAAATAACCTGGGTACCTAAATTGGCCTCAAATAGGTTGTTCACCTTAAATGTAAAATTCAATTCCCAGTCTACATCTATATTCCCAAAACGCCTAATATAATCTGTAAAAAGACTTAGACGATGATTCATAATTATGTTAGTTGCAATTTCTTTCTCCCAGGTATTTGTTACTAATATCCCGAATTCAACAAATTTTGTTGACCCTTTAGTCACCAGATTTCCATCCTCATCAAATATGGCTCTCCTTACCCCAAAAGCGCCTTGGTTTGCAAGCCTTTGATCAAGAACAAAAGTTGCTTTTACAGTAGTAGGAGATAGGTAGAGGCTGAAATTATTGCCGTCAGCCACAAAGGAAGGACCCCCACCAAAAAATAAATATCCCGGAGCCATAAATCTGGAGATAGGGTTGTCTGTGTTCGGATAGTTAAAACCATCTGTAAATTGCGTATTAAATTTGGTATTAATAGAATAATACCATTTATTTAATGTATCCTGGCGATAACCAAAAGAAGAGGTTAGTCTAATTACGTCCTCTGTTTTTCTTGCCTCCCTTCCTTCCTGTACATTAATGCCGTATCTAAGGATTAGCTCGTTATTCCATTTAATGTATCTAAATTTATAATTTCTCATAAATTTCGAGTTTCCTATGGCAGAAATCGCATTTTCACCCCCTGCATTCCAATTAACAAAGGCTACCTCACTTATATTTAATCCCACTTTATTTTCCTTTACCCAAAAAGAAGGAATTTTAAATGGTTTGTATGGTTTGGTAAGTACCCCAGTATCTTCGAATGAAACAACCGGATTAATAAAACGCACTCCTCTGGGTACCGCTTTAATTTTGTATTGGGTAGCCCGGATGACAATGGTATCAATTTTCGTAGTATCTATTGCTATGCCTGAAGGAATAGTATCCTGCAGGTAGGCATAAGAGCAGTATAATAATAACAATCCGAATAAAAATAACCTTCTTGTCATACTATTATTTCAATAACTCCAGGATAAGTTTTTTAATGGATTGGTCATCAAGATGTGCCATTTCATGTAATTGTTCTACTGTTCCATGTTCAATGAAAACATCATCTATTCCGCATATTGAAATAGGGATAGGGTTATTTAGAGAATTTGCAAATTCCAGGATCGCGCTTCCAAAGCCTCCAATTTTACAACCATCTTCTACGGTAATTATCTGCTCATAGGTTTCAAAAATAAAGTGTAACATTTTCTCATCCAAAGGCTTGGCAAAACGCATATTGTAATGACCTAATTTTCCTGGCATATTCAGGTCCATAATGAGCCGGGAAACAGTGTTCCCGATGTGACCTAAAGATAGTACAGCAATTTTATTGCCTTGGGTCAATTCTTCGGCGACTCCAATTTCCATTTTTTGGAAAGGTTCTTTCCAATTAGCGGTGGTAGCACGTCCTCTGGGGTAGCGAATAGCAATTGGCCCTGAAAGGCCATCTTGAATTGTATACATGATATTGCGGAGTTCTGCCTCGTTTAAGGGTGAAAAGATAATGAGATTTGGGATACACCGTAAATAGGCTAAATCATAAACTCCGTGATGTGTAGCACCATCTTGCCCGACTAATCCCGCTCTGTCCAGAAAGAATGCTACCGGAAGATTCTGTAAAGCAACATCATGAATTACCTGGTCGTACGCTCTTTGTAAAAAGGTAGAATAAATGGCACAAAATGGCAATAATCCTTCAGCAGCCATTCCTGCCGCCATAGTAACAGCATGTTGCTCCGCGATACCAACGTCAAAAGCCCTTTCCGGAATCTGCTCCATCATAAACTTTAAAGAACTTCCGGTAGGCATGGCGGGTGTAATGCCAATAATTTTATCATTTTTTAATGCCAGTTCTACAAGCGTTTGGCCAAATACGTCCTGATATTTAGGGGGCTTAACTTCAGCTTGTGTGGATATTAGATCACCGGTTTGAATATTGAATTTACCCGGAGCATGATAGGTAACCTGATTTTCCTCTGCTTTTTTTAAACCTTTCCCCTTAGTGGTAATAATGTGGAGTAATTTAGGTCCTTTTACAGTTTTCAATCTTTTTAATTCTTTTATTAAAAGAAGAACATCGTGACCGTCAACCGGGCCCGTATAGTCAAAATTTAGGCATTCAAAGATATTTTCATCTTTTGCCGTACCCTTTTTGACATTAGTCAGGTATTTTTTAAGAGCCCCCACACTCGGATCAATGCCAATCGCATTATCATTGAGAATTATAAGAACATTCGTATTTGTAACACCGGTATGGTTCAATCCTTCAAAAGCCATCCCACTGGCAATAGAGGCATCACCAATAACTGCTATATGTTGTCTTTTATTATCTCCTTTTAATTTTGATGCAAGAGCCATCCCCAGGATCGCAGAAATTGAAGAGGAACTGTGACCAGTTCCAAAGGGATCATACTTGCTTTCATCTCTTTTTGGAAAACCACTTATTCCACCCAGTTGCCTGTTCGTGTGAAAGACATCTTTACGTCCTGTGATAATTTTATGGCCGTAAGCCTGGTGACCAACATCCCAGATTAATCTGTCAAAAGGCGTATTGAATACGTAATGTATTGCCAAAGTTAATTCCACCACACCCAGGCTTGCACCTAAATGTCCTTCTTTTACGGCTACGATATCAATTATAAAATTCCTTAATTCCTTGGCAAGAAGAGGTAATTCATTCGCTTTTATTTTGCGAAGATCAGAAGGATAATTAATAGTATTCAGTAGTTTCATAGGAAGTAACAAATGTACATTAATTCATTTTTTGTTATAACCACATCTATTCCTAATATTGCAGTATTATGTCTATTGATTTTAAATTTGACGATACTTATTTTATGAAAAGAGCATTGCAGGAGGCCGCAACTGCTTTTGAGAAAGGTGAAGTTCCTATTGGAGCAATAATTGTTGTTCAGGATCGAATAATTGCCAGGGCACACAATTTAACCGAGCAGCTTAACGATGTAACGGCTCATGCAGAAATGCAGGCGATTACAGCTGCTGCTAACTTTTTGGGGGGAAAATATTTACATAATTGTACCTTGTATGTAACTCTGGAACCTTGTCAAATGTGTGCTGGCGCACTTTTTTGGAGCCAAATTCCAAAGATTGTGTTTGGAGCTTATGATCCTCAAAGGGGTTTTTCTGCTTTAGGAGGGCAATTGCATCCAAAAGCTATTATCTCAGGAGGTATATTAGAAGAGGAGTGTTCAGAAATATTAAAACAGTTTTTTATACAGAAACGCGGTTTAAATTAGGATCAAAAAAAATCCCTGATATGACATCAGGGATTGTAAAAATTCAAAATAAAATATCGTTATCCGATTACTTGTACTTGTCCCGCAACCATGCCCTTTCTTCCTTCTTCTTCTTCGTATTCTACTTTGTCGCCTTCGTTTAGTTCCACTCCGTTCAATGCTGTGGCATGAACAAAGATGTCCTTTCCGGTGTCGTCGTTGGTAATGAACCCGTATCCCTTGGATTCATTGAAAAATTTTACAGTTCCTGTCATTAAAATAAGTATTAAAATAAAAAAATTACGATACTAAAGTATGATTTTTTAGGCAGACCCCTTTAAAGAAAAGATAAAATTCGACCAAAATTATTGATTTTCAGATTTTTTAGGATCTTTACCTTGCATTTTCCGAATATTTTCTTCATTAAGCATATAATCCTTTACTTTTCTATTTTTACTCTCCTTTATAAGAAATAGGGGCATAGCTATTAAAAACAGCCCTACAGTACCAAATCCAATGCATTTATTGGCTACCTGAGAATGTTCTTCTTCCAGTGAAAAGCCATAAATTATTGACCCCAGTGACGCTAGAACAATTAATAATACGATGTGTTTGAGTTTAACCGGCATCTTCCTGTGTAAAGTTAATCAACTTCCTTCTATAGGCAGTTAGCAACTTGGATTTAGAGATGAAACCCCAATATTTGTCATCTTTTATTACCGGAAGGTTCCAGGCACTGCTATCCTGAAATTTTTGCATTACTTTCTTCATTGAATCTGTTTCATAAAATATAAGTTCAGGGGCATTGTGCATAAAGGATTCAACCTTTATTTTGTCATAGATAGTTGTGTCAAACATAAATTCCCGGATGTCATCTAATAATACTATACCAACAAGAGCATCATTGGCATCAATAACCGGAAATATATTTCGTGTAGATTTTGCAACAGTCTTATAAACCAATTCTCCAAGAGTCATTTCCTGCCTAATGGTCTTAAAATCCTGTTCTATAATTTCATCAAGATGCATTAAAGTAAGTACGGCTTGATCTTTATTGTGTGTGATAAGGGCTCCTTGTTTGGCCAATTCACGTGTATAAATGGTATAATCAATTGCATTTTTTGTTAGAAGAAAGGAAATTGCGGAAGTAATCATAAGTGGTACAAAAAGTTCGTAGCCACCAGTTATTTCGGCAATTAAGAAGATAGCAGTTAAAGGTGCGTGTAGTACCCCGGCTATAAGCCCCGCCATACCAATTAGGGTAAAGTTACTTTCATTCACATAAAGCCCAAACCCCAAATTATTGATGACTTTAGCCATAACATTTCCTAAAGCGCTTCCCATGACCATAGTGGGAATAAAAATACCCCCGGAACCCCCGGCAGCAAAAGTTGTGGTCATAGCAACAGCTTTAAAAATTGTAATTCCAAAAAGAAGGGCTATTACTACCCAGATATTATTGATGTAGCTGTCAAAAGGTGTTTTGCCCAACGCAACAATATGTTCTCCATGCAAAAGATTATTAATAAAACCAAAGCCTTCACCATAAAGCGGAGGAATAAAATAGAGCATAATACCAATGGCTAACCCCCCAACCAAAAGTTTATATTTTGGACTCTTGAATCTTTCAAAAAAGGTAAGTATCCCAAAATACATCTTTGTAAAATAAATAGATGCAATAGCCGTACCTACACCCAAAAGGATATAGAAGAAGGTGTCTTTTATTTCAAATTTTTCTGTTATAGAAAAACTAAACAAAGATTCATCGCCAAGAAAGAAATAGGAAGTAAGAACCCCTGAAATGGAAGCTAACAATAAGGGAAGCATGGAGATCATGGTTAGATCAAGACTAAAAACCTCCACCGCAAAAATAATGGCTGCTATTGGGGATTGGAAAATAGAGGCAATAGCTCCGGCCGAGGCACAGGCAATAAGAAGAGATCGCGTTTTGGCATTAATATGTAATATTCTGGCTACATTAGAACTTATTGCCGCTCCTGAAGCTACGGCAGGGCCTAAAAGTCCAACAGATCCTCCAAAACCCACCGTTAAAGGGGCAGTTATCAAAGGCAGAAGTATTTTCTTAGCACTTATTATTCCTTTCTTTTTTGACAAAGCAAAAAGAACGGAGGAAATAGCATGCTCCAATTTTGCCTTATGAACAAATTTTACATAAAGATAAACCAGTGTAAGGCCTATAATTGGGGTTACAAAATATAGTTGATAATTGGAAATGACTATTCCCTTTTCTAAAAGAGACTCTATAAAGTAAGTTGTGTTTTTAAGTGTAACTGCGGCAAGCCCGGCTAAAAACCCAACCACCACGCTCATTAACTGGGTAAAGGTCTTATTAGAGATGTTTTTGTACCTCCATTTAAGAAACCTGGTAAATAAGGTTGTTATTCGGCTGGGCATTACTTGACTATACGTTTAAAGGTATTAAAAAATGCCGCCTTTAGACGGGATTGATGTTAAGTTTGAATATCCAATTTTAAATTAAGTTCCTTTAATTGTGCATCATCAATAAAGGCAGGCGCATCAATCATGACATCCCTTCCACTATTATTTTTTGGAAATGCAATAAAATCTCTTATAGTTTCCTGTCCTCCAAGAATGGCCACAAGCCTGTCAAGACCAAATGCAATTCCCCCATGTGGAGGAGCGCCATATTGAAAAGCATCCATTAAAAAACCAAACTGTGCCTTTGCCTCTTCCTCTGTAAACCCAAGATGCCTGAACATGGTTGCCTGGATTTCTTTGTCGTGTATTCTGATTGATCCACCTCCAATTTCATTTCCATTTAATACCAAATCATATGCATTGGCTCTTACCGCAGCTGGATCTGATTCTAACAATTCTAGCTGTCCGGGTTTAGGAGAAGTAAATGGGTGATGCATAGCATGGTAGTTACCTGTTTCATCATCTAATTCCAATAATGGAAAATCGATAACCCACAATGGAGCAAATTCTTTTGGATTTCTAAGCCCCAGACGTTCTGCCATTTCCATTCGCAAAATACTTAACTGAGTTCTGGCTTCTGTCTTGTTTCCTGAAAGAATACATATAAGATCCCCTGCTTTTGCCCCTGTGATTTGGGCCCATTTGGATAGGTCTTCCTGCCCATAGAACTTGTCAACAGACGATTTATAACTACCATCCTCATTACATTTTACATATACCATTCCTTTAGCGCCTACCTGTGGCCTGCGCATCCAATCTATGAGTTTGTCTATTTCTTTTCTCGTATAGGATGCGGCACCGGGTACGGCAATTCCAACAACCAACTCAGAGGAATTAAACACATTAAAATCTTTGTGCTTGGCTACGTCGTTTAATTCGCCAAATTCCATTCCAAAACGAATGTCTGGTTTGTCATTGCCAAATCTTTT
>NZ_CAMYOM010000020.1:0-36609 GCF_947260015.1 uncultured Eudoraea sp. | reverse complement strand
AATTCTGGTTGTCGGTCAGCGCGCAAATCTTCATCTCTAAAGCATTTTACTATCTGAAAATATTTATCCAACCCACCTACCATGAGTAATTGTTTGAAGGTTTGAGGAGATTGTGGCAGAGCATAGAACTGTCCTTCATTCATCCTGCTTGGAACTACAAAATCTCGTGCCCCTTCCGGAGTTGATTTTATTAAATAAGGAGTTTCCACTTCGATAAACCCTTGTTTGGAAAGGTAATTTCTTACTTCGATCGTAACTCTACTACGAAAAATTAGATTTTCTTTGACAGGATTTCTTCGAATATCCAGATAGCGATATTTCATTCTCAGGTCCTCACCTCCATCAGTTTTGTCTTCAATTGTAAATGGAGGTAATAAGGATTCGTTTAATACCTGAAGTTTTGTAACCAATATTTCAATTTCTCCTGTAGGGATATTGGAATTTTTAGAAGATCGTTCAATTACAGTACCCTTTACCTGTATTACAAATTCGCGACCTAAAACCCTGGCTTTTTCTAATATTTCAGGATCACTCCGTTCTTCATCAAATACCAGTTGGGTAATGCCATATCGATCCCGAAGATCTGCCCAGACCACAAACCCTTTGTCTCTTGTTTTTTGCACCCAACCAGACAAAGTGACTTCCTTATTTATGTGTGATGATCTTAATTCACCACAAGTATGACTCCTATACATTTTAAGTGCCTTGTTTTACAGCCGCAAATGTAAGAAGATATGCTTGCACCCCATATTATTAAAACGTGTTTTCTGGCATATTTTTTATTTTTATGATGATAGCTTTGTTAAGAAAAACTTAAAAAAAATTTTGATTATACCTTTTCTTCACTACCTTGGAATGTATAATAGCTAATTCTTAATACTAATTGAACATGAAAAAAACTCAACTTAACAAGGTATTTCTATGGCTTTTTCTTGCGCTGCCGTTTTTGGCGTTTTCGCAAGCAACTGTCCGTGGGAATATCCAGGATGAATTAAATGGTACTCCCTTAATAGGGGTAGATATTGTAATAAAAGGTACCTCAACAGGAACTACGAGCGATTTTGATGGGAATTATGAAATTTCTGTCAACAATTTTCCGGCAACCTTGGTTTTTTCCTCTTTGGGATTCGAAACCAGAGAAATTCGGATAACGGATGCAACAACACTGAATGTCACTTTAGCAGAATCAGCTACTGGTCTGGACGAGGTGGTTATTACAGGTTTGGGAACTTCAGTAAAACGTGAAAATTTAGCTAATGCGGTTTCAACGGTTTCTTCACAGGAGCTAGTGGGCACAACAAGTCAGTCTACGGTAGATGGGGCACTGTATGGCAAAGTACCCGGGGTGAACATTACATCATCTTCCGGAGCTCCCGGTGGTGGATTTGCCTTAAGGCTTAGGGGTGTTTCTTCTATCAATGGAAACAACCAGCCTCTGATTATTGTAGACGGAGTCTACTACAATAATGTGGAGATACCCTCCGGCTTGAGATTTGCCTCGGGCGCAAACTCGGGTAATGAAGAAAATTCCAGTAACCGCTTGGCAGATCTGGATCCAAATGATATTCAGAATATTGAAGTTTTAAAAGGATCTTCTGCCGCTGCAATTTATGGACAAAGAGGGAATGCCGGGGTAATCATAATTACTACAAAAAGAGGTAAAGTTGGAAAAACTAAAATCAGTTTTAGCCAGGATGTAGGTAGCAATACCATTGCCAATCCGTTGGGGATACGACCCTGGACTGCAGCTTCTGTGGAATCAACATTTGATGCCGCTGAAAGGGCCAAATTTGATGCAACAATTGCTGCCCGGGGCAGCCTTTATGATTTTGAAGACATTATCTACGGCGAAACAGGGTTTATTACAGAAACAAGATTAAATGCGACAGGTGGAGATGAAAAAACCAAGTTCTATGTAGGTGGAGCGTATAGAGACGAAGATGGGATTATCAAAAATACCGGTTTTGACCGTTTTTCATTGCGTACCAATATAGAACATAAGATTTCTAATGTTTTTGATTTTACATCTACTACCAATTATACCAGAACTAATTCTAGTAGAAGTTTTACAGGTAATGAGAACGAAGGAGGACTTAGTTATGGTTATACCTTGGCGTTCACCCGACCGTGGAACAATCTGTTTCCTGATGCCAATGGTAACTATCCAAATAACCCCAACTATCCCGGGAACCCGATTTTTGTCAGGGACAATGCAAAAAATGAAGATAGCAACAATCGTATAGTTCAGGGGCTAACCTTAAATACTAAAATATTAACAACCGATAAACACCGTGTAAAATTGGTTTTAAGTGGTGGACTTGACTATTTGGCTAACGAGACAAATGTTTATGTCCCCGAAACACATCAGGCTCAAATTGGTGGCCAAGGTGGGTTTGTTGGCGTAGGTAAGAATAACTTCACACAATATAATACACAAGCTATTGGTGTATGGAACTATGACGCCACAGGAGGAGATTTCGGATTAACTACCCAAATGGGTTTAACGTACCTGAACCAGGAGTCTAATTTGGTAAATAGCAGGGGTTCCCTTCTTGCAGCCGGTCAGACAAGCGTAGATCAATCTGTTAACCAAGTTATAGCTCAGAATAGGACAGAAGAGGAGGACTTTGGTTTCTTTACACAGGTTGAAGGAAATTATAAGGATCAGTTTATTGCCACCTTGGGATTTCGGATGGATAAATCCAGTAGAAATGGGGACCCAAATAAATTCTATGGCTTTCCAAAAGCGTCTTTGGCAGTGAACTTTTCTAATTTTGATTTTTGGGGCGTTGAGGATATAAGCCAACTCAAGTTTAGAGTTGCTTATGGAGAAACAGGTAACCCGGCAGGTTTTGGAGCTACTTTTACCAGTTTTGGAGCCAATAATATTGGGGGCAATATTGGACAATCAGTTTTAGCAGCTAAGGGAGACCCAGATGTTGAACCAGAAACTGCCAGGGAATTCGAAGTGGGATTCGACCTTGGTTTCCTCCAAAATCGTATTTCATTTGAGGCCACATATTATAGCAAAGATGTTAAAGATTTAATTCTTACCAGAGCGCTCCCGGCCTCTACAGGATTTACTCAGGAAACAACCAACCTGGCGGACCTTAGGAATAAAGGTATAGAATTAGGTTTAAGGGCTGATGTTCTGGATCGTCGGAATATTAGATGGAATACAGGGGTTCTGTTTTATCTAAACCGATCGGAAATTACCCGTTTAGATGTTCCGGCCTTTCCCCAGCCCGGTGCAGGCTTTGGTCTTGGTTTGGGAACCTTTTTTATAGAGGAAGGAAAACCGGTAACCCAATTAGTTGGTACAATTGATGGTGTCCAAACTCAAGTTGGAAATGTTGAGCCAGATTTTCAGATGGCCTTTAGCAATAACCTGACGTTGTTTAAGCAGATTGATGTGTTGTTTCTTTTGCAATGGAAACAAGGAGGTGAAAATCTCAATCTTTCCACTTTCTTGACGGATTTGGGAGGTGTTACCCCGGATCTGGAAACTCCTGAAGGGCAGGCACGTTTGTCGACACCTGCCAATGCGTTGCGATTTGTTGAACCGGCAGGCTATGTTCGCCTGAGGGAAGCAGCGATCTATTATAGATTACCGACCAAAACGGTGAACAATGTTTTTGGCGATACCGTGGAGGGTGTAAAATTTGGGTTCTCAGGCAGAAATCTTTTTACCATTACAGATTATAGCAGTTATGATCCGGAGGTATCCGTTAATGGTGGTGCTGGGCTTTCCAGTGGAATAGAGGTTACTCCCTTTCCCAGTTCAAGGCAGTTCTACTTTCACCTGAATGTTAACTTTTAAAAAATTGAAGATGAAAAATATAATCAAAAAGATAACTATGTTAGCATGGGCCTGTTCTATTTTAGTAATGGCGTACTCATGCTCAATTGACAAAGTACAAGACCCGGACGGACCCAGTGTCAGTGGAGTTCAAGCAAATGCCTCAAAAGGACAATTGAACGAACTTGTAGTAGGGATAGAATCTACTACCAGGAATGGTTTGGGAGTGGAAGTTACGGCCAGTGGCTCTATGGCCAGGGAACTGTATTTATTTGATGCTGATCCGAGAAATACTGGAGATGTTCTGGGAAAAGACGGTATTGCGTTAGACAACAATTCGTTTTACAGTACGCAACAATGGAATGGTAATTACCGCGCCACAAAGAATGCTAATTTGTTGATAGAAGCTGCCTCTAACACTGAATTTGTTAGTGAAACCGAATCCAATGGATATATTGGGTTTGCAAAAACAATGAAGGCCTATGAATTAATCCAGGTTTTAAAATCCTATAATAAGGCCAGATTGGATGTAGCCGACCCTGATAATCTCGGTCCAATTTTAGAATTTGACGATGCATTATCACAAATCCGTGCTTTGTTAGACGAGGCCCAGGGAAATCTTTCAAGTGCAGGCGGTAGTTTTGCTTTTCCCTTGAGTAGTGGTTTTAGCGGATTTGACACTCCGGCTACTTTTACCCAATTCAACAGAGCCGTAGCTGCTTTGGCCGCAGTATATGCTGGTGATGGCACATCTGCGTTAACCGCACTTACCGGTTCTTATTTTGATATTAACGGAGCTCTGGATCTGGGTCCTGTTCATATTTTTGGATTGGGTGGAGGAGATCAGGCAAACCCTGTGTTCAGGGTTCCATCTACACCAGAAAATATAAACAACGGGGATCAGATAATTGTGCATGATAGTTGGATTAATGAAGCTGAAGCAGGGGATATGCGTGTAGCTACCAAGGCTGCACCGCGATTACCCCTATCGGATCCCAGTTCCCAGGATGGGCTTACAGGAACCCATGAAACGCGTTTATATGCTACAAATGTATCTCCTATTCAAATCCTGAGAAACGAGGAGTTGATACTGCTGTATGCCGAAGCTAGTATCTTCGCCAGTAATCTGCAGGACGCTGAAGACGCTTTGAATACGATTCGTACTTCTGCAGCTCTCCCAAATTATTCGGGAGCACAAACAGCTGATGCTCTAACTACTGAACTATTGAATCAAAGAAGATATTCTTTGTGGTCTGAAAACCATAGAATGTTTGATCTTAGACGTTATGGATTGTCCAGCACTTTGCCTATAGATAGGCCAGGAGATGTGATATATAATGTTTTACCTGTACCACTTTCTGAAAATGAATAGTTGTTAGTTCAGGTCGACTAAAGCAAAAAACCCCGCACTTCGCGGGGTTTTTATTGAAGAATGCCCTATAAAAGTCTATGCAGCTATTTCCAGATCTTTCTTTTTTAAAGGTGTTTTTTTACTTCCCCTTTTAAGTTTAATCTTAATTCTATAAACTATATTAAAAAGAACCGGTACTATTATCAATGTAAGGAATGTAGCTACAATTAGTCCAAATATAACTGTCCATGCAAGAGGTCCCCAAAATATTACGTTATCTCCCCCAATGTAGATCTTAGGATCAAAGTTTGTAAACAATGAAAAGAAATCAATATTAAGGCCAATAGCTAAAGGAATTAGTCCGAGAACCGTGGTAATCGCGGTTAGTAATACAGGCCGCATTCTGGCCTTCCCGCCTTTTACAATTAATTCTGTGACCTGTTCTCTTGTTAATAAATCCTTATCCGTCATGCCCAGAGACACCTTTTTTCGATCTATAAGTATTTGCGTATAATCTAAAAGGACCACCCCGTTGTTTACAACAATTCCTGCAAGAGAAATAATTCCCATCATGGTCATCATAATTACAAATGGCCAGCCAGTTATCATTAATCCACCAAAAACCCCGATAAGACTCAGGAAAATGGCGGTCATTATAATAGCTGGTTTAGAGACTCCTCCAAATTGGAACACAAGAATTAACATTATCAAGCCAAGCCCCGAAAAGAATGCACCAACTAAAAATTGCATCTGTTTATTTTGTTCTTCAATCTGTCCTGTATAGTCTATTTTTACATTGGCTGGAATGTCGCTATATTCTTCCATTTGCTTTTTTATCTCAGCTACAATTGCCCCGGCATCGGTAAATCCTGGTCTGAGTCCCGAATAAAGTGTCACAACACGTTTAGTGTCCTTGTGTTTTATCGCACTAAAACTAGAGGTATTCCTCTGAGATGCCACGGCAGAAACAGGAATTTCTTTTATCTTGCCTGTTGCCTGGTCCCTGAAAATTACATTCTGATTAAATAGAGCACTGGTATTATATCTAAGGTCTTTATTAAAGCGAACATTAATGTCATAATCTTCACCACCTTCTTTATAAATTCCGGCTTTGTCTCCAAAGAGTGAACGCCTTAACTGCATGCCAACCTGGCCTACAGATACACCGAGTTCGCCTGCTTTTGCACGATCTACAGTCACTTGCATACTGGGTTTTCCGGTATTGACATCTATCTTTAGCTCTTCTATTCCTTCAATATTTTTTGTATTTAGGAAATTTCGCATTTGCTCTGCGGTATTTATTAAGACGTTATAATCCTTCCCTTCGATTTCAATATTTATCGGATAACCCGATGGAGGAGCAACGGCGTCTTTTTCTACAGAAATAGCAATCCCCGGGTATATATCTTTTAAACCGTCCTGAATTTCCTTTCTGAGTGCTTCGGTATCCCTGCCACCTCTGAACTTATACTCTCTCATAGAAATGGTAATTTTTCCTCTGTGCGGCATTTCTGCTGCTGATCCTCCTTCTGTAAATGGATTTTCTGCACCCTTACCCACCTGGGAAACACTGGATGCCACAAGTAAATTATTTTCACCATCCATATATTTTGGATCATCGGCGATGGCATAAACTCTTTTTTCGATATTCTTTGTTATTGCATTGGTCTTTTCAATGGCTGTGCCTTGTGGATACTCTATATAGACATAAATCTCGTTAGGCGTGTTGTCCGGAAAAAATTCCACCTTTGTTCTACCACTTCCAAGCGAGATGCCAAATGCAATAAAGGCTGTTATCAACAAGAGTACCGTAAAACCAAAGTACGCATATACATTTCTGCCCTTAAGAGCACTCCTTAAACGATTTTCGTACCAATTTTCAAAGCGGGATAAGTATTTTTTCTGAAAGTTTAAGGCTGCTTTTTTCAGTCCGTATTTGTATATCCAGAACAAGATGGCCAATACGATCATCAAGGAACCTAATCCGCGTACCTCTCCACCAAATACCAGGATAAACAGTCCAAATCCCCCAAGTATGATACTAAGGCGTATAAGTTGTTTTAATGTAAGTTCTTTGTCTCCCACCTCCATAAATTGCGACACCAGCATGGAGTTCATAAAAATGGCGACAAATAGTGAAGAGCCCAGAACAACAGATAGCGTAATTGGGAAAAAGATCATAAACTCACCCATAATACCAGGCCATAACCCAAGTGGTATAAAAGCCGCTACGGTAGTTGCAGTAGAAATAATTATTGGAAATGCAATTTCGCCAACACCTTTTTTGGCAGCTTCAATACGAGACATTCCCTCTGTTTCCATAAGTCGGTAGACATTTTCAACAACCACAATACCATTGTCCACCAGCATGCCCAGTCCCATAATAAGTCCAAATAATATCATTGTATTCAGCGTATAACCCAAGGCGGATAGGACCATAAAGGACATGAACATGGACATGGGGATTGCAAAACCAACAAACAAGGCGTTGCGAAAACCTAAAAAGAACATTAAAACGGTGACCACTAATATGATCCCAAAAATTATATTGTTAACCAGGTCATCAACCTGATTTAAAGTTCGGCTCGAGGAATCATTGGCAATACTAACCTCCAGGTCAGGGGGAAAATAGTTCTCCCTTGCATTCTTCACTATTTCTTTGATCTCCTCTGCCGCAGTGATTGCGTTTTTACCCGCCCGTTTTTTAATATCAAGCATTACAACACTACTGCCTCGTTCTCTGGCATAGGTAGTTTTCTCTTCTTCCTTGAATGAAACCGCAGCAATATCCTTTAGATAAACAGCCGCATTGTTTTCCGATTTAACAACAAAGTTTTCAAGTTCACTTGGATCTTCAATTTCGCCTAAAATTCGTATTGTACGGCGCTGTCCGCTGGTGTTTAAATTTCCTGCAGACATGGTCATGTTCCCATTATTTATGGCTTGTATTACATCATCAAAGCTCACCTTGGCCGCCATCATTTTATAAATATCAACGGCTACTTCTACTTCTTTTTCCTGAGCCCCCCTGATATCTACACCTTTTATCTCTGGTAAATCTTCTATTTCATCTTCGAGATACTCTCCGAATTCCTTTAATTTGTCAACAGGATAATCTCCTGTTAGGTTCACATTCATGATAGGATAAGATTCAGATATATTGAGGTCAAAAACATCAGGCTCTACTTTTGCACCATTAAAAATTGGCCAGTCTTCTCCTGCCTTTTCACTGTCAACTTCGTCCTTTACTTTTTGTTTAGCATTTTCAACAGAAATATCTTCATCAAATTCAACCACGATCATTGAATAATCTTCTTGTGAAGTAGATGTGATTTCTACCAGATTACTCACATTTTTAAGCTTGTCTTCCAGAGGATCCGTAAGCAGACGCTCAATATCTTCAGCCGTATTTCCGGGGTAAACACTACTAATATAAATTTTGGTTTCTTTTACTTCAGGAAAATCTTCTCTTGGCATTGAAAAATAGGAAGACAATCCAATGAATAAAAAGATACCAATCATTACGTAAATGACCGAAGGGTTATCGATAGCCCAGGAAGACAATTTAAATTCCTTATTTGTATTTTTATGTTGTTTGCTCATAAGACTATTGAATTATTTTTATTTGCTGGTTTTCCCTGACATTGCGTGCACCTTCCAATATTACTTGTGCGCCAGGTGTAATTCCGGCTAATACTTCTACGTAGTCTCCCTGTGTTTGACCTGTATTTATAATTTGTTTTTTTGCTATTGCCATATTATTAGAATCAGCCTCTGTAGCGAGATAAACATATTGTTCACCTAGGGCATTTTCAGAAATCACACTCTGTGGAATTAAAATCGCATTATCACTGCTGTAATTATTTATCTGCACTCGAGCTGTAAGATTTGGCTTTATATTTCTCTTTTTATTTGGCACAGCTATTTCAACCCGAAAGGATCTGTTAGTTGGATTGATGAAATTGCCTGTTTGACGTATTACCGAAGTAATGCTATCGCCCAGTACAGGAAAATAGACTTTTACCTCCTTGCCTACAGTTACTCCTTTTAAATAACTTTCAGGAACATCTACCTGGATATACATATCCGAGAGGTTGACAATGCGGAATACTGCTTGTCCGTTACCCGGGGAAACAACGGTTCCCTGTTCCTGAATGACATCATCAATAATTCCCGAAAAAGGAGCTCTTACATTTGCCTTTGACAACTGACTTTGAGCTTGTTTAACAGAATTCTCTACTGCCAGATAATTTGTTTCAGCCTGCAGATATTGAATTTCAGATCCAATTTTTTGCTCCCAAAGTCTTTTTTGGCGTTCAAATGTAGTTTTAGCAAGTGCAGCCTGGGTTTTTAATTGTGCGAGTTGACTGCTCATTCCACCGTCATCAATAGTAGCTAAAAGCTGACCTTTATTCACCTTTTGACCTTCTTTCACATATACTTTAAGCAAAGTTCCCGTCATTTCAGGATAGATCAATACATTCTGTTTGGTCATGACGTTCCCCTGCAGATCGAGATAATGTTGAAATGCTTGTTCATCCGTTTTAAAGGTGGACACCAAGGCTAATTTTGAATTACTATCCTGCAAATTGATGACAGAATCCAGAAGTCTAAGTTCTTCGTTCAATGTTTTTTGCTTTTCAGTTAGTTCTTGTTTTTTTAATTTAATTGCCTCTAAATCCCCCTCAGCAATCAAGGTTTCAACGGTTTGGACAGTTCCATTTCCACATGCTGCGAAAACCATTGAAATAAGAAGTATTAAAAGAATATTTTTCATTTTATTTGAGTTTGTGAGTTGATGGTTTAATTGTTGAGAACGGTTTCCAATTCTGTTTTTCTATTGATAACTTCTACCATAGACTCCAGGTAATCCTGCTGTGCGGTATAAAGTTGTATTTGTGCCTGTCTTAATTCAAAACTTGTAGCCAGACCTTCAAAATATTTTGTTTGGTTTTTCTTTTCAATCCGCTCTGCCAGATTGAGATTGCTTTTTGTAGTTTCATAGTCCTCAATAGAGAAAATGTAATCGCTTTTAGCCCGTTCGAGTTGAAGTCTTATCTGTTCTTCTGTTTCTGTCAGTTGCGTTTTTGCCTGGTCCAGAGCAATTTTCGCTCTTTGGGTAGTTGCACTTCTATTGAGAGAACTGAAAATAGGAATTTTCAAATCGAAGCCCAGCACAGATGATCCGAACCATCGCTGTTCACTGTCGAAGAATGTAAAGGTGTTGCTAAAAGCAGAGGCTCCATAATTTACAAAAGCATTAAGTGAAGGCAAGGCTTTACTTTTAGCCAGCTTTAACTCGTAATACCTTTGCTCATTTAGGTTGGCTACTAACTTGTAATCCACATTATTTTCCATTAAGAATTCAGATTCAAGGAGGTTAAAATCAATTTGTTTTAATACCAGATCATCCAGATTTTCTTTTAATACAGTTTGATCTTCAATTGGAAGCCCCATAATTAAATTCAACATTTGTAGGGTTATATCTTCAAATCGGATTGCATTTTTTAATGCGCTAATAATGGAAGACAATGTAATTTGAAGTTGCTCAACACTTTCTTCATCTCCAAGGCCGTTTTCAAAGAGTTTTTCAGTTTCAAAGAGATTTTTCTCCAGAGTTTTCTTATTGTTCTCAAGGATAGCGACTGTTTCCCGGGCAAGCAAAACATTACCATATGCTTCTATAACAGCTTTCCTTATTTCCTGATCTGTTTTCTCCTTGTTGTTTTGACTATATCTAAGAAAGGCTTCCGTAGCCTGTACGCCTACAATATATGATCCATCGAATATCTGCTGGCGTAGGGTGGCAGTTGCATTTACCTGATTTTGTTGTCCAAACACAACAGGGAGAAAAGATCCTGGTTCTCCTCCCACAAATTCACCGGGGATAAGTGTTACCGGTTGTTTTAACTGATTTTGGTAGCTAAGATCACCGTCAATTTGAGGTAAGCCGGTAGCAATAACCTCCCATTTTTGTTTTCGAGCATCTAATATCTCTCTATCAGCATTAATAACACTGTAGTTATATTCCAGCGCATAAGTGATAGCCTCTTCGAGTGAAAAACTATTGTGCTGTTCCTGGGAATAAGAACAACTAACATATATGAATGCTAAAATTGTTAGAAATTGAACTTTCATTTAATCCTGATTAGAGTTGATTATATTGTTTAGTATTTTTCTTCCTTTGGGTGTGACAATTCCCCGGAGATGATATTCCAAATAGTCGTCCATAAGATCAACCACAGGAAATGTAGCCACAGGAAATAGTCTGCTATCTTTAATACTAGTGATTCCTGAAAAGTAAATTCTTGCGATAAATTCTATGTTTAGATTATCCCTGTATATATCTTGATCAATACCTTTCTTCACATTATTTACAACACAATCATGCATCATTTCAAATTGTTTATTTCGAAGTGTATTAAAAATTCCGGGATAGTATTTTTGGAGCTGATATTGTGGAGAGGTTTTCTCATCGTTTAAATGCTGCATCACTAGTCTTTTAATCTCATAGAGCTCTTCAATAGGATTCTTTTTAAGTAAACATATTTGATCAATTCCACAGGAAACGGAATCAAATACATGCATTGTACAGGCTTCTACCAACTTAGTTTTGTTTTCAAAATTGGAATAAATGGTTTTTTTAGAAATGCCCATTGCCTGAGCAAGGTCGTCCATAGTTACGCTCTTAAATCCAAGATTTAAAAAGAGATCCGTTGCTTTAGCTAATATTTTTTCTTTCATAATGGACGTCAAATATAATTAGGAAACTATAAAAACATTAAAAGTTTCCTAAGTTTCACATTTTTTTAACAAACACCTGATTAAAGTCATTTTTTCTTACGAGTAAGTTTACATAAATACACTTCAATGCCATCATTTAATGTATTTTTGGAAAAAATTTAGAAATGCTAGACATCGAATTTTTCAGGAATGGTTTTAATGCCTATCTGGAGAAGAAGCTAAGATCCAAAGACCCGCTGAATTTATATGAACCAATAACCTATATTATGGATTTAGGAGGTAAGAGGTTAAGACCTATATTAACTCTTATCAGCACTGATGTTTTTGGTGGGAATTATGAGGAAGCAATGGATGCTGCACTGGCTATTGAGGTATTTCATAACTTTTCATTGGTACATGATGATATTATGGATGCTGCACCTTTGAGAAGAGGTGAAAAGACAGTGCATAAAAAGTGGGATATTAATACTGGTATTTTGTCAGGTGACGTAATGCTTATTAACTCTTACCAATATTTTGAAAGCTATCCGCCAGAGTTGTTCAAATCACTTTTAAATGTCTTTAGTAAAACGGCCATTGAAGTTTGTGAAGGGCAGCAATATGATATGGACTTTAACACAGGTGAGGATGTTACCATCCCGGATTATCTTAAAATGATCACTTATAAAACGGCCGTATTGGTGGCTGCGGCCTTGAAAATGGGTGCAATTATTTCCAATGCTTCATTGAATTCTCAAGATGCAATTTATGATTATGGAATTAACCTTGGAATAGCTTTTCAATTACAGGATGATTATCTGGATGCCTTTGGTGATCCTGAGACTTTTGGAAAGCAGGTTGGTGGCGACATTATTGAAAATAAAAAAACATTTCTTTATCTTAAGTCAATAGAATTAGGTACAGAAGACCAAATAAATGAATTGAAAGATCTTTTTTCAATTAAACCCGCTAACCCTAATGAAAAAGTAGAAACCGTAAAGGAAATATATATTCAGAGTGGTGCTGTGGAAATAATTAAAATGGAGATTAAGAACTATACACAGCACGCCTTCAAGTTACTGAAATCTATTGAAGCTCCTGAAAATAAGAAGGAATTACTAGAGCAATTTGGTAATAAACTAATGAACAGGGAGGTTTAGAATAACCTATTAAATAGTGCTTTTATAAAATAGGATTTCGGACAACTTGAAATAATATGAAGATCTTCTCTTATGTTGGTCCCTTCATCTAAAAATTTAAAAATGAGTTGGGGGCTACTACCCTTAAAAAGAGACTCAAAAATATGCCTTCCCTTGCTGTTATCTTTAAAGAGGATATCTAATAAAAGCAAATCATAATACCAATATCGATCTTTATGACTAAATGAAGAAAGTGGTTTGTTCTTTTTTAGAAAAATAACCAATTCTTTGGTTTTTCTGTTCGTACTCATAAAGGTGTATCCTGTGCTTGGTTTGGCCCAACCTCCTGCTACTCCTATGTGTAATATGCTAGCACTGTTCATCGCGGAAAAATTATAGCAGGTCATTGGAATATTACCCCTTTCTTTCTCTGTTATCTCGTATTGGACACAATTAAGTTTTTCGTGAATATAAATTTTAATGGCATTTTCATACTCTTCTTCGGGCAATGTATCAGCGGAAAACAGAGTATACTCAACCAAACCTTCGGTTTCTGAAAATGGCAAAACATACATAAAGCGGGTATTGCCTTTTTGAGGGATTGAAAAATCCATAAAAGTGGCCATTTCCGGATTGAAAACAGGCTTGTCAGATTTAATAAACCATCCGACAAAGTGCTGTTGTAAAACAGGGTATTTGGTTTGTTGATAAAGCGACTTATAATCAAAAATACTATTGAATACTTGTGCCGCCCGGAAATTTCCATTTTCAGTAGTTACCTCCACATGGCTTTTATGATCGACCATTCCGGTAACCAGAGCTTGTGAAAATGTAATATTTTCATAAGTCTGAATGCGATTCAGATAGTTGCTATAAAAATCGAGCCCGCGCAACATCTTATAAGTATAGGGAGCTATCTCATGATTTGCCTTATAATTTTCCCCTTCAAATTGAATCTGGTTCCAACTTTTACTGATGATTTTATCAAAATCACCTGCACTCTTTTCCCAAAAGCACCAGGTACGATCATTGGTTTTTTTGGCATCCTTGTCGATTAATAAAACAGTTTTATCCTTAAAATAAGGATCGCTTCCAAAGGCATCAGCTAGCATTAAACCAGCTGCACCAGCACCAATTATAATATAGTCGAAGTCTGTCTGCACTAGAATGAAAAAAATCAAAAGTACAAATTACAATTCAAGTAACTAAGGTCCTTTAGTTCAATTGGTAGCGCAATCCTATAAAACCTCTCATCCCCTGATTTGGGCCATACACATAAGTGGGATCAAAAGTAAGGCCATATGGATTGTCTGCTGTAGGGATGGCGTTTCCTGAATTGTCGAATTGAACATTTTTATCGAAAGGGTCATTGGCCCTTGCAATTATAAATGGATTGCCCCTATTAGGAGTCCAATCCAACAAGTTTTTTACACCTCCATAAAATTCAAAATCTTTCACACCGGAATAAGTAAATTGAATATTTTGAATACTCCATGTGGGAGAATATTCCTGTCTGGGATCGAGCTCGCCCAAAAGAGGGAGGCGCATTGGGCCATATAGATTCCCCGTGTAATCAAAAGTAAGGTTCATAGCTCTGAAAGCGTAAGATATGCTCCAGGTTCCGCTAAAACTTTCGGTGAGGATTTGCCGTTGTGTGATACCGTTTTGTGTGTTACTTACATCCATAAAAGTAGCTCCTAAAAGTATTTTCAGTCCGGCAGGGAATGCCATGTCCAGGTTCGCACTTATGCCCTTGGAAACTGATTTCCCATCCAAATTTTTGTAGATTATTAAATTGGGATCAGAATCATAATCCGGAAGTATAACATTGTTGAAATAGGTGTAAAAGGCTGAGGCATCTAAACCTATAAATGTCCCATCGTTGCTATATATTTTTTTAAGGTAATTAAGATTCACATTAATGGAACGTTCTGGTTTTAAGTCTTCTACAATGATTACCTCTCTGGCACCGGTTAAAGCGGCATGTTCTTCAGTAAAAAGGTTGACCACCCTAAATCCTGTACCTGCATTTAATCGGATTATGTCGTTGTCTGAAAATTTCCATTTATAGGCTAATCTTGGAGTAAATATGGATCCGTGTCTTTTATCATAATCATAACGAATACCGGTAAGTAAAGAATGTTTTTGTGAAAAGTTTATCTCATCCTGAACAAAAAGGCTGGGGATCCAAACTATGTCTGCTTCATTACTTGCTAATCTGGAAGTTGCAGGGGTATTATCATCATAATAATTGTATTTTATTGCGCCTCCAAATAGGAGATCATGCTTTGCTAAAACCTTATCCCAGGTTAATTGCCCAAAACCAATACGCTGATCTGCAAGATAAGGCACCGTACCATACACAGAATTTTGACTATGGTCATTATAAGAAACAGAAAGCAGTATATTTTCTTTTACAGGCAATTGATATTTTCCCAGTATTTCCCATCTTCTTGTGTAGATGCTTTCACCATATATTTCATCACCACCCCTGAATTCAGGTGTCCATTGCATTTCACCACCCCATCGGTCTTCATAAAAAAAGCGACCGACCAAAGAAAAAATACGGTTGTACTCTCTGTTTAAACTCCATTTTTGGAAGAAAGATATGCGATCCTGAAGGGTTAAATCTGTGAAATTATCTCCATTGTCATCAATTGGGTTGTCGTATTTGAAATAGTTTAAGCCTAACAATAAGTTGGAATTATTTCCAATTTCAATTTTGGATCCAATATCCAGGTTATACTCACCCCAACCACTCATAAAACTGTCTGCAGCAAAGGCAGGGGCTTCAAGCGTGTTTTTTGTAATTATATTTATTAGTCCCCCAACGGCTTCACTTCCGTATAGAGTAGAAGCAGGACCTTTAACAATTTCTATTTGTTCTATTAAAGAGTTGGGTATACCAGATAGTCCGTATACAGTACCTAAACCACTTACTATGGGCATCCCGTCTATTAAGACAAGCGTATATGGCCCTTCTAGGCCGTTAATGTGGATGTCCCCTGTATTGCAGACATTGCAGTTAATCTGGGGTCGTACGCCATTAACATTTTGAAGGGCTTCAAAAATGCTTGAGGTAGGATTTTTTTTAAAAAAAGCGGGCTTATATACCTCCACCGGAACCGGACTTTCCAATCTTCTTACAGGTTTTAAAGTTCCGGTTACTACCATTTCCTCCAATTGCTCTGATGAACTTTTAAGTAATATATTAAGCACCAACACTCCATTATTAGCCAAATTTACTTTTTGGTAGAAACTGCTGTACCCCATGGAAGAAGCTTTGATTTTGTAGGTGCCATCAGGAATGTTATTAATGGAAAACGCACCATTCCTATCTGAAGATGTACCAAGGTTCGTTCCCTGAAGGTATATATTAACAAAAGGCACAGGTACTTCTCCGTCAAGAATAGCACCTTTAATACTATTGTTTTGTGAATACATATTTAATCCGCACAAAATACCTAGTACAACCATATAGGCTACTCTTAGTTTAATTAAGTTCGTTTTATATTTCACTAGACAAATAATAAATTTAGACAAATCTAAAAATTTGTTTCTACAAATAAAAATGTATTTTTGCTAAAACTTTTTTATGACCCATTCAGAGGAGAATTATATAAAGGCCTTATTCCATCTGAGTATTGGAGATGTTGAAGTTATTTCAACAAATGCCGTGGCAGAAAAGATGGAAACCAAACCTTCTTCAGTAACCGATATGATGAAAAAATTATCAGAAAAGGGACTGGTTCATTACAAAAAGTATCAGGGGGTATCACTGACCGACCTTGGCACTAAGACTGCCTTATCGATTATAAGAAAACATCGATTATGGGAGGTTTTTTTAGTAGAAAAATTAGATTTCACCTGGGATGAAGTACATGAAATAGCTGAACAACTAGAGCATATTAAAAGTGAAAAACTAATTGATAAACTTGATGAACTGCTAAGTTTTCCAAAATTTGATCCTCATGGAGATCCAATTCCCGGTAAGAATGGGGAGTTCATTGAGCGTGATAATCAACTACTAAATCAAATTCCCATAGGTTTTTCAGCAATATGTGTGGGGGTAAAAGATTCATCTGCCGCATTCTTAAGGTTCCTTGACAAAAACAATATTGCACTTGGTAATGAAATTAAAATTTTGGAAAAAGAAGAGTTTGATAATTCATTGCGCATTCTTATTGGGCAAAGAGAATTACATCTTTCACAGCAAATAGCGTCTAATTTATACGTTAAAATGATCAAGTTATGATGGAGAGTATTATTAGTTATTTTGAATCAATCAATCCCATATTGGCGGCATTTTATGCAACACTTTTTACGTGGGGCCTTACTGCTTTGGGTGCGGGGCTTGTCTTTTTTTTTAAGACCATGAACAGGGCCGTACTTGATGGAATGCTGGGTTTTACCGGTGGCGTAATGGTAGCTGCCAGTTTTTGGAGTCTTCTGGCTCCGGGAATAGAAATGAGCCCGGGGGAAGGTTTTGTTAAAGTTATTCCAGCGTCGGTAGGATTTTTGCTTGGTGCAGTTTTTATTTATGGACTGGACAAGGTTTTACCACACATACATATTAATTTTAAGGAAAGTGAAGGGATAAAAACTCCCTGGCATAAAACAACACTGCTAACTCTAGCCATAACTCTACATAATATTCCGGAGGGACTTGCAGTGGGGGTGCTCTTTGGAGGAGTTGCCGCCGGTTTTGAAGGGGCCAATATAGGTGGAGCAGTAGCTTTGGCACTCGGGATAGGCCTACAAAACTTTCCCGAAGGTTTTGCAGTGGCCATGCCATTAAGAAGGCAAGGGCTGAGCCGACTAAAAAGTTTTACCTACGGACAAGCATCTGCTATGGTAGAACCCATAGCTGCAGTTTTAGGAGCATGGGCGGTTCTTACTTTCCAACCTATTCTCCCTTATGCATTATCATTTGCCGCAGGAGCGATGATCTTTGTGGTTGTGGAAGAGGTTATTCCAGAGACGCAGCAGGACAAATACACAGATATTGCCACCATGGGCTTTATTGGAGGTTTTATTATTATGATGGCCTTAGATGTAGGATTAAGTTAATTTACTCTGCTATAAATATTTTATGTTTTTCATCATTCGCCCATTAAGGTAAATGCACCCTTCGTTAAAAACTTTGTATCAGCAGGAAAGTCATTCGCATTCTTTATGGCGGTGTAACCATTATATACTGCGCTTACTTGCACTTTTACCGGTTTAAAATTATATACTTGGTCTTTCTTAGATTCCAATAATAAAAGGTATGAAGTGCCCTCATTGGATACGATTGCCTCCGAAGGAATACTCATGGTAACATTATCTGAAATAATTATAGTTGCGTTGACAAACATACCAGTCAGAAAATTATGACTTGTACGATCTTTAAGATGTCCATGTACTCTTATTGTTCTGTTTTCTTCAATGGATGTACTAATTAAATAAACTTCTGCTTTATACTCCTCTGATGATGCTTCGGGTATTTTAAAACTAATTTCCTGTCCTTTTTGAATTTTCATTATATCCTTTTCAAAAACAGATAATTCTAAATGAATATGATCACTATCCACAATTTCAATAATCGGTGTTGCGGGCGAAACATACATCCCCAGAGATACATTAACCTGAGTAATGCTGCCACTAATGGGGGCATTTAATGTGGAGGTTGTACTTATAACACCCTTTTCAACTTCTGATGGGGAGATTTTGAGTATAATTAATTGCTTTCTAAGCCCATTATAGGTGGCTTCGGCTTTTTTAAACTCACTTTCAGCTTTTAAAAAACTTTTTTGTGATGAAATGTTTTCCTTGATCAATATTTGTTGACGTTCATATTCAGATTTCAAATAGGTCAATTGTTCCTTTATCTCTAAATATTCTTGTTGTAAGGTCACAAAATCCGGATTTTCAATAGTTACCAATGCTTGTCCTTTGGTTACCCTATCTCCGATTAATAAATGCGTATTTTTAATATAACCACCCATAGTTGCGCTCACTACTGCTCTGTTTGCCGGAGGCACATCAATTAATCCATTGGCCTGAACCAATTCAGGAAAAGATTTTTCTTCCAGACTACCTATTGTCATGGCGTTTTGTTCAAATTGTTCATTTGAAAGTTCAATAACGGTATCTTCAGGATTTAGATCCTCCTGAACGTCTGATCTATGAATTGGTTCTACATTTTTACAGTTCAAAACACTGATTACAAATACTAATTGAATGAAATAATATAAAATACGTTTCATGACTTAGTTTTTAATAAGTTAGATAGTTAATGGCAATAACGGTTTGATTGTAATCATTAAGGCTATTTAAGTAATCCAGTTTAATCTCATAAGCATTTTCAAGACTAAGGATGTACTGGAAATAGTTGATTTCACCGTTTTTGAAACTCAGGGTTGCCGTTTTTAAAATTTCATCAGATAATGCTGTCCCCTCATCTTCATAATATTTTAAGGCCTTTTCCTGCTTAATTAATTCGGCATTAAGAGCCATATATTCAACATTTAATTGAACTTCATACTCCTTTGATTGTTCTACTGCAATTTCACGGGCAATAGAGGATGCCTTAATTTTAGAAGATTGACCAAAAAACAGCAATGGGACTTTAAGACCCAGATAATAACCATATAAATTTTGATTCAGATTGCTATTCGATCCCAGAAAATAGCTCAAACTAAGATCAGGTAATAAAAGTTGTTTTTCATATTTGCGTTGATTATCAAAAAGATTTACTCTATTAGAATAATATTCTAATTCTATACTGTTTTCCAAGGCCATAGGATTTAAATCAACTTTCTTTTGTGCGGCCATTCCAATGTTAATGCTGTCCTCAACCTGCACCAATTTAAATAAATTTCCATAGGCCAGGACAACATCCTGTTCGGCCTCATCTAATTTAATTTGTATCTGTTTTTGTCTGGACTGAGTTGTTATTTTTTCCAGGTAATTGGTTTCTCCAAGTTCAAAACGGCGTTCAGCGATGGTCGCAAAATTTCTAAACAGACTATCTATTTGTTTATAAATATACTCCTTCTCTTTTGCATATTGATAGTCATAAAATCTGGTTGCGACCTCCTTTTTCAATCTTTTCTTTTGGATTTCATACGCACTGGATTCTAAATTATGACCAGCCTTATTTACTTTCTTTTTTGAGAAATAAACCGTTGGAAAAAGGAAATCCTGCTGTACACCAAAAACATTTAAGGGTTCATTATTGATCGCCAGGTTATTTTGATCATACTCGTAATAAACCCGAGTCTTGTCAAAACTGAAAGCACTGGATATCATGGCATCAGATTTGTTAACCTTTAATGACCCTGCTTTGAGGCCTGCGTTGTTTTCCAATGCAATTTCCATTAAACCGTTTAGGGTTAAACCATTTTCCTGTGCACTTAAAAAAGGTGTAAAAAGTAATGTTGCGATAAGAAGAGCATTAGAATTATTCCTTTTTAGAAGTCTTTTTAGTACAAGTTCCCCCGGTTTATTAAATATGCCATATAATACCGGGAGCACAATTAGTGTCAATAGGGTAGCACTCACCAACCCGCCTATCACAACAGTTGCTAAAGGACGTTGTACCTCAGCTCCAACATTTGTCGATATTGCCATTGGCAAAAATCCTAATGCGGCTGCGGACGCAGTTAGTATTACAGCTCTCAACCGGTCTTTTGTGCCCTGAATAATTAGCGCTTCCATGCTTTCAAATTTTTCTAGTTTTAATTCTTTAAAATGTTCTATTAATACAATACCATTGAGAACAGCAATACCAAAAAGGGCAATAAAACCTACTCCAGCAGAAATACTAAAGGGAAGGTCTCTTATCCATAATAACAATACTCCACCAACGGATGCCAGGGGGATAGCCGTAAAAATTATTAAGGTTTCTTTAATGGATTTAAAAGCCAGATAAAGCAAGACAAAAATTAATGCCAGAGCAATAGGTACTGCCACCATTAATCTTGATTTCGCGCTTTGCAGATTTTCAAATTGCCCGCCATAACTTATGGTATATCCAGTAGGTAGCGTGATGTGGTCATTTATTAAGTTTTGGACATCATCTACCACCGACTGTAAATCGCGATTACGGACATTAATGCCTACCACTATTCTCCTTTTGGTATCATCCCGCGATATTTTAGCAGCTCCTTTTTGATAGGAGATATCAGCAAGCTCACTCAGGGGAATCTTACCATTGGATGGGAGGTCAACAAATAAATTCTTAAGATTGTCAATATCCTGTCTGTTATCGTTTGTGAGGCGAACCACTAAATCAAACCGCTTTTCGCCTTCGTAAACACTACCCACTTTTTTCCCGGCAAATCCCATGGCAATCATATCATTCAGTTCTTTGATATTCAGGCCGTAACGCGCAATTTTTTCACGTTTGTATCTGACGTTCATTTGAGGAAGGCCAACAATTTTTTCTACAGTGATATCAGCAGCTCCGTTCACATTTTCAATTAATGTTTTTATCTGATTGCCTATTTTGCTGAGAATTTCCAAATCTTCACCAAAGATTTTAATGGCAATATCTGCCTTAACACCTGTAATTAATTCATTAAACCTCATTTCAATGGGCTGAGTAAATTCTACTTCAATGCCTGGAAGTATTGAAAGTGCCTCTTTGAATTTATTGGCCAATTCATCCTTAGAGTTAGCCGATACCCATTCTTTTTTTGAATCTAAAATTATAATGACATCACTTTCTTCCATAGACATTGGGTCGGTAGGAACTTCTGCTGCACCAATCCGAGTAACTACCTGCTTAACTTCCGGAAAGTTATTTAGTAAGATTTGCTCTATCTTGGTTGTCGTTTCTACTGTTTTACTGAGTGACGTCCCGGTTTTTAAAACTGGTTGTATTACAAAATCGCCTTCATCAAGTGTGGGCACAAATTCACCTCCAAGAGATATGAAAAGAGGGACAGTTAACACTAAAACCAGGGTCGCCAGACTTAACACTATTTTTTTACTTTTAAATGCCCAGCGGATAGAGAGATCAAAGGAATTATTGAGCCAACGCATTAAATGAAACGAGATGTTCTTTTTAGAAGGATCTGAAGGTTTCAGGAACAAAGATGATACTACCGGAACATAGGTAAAACATAAGATCATTGCACCAATAAGGGCGAAACTAAAAGTTAATGCCATTGGCCGAAACATTTTACCTTCAACTCCGCTGAGTGAAAGAATGGGTATAAAAACGATCAGGATGATAAACTGACCAAAAATTGCGGAGTTCATCATCTTAGACGCCCCTTGGTAAGTTATTTTATCTGTGAATTTTATCCTTTCAGAACGAGATAATTTACTCATCTCATCGCGTTTTCCGGTGATTTGAAATGCAATGAATTCTACAATGATTACGGCCCCATCTATAATTATTCCAAAGTCTATTGCACCTAAGCTCATTAAATTGGCATCTACCTTAAACAAATACATTAAAGAAAGAGCAAATAGTAAACTAAGCGGAATTACGGAGGCCACCACTAATCCTGAACGTAAATTACCCAATAGTAGGACCACAACAAAAATTACGATCAGACAGCCAAAGATCAAATTTTCAGTCACCGTAAAGGTTGTTTTATTTATAAGCTCACTTCTATCGAGGAAGGCGTTGATTTGTACTCCTTCAGGTAATGTTTTTGAGATTGAAGAAACTCGTTCTTTAACCGCATCAATAACCTCTTTGGAGTTGGCATCTTTAAGCATCATTACCTGCCCTAAAACCTTTTCACCCTCACCATTGGCTGTGATAGCTCCAAAACGTGTGGCACTTCCGAAACCAACATTGGCCACATCTTTTATATAGATTGGGATTGAGTTCTCATTTTTTACTACAATGTTTTCTATGTCTTCCAAAGAAGTGGCTAAGCCTTCGCCACGAATAAAATAGGCCTGATTTACTTTTTCGATATAACCACCACCTGTAACACTATTATTCAATTCCAGGGCATTAATGACCTCTTTTGCAGTGATTTTCATCGCGTTTAGTTTTTCCGTACTAATTGCAACTTCATATTGTTTTAAAAATCCTCCCCAGGTATTAACTTCAACAACCCCGGGAATACCTGAAAGTTGTCTTTTTACCACCCAATCCTGAATAGTTCTTAAGTCTGCCGTGGAATATTTTCTTCTATATCCCGGTTTTACATCAAGGATGTATTGATAGATTTCTCCTAGTCCCGTAGTAATAGGCCCCATTTCCGGGCTACCGAAACCTTCAGGGATTTTCTCTGAGGCTGATTTAATCTTTTCAGCGATCAACTGCCTCGGGAGGTATGTTCCCATATTATCTTCAAACACAATGGTAACTACTGACAGTCCAAATTTGGAGATAGACCTGATTTCCAGTACCCCCGGTAAATTGGCCATTTCAAGTTCAACCGGATAGGTAATAAACTGCTCCATGTCCTGGGTAGATAAACTTCTTGAAGTGGTAATTACCTGAACCTGATTATTAGTAACATCCGGAACGGCACCAATAGATATCTGGCTTAGGGAATACAGCCCAAATCCAATTAAAATTAGGGTAAATAAGAGGACAATAAACTTCTTCTTAATACTGAATTCTATAATACGTGATAACATAATCCAAGGAATAATGATTGATAATCATGCATAATTAGTAAGGAAAATTATGCCAAGGGAAAAAATAAACCAAGATGAATTATACCGCGCGGGGGGGTTGGAAAGGGGCTTCTTTCTCGCAATTAGAATATGAAGCCTGATAAAAGAAATTTGTAGCTGAATTCACCAAATCGTCAACGGGGTTAATATTATAAGCTTGTAAATCTTTTATCATGAATGCGGAAAGCAAGGTCATATGAGGTTGGTGCTGAAATGGTAATTCTTCGTGTTCTTGTTTTTCTTCCTGATGTTTTTTATTGTGATCCGCTTCAAGCTCACCATAATGCTTTGAGATAAAGACGAACAAATTATCCCCATATTTCTCAGAATGAAATTTGGCATGCTCTATTAATTCACTAAGATCAACAAGATCGCTGATACAAATGTTGAAGCTTTGTATCAGAATAAGGAAAGAAGCCGCTATGGAAACTAGTTTTACCATCATAATCCTTACGTAAAGATACAATAATCTAAAATATTCTTATTGAACCTCCTCTTCCTCAACAATTTCATAAGGGATATTCTCTATCATATAACTCAAGGCTTTAATTCTGGCATCTGTTTTTCTGTCGGCATCTACAATTACCCATGGAGAATCTTTTAAATCTGTGTGTTCAAACATTTTTACCTTGAACTCAGTGTATTCATCCCACAATTCCTGCGCTTTTTCGTCTACTGCTGTCATTTTCCACTTTTTTAGCGGATCGGATTTAATTTCCTTAAACCGAAATGCCTGTTCCTCTTTGGTAATTGAAAAATAGAATTTTATTAAATAAGTATCCGAATCCATGATCATTCTTTCAAAACTGTTTACCTGCTTCATAAAACTTTGGTACTGAAGCTTAGTGCAAAAACCATTCACTGGCTCAACAACGGCCCGGTTATACCAGCTTCGGTCAAAAAAGACCATTTCTCCGGGTTTTGGAAGTTTGTTTACATAACGCTGAAAATACCATTGTCCCGTTTCCTCGACAGTTGGTTTGGGCAAGGCCACTATCCTGTATTGCCTGGGATTAATATATGCGGTGATTCTTCTTATGGCTCCTCCTTTACCCGCCGCATCCCGGCCTTCAAAAATCACGACTATTTTCTTATTTTTTGCTATTACCCAATTTTGAAGCTTAATAAGTTCTGTCTGAAGCTCTTTAATTTTCAGTTCGTGCTTCGTTAATCGCAAGGCCTTTTCAACATTAGTCTTCTTATCAGATAATAGACTTCTCAATCCAATAGGAGAGTTAAGCAATGAAATATCATCTTCACTAAGTTGAATATGTTTTGTGTCCTTTATTGTCATTTTCTATATATCAATTTGTTCAATATGCCTGTAATACCGGAGAACTATGTTAGGATCTGGCAATATGCTAGTTTGGTGTTTTGTTTTTCGCGTATAATCAAACTTGGAAAGTACATAACGAATACTCTCAAGACGGGCAGTCTTTTTGCTGTTGGCCTTTACAATTATCCATGGACTGAAAGTGGTATGTGTTTTGGAAAACATTTGTTCTTTATAATAGCTGTATTTATCCCACAAGGCTTGCCCTTTTTTATCTACCGGACTAAATTTCCATTTTTTTAAAGGATTTAATAACCGACTTTCTATTCGCTTTTTTTGCTCTTTTTTGGAAATTGAAAACCAAAATTTTATAAGTTGAACACCATCTTCATAGAGCATATGTTCAAACCCCGGAACCTGAACCATAAATTGATTATAATCATGCTTATTGCAAAAGCCCATTACGGGCTCAACCACTGCTCTGTTGTACCAACTCCTGTCAAAAAAAACAATCTCTCCGGGATTTGGAAGTTCTTTGATATATCTTCTAAAATACCATTGTCCCCCTTCTACATCGGTAGGTTTGGAAAGTGCAACAACTCTCATTGACCTGGGATTAAGGTGTTCGGTAAAACGTTTTATAGCACCACCTTTACCCGCAGCGTCCCTGCCTTCAAAAATTATTGCTACCCTAAGTTTTTTTTTAATTACCCACCGCTGTAAGTTTACTAATTCTATCTGTAAAAGTCTCAGTTCTTCTTCATATCGAAGTCTATTAAGTACCCTGGAAATATCCAGTTCCTTCTGATCAGCTATAGCAATCAAATCCTTTCTCTTCTTAACGCTTGTTAGATCTTCCGGTAAAAACATTTAGCACGAGTATTAGGTGTAGGAATTAATTTAAAATAAAAGAGTTAGTTACCTCTTAAAATTAAGACATAGCTATAAAGATACTAATTTTGATCAATAGTTTTAACACATTCAGACTTGTTTTTCTTTCAAATTAATCCATTAAATAAAGGCTTGCCTGTAAATTGTTATAGTTCATGTTAATGATTAAGTTTAAAAAGTATTTCAAAATCTTATTCTATGATTCTTAGGAAAATATGTTATGTTATAATTTTATTATTTATTGGATTTCCGGCGTATGCTCAAAAACAAAACTTTAGTTACCTGGATGTTTTTAAACTTGAATATGTTTCTGATCCGCAAATAGCTCCAGATGGTGCCCGGATAGCTTATAGGAGGATGGGTTTTGACATAATGAAAGATAAGGCTGATGGTAACCTTTGGATAATTAATTCTGATGGTTCGGGACATCAAAAGCTCACTTCACATGAAGTGAGTGAACAAAGCCCCAGATGGTCTCCAAGTGGAGATAGGATTGCATTTATTAGCACAACCGGTGAAGGTTCTGAGATTTTTATGTATTGGTTAGATAGCGGGAAGTTGGCAAAAATCAGCCAACTATCATTTAGTCCAAGTGCATTAACATGGTCACCTAGAGGCGACCAATTGGCATTTTCTATGAATGTTGAAAAAGAACCTCCGGTAATTGCAAAAATCCCTAAGAAACCTGAAGGTGCAAATTGGGCTGAAAAACCAAGAATTACAGATCGGTTATATCATGAGGCAGATGGGCGGGGTTATATAAAGCCTGGCTTTAATCACATCTTTGTAATTCCGGCTCAGGGAGGCGCAATTAGACAGGTGACGGCAGATGATTACCACCATAGAGGAAAGCTTTCATGGTCTGCAGATGGGAATAAAATATTTTTCTCGGGAAACAGAACGGAGAACTGGGAATATGATTTTCGTAACAGTGAAATATATGAGGTGGAGGTTGCATCGGGCCGTATAAAGGCCTTAACTGAAAGGAAGGGCCCCGATAGCAACCCGGTTGTATCACCAAATGGGAAATATATTGCCTATTTAGGATTTCAGGATAAAGTACAAACGTATCAGGTTGAACAATTACATATTATGAAAACTGATGGTACAGAGGGCAGGGTTTTATCTAAAGATCTTGACAGGAGTATTTCGGGTATGATTTGGGACGCAAAGAATACGGGACTCTATATTTCATATGATGATAAAGGAAACACCAAAGTTGGATATATTTCATTAGAGGGGAAAATTACCAAACTGGCAGATGATCTCGGTGGCACTTCTATAGGGCGGCCCTATGCCGGCGGATCTTTTAGCGTATCTAAAGATGGCGCGATCGCCTATACACAAAGCAGACCTGATTACCCGGCTGAGCTGGCGACAATTAGTTCAAAGTCTAAAAGAACAAATAAGATTACTGCTCTTAATAAAGCACTTTTTGACTATAGGATGTTGGGTATTGTTGAAGAAGTTTGGTACAAATCCTCTGTGGATCAGAGAGAGCTTCAAGGCTGGGTGGTCTACCCGCCAAATTATGACGATAACAAAAAATATCCATTTCTGGTTGAAAATCATGGAGGACCGGTTCTTAACTATGGGGACAGGTTTTCGGCGGAGATACAACTATATGCAGCGGCAGGGTATATAGTTTTTTATCCTAACGCCAGGGGAAGTACAAGCTATGGGGAAGAATTTGGAAATCTGTTATACAATAATTACCCAGGTGACGACTACCATGATGTTATGGATGGAGTTGATCATTGTATAAAAAAAGGAATTGCTTATGAAGATCAACTGTATGTTACAGGGGGAAGTGCTGGGGGTATTATGACTGCATGGATAATTGGTAAAAACAACAGGTTCAAAGCTGCAGTGGTAGCAAAACCGGTGATGAACTGGATAAGTAAAACCCTGGTTGCAGATAATTATTTTGGGTATGCCAATTCCCGGTATCCGGGTCAGCCCTGGGAAAATTTTGAAGGCTATTGGAAATTTTCTCCCTTGTCTCTCGTTGGTAATATAGAAACACCAACAATGGTAATGGTTGGAATGGAAGATTTAAGAACACCTCCAAGTGAAGCCAAACAGCTTTATCACGCCTTAAAATTAAGGAAAATTGAAACTGTGTTGGTGGAGATCCCCGGCGCGGGTCATGGTATAGCGAGCAGACCAAGTAATTTAATTACAAAAATTGCGCATACCCTGGCATGGTTTGAGAAATACAGACAAGAAAGTCAAAATGACTAGCTTATGAAAGGAAAAAAAAGGCATTGGTTTTGGAATTTACTTATAGTCCTAACTGTAATTGTCTGTATATTAAGTTTTTTAGCACATTATAAAAACTGGATATGGAAAAAACCCGATGGAATTGAGATTTTATCCGGAGTATATTATATGGAGCTACCGTTTAATAGGATGAATAAAGTATCAATGGTAAACAAAATTCCCTCTTTGGATCGTAAAAATGGTTTTTCGGCCTGGGAAAAGGAAAAAGGAATTTTTAAAGATTCCCTGAATGAAGAAAAACTCGTTTATGTTTATGTAGACAACTTATACCATCCAAAAATCAGATTAACCTACAATGATTCCCTTCTGCTTTTTATCAATTTGTCTGATTCAGTTAAAACAAAAGAGCTATATCTTTACCTCGAAGAAAAAATTGATACCCAAGAGATACAATTAATTCAGTAAAAAAGAGTTTCCTAGTACAAATCAAATAATTTATTCTAATGAAGTTATTATTTCTAAATCTGCTGCTTTTACCTTTTATGATGTTTTCTCAGAACAAACTTTCGGTAGACGTAACAGGAGTTAAAAGCAATAGCGGCAGTGTACTTGTTGCCGTATATGACAGCTCTGATAATTTTTTGGATTCGGATAAAATGTTTTCCGGAGGTAGTAGTAAAGCACAATTAGGGAATACATGGGTAATAATTGATGATTTACCTGATGGGGAGTATGCGCTGGCAATTTTTCATGATGAAGACGGGGATGATGAGTTGAATACCAACTGGATCGGGATCCCAAAAGAACCTATATGTTTTTCTATTGGAAAAATGAAAACGTTCGGACCTCCTAAATATCAAGAATGCGCATTCAAAGTTGAAGGTGATAAAGAAATCCGGGTTTCTTTTTAAGAAAATTTACTTCATATTACTTTTCACTCCAAATAGTAGGGAACCACAGTTCTATTAGCGTAATCATACAAAGCTGAGACTAACATAAAAAATTAGAAAAGGAGAATATTTTTTTCAATTGTTGAAAAAATAATCCTTTGAGGTATTCCCGGACTATCTGTATATTTAATAATTATATGGAGACTATTCTAATTGTTCAATTATTAGGTGCTTTGCTGGGATTACTTGCCGTGGTTTTTGGTGCGTTTGGTGCCCATGCCTTAAAGAAATCCCTCTCGGAGGCACAGCTCAAAAGTTTTGATACAGGCGTAAAGTACCAGATGTATCATGCCATTCTTTTGCTTATTCTGGGATTCAATCTTGGTTTTACCACGGCTTTGGAGAAAAATATAGCCTACTGCATCATATTAGGGACTTTTCTTTTTTCTTTTAGCATATACGCCCTATCTATCGGTGCTTCAAAAGGGAAATCCTTGAAATTTTTAGGGCCTGTAACTCCTTTGGGGGGATTACTTTTGATAATAGGTTGGGGGTTGCTTTTTTATTCTTTTATTGCAAATATGGTTTAATCTTAATGGCATCCGCAATTACCCTCTTCACATGAACCTTTATTCGCTTTTTTGGAAGAAAATAAACGCTTGGGCAGGAAGAACTTTTTGGCTATATAAAAGATGGCAATAGCTAAAGTCAGATAAACCAATATGGGTTGTAATACACTCATTTTATTTCAAAACCTGATAGGCAATTAAAGCTACAATATACGCAAAAACGCTCATAAACACCAATTGAGCCATAGGCCATCGCCAGCTATTAGTCTCACGCTTCACAATGGCAAGTGTACTCATGCACTGCATAGCGAAGGCATAAAAAAGGAGCAGTGAAATTCCGGAGGCCAGATCAAACAAGGGCTTTTTGGTAATGGGGTTTACTTCTGAAGCCATCCTGTGTTTAATTGTATCCTCCTCGTCGTTTCCCACACTATAGATAGTTGCCAAAGTTCCTACAAAAACTTCCCGTGCCGCAAAAGAAGTCAGTACGGCAATACCTATCTTCCAGTCGTAGCCTAAAGGAGCTACTGCAGGTTCAATTGCTTTCCCAATAGTGCCTATGTACGAATTTTCAAGTTTAAAACCTTTAATTTCCTGTTTTCGGGCTTTCTGATAAAGAATTACCTCCTTTTGACTTAATGAATCCCTTAGTGCGTTATTAGTAATTTGGGCTGTACTATCCCTTAAAAACGATTCATAATCAATCAATTTATTTTGAATGCTGGTAGTATTGAATCGGGTTAAACCTTCAGTATCAATTTTCTTATTAACTATCTTATCGGCATTTTTAAAGTTGGAAGAGTAGCCATTAGAACCCAAAAACCATAAAATAATTGAAATTGCAAGGATAATTTTACCCGCACCATAAACAAAACTTTTGGTCTTTTCTATAACCGTATAGGCTACATTCTTTATAAGAGGTAACTTATAGCTTGGCATTTCTACCATAAAAAATGACCTGCTTTTTATATCCAGAACTTTATTAAGAATCATTGCGGATACAATGGCAGCTCCAAACCCAATTAAGTACAACAAGGTAAGTGTAAGTGCCTGATAACTCAGGCCTATAATTCTGCCTTCGGGAATAACAAGAGCTATAATGATGAGATATACCGGGAGTCGGGCAGAACAGGTTACAAAAGGGGTTACTAAAATGGTAATAAGACGTTCCTTCCAGTTTTCAATATTACGAGTGGCCATCACAGCGGGAATAGCACAGGCAGTGCCTGAAATTAATGGAACTACACTTTTCCCACTTAAACCAAATGGCCTCATAATACGATCCATAAGGAATACCACCCTGCTCATGTATCCTGACTCCTCCAATAGTGCAATAAACAAAAATAAAAAGGCGATCTGAGGAATGAATATTACGATTCCCCCAATACCTGCAAGTATACCTTCGGCTAAAAGATTAGTAAACATTCCCGGCGGCATGGCAGCTTTTATCCAATTGCTCGCAGCGGCAAACTGCTCGTCAATAAAATCCATAGGAATACTACTCCAATCGTAAATTGCCTGAAAAATGGTCAATAAAATGACCAGGAAAATTAAGTAACCAAATATCTTATGGGTTAAGATCCTATCTACTGTAGCTCTGAATCCCTTGGCGGCATTCCTGTCTACTTTATAGGTCTCTTTTAATACCCCGTTTATAAATTGATACCGGAGAATGGTTTCCTTCTGCTGCAGTCTTTTTAATTCTGCCTTGGTCTTGGTCGTAAATGAAGATGTATCTTGTACGGCCTTTTTTTCAATGGGCATAAAATTGACATCCTGCGTAATTACAAGCCACAACTTATAGAGATCTTCATTAGGAAATGTCCGTTGTAATCTTTCAAAATATTCCGGTGCTATTACCGTGGCATCAACATTTGGTTTAACGGACAAATTTTTATAATCGGCAATCAATTGGCGAATTCGCTCAATCCCGGTGCCTTGCCTTGTACTCACTAGGGCTATTTTAGTATTTAATTTTTCTTCAAGGAGAGATACGTCCAGGGTAATTCCCTTTTTAGGCATCCTGTCCGACATATTGATGATCAAAATTGCAGGAATTTTCAGGTCTTTTATTTGGGTAAAAACAAGCAGATTTCTCTTCAAATTTTCAACATCACTAATAACTACTGCCACATCAGGGAAATCCTTATCGTTCTTGTTGAGAAGTAATTCTACAACTACACTTTCGTCCAGAGAAGTCGTATTCAGACTATAAGTGCCCGGCAGGTCCAGAATATGTGCTTTAACGCCTCGGGGCAATTTGCAGACACCTTCCTTTTTTTCAACAGTAATCCCCGGGTAATTACCCACTTTTTGATTCAGACCGGTTAATTGATTAAAAACGGAGGTCTTTCCTGTATTTGGATTGCCGATAAGTGCAACATTGATATTTTTACTCATTATGTAGCTTTATCTTCTATGATATCCAACTCTATTTGAAGGGCAACTGATCTTCTGATGGCAATATGAGAACCGTTAACATTTATGTACAGAGGATCCTTTAGAGGAGCTATTTGAATCAATTCTACCTCATTTCCGGGAAGGCACCCTAATTCTAATAATTTAATAGGCAGTATTCCTTTGGTAAATTCTTTAATAATTCCCCTTTCACCACGCTTTAAATGTGCAACGGTTGTAACCAATTTTTATTTAGATTCATTATAAGTAAGCACAAAAATAATGGAAAAAGATGAGGTATTAGCTGGAATTGACACTTCAATTAAGGTAAGACATTTTTAAAACCGCCAGATCCTGAAGTAATTTTGCCATTTCCTCTTTGCTGGTACCATCATAAGTACCTCTTATTCTACGTTCTTTATCGATCAAAATAAAATTTTCTGTATGTATCATATCAAATGGTCCACCGTCACCATCATCTTTTACTGCCAGATAAGACTTTCTCGCCAGTTCATAAATATGTTTTTTCTCGCCGGTCACCAAATTCCATTTTTTGTCTATAACCCCTTTTTCTAAAGCATATTTTTTAAGTTGTGCAACAGAATCTATATCCGGGGTAACGGAATGCGATAATAGCAGCACGTCCTTATCATTTGCAATCTGCGACTGTAAATAGACCATATTTTCGGTCATTATGGGGCATATAGTTGGGCATGTAGTAAAGAAGAAGTCCGCCACATAAATTTTATCTTTATAAAAATCCTGAGTTATGGTTTTGCCGTTTTGGTTGGTAAGTGAAAAGTTGGCAATGGTATGGTATTTTTTTACATGGACCAGGGTACTATCCACCAATTCCGAATTAAAATCGGCGGGTTGGTAAACCGGGAGCACATTTTTAGGTTGCAAGGCATTGTAAAACAAATAAATGATAATCACGGATAACAAAAGGAGTACGATTCCAAAAAATTTGTATTTACTAAAGAAAGAAAGCATTCACTTTTTTTTGCAAAGGTACAGCAGCAAATCGTAGCATTCAAAAACTTTAATGTGGGTTTGCTGCCAAAACTTTCTTAAATATCTGCACGGGATCATAGTTTCTTTTTATAAGACCTTGTAAAAGTGTACTTTTGTGCGCTTTACTTATAAAATCTATAGATGAGTCCTATACTTATAAAGACTATACAGTTTTTTCTGAGTCTTTCACTTTTAATCGTCCTTCATGAATTGGGACATTTTATCCCTGCCAAGATATTTAAGACGCGGGTAGAGAAATTTTATCTGTTTTTTGATATTAAATTTTCCCTTTTTAAGAAGAAAATAGGTGAAACCGTTTATGGGATCGGATGGTTACCACTTGGAGGTTATGTTAAGATAGCTGGCATGATTGATGAGAGCATGGACACGGCTCAAATGGCTGAAGAACCTAAGTCGTGGGAGTTTAGATCCAAGCCGGCATGGCAGCGACTCATTATTATGCTTGGAGGTGTTACGGTAAACTTTATTCTGGCAGTTATTATCTATATTGGGATGGCTTATTCTTATGGTGACCAGTACATACCAATGAATAGTTTAAAGGATGGTATTTGGGTTACGGAAAAGAATATTGGCGATGAATTAGGGGTGCAAACGGGCGATCAGATTGTAGCTATTGATGGGGAAGAAGTTGAAAATTTTGATAGTTTACTGGGGGAAATTATAAATGGGAATACGATCACTATTGAAAGAGATGGTACCACAATAGAAAAAGAGATTCCGGTAGATTTCATAGCCACATTATTGGAGGACGAGGATAAAATACGATTTATAAGCCCCAGGCTTCCTTTTATTGTGGGTGGCATACCCAATGAATCAGCGAACAAAGATTCGGGCTTGAAAGTAAAGGACCATATAGTTGGTATAGGAGATCAGAAGATTACGTATTTTGATGAAGCCAAACCTGCTATAGAGCGCTACACAGGTCAAAAAGTAGATCTTATAGTTAGTCGGGATGGAATTGAAGAACAGATCCCGGTTGTAATTAGTGACTCAGCCACTATTGGAGTTAATACGGGTGCCCTGCCCTTTGACCAAATGGAGAAGATGGGCTATTTTAAGTTAGAGACAAGGAAATACACTTTTGCAGAGTCAATTCCCGCCGGAATTGAGAAAGGTGTAACAACACTTACCAGTTATGTAAAACAGCTTAAGAAAATATTTAACCCGGAAACAGGTGCCTATAAAGGCGTTGGAGGTTTCGCGGCTATTGGGAGTATGTTTCCGGATACATGGAACTGGCCTGTATTTTGGTCAACCACAGCATTGATATCCATCATTTTGGCCTTTATGAATATATTACCCATCCCTGCATTAGACGGCGGACATGTTACCTTTTTATTGTATGAGATGGTAACGGGCAGAAAGCCCAGTGATAAGTTTTTAGAATTCGCCCAAATGATCGGATTCTTTCTGTTGATCGCATTATTATTATTTGCCAACGGCAATGATATATATAAATGGCTAGTTAAATAGCTATTGCTTTTGTGAAAGTAAGGCGAGTTCTTAAAACCCACATTACCCGGTATTTATACGCCTTTATCATAGCACTTTTTGATTATTTGACAAACTATTGCTGTAGTTCATCGATATTTTCAGGGATATTTAAAAGGTAGAATTAACTTAGTATCATAATTCACTGAAGCCTAAATTTCAGTAACCCCTTTAATCTTAAAATTAGACATATGAAAACCTACTATTATGTGCTTTTCGCGCTATTTTCCGGTATATTATTATTTATAGGTTGTTCCGATTATGGGAATGAACTTCAATATGTAAAGTATGGTAAGATTTCGGTAAAGCTTACTGACGCTCCATTTCCATATGATTTCATTGATGAAGCCAATGTCACTATTTATAAAATAGAAACACGTGTTAAAAACTTGGATGAATCCAAAGGAGATCAAGATGATTCTAATTTTGAAGTCCTTTATGAAGGAGAACAAAAAGTAAATCTGTTAACATTGACCAACGGGGTTACCATGGCAATGGGTGAAGCGGAAGTACCGGTTGGTTCCTATGACTTGGTAAGGGTTTATATAAAGGAAGGCAGTGTAGTACTAAAAGATGGGACTACTTTTGATTTAAAGGTTCCTAGTGGTGAGCAAACAGGTATTAAAGTATTTGTGAATCCTGCGATTGAAGTTTTTAGTAGTTTGAGCAGTGATCTTTTATTGGATATTGATGTAAGTAAATCTTTTATTGCCAAAGGAAATATAGAAAGTATGGGGGGAATCACAGGGTTTAACTTTAAACCGGTTATTAGGGCATCAAATATGAGTACAGCTGGGAGTTTAGCAGGCCGTGTTACTACATTGGTCGAAGAGGTTGAAACCGGTATTGATGGTGTACAGATTAGTGTATGGGATGGCGAAGAGCATATCACATCCACATCAACAGATGAATCTGGTAATTATATGGTTTTAGGATTGGAAGAAGGAACTTATACCATTCAGGCAGAAGCTATGGATTATACCACAAATATAAAGGAGGATAGTTTTGATTAAAATCAAAAAAATGACAAAAAGATACTTTTTGTTTGTTGGGCGTATTTGAAAAATCATTTATATTTGCACCCCGTTTAAGCAATTAAAGCTGCTTAACTTCCTCCTTAGCTCATCCCGATAGCTATCGGGAGGTTAGAGCCTCGGCAATAAGTTCTTAATAATTGTGAATACATATTGTATTTAATAGATTAAATATTAATCATATTCCTCCTTAGCTCAGTTGGTTAGAGCATCTGACTGTTAATCAGAGGGTCCTTGGTTCGAGTCCAAGAGGGGGAGCGCCGAAGTAGAGCGGAGCTCACTTCATCGCAATACCAAAGCCATTCACGAAAGTGGGTGGCTTTTTTCGTGGGAAAACTTGGGCGAGAAGTTTATCCCGCCATTGGCGGGAAGTCCAAGAGGGGGAGCGCCGAAGTAGAGCGGAGCTCACTTCATCGCAATACCAAAGCCATTCACGAAAGTGAGTGGCTTTTTTCGTGGGAAAACTTGGGCGAGAAGTCTATGCCGCACAAGGACCCTCTGATTATAAAAAGAAATACCCTATCTCCTTTTAATTTAGTTTTTTGGCCATGAAGACCAATTGCTGCAATGACCCGCATTGTCTGTTTGTAGAATGGATGTTTGAACACCACTATATGCTGCATTCATAACTGCTCTTGGTGAAAAATGTAGAACTTCATTGCCGCCAGATAGAAATGCTGTCCCAAAATGAGCTTGACTTAGACCATGCCCGGACTCATGTAACGCAATTGTCTCAACATCAAATCTAGATCCATCCTTCCATTCAAAAGTGTCGTTATAATAAACTTCTCTCCAAGCAACATCGAACTTTCCATTCTTATCAAGGTCAATAAGGTCTCCATTATTATCTGTAAAAACGATAGTAAAAGTAGCTCCTAATATAAATTGAGAACCATCCCCTTCTTCTGTTAAAAGATCGAAAAATGCAGCTTGTAACCAACCGCCATGCATAACATCTGAGATATATTCAAAACTGCCTCCCAAATCTTCATCAACGAATGGATTAAAGATCGCTGCGATAAATCCTGTATCACTACCATCATACGGAACTTCAAATATTCCTAAATCCGAACAAGTAATATCATCCCAAGTACTCATTGCTCTATCTATCGCATTATGGCTATCAGCCGCAGCTAAATCAGCTGAGGGTCTATTATCA
>NZ_CAMYOM010000019.1 GCF_947260015.1 uncultured Eudoraea sp. | reverse complement strand
TACAGGCCTGCCTCAAGGCGATTATACTGTGAGGCTTAATCAAAGAAAAGGAAGTGCCTCGTGCGACTTTTTTGAATATTATACCGTTTCCGGACCGGCCAATGGTCTTTCGGGCGGTGCTGCTTTAATTCAAGACTATACTTGTCTTCAAACAGGTACTATTGAGGCCCAAAATATTACCGGAGGAACAGCGCCTTATGAATTCTCAATAGATGGAATAAACTTTGTTTCCGGAGCAGGGGCTGAGACTTTTACTGGTCTAACAAATGGCTCTTATACTATAAGTATCCGGGATGCTAATGGTTGTCTTATTGTGACCAACCCTATAACCATAGACCCTTTAAATCCACCGACTGATCTGGACTTTGTTTCCTCAGCACCAACTTGTCCGGCCCTAACCTCAGATGTTACCGTATCAGTTGTTAATGGGAACACACCTTTCGTGTTTGAAATAATTGCCCCTGCGGCAATTCCGGCCACCTCTACTTCTGGTGGTTCTGCCAATTTTGATGGTCTTACACCCGACACCTATACGTTCAGGGTTACAGATGATAAAGGTTGTACTTACGAAGAGAGTTATACCATTACGCCGGTAATTCCTATTGGGGTTGTAGGACAATTGGTAAGCAATATTAGCTGTCTAGGTGATGCGGACGGGGAGGTTTTATATACCGTTTCTGGCTTTAACACTTCATACGACTATACGGTAACCGGACCATCTGCATTCAGTGGATCCGGAGAAACAAACGCAACAATTCCTTTGGCTGGTTTACCAGCAGGAACTTATGATATTACAGTAACAGATAATGATACAAACTGTTCGGACACTGCAAGTGTAACGATAAATGCCCCAGCGGCAGCACTTACTATATCAGCAAATGAGACACAGCCAACCTGTACAGATCCTGGCAGTGTAGTACTTACGGCTGTTGATGGTTGGGGAGGCTATACGTATTCTTTGACCTATCCTGATACAGTTACTATAGTGACTAACGGCACCGGTGCTTTTACCGGTCTGGTACAATTAGGAACCTATATTGCATCTGTTACCGATGCCAACGGTTGTATTGCTACTACAACATTTGATTTAAATGCTGCTTTACCTCCTGTATTAGCAATAGTTCCCAATGATATTTGTTATGATAATCTTACCGGTTTAACATTAACTGCCAATGTAACGTCCGGAGGCGATGGAAACTTTGAATACAGAATTAACGGCGGGCTTTATGACACAAATAACGTTTTTGCCGGCTTGGGTCCGGGAACGTATACCATTGACGTCATTGATGGAAACAATTGTACCGATACAGATACAATTACCATAAATCCTGAATTGACAGTTACAGCTTCCGCAGCTAATATTACAGCTTGTGGAACAACAACAGATGTAACGGTAACCGCAGCAGGTGGTGATGGTAATTTTGTTTATGCAATTGTAGCTGATGGAGTAGCGCCTATTCCCGGTGATTTTGGTGTTGTAAATCCAATTACAGTTACCGGAGCCGGGGATTATGATGTATACGTTCGTGATAACAATGGAAATGTAACATTTTGTGAAGCTATGTACGATATCACTATTGTACAGGATGCGCCTATAACTATTACCCCAACATCAACCCCTGCAATATGTTTTGGAGATAGCAATGGATCTATAACAATTGTAGCTGCTAATGGTATGGGGCCTTACGAATACAGTATTGACAACGGAACAACCTACCAGGTATCAGGAAATTTTGTAAACCTCGGTGCCGGAACATATCCTATCAGGGTAAGAGATGCAAACAATTGTGAAGAAACGGCTTCCATAGACGTGCTGGAGCCAACACAATTGGTGGCAGAAGCAGTACAAACGCAGCCTTATACCTGTCTTCAATTAGGAGAAATAGCCGTAGGAAGTGTAACCCCAACAAGTGGAGGTTCAGGAGATTATCAATATAGTCTAAACGGTGGTTCGTGGACTGCATCTACACCTGGCGGTGCAACCTTTACAGGGTTAATAGATGGCACATATTCAATCAGGGTAAGAGACGCGAATGCAGTTTCCTGTTCTATTACGCTGCCGGATGTTATTATAGCGCCATTACCCGTTGAGCCGGTATTAAGCACAAGTATTACTTATAATTGTGATGGTACAGGGAATATTACGGTATTACCAAATGATCCTTCTTATCAGTACAGCTTAGATGGCGGAGCCTTACAAGCTTCCAATGTCTTTAATAATATTACCATTGGCAATCACCTTATTACCGTAGATTATGGAAGCGATTGTACTGTAGATACCAGTGCTATAGTAGTTGCAGGTAATGCTTTTGATGCAAACATTACGAATTTTACTAATATCAGTTGTAATAGTCTGTCTGACGGTACAATTACTTTTGAAGTTGAAAATTTTGACCTTGTAAATGGTTTTGAATATTCAGTAAACGGGGGTGCATTTTCGGCGCCACAAACGGTTTCTCCGGTAACGGTTAATGGTCTTAGTGCCGGAGTAAATTCAATTGAAGTAAGGGATGTATTAGATAATTCCTGCTCCGTTATGCTTTCAGAAACCTTAACCGAACCCACGCCTGTAGTTGCTTCTGCCGGCATTACGGTAGAATTTACCTGTAATAATACAGGTGCTACAATTACAGCCAGTGCCACTGGAGGTACGCCAGGTTATGAATACCAATTGGAAGATAATGTAGGTGGTATAATTACTCCTTATCAAGCCGGAGTTGATTTTGTAGGTGTTCCTGCCGGAGACTATATTGTTAGAGTTAGAGATACGAATAACTGCGAAGATCCCATAGACGCCCCTATTACCGTAGTTGCCCCTATGAATCCAACTTTTACTACTACGCCAACAGCTTGTTACAGCGGCTCTAATGATGGGACAATCCTGGTAGATGTAACTTCACTTCCTGGTAACGGAGGCTTTCAATTCAGTATTAATGGTGGTCCGTGGTTAACACCTACACCGTCAACGGCAACAAGTTATACTTTTAATAATTTATCTGCTGGGACTTATACTATAGATGTCAAGGATTCTTTTGGTTGTGTTGGAGTACAGCAAAACGTAACAATAAATCCAAGCCTTGCCGCAAACGCTGTTTTAACTGCAGATCTGACCTGCCTGGCACCAGCATCAATTACAATAAATGCAATTGGTGGTTCAGGGACATATTCCTATGAATGGTCTAATGATGCTGGCGCAACTTACTTTAACACCAACTTTGCCGGGAATGTCTTTAGTTCCAATACAGCGGGTACCTATGTTTTCAGGGTAACAGACACAACAGTGCCTGCCGCATGTATTGTGACCACTAATTCGGTTATTATCAGCCCTGCAGATACTCCTGTGATTACATCAGTTACGCCCACACATATTCTTTGTAATGGAGATAGTACGGGAATGCTGGATGTGGTTATTGATACTTCTATAGGTAGCCCTCCATATGTCATTGAGGTAATTGAGACTATTTCAACAACGAATTATGGAACCCAGACCACTGGCCTTCCTTCGGGGGACTATGAAGTCACTATTACGGATGCGAAGGGATGTGTTTCTCTTCCTTTTCCAGTAACAATAAATGAGCCTGATGCAATTGCATATAGTATTAATTTAATACCAATTACTTGTAATCCAGCTACCGGAACAGATCCGGGTTCTATAACCGTAGAAAACTTAAACGGAGGTACTGCAGAATATACCTACCATTTAACAGGGAATAACGGGTATTCAGCATCTTATTTGACAACTGCCGGAGGTGAAGATCATACCTTTGCTATACTTGAATTTGGTATTTATGAAGTTGATGTGGTTGACGCCAATGGTTGTTCACTGAGAACAACTAATATAATTGCATCACCTCCAAATGATTTGGATATTGATGTTTCTACGTTAACCGCAAGCTGTGCTGCCGGAGGTACGGCCATAGTAACTGTTTCATCTGCGGTAGGTAGCGGTAATTATGAGTTTGCAATTTTAGATAGCTATACTCTCCCTTATTCGGCTTCATATCAGGCTCCGGATGTTGTTGGTGGAGATACTTCCACATTTACATCACTTATACCTGGAGTTACTTACACCTTTGTGGTTCACGATTTAACCACTAATTGCTATTATTTTGAAACTGCTGCTACCCCAATAGATTCTCCTTCAAATATGACGTTAACGTCATTGGTTGAAGCAAATGTAACATGTACGGGGGCTGCAGATGGTAATGTGAGTTTCACTTTTGATAACTACGATGTAGGTGCCACACAGGTCGACTACGAAATATTTAATGCACAATCTAATGTAACCACAGGTTTTACGGGGTCTTCGCCAGTAAATCCCCCTGCAGGACCTGTAAGTATTCCAAATTTTGCAACATTACCTCCTGGTGTATACTATGTATTGTTAACAGAAATTAATGGTGCGTTTGCTGGTTGTTCAATTGGTTCTTCAAACTTTACCATCGATGAATCAACCAACTTATTATCGGTTACAGCAGCTTCTCCAGTAAATGATAATTGTAATGTGAATGCGGGCGTCATCACGGCTACACCTCAATTTGGTAGTGCCCCATATGAATTCCAATACTTACTGGATACGGCGCCAGCTCCAACTGCTGCTTCACCCGGATGGACAAGTAGTACCACTGCAAACGTTGAATCAGGAGATTATATAGTCTATATTAAGGATGCATATGATTGTATTCAAAATGATCCTGTTACTGTAGCTTTAGATGCAAGTCCAGATATTTCAATTGTAATCGTAGATGAATGTGTGGCAGAAGGGCAATTTGAGATTCTGGTAACCCTTGATGCTGCCGGTGTGGCCCCATATCAATTAAGTATTGCACAAAACATTGCCGTTCGCGACGTGAATGGTTGTGCAGATACTGAGCCTTTTACTATTATACCGCCACTGGAGTTTACTGTAATGCAAACTACATTGCTTGATTGTGAGCCGGGTGCTGCGGCTAATGCCGAGATAACAATTGAAGTAACATCAGGTTCAGGAAATTATGAGTTTGAAATTGATGGTCCGGGCGCTATTGATCAGGCTAGAATTGCTCTTCCATCCAATCCATATACTTGGACTGGAGCAAGTGGAGCTGGTTCTTATAATGTAATAATTCATGATATTAGCACCACACCTCCTAACTGTTCGCAAAGTATTATTGTAGATGTTCCAGCTGCAGTATTACCTGAGTTTACAGAAATACACACTGATGTAACTTGCAATGGCGGGGCTGATGGTACAATAACATTAATTGAAATAGACAATGGTAATAATCCATTGACCTATACCTTAAATCCTATGCCTGTGGGTGTGGTTTTAAATGACAAAACTTTCGAAAACGTTCCGGCTGGCACTTATGATATAAGAGGAACCGGGTATTATGAGTGTCCCGGCACCTATCGTTGTTGAATTTGGTTGTACTTCAGGAAATAATCCTGAAAATGCCACAATAACAATAGATGATGCCTCAATTACAGGTGGAAGTGGCTCTTATGTTATCTATGAATTTATAAATGACCAGGGTACTCCGGCACTTGGGGATGATGTAGTAGTTCAAACAGGTGCTAATACCACCTATATAGAAACTGATGTTGCAGGTGGTAGCTATACTATCAATGTCTATGACAGCAATGGTTGTTTAGGAACCACAAATGCCATCATACAGCCTTATGACGAACTGCTTACCGCTACTGCGGCAATTACAAATGCCATAAGCTGTAATCCGGGTATGGATGGTGAAATCACCATAACGGTAACATCAACCGCAAATGATCCGGCTAAATTTGAATACAGTATAGACAATGGTGCTACGTACCAGGCCTCAAATGTATTTAGTGGATTAGATTTTGGCGTCTATAATTTCCTTATCAGACATGTAGATACTGGATGTATATTAACAGCTACGGAGACCATTACAGATCCTAATACTTTTAATATAGTACTTACTAAATAGATCCTAATACTTTTAATATAGTACTTACTAAATTACAGGATGTAATCTGTTTCGGTACTGAAACAGGTGAAGTTACCATAGAATTAACCGACGCTACTTACGTAGGGCCTTTTGATTGGACTATCTATGATACGAATGGCACTCCGGCGAATACAGCCGATGATGTTTTAGTAAAAAATGGAACTAGTCCCACAAACGGACCAACTGCTGTAATAACCTTATTTGCAGGTGATTATCTTGTTGAAGTTATTCAAAACAACCATCCAAACTGTACAAATACGCAATTATTTAACATCGCAGGTCCGCCGGCAGCTATTACTGCCAATGCCAATGTATCACAAATTACCTGTATAGGAAACGATGGCATTATTGAGATCGTAGATGTTCTAGGAGGCTGGGGTGGCTACACTTATTATGTAGGAACAGTGCCGCCAACTGGTCCTGGAGATTATGTTCCCGGTCCAAGGTTTGAAAACCTTGTAGCAGGTACTTATGAAGCCTGGGTAATAGATTCGAGCGGTTGTGAAGAGATGATCCAGAACAACATTGTTCTTGTAGATCCTCTTCCAATTACGGCTACTTTGCAAATAAATCAGGAAAACTGTACCAATCTTCAGGGTGAAATTGAAGTAATCGGAACAGCTGGTGGACAGGGAAGTAATTATACTTACCAATTGATAAAAGATGCTGCGCCTTTTGGTGCGCCACAGACTTCAACCGTTTTCTCAGGTCTTGGAGCAGGAAGCTATGAAGTTCAGATAACAGACCAGTGGTCTTGTACTGTAACAATAGGGCCGGAAGTGCTTTATGAAGAGATGTCATTAATAAGCACTGTGGTGAAACCTATAGACTGTACCGCATCTCCGGATGGTGAAATTACAATTACAGTAACCGGAGGTTCTGCGAACCTAAGCTATATTGTTACATTCCCTGATCTTATAACCTCTGTTGTTAATAATACCGGTATTTTCACAGGATTAAATCAAGCCGGAACCTATTCGTTTCTGGTGACTGATTTGGATACTACTAATCCGGTTTGTACAAAAAACATAAACCAGGAATTAGATGCTCCAACTCCTGTTACATTTGATCCACATACCGTGGTAGATGTCTCTTGTAACGGATTAAGTGACGGAAGTATTACGGTAAACCTGGAGCCGGTTGCTCTAGGAGTAAACGATAACCCAATCTATACCTACAATCTTTACGACGCAGCAATTTTAATTGCCGGACCACAAACCAGTCCAATTTTTAATGGTCTGCCTGCCGGTTCCTATGAAGTAGAAGCTATTTCGGACAGAGGATGTTCATTAAGGGAAGTTGTTATTGTAGATGAACCAACTATCTTAACAGTTGCCGCGGTAACAACTGCGTTCAATTGTAACCCCAACAATACGGTTAATACGGCTACGATTACAGCAACGGCCGGAGTGGGAACAGGAACAAGTCCGTATTTATACAGTATTGATAATGTTAATTTCCAAACTTCTAACACATTTGATGTTGTAGACACAGGGCTTGTACAAAATATTACTGTCTATGCTCTGGATGCAAATGGATGTACAGCCACAGATGTGGTAGTAATAGATCCGTTAAACGTATTCACCGTAGCTATTTCGCAAGACGTCGCTATATCTTGTGCGGTACCTGAAGAAATTACTATTACTGTTACGGATGATGGTAATCCCGGAAATACGTATACTTACGAATTACTCCCGCTAGGCAACCCTAATGGTGTATTAACATCGACCCCAACAAATACAACTGCAGAGTTCGATTTAACTGCAGTGGGTAGTTATACCTTCAGGGTTACGGATACGACGACCGGGTGTTATGTTGATTCGCCCTATAGTATTGCTCCTTATGATCTTATTGATGTGGTAGCAACAGCGACATTGCCTGTAGTATGTTTCGGGGATACGAATGGAGCCCTTGAAGTAGATATTACGGGATATGCCGGTGCTTATAACTATGAAATCTTTACTGCAGCAGGTGTTAGTACCGGAATTACAGGTGCGGGAGACACGGCTACCAACCCGCTAACCATTTTAGGTGTGGCCGGAGGAAACTATTTTGTAAGGATTACTGAAACAGCAGCGCCTTTATGTGTTGAGGACTCAAACATCATTACAATTATTTCTCCGGATATGCCTCTTGCGGCTACAATTAATGAGGTTGCAAACGTTACTTGTACCAACGATCAGGGTGAAATTATTGTAGATCCTGAAGGAGGTTATCCCCCTTATGATATAGTGTTGACAAACACAACAACTGCCGCGGTTTATACCGTGAACGATGTAAATAGTTACTTGTTCACAGGACTTTCTGCCGGTAATTTTACCATTGCAATTACTGATGATGGTGGATGTGTTCTTAACGATACCCAAGTGCTCGTAGAACCAGTACCAATCACAGCAGATATCACTGCAACCCCAACAACATTGGTTTGTTATGGAGATACGAATGCTACGGTAACCGCTATAAACGTTCTTGGAGGACAAGGTGTCTATCAATATCAATTAAATTACTATGATCCTACCGGAACAGTAATAGATTTTAGTAGTGGTGGACAAACCAGTCCGGTGTTCAACAACATTGGTGCTGGCATATATAGCATTACTGTTTCTGATGGATGGAATTGCGATGTGGAGACAATTCAGGTTGCTATCACTGAACCAACAGATGTTTCCGGTTCATTAATTCAATTGGTGCCGCTTACGTGTACAAACCCGGCGGAAATTGAATTGACCGCTACAGGCGGGACCGCACCATATGAATATAGTACGGATGGCATAGCTTATTCACCAATGTCCGGAGGCAATACTCATGTATTTACAGTTCCGGCTGGGATATATCAATATTATGTGCGTGATTCATTTGGATGTGAGGCAACTATTTCTAACCAGGTGTCTATAGATCCTATAATCCCATTGTCTATAGTCATAGATGAAAGCGCAGCGATCATAAATTGTACGGGTGAGATGACGGCTACAATTATGGCCCAGGCTTTTGGAGGCTTAGGTAGTTATACCTACGAATTATTCGGCGATGCCGCTTTAACCAATTTAATTGCAGGACCACAGACAGATGGGAACTTCTCCATGTTGGGTGTTGGTAGTTATTATGTAAGGGTTATCAGCATGGATTGTGTTGAGGTATCTAATGAAATAATTATAACAGAACCCGTGCCGCTTCAAATAGACAGGGAGGAATTCACAGATGTTACCTGTGCCGGGCAGAATGATGGAACAATTACGGTTGAAGTTTCGGGAGGAACAGGCAACATACTTTACGCTATTACACCAAACCTGAACCAGTTTGATACAGAAAATACATTTGTTGATCTGGAGCCGGGTGTATATGATGTAATCGCCCAGGATGAGAACGGTTGCTTTATACCTTTCCAGTTCACAATTGTAGAACCTGCTCCTCTTGATGTAACCTATACTGCATTACCTGAAGTATGTCTTGGTAGTGAAGATGGTTCAATAACGCTGAGCATCTCAGGAGGTACAGCACCATATAGTACGGCGTTTAATTCCAATAATCCGGCTGATTATGTTTTAGATCAGACTTCATTTATGGATCTGGCTGCCGGTACCTATGTGATATTTGTACGTGATGCTCAGGATTGTGAAACTAATGTAATTGTTGTAATTGATCCGGGCGTAAACTTAAATGCTATCGTAGATCCTGTTTATGAATGTACAGATATCCTTCCGGAAAATTATATCAACATAACCATGGAAGATCCAACTGTTCTTGGTTCTGTAATGTATGCTTTAGACTCAACAGACCCTGCAGATATGCAATTGAACCCCGATTTCAGGAATATTAGTCCGGGGACTCATTATGTGGCTATTTCACATTCTAATGGCTGTATGCAAACTGTAGATTTTGAAATTATGGCTTTTGAACCATTGACATTGGTTCTGGAACAACAAAACCTTAATGAAATAACCGCGATTGCAACGGGAGGTCTGGAAGATTATACTTTCTATTTCAACGACCATAATAATGGTACAGATAACACCTATTATATTATTGAAACTGGTACGTATACAGTTACGGTAATAGATGAAAATGGGTGTGAGGTATCTGCACAGATATTTATGGAGTTTATAGATATAGAAATCCCTAATTTCTTCACCCCCGATGGTGATGGTATGAATGATTATTGGATTCCTGAAAATATTGAAGGATATCCTGAAATACTAATAAAAATATATGATCGTTATGGTAGAGTAGTCGCCGAAGAAACTATAGTGCCGAACGGATGGGATGGATTATACCACGGCAATGAGCTGCCTACGGGAGATTATTGGTACGTCATTAAGTTGAATGGTGAGCGTGATATTAGAGAATTTGTAGGGCATTTTACCCTTTATAGATAGAGAACTTAACCTAAAGAATTATGAGCAAGAGATTGCTATATTTAATATTGTTGTTTTGTGTATCCACGGGGAACGCACAAGAGCTTACACTGCCTCAATTATCGCAGTATTTAGCAGACAATCCCTTTGTTGTATCACCAACCTATGCAGGAATAGGTGACTATATTAAAGTGCGAATAAATGGTCTGACTCAGTGGGTAGGAATAAAAGATGCTCCAGACACACAGTCTTTGGCTGCAGACGGCAGGGTAGGTAACCGCTCGGGAGTGGGTATGATTCTTTATAATGATAGTAACGGAGAAACTAAACAAAGAGGGGCGAGGCTGTCTTTTGCACATCACTTGACATTGGACAGGTATGAAGATGAATTTCTTTCATTTGGTCTTTCATACAATTTTAATCAGTTTAGGATAGATATTGAAAATTTTGATGGTCTGGACCCAAGCGTTACCGATGACCGCTCCACAACAAACCACAATTTCGATGTTGGTATTTTGTATAGAAAAGATAAGTTTTATGCCAGTCTAAACGCCTCTAACCTCTTAGACAAGGACTTATCTAAGTTTAATCCAATTTCAGAACCTAACGAATTAAGGAATTATTATCTCTATACGGGTTATAGATTTAGTAAGAAAAAAAGCAATTTTGAAATAGAGCCTTCTATTTTCTTCCAGTGGTTTGAAAGTGACGGGCGATCAGTAACCGATTTGAATGCAAAATTCAGATGGTATGATTTTGAAGATTATTACTACGCCGGTGTAACTTATCGTTTTCTTAATGATCAGATAGGAAGCCCGTTATATATAGCGCCCTTAGTTGGACTTAAAAAAAGTAATTTTTATTTCGGCTACTCATACCAGATCATTTTGAATGAAATACTTGGCTTTAGTACAGGTACCCATGTAATTACAATTGGGGTAGATCTCTTCCAGGGTATAAGTAATTGCAGGTGTACATATTAAAAAATCTCGGGTGTTTAGGTTAAGTTTGCTAAAACTTAATAGAGCGTGGGTAAAATTACCGTAAGTAATATCAGAGTTTATGCCTATCATGGGTGCTTAAAAGAAGAAGGCGTTATTGGCGGTGACTACCTTGTTACTGTAGAAATCTTCTCAGACTTACAAAAAGCCAGTATTTCGGATAATTTAGAGGATACTTTGGATTATGTATTCATTAACAGGATAGTTAAGGAAGAAATGCGAATCAGTTCAAAACTTCTTGAGCATGTAGCAAAAAGAATGCTCGATCGCATTTTTGATGAAATGGAAACTGTTACTAAGGCTGTGGTTTCCGTTTCTAAAATGAATCCACCTATTGACGGGGACGTAGAAATGGTAACTGTAACTCTTAAGGAAAAGAGGGGCTAAGTTTCTTTTTCTTAGTTGGAAAAAATAGTACCTTTGCGCCTTTAAATGGCATCGTGGCCGAGTGGCTAGGCGCAGCTCTGCAAAAGCTTGTACAACGGTTCGAATCCGTTCGATGCCTCGAAAAACCCCTCAATTAATGAGGGGTTTTTTATTTTAACAGTAGTTCTTGGTGAATAGTGTCTTTGAATGATTTATCTGCTTTCTTATTTTAAGTATTTATTACTCTCTTATATATTCAATTCCCTGCTCTATGTTTAATTTGTCTTTTGGCAGAAAACCTTTAATAATAAGTACAAGTCCGCATATAACCAGAATTACCCCCAGGGCTTTCTTAACCAAACGTATCCTTTCTGTAGTAAGTTTACGCCGAAGTTGCTTTGCCAGTAGTATTTTGAAGATATCCGTAATTAAATATGCCCCCAGCATTGTTGAAAAGAATACAATAATTCTATTGGGATCGTTGTTAAGGCTTGGTCCCACAATAATAATAACACCCAGCCAAAATACAAGCACTCCAATATTAATAAAATTAAGCAGGAAACCTTTGATAAAAAGACTTAAGTAACCACCTTTTCTTGGTTTGATATCTTGCCTTCCTTTTACATAGTCCCTGTTAAAAAAAATGGTAAGGCCGTAAATAAGAAGAATTACACCCCCAAACACATAAAGGCCCGGTTGATTACTTAAATTTTCCAGTAATTGGAAACTACTGAAATATGCAACTGTAAGAAAAATTATGTCGGCCAGAATAACACCCAGGTCAAAAAACAAACCTGCCCTAAATCCTCTTGTTGCGCTGGTTTCCAGAAGCACAAAAAAAACAGGCCCAATCATAAAGGCTAATAAAAAACCTAAGGGTATCGCTGCCTGAATATCTTCTAACATTAAACTATAGAATTCCTTTACATTCTTGTTACTTTACCTCCAAAAACAGTTTTTTCGTCCATTTTTGCTGGATCACCATAAACTAATACTTCTCCTCCGGCTTTCACGGTAGCCTTTACATAATCAGAAGCGAAAATCTCCGCATTGGATCCCGCATTTACGTTTACCGTAGTAAATTTTGTTTTAAATTCTTTTCCTAAATAAGAACCTCCGGTATTGATTGCTACATCTTGTACATCTGATGTGCCCGAGGTGGCTATAACTCCGCCTGAAACAGATCTGATTAACATCTGCTCCACCTCTGCTTTTATTTTTAACTCACCTCCCTCCTGAGCTTTTAATTCAATTACTTCCTGACTAATCAACTCTTCCGAGATAATTCTTGCATCTTCATTAACGTCAATTACCAGTAAATTCTGTGAATAATAAAGATTTACAAATGTCCTGTATCCACTAAAAATCTTGGTTATCTCCATGCGGATTTTTAGAACTCCACCTGTGTTTACAAAATTAACCTTATCTGTATTTGCTCCGGTAATTACGGCTTTATCTTCATTTGATTTTATCAGGTTCACAGATAACCCATCATACGCTTTAACCTCTGTGAATTTGGTTAAATTTATGTTGATTTTTTCATCCTGAGGCCTTACCATCAGCATAAAAAACAGGAAGAAAACAAAGAGTATTACTTGTTTCATCATGTAGGTTTTAGTGTTTATCTAATGAAAATAAACAAATTCTATTCCAAAAATTATTTATTCTCCAGGTTTGCCTAATAATGTGAAATCTAAATGGCGTTTTACTAAATCTGTGCTTTTTACCATTACCATCACTTTATCTCCAAGCTGGTACTTTTTATGTGTACGCTCACCAATTATGGCATATTCCCTTTCATCAAAGGTATAATAATCATCCTTTATATCTCGTATTCGCACCATGCCTTCGCATTTGTTTTCAATGATTTCAACATAAATTCCCCATTCTGTAACTCCCGAAATAATACCTGTAAATTCTTGATCTTTATGATCTTGCATAAACTTTATCTGCATATATTTAATAGAATCACGTTCCGCACTCGCCGCAAGACCTTCCATATCTGAAGAGTGCTTACACAATTCCTCATAAATTTCCTTTTTAGGAGATTGACCTCCGTCTAAATAATGTTGCAATAATCTATGCACCAACACATCGGGATATCGCCTTATAGGTGATGTAAAATGTGAATAAAAGTCAAAAGCCAAACCGTAATGCCCAATATTGTCTGTACTGTAAATTGCTTTACTCATACTTCGAATAGCTAAGGTGTCTACAAGGTTTTGTTCTTTTTTGCCTTTAACATCCTCCAGAAGCTTATTTAAAGAGCTGTTAACAGCTTTTTTATCCTTTAAGTCAAGCTTATGTCCAAAACGTGAAATAATGCTGTTTAGTGCCATTAACTTCTCTTCATCCGGCTGATCATGAATTCTATATACAAATGCTTTTGTTGGTTTTTGTTTACCTATAAACTCAGCTACTTTTCGATTTGCCAACAACATAAACTCCTCAATTAACTTATTTGAGTCTTTGGCTTCTTTAAAATAAACACCTTCCGGTTCGTTTTCAGCATTAAGATTAAATTTAACTTCCACTTTATCGAATGAAATAGCCCCGGAATCCATCCTGTCATTCCGCATTTTTTTAGCTAAACTATTTAAAGTATTAATTGCATAAACAGTATCCTCACCTACGGTGTAGGCTTTGTTTCGTATTGAAACTGACTCGGGAATTGATTTTTCGCCGGTTTCCAATATATGCTGGGCCTCCCCATACGCAAATCGTTCGTTTGAATTTATAACTGTACGCCCAAACCATTGGTTTTTTATTGAACAATGGTCATCCATTTCAAAAATTGCAGAGAATGTATACTTATCCTCATGCGGCCTTAAAGAACAAGCGTTGTTAGATAATATTTCAGGTAACATTGGTACAACCCGGTCTACCAGATAAACAGAGGTTGCTCTTTCATAAGCTTCCTCTTCTAATACGGTATCTGGTTTTAGATAATGAGAAACATCAGCAATATGGATGCCAATTGAGAAATTGCCATTTTCTAAGATTTCAAACGATAAAGCATCGTCAAAATCTTTTGCATCCTTTGGATCTATCGTGAATGTAAGAAGTTCTCTTAAGTCTTTTCTCTTTAAAATTTCTTCCTGTTTTATTGAAGTATCTAAGGTATTGGCATAATTTTCTACTTCAGCGGGAAATTCGGAAGGCAATCCATATTCAGCTAATATTGCATGAATTTCTGTATTGTGTTCACCCGGTTTACCAAGTATTTCTATTATTTTACCATATGGTGATTCCGCTTTCTCTGGCCATTCGATAATTTCTACCAGTACTTTTTCCCCATTCTTTGCTTTACCTACGTTTTCAGGAGGAATAAATATATCTGTATACATTCTTATATCTGTGGGCCGTATAAATGCGAATGTTTTCTGTAAATCTACTATACCGACAAATCTTTTCTTTTTTCGCTCCAGAATTTTTTTAATTTCTCCTTCTGGTTTTTTATTACCTTTCTTATTAAATATATCTACTTCAACAATATCACCATGAAAAGCTCTGTTAACTCTATTATAGGGTACAAAGATGTCATTCTCTAATTCATCTACAACCACATAAGCATTTCCTCTCGCCGTAATATCTACTTTTCCCTTATAATAATTTCCATTTGCGACGGCCTGGTATTTTCCTCTTGTATTTTCAAGTATTCGTTTTTCGTTTTTTAATTCACCTAATCTTCTAATTAATAAATTTCTGCTTTCAGTATCAATAAGTTCCAGCTTTGAAGCAACTTGTTTATAATTAAAACTCTTTGATGGCTCCTTCTCCAGGACGGTGAATATACCTTTTGTAATTTCATTTTTTTTGTGACTTTTTGCACGTTTCTTTTTCTTCGACATTAATTCTTTATTTGCGCGGAAAATTACGAATTATAATCCAGAGCATTATATTCCTTAAATTACATTTAGATAAACTCACCTTGTAAATAACATATCAACATTTATTAATATATTAATTATTTGTTTTATTAATTTATAAAAAAAATGGTGATTATGATTGTTTGTTAGTACCACTTATAAATTTTATGAAGATTTGTTGCTATAAACAAATAAAAGAGTTTATTGACAATTTAGATTTTACCATTTATACTAACAGTCAATTACTTAAGTTTTTTATGAACGACTATTCATAAGTGGTTTCAACATAAAACTACTTACAAGTAATTTTTTAATTATTGTTAACTACTATACTATTTCCTTTAATATCTTTCTGCTAAATAATAAGAACAAGATTTTTTAAATATCAACAGGTTTTGTAAAGCATTTTTTTAAGCAGACTAAAAAAATATATACTCACTTCTTATCCTCCGGTTATTAACAAATCACTAAAAGAAACACTAACCTACAAACCAAACAGTTACGTTTTTTTTAAAATTACAATGTTAACAATATTAAGAATTAGGTATACCAATGGTATTTGTAACTTTGTATTAATTGTAAATACCTTAATATTATGAAAATATCAATTGGTAATGATCATGCAGGTACGGAATATAAACTAGCAATCGTAGGTCTTCTTAAATCGATGAGTATCGAAGTAATCAATCACGGTACAGACGGCTCAGATAGTGTAGATTTTCCTGATTTTATACATCCCGTTGCAATTGATGTTGAAAACAATAATGCAGATTGGGGAATTATTATTTGTGGTAGTGGAAATGGAGCAAGCATGACTGCAAATAAACATCGTGCTGTTAGAGCAGCACTTTGTTGGAATAAGGAAATTGTAGAATTAGCAAGGGAACATAATAATGCTAACATACTTAGTTTGCCTGCTCGTTTTATTTCACTTAATCAGGCTTTAGATATGGTTAAAACTTTTCTCAACACAAAATTTGAAGGAGGCAGACACGAACGTAGAATTGAAAAAATACCCTGTTCTTAAATCAATTCGATGGGCCAGTCACATTCTCATAATCATTCCCATAATCACAGGGATTTAAAAGGAAGAAATCTTTTTATTACAATATTCCTGAATATTTTAATCACCATTGCTCAGGTCATTGGTGGAATAATATCGGGTAGCCTCTCTTTATTATCAGACGCGCTCCATAATTTTAGTGACGTACTTTCCCTGGTTATAAGTTATGTTGCTACCAAATTATCAAAAAGGAAAGCCTCTACTAACCGGACATTTGGCTATAAGAGGGCAGAAATAATTGCGGCTTTCGTTAATTCTTCAACCTTAATTGTTGTTGCAATAATATTAGTGAAAGAGGCTATTGAGCGATTCAGAAACCCGGTTGAGATTGAATCAAATTTAGTTATATGGCTAGCTTTGTTAGGGATTGCAGCAAATGGATTTAGTGTTCTTTTAATTAAGAAAGACGCTGAAGTAAACATGAACATGAAATCTGCTTACCTTCACTTGTTTACAGATATGATGGCTTCTGTTGCCGTTCTAATAGGTGGGTTGTTGATGAAGTTTTATGAACTATATTGGGTAGATCCTGTACTAACCATCATAATTGCCTTATACCTTATTTATATGGGATATGACCTTTTGAAATCTTCAACCAGGGTTCTAATGCTTTTTACCCCGAATACCATAGAAGTTGAGCAAATAGTATCAGCTATCACGAAGATACAAGCGGTAAAAAATGTACACCATGTGCATATCTGGCAGCTAAATGAAGACGAGGTACACCTGGAAGCACATATCGATTTTGATGAGGATATACACTTATCGGAATTTGATAAAATACTGGAAAAAATAGAAGAAGAAGTCTATCATAAATTTGGTATAAACCATTTGAATATACAACCCGAATTTGGCAAATGCGATAGTAAAAGAGTTATAGTGCAAGATTAATAGATGAATATTCAAGCAAAATCTTTTCAGGACCTGACCAATCAGGAACTCTATCAAATTCTTCAATTAAGGACTGAGGTTTTTGTAGTGGAACAGGATTGTGTATATCAGGATTTGGATGGAAAGGATACAAAAGCCTTGCATATAATCGGCACAGACAAAAATGAGATTGTAGCATATGCCCGAATTTTCAAAGCAGGTGATTATATGGATCAAACGAGCATAGGACGTGTGTTAGTTAGGAAATCGGGGAGGCAAGCAGGGTATGGAAAAGAAATAATGCTGGCTTCAATAAAAGCCATTAAGGATAATTTTAAAGAAACTACAATTCATCTTTCCGCGCAGACTTATTTACAGAAATTTTATAATGAATTAGGTTTTACAGCTGTGGGAGAAATGTATTTGGAAGATGGTATTCCGCATCTTCTTATGGTAAAAGAATAGTCTGAATTCTAAACGAACAGTCTACTAATTTCAATAAAACCTTTAATTAAAAACATCTTAAAAAAGGGGTTTAAGTTTATTTTTGGTGACTTTACCTAAAACATTTGTCGGGAGTTTATTCTGAAGGATGTATTTGCGTGGAATTTTATAAACAGGCAACCTGGTTTTAAGCCATTTAGAAATTTCATCAAAATCCAATGACGTTTCATTTGACACCAAACAAGCCGCTACAACCTCTCCCCACTCCTCATCTTCTACCCCAATTACAGCAGCATCATCTATGTCATGATGACCTCTTAGGACGTCTTCGATTTCCAGCGCAGAGATCTTATACCCACCAGATTTAATAATATCAACACTATCACGCCCTAAAATTTTGTACATCCCATCGTGAAACATAGCAATATCGCCTGTTATAAACCACCCATCCTTAGTAAAGGCTTTTCTTGTAGCTTCTTCCTTTTGCCAGTATTCCTTAAACACGCAAGCTCCCTTAATTTGAATTTCTCCGGGTATATCTTCATCAACTATCTTATTATCCTTATCTGCCAGGCGCAACTCTACCCCCGGCAATGGAAGCCCAACATAGCCCGGTCGTCTCTCCGACCGATATGAATTAGAAAGCCCCATACCAATTTCTGTCATTCCATAGCGTTCCAGCAGCGTTTGCCCGGTAATAGATTTCCACTTATTAAAAACAGGAACAGGCAATGCCGCAGACCCTGAAACCATTAGCCGTAACTTAGATGCTGCCTCAGACATCAGGAGTTGATTCTCTTTTTTTTCGCCTTCCCAAAACGTAATTAATTTATAGTAAATGGTAGGCACAGCCATAAAAAGAGTCATCTTTCCTGATAAAAATACTCGCCAAACTTTCTCAGCGTCGAATTTGGTATGAAATTCACAACATGCGCCACTCCATAGTGCGCAATGCAATACATTGATAATGCCGTGAACATGGTGTAAAGGCAGAATATTTAGAATATAATCTTTCTTTTCCCATTCCCAGGCTTCTACCAGGGTGGTAATCTGGGACTGTATAATACCATGAGTGGTTACTACACCTTTGGGTTTGTTTGTTGTGCCACTTGTATACAACATCATAGCCCTTCTGTTGGGTAATAAATCCGGAAGACCCGAAGAATTCTCTTTAAAGATCTCCATTATAGGAATAATAATCAGGTTGGAGTTTGCTTTAAGCGGCTCAAGAACATCCTGAAAATCTCCATGTACGATTATAACTTTGGTGCCGGAGGAACTGCAATTCCACCCGCAGCCCATATTCCCCATAGTATTGCCGTATATTCAAAAGAGGGAGGCACTAAAAAGGCTATCCTGGCCTCGTTTAAATCAGTTGAATTATTTAAAAGATTGGCAGCGACAACATATGATTGGACCAGCAATTGTTGGTAAGTGTAATCGTTACCATTTGAAACAATTGCGGTTCTGTCTGTATATAATTTGGCTTTTTGGAAAAGATCTATCATGGATTTATAAGTTGCCAGGAATCAATGAAATCAAGAAAAAGATGAATACAAAGACCTTACAAATGAACTGTTTCGCCTGTTCTAAAAGATTTATCTGCGGCAAGAACAATTTTTAAGCTGTTAACAGCATCGGATAAATGATTGGTAAGGTCAAGGTCTTTTTGAATAGATTTTAAGAAATATTCCTGCTCCAATAAACAAAGTCCATCGTGATCCGGCTCATCTTCAGTGCTGACCAACACGTCTTTTTTAATAAATTTTCCATTAGAATCCAACTCACTAAAATGTAAAATTAGACCACCGGTTTTGGTATGGCCTTCAATATCATCTGAATCGCCCTTTTTTTCATCAGCAATAGAAACACAGCCTTTAGGACCGATAACATCCTTTACAAAAAATGCCGTCTCACTTATCATAGGCCCCCAACCCGCCTCATACCAACCAACAGAACCATCATTAAAGCGCACTTGCAACTGCCCATAATTGTACATGCCGGCACTTATTTCTTCTGTTAACCGAGCTCCAATAGCACTTACGCTCACGGGCTGTGCCCCTGTCATTAAGCACATAATATCAACGTAGTGAACTCCACAATCAACAATTGGCGACATAGACCGCATTAGCTGTTTGTGCGTATACCATTGCTCTTCCGAACTTTGTTGATTAAGGTTCATTCGCATCACCAGAGGTTTACCAAGGGTTTGCGCAGTTTCCACAAATTTTGTCCAGGCAGGGTGTACCCTTAAAATATAGCCAACCACTAATTTTTTCTCTTTTGTAATAGCCAAATCAACAAGTGCCTGAGCCTCCTCGACCGTTAAGGCTATAGGTTTTTCAACAAAGACATGTGCCCCGGCCTCCAGACTTTCCCTCACATAGGCTGCGTGAGTATCGGGATAAGTGCTTATAGCCACAGCATCGGGCCTGGTAGCGGCCAGGGCCTTTTTAAAATCACCAAATTTAGGCAAGCCCCCCAATTCCTTAGATAGACGTTCACGACTTTCTGGTTTTCTACTAACCAATCCGGCAATTTCAAAACCAGGTAATTTGTGATAAGCACGAGCGTGGCTGGTTCCCATATTTCCGCAACCCACAACAAGGATTTTAATTTTATCCATATTCAGTTCTTATAACATGAAGAATCAAAGAAAGCAAGAGTTCAACAAGCTTAAAAATAGTACACTTTTATTTATTTGACGGCAAATCACCCAAATAAAATATTAGTGAGCTCCTGTAAACCATGGATAGACGAATCGAGCTTGTTAAAAAAGCCTGTTACAAAAAAAAGAATAAGCAGACTCTATTGAAAATGTGCCTTTAATATTTCCATTACTGATTTGTAATAAGACTTTCCAAACAAATTCAAATGAACAAGTAAATAGTATAATTGATAGATTGCCATGCGATTGGATTCACCTGGCAGAGAAGGATTAATTTCAAAATAAGCAGAATAAAAAGATGAGCTAAAACCACCAAAAAGACGCGACATTGATAAATCTATTTCGCTATGTCCAAAATATACAGCCGGATCTATAAGATAAGGCTCACCATTTTCGGCAATTAAGTAATTTCCACTCCATAAATCGCCATGCAACAAGGATGAATTAACATCCGGACAACAGGAGGTGATAACAGTTTGTAGTTTCTCAATACCCGGAACGTCATTTTTAGTTAAATATTTTCGATCAATGGCAGCTTGAAATTGCGGACTTAATCGCTCTTTTATATAAAATGAAATCCAATTGTCATGTTTTTGGTTGGACTGTGGCAAATTTCCAATAAAATTTGGATTTTCCCATCCATAATAATCGGAACTGTTTTGATGCATAGCCGCGAGTTGAGCACCAAAAATTTCCATATCCTTAGATTCGGGGCTTTTAGAGGTCACATACTCCATTAACAGACAAGCTCCTTCATCTAGCTCTTTAACACCGTAAACAAAGGGAGTTTTTAAGGTTTTGGTTTTAGTAATAGCCTTCAAACCATCCGCTTCTGCTTCAAACATGGACTTGGCTGTCAAGGAACTATTTAGTTTGCAAAAAACACGATCAGAAGCTGTATATAGTACAAAAGCCCTGGAAATATCACCACCGGAAACAGGCACACAGTTTTTGATTTTAGCGCCAAGGTGCAAACCAATAGAATCCTTAAGTTCAGGTTTCATTTTTCTTGCTTAAAAACACTCAGAAGCATTCTCTTCTATTTATAGAGAATATTATAATACTCATCAGCCATTCTGCGGCTTGTAAAAGCCGGTACCACCCCATCAATTCCTTTAAAAACCATTTCCTGCCATTTCTTAGGATTCTCATAGAAAGTAGGAAGAACACGTTGCTCCAGGGCGTTATAGAGATTGTCACTGTCAAATTTATCCTGTTCCCAGGCGGGAGATTTATAATCTGCTTCGGGAAGAACGAACGAATTCTCTCCATCTACAGCAAATTCCGGGATCCAGCCATCGTTAATTGTTAAGTTTAAAGAGCCATTCATAGCAGCTGTCATCCCGCTGGTTCCGGAAGCTTCCCTGGTAATTCTGGGGGTATTCAGCCAGACATCGGAACCTGTTTTAAGTTTTCGCGAAAGCTCCATTTCATATCCAATAAGGACTGCCATATTCGGTTTATACTTTGTATAATTTACAAGGTGATTAAACATGTCTATAGAATAATAATCTGTAGGATATGGTTTCCCTGCCCAAATAACCTGAACCGGATAGTTTACTGAAGAGGCAAGTTTTTCAAAACGCTCAAGATCATATAATAGTAGGTCTGCCCGTTTATATTGAGCAAATCTTCTTGCCCAGACTATAGTAAGCACATTGGGATCAAAAAGCTTCCCCGTCTGATCTAATACAACATCAAAAAGTAAGGATTTTAGTTCCAGTTTTCGCTTTTTAAAAGCCTTTTCATTAAGGCTTTTCCAGGCCTTTTCAAGAACACTATCCTGCCAAAAACGTTGATTTTGGGAATTGGTTATCGGGATAATTTTAGTTGTCCCTTTAAAACTATTCCACATATTGTTGGCTACAATTGCGTGGAGTTTGGAAACGGCATTAACTCTTTTAGCCATTCTGAGTGCGGCTACGGTATAGTTTAACATATCATCATTTACCACTTCTTTTTGCAACTCATCTTCCGTAAGCGTTTTTCCAAAAAAGCCACAACTATTCAGGAGATGCCCATTTCGCTCCATGTTACCGGCTTTTTCAGGAGTATGTGTGGTAAAGAACAGTTGTTTTTTGGTAATTCCAATATTACGCAGGTAATAGAAAGCCGGTAATGCATGTCCTTCGTTTAAATGATATATGTCTGCCCCCCCTAATTCCTGAACAACCTTGGCGCCTCCGATGCCAAGCACAATATTTTGCGAGATACGTGTTAATGTATTGTTGTCATATAAATGATCCGTAATTGTCCTGGACAAATGATCATTACCAGGCACATCTGTGGTAAGCAGATAGATTGGTACAGAGCCAAATATTTCCGGCTTAAGAACATATGCGCGTACTTTAACGGAAGGATTATCGTGAATTTTTACTTCTACTTCTATTCCGGAATCTTCAAGGAAATTATAGTGCTTTTCAATAAAACTGGTTTGTAAGGTCTGGTCGGTGTTTCTGCCCTGGTCATAATACCCATATTTCCAAAGCATTCCTATTCCTATCATATTCTGCTTCAATTCCATTGCTGAAATCATATGTGATCCAGCAAGATAACCCAGGCCACCGGAATAGATTTTAAGCGCCTGATGAATACCAAATTCCATACTAAAATAGGCTGCTCTTTTTTTATATTTTGCGCTTGTTTTATAGGGATGATACCATTTGTTGTATTTACTTAACATATAAGGGTGTTTTTTAAGAAGCCACTAATGTAAAATAATAGAATTGAATCAGGAATAAAAGAATCTTTTTTTTGGTATAAACTAATAAGATCCCCGGGATTAATATTCTATTGAGTTTACGAATATCACCAGGTATGAGAAACTTAAACCGAGATGAATCTCTATCTTAAAACAGACTGGTATTTTGAGTTATCATCCAGCAGGCCGGTAGCGGTTAATATGGCCTCATCATTTTTTAAATAATACTGATAAAGGCCTTCTCTGTAGAAATAGCGCTTAATAATTTCGTCCTGAAGACTTATCTGAATTTCCTTTTGATAGGTTTCGAGAGCGTTGAGTTTACGTTTATTAATTTCTGCTAACAAGCTTTTATAGCTATCCTGTATATCTGCGCCATATATAGCCTTGTCATCACCGGAAATTGCTTCTTTTAAAGCCTTTTCCGTGTTTGTTTCAAAATTAAAATTGCTCTGAGAAACGTAGTCTCTAAAATCTTCAAAGTCAGAAGGGTTAAAGCTAAAGTCGTCAATACTTGTAATGGTATTTTGATAGTAATACTTGGTGGCGAAATCAAAAACAACATGATTTACCAAAAGAGCCTTGGTTAGCGCATTAGTTTTTAGTGCAGCTATTTCAATATCCGGCATTACCCCTCCGCCATCTTCAACTTTTCTGCCATTTCTAGTCTTAAACTCATTAAAATTTGTGGTTTTTACCGCATTCCCACTCTTATCTCTGTTCCAATAATCCAAAGATTGAATACAACGACCGGAAGGGGTATAATATCTGGAGATGGTAACTTTTAATTGAGTACCATAGGTAAGCCGGAGTGGTCGCTGAACCAGTCCCTTGCCAAAGCTTCTCGCCCCAATAATTACTGCGCGATCCAGGTCCTGCAGACTTCCTGAAACAATTTCACTGGCCGAAGCGCTTCCGCCATTTACTAAAACAACCAATGGGATCTCTTTATCAAAAGGCTGATTTTTTGTTTTGTATTCGCTGTTGAATTTTTTTACTTTGGATTTGGTAGTTACAATCAGTTCTCCTTTAGGCACAAAGAGATTTGTAACATTGATTGCTTCAGATAATAGCCCTCCCGGGTTTCCTCTTAGATCTAAAATAATTTGCTCAGCACCTTTCCCCTTTAAATCGCGCAGAGCTGCCTTTGTCTGGGAAGAGGCCTTTGCATTAAATTTGGAAAGCACTATGTAGCCTGTATTTTCATTTACCATGTTGTAAAACGGGACGGCATCAACCTCTATAGCCTCTCTTTCAATTATAGTTGTATTTATTTTACCTTGCCTTTGGTAGGTTACTTCCACTTTGGTATTGTTGGCTCCTTTTAATAATTCACTTGCATCATCTTTAAAATCTGAAATGGAGATGTCTCCAATTTTAATGATTTCATCTCCAGCTTTTAAACCTGCTTTATCTGCCGGATAGCCTTGATATGGTTCAATAATTACCAGTTTATTATCAGATGAGCGGACTAAAGATCCAATACCGGAATATTCTCCTGCATTATTTATTTTATAAGCCTCAACGTCCTGTTCATTCAGGAATTTAGTATAAGGGTCAAGATCATCCAGCATATTCTTTATGGCAGTATCCATAAGCTCTGCAGGATTGGTCTCATCTACATAATTCATATTTAACTCCTTAAACAAGGTGGTAAAAATTTCTATCTGTTTAGCAATTTCAAAAAAATCACTTTTAAAACCAGTTCCAACGATAAGCATAACAATCGCTAGCGTCGGTATCAGTACTTTTTTATTTAATAGTCTTTTCATCAGGCACTTTTTTTAAAAATTTCTGTAGAATTACCCGCATATTCATTTCTACTTCTTCGTATTGAGGCATTTCTTTTCCAAGGTATAAAAATAGGAACGCAAAGCTTCCCTCGATGTTGTTAAAAATTTGTTCTTTGTTTAGCCTGTAGCTTTCTCTTAACAGTCTTTTAATCCGATTTCTTTTTACGGCACTTTTAAAATTTCTTTTGGGCACGGTAACTCCACATTGAATTTTTGTTTTGACCGGGACTTTTATTTCCAAATAGATTAGCTTTAAAGGATAGCTGGAAATAGATTTTCCTTCTTTAAAAATCTCACGAATAAGGCTCTCACTTTTTAATTTTTCTTTTTTTGGAAATTTTGAGGACATAACGCAGCTAAATTAAACAATAAAAACCACGCCCCGGCTGTATGATAAATATCATATTTATCCGTGTGCTAGGATTTTATCTTGCATTGGATTATATTTCGAGATTATACGTCTAAATACCACTTATTATGGGGGAGTTGAATGTAAAAAAACTTACCAGGAACGAGGATAAAGTTGGATATATTGATCAATTGCTTACAGACATTGAGGCACTTGAATATATGCTGGAAAATGATATGTTTAAAAAGAGGCCTGTCCGCATCGGAGCAGAGCAGGAATTCTGTCTTGTTGATGAAAACTGGGAACCTACTAATAAAGCAGATGAAATCCTTGAAGATATCAATGATCCCCATTTTACTTCTGAGTTAACGCTTTACAACCTGGAAATTAATCTGGACCCTCTTGTATTGAATGGTCGATGTTTTTCTGAGTTGCATAAACAATTAAAAGAATTACTTAAAAAAGCCAAATCAAGCGCAGCCAAACACGGCACCAAAGTTATTCTAACCGGAATATTACCCACAGTAGACACGAAGTTTTTAGAAACGTCATATATGACGCCTTTAAAGCGCTATCAGGTTTTAAACGAAGCAATTAAAGATATAAGGAAAGACGATATAGAGCTACACATAAAAGGGGTAGATGAGGTAAACCTTCATCACAATACCATACTTTATGAAGGCTGTAATACAAGCTTCCAATCACATCTTCAAATAGATGCAGAGAATTTTGCAGACACCTATAACTGGGCACAAGCTATTGCAGGCCCGATACTTTCTGTATGCACCAATTCTCCTTTGCTACTTGGCCAGGAATTATGGGAAGAGACACGAATTGCACTATTTACTCAAAGTGTTGATACCAGAGCAAGCACCTTCATTCTCAATGAAAAAGAATCAAGAGTAGGTTTCGGCAATGATTGGGTTTCAGGATCAGTAGCGGATTTTTATAAAGATGCCATAATCAGATTTAGAAGTCTGTTAACTACCGACTTTGATACCGATAGCATGTCATTGCTTAAAAGCGGGCAAACGCCAAAATTAAGGGCATTAGCGCTTCACAATGGGACTATTTATAAATGGAACAGGCTTTGTTATGGCGTAACGGATAACGTACCCCATGTGAGAATTGAAAATAGATATATGCCATCCGGCCCTACGACAGTAGATGAAATTGCAAATATGATGTTATGGGTAGGGGTAATGATGGGAAAACCGAAAGCCTTTGATGAAGTTCATAATAAAATGAATTTTAGTGATGTAAAAGGCAATTTCTTCAACGCCGCAAGGTATGGTATGGCTGCACAGTTTCATTGGGATGGAAAACTGATTAGTAGCCAGCAATTACTACTCGATCACTTTTTACCTATGGCGTTCAGAGGACTTTATAGCATGGGTATTGAACCAAGAGATGCAGAACGTTATTTATCCATTATTGAAAACAGGATTCGTTCAAATAATGGTTCCCAATGGATGATTAAATCATTCCGAAAACTCAAAGAAAATTATAAAATACCAGATGCGGTTAAGATATTGGTAGCCACGATGTATGAGCGACAGGAAAAACGCTACACCGTAGATGTTTGGCAATTGCCAAGGGGAGATGAATATGTGATTCCTGAAGCTCAGCTTAAAGTTAAAGATCGAATGAACAGAAAAACAATGACGGCACAGGAGAATGACAGCGCGGAGTTAGTTTTAAAAATGATGCTTTGGAAAAATATTCACCATGCTCCAATATTAAATCATGATCTTGAACTAAGCGGGTTGCTTACCTGGACAGATGTTAAAAATTACATGGAGAACCCGGCTAAGCTGAAAGAAAATATTAGTACACTAATGACCAGGGATTTGATCACTGTAACTCCGGAAACACCTTTAAGAGAGGCCAAAGAACTTATGAGTTCTAATAGCATTAATTGTTTACCCGTAGTTGAAGGAAAAAATTTAATTGGAATTATAACAACCAATGATTTATAATTCATGACGCAAATCCAAGCTAAGTCAATTAAAAAACTGAAATCAACAAGAATAATAGGTCATGTTTCTAGTAAGGAAACGGGCCCTACCGTGGTTTATTTTGCAGGAATACACGGAAATGAGCCCTCAGGGGTTGAGGCTCTGGACCAAGTTTTTAAGCAATTGAAAGCCAGTGAGCTGCAAGTAACGGGATCGGTTTTTGGAATTAAGGGCAATTTGCCGGCATTACTCGAAAAGAAACGTTTTTTAGAGCATGACCTCAATCGAATTTGGACACGTTCCGGCATAGACAAAATAGAACAAAAAAGTAAACCGGAGCGATCCGTTGAAGAAAATGAATTGTCTGAACTACATCAGCTAATTTCAGATATATTTGCGACTCACGCACCCCCTTATTACTTCATTGATTTTCATACCACCTCCAGTCCTACTTTGCCATTTATCACAATAAATGACGCCTTAATAAACCGGGAATTTGCTCGTTTATTTCCTGTGCCTATAATCCTGGGGATAGAAGAATATCTGGAAGGCCCGCTGTTAAATTACATAAATGAGAAAGGATATGTTTCCCTGGGATTTGAATCCGGGCAACACTTCACGGAAGAGGCGGTAAAAAACTCAGTTTCCTTTATCTGGTTGGCAATGATTTATTGTGGAGTACTTACTAAAGAACAAGTACCTGACTATAAAAAATATCACGATCAACTTAATTTGGCGGCAAAAGGGAATAATATTTTCTATGAGATAATTCACCGACGCAGAATTACCGAGTCTGATGATTTTAAAATGTTGCCCGGTTTCCGCAGCTTTGAAAAATTAGAGAAAGGCATAACAATGGCTAATCATAATGGGGAGCAGATTACTGCATATAAAGACACCATAGTGTTCATGCCTCTCTATCAGGCTCAGGGTGAAGAAGGGTTTTTTCTTATTCGCAAAATACCCGGATGGATATTATCTTTTTCTGCATTTTTACGGAAAATTAAATTTGATTCTTTTTTGGCTTTACTTCCGGGAGTTTCATGGTCAAATGGGACTCGTGATAAGCTCATGGTAAATTTAAAAGTAGCCATGTTCTTTAATAAACCTTTTTTTCACCTTTTGGGGTATAGGAACAGAATGGTAGATGAAACCCATTTAATATTGAATAACAGGGAACGGACCGCCAAAAATGAGATGTACAAAGACGCTTTTTGGTTTAACAAATAATTACTCTATATAAATATATTCCGGGCCTGAGTACTTAATTACTCAGGAGCTTGCCAAACATTGTTTTCAAGGTTTATATCGGCCATTAGCTGCGAAGGGTCAATTATTACCGCTTTGAGAGAACTGACAGGTTTATCAATAACAAATTCAAATACAGGATAAGCCCATGGCCAATCTGGTAAAATTGTTCTCTCAATATTTGGATAAGGATTATCTTTTTGCCCTCTCATAATACGCAATGGAGTATAAAAAGTTTCTCTTGTTCCATCCTCATAAACCAAAAGAAGGTCAATTGGCATTGGCATAAGGCCTTTTCTTTCCAGGATTATTTTGGTTTTATCACTTTCAGCTTTAACTTCTTTTATTCCATAGTCAATGGTATTTGTGGTTTCTGTCCAATCCAAAAGATACCAGTCTAACTCTATACCGGACACCTTCTCAGCCGTTCTTTTGATATCATTTGGGATAGGGTGTTTAAACTTAAAGTTATCATAATAAGACCTAAGCGTTTCCATCAATTTATCCTGTCCTATCACATACCCCAATTGGGATAAAAATATAGATCCTTTATTATAGGCAGAAATGCCATAGGCCGAATTAAGATTATATCTGTCGGCATGAGTTGTTTGAGGTTGTTCCTTCCCGGATTGTTCTAACGAAATATAGCTGTTATAAGTACTTTCAAACGGATTAGCTTTCTCCTGATTCATCACTTCGTTCATGCATAAACTCGAAATGAATTGGGTAAAGCCTTCGTCCATCCATGCATGTTTTAATTCATTGGTAGCCAATAAATGTTGAAACCAGGAATGCGCTAATTCATGAATCGTAACACCAACCAGGCTTTCAAACTTTCTCTCCCCGGTAATAAGTGTACCCATGGCATATTCCATACCACCATCTCCACCCTGTATTACCGAATATTGATCATATGGATACATGCCAATATTCTTATTAAAAAATGTCATGGCTTCTGCGGTCTTCGGCTGAAAATTTTTCCAGTTTTCAAGAAGTTCCGGCTTGTTTTTATAAAAGAAATGTAAAGTTGGGCCGTTTTCCATCTTTAGTGAATCATGAATATATTCAGGGTCGGCGGCCCACATAAAATCATGTACCATAGGAGCTTTAAAGTGCCAGGTAAGTGTTTTACCCCCGGATTTTTTGACTTTACTTCCCGGGGCTTCATAGCCATGACCTATTTCCTGAGGGTTTTGTAAATAACCACTTCCCCCTACAATGTAATTTTTATCCAGTGTAAGTTTAACATCAAAATCACCCCAGACTCCGTGAAACTCTCTCCCTATATATGGATCTGCATGCCACCCTTCAAAATCATATTCGGCCAGTTTAGGATACCATTGGCTCATGGATAGTGCAACTCCTTCAGAATTATTCCTTCCGGCACGTCTTATTAGTACAGGAACCTGCCCCTCAAATTTCATAACAAATGTGCATTTACCTCCAGAGGGAATTGGTTTAGCCAAACTCACCTCCAGCACGGTACCTTCAAGACTGAAAGAAACATTTTCTCCATCCTGTGTAAGGGAAGAAGCTCTTAGATAACCAATCTCATCAGGATTGAGATTAGCGATCCGACTTTGGCCATTTGCAAACATTCTCCCATCAGGATCCTGAATATTTTGCAATCTAATATCCATTTCGCTCCCCGGCTGAAATGCGTTAAAGTACATATGAAAATACACACGACTTAAATCATCAGGTGAGTTGTTAGAATAGACCAAAGTTTGAGTGCCTTTATATTGGTAATTTTCAACATTCACGAAAACTTCCATTTTGTAGTCAACGTGCTGTTGCCAATAAGAATGATTTGTTTGAGCCTGCAGACTTACCAAACCTGCCAACAGGACAAGAATGATTTTGGGGAATTTATTCTTTAAAACCATTTAATATAAAAATTATAAACTTTTAGAAAGATTACTCGCCATTATTAAGGCATTATAGGCGTTGACCATCTTTCCCGATTTAGAAACCTGATTAAAAGGTTTGGTTTTTTCAGCATCGCCGGACAAAACAACTGAAGCACTGGAACTCAACCCCGATTCAATTAAGACACGCTTTACTTGAGGAGCCGTAAGTTTTGGGTAATAGGAGCGAATAAGTGCCGCTATTCCTGCAACCATTGGCGCAGCCATTGATGTACCGCCCTGAAACTCGTATTCATTTTCTGGCATTGTTGAATAGATATGTCCACCGGGCGCGAAAACATCAACATTCATTTTGCCGTAGTTAGAAAATGAAGCAACCATTTCTGAACCATATTTATCGTCCAGGGCACCTACCGTGATAAGGTTGTCTGCTATTTCATTACCGTTAATATCGGCTTGATCATTTGGAAAGTTCGTATTATTGGGATTATCCAGGTCCAGGCCATCGTTGCCTGCAGCATGTACAATAAGTACGTCATTGTCTGCTGCATATTTTATGGCGTCATAAACCCAATCTGAATTCGGGGAATAGGATTTACCAAAGCTTGCATTGATAATTATTGCTCCATTATCAACGGCATATCGGATTCCAAGAGCGATATCTTTATCGTATTCATCACCGTTGGGTACTGCCCGGATACTCATTATTTCCACATTGTTAGCAATTCCGTTTACTCCCAGCCCGTTGTCGCGTTCGGCAGCAATAATCCCGGCAACGTGTGTTCCATGACTTTCATCTTTTACCCTGTTATTAGGATTTCCGTTACCATAACCCAAATCCATTAGGTCATAAGGATTGTCACCTACTATTTTCCTGCCGTCATAATCCAAATTCAAATGATAATTCAATCGCCCATTAAAATAGTCGATGCCCCTGTTTAGTTGTTTATAAACAGCAGGGATGCTATCAGCAAAACTATACATCTGCTTAAGTGTTGCAACATATTTAAGCAAGGCCTCATCTTCTGTTTGAATAGCAATAACATCTTTTTTGGAATACTCATTTTTTCCTAAATGTTTTTTTATAGCTGCATCCGACTCTTTAACAGAACTTAGAATCTGCTCATATCGTACTTTGTTTTGCGTTGCTTCTGAAAACTCTTTCTGATGTTCGGCTTTAGCTTTTTCCTGAATGGCATTATCGCCTAATTTAAGCTTAATGATTCTTGTATATTCTAATTGCTCATCAAAGGCTTCACCTAAAAAGTTATATCCGTGTATGTCGTCAATGTAACCATTGTTATCATCGTCCAAACCATTACCGGCACGCTCTCCTTTATTGGTCCAGATAACATCATCAAGATCTTCATGACCAAGGTCAATACCGGCATCCAATACGGCTACGATAACTTTTTTGCCTTTTTTATTTTTAATAATATCATTATAAACTTGGTTAAGGCTGATACCCGGGATGGTATCCGAAATTAAATCTGCATGCCCCCAGGTTTTATTCTCTTCATCTGTGAGTTCAGATATTTTCAATGGTGTGGTATCAATATTTTCAATTGGGGTCAATACCAGGGCTGTACTGCCGCATCCGGCAAGAAAAACCATAACGAGGCTCGAATATAAAGCCGATTTTAAATGTTTAACAGTCATATTAAATTTATGTTTATCGATTTATTTTATAATAATAACTTCCAGGCGACAAAGCTACAAATGTTTCAAGACAACCTCTGTCTGCCATTGTAACATAACAATTAAGTCCTTTTTCCCCGCCAAAGGCAATGTTAGAGGGCTTTTTGCCCTTTAAAAGCACCTCTTTCAGAATCTTTCCTTCCGGAGATACAATAGCGATAGTACCTTTGTCATAGCGCGTGAGATAAAGATTTCCTTGCATATCACATCGCATTCCATCCAGTCCAAAATCCGTAAAGTTTATAAATTTCTTTTTGTTGCTTAGCTTTCCATCCTCCAGAATATCATATTTCCACACTACCCTTTGTACAGATTCATTCACATAGAGGGTTTTATTATCCGGACTAACTTCTACGCCATTGGTGGTTCCCATTCCTTCTTCAATTAATACAATTTCCCTTTCGGGGCTAACCATCCAAAGCTTGCCCGTACTTTCAGCCCAATTTGGATCACTGAGGTATATTACCCCTTCGGGGCCAATGGCAAGGTCATTGGGTTGATTCATAGTTGAATCCTGTGCCCATACTTCAGGGACTTTTGTGCCTTTTTTAATTCTGTAAACTTTATGACCCAAATAATCTGCGATAAACATATTCCCATCAAGATCAAAACGTATGCCATTGCCAATACTGCCTTCCGGCAAACTAATAAAAACTTCACCTTCCCCTGCTTTATTTACTTTACCAATGGTACCTTCCCTGGCAAAATTTACCGCAAAAAGCTCTCCATTTCCGTTTACGGCAGGCCCTTCAATACCAGCTGTGAAAGCAAATTCCGCTGTAAAATCTTCACTGCGCTGTGGTTCATCTTTACAGCTGTAAAGCGTAAAAAGAAAAAATAGACCAATTAATATATTAATTAAAAATCTCATTAAACGTATAACTTTTATTAAGTCTAACCCCCTTTTCGGTATGTGTTACTGTACAAACTTCATTATGTGCATCGTGCTCCATAAACAAATAATAATTATTGTCTGCAGCGGTGTTCAAAAAAGCTGCCTTTTCCTTAAGAGTGATTAAGGGTCTTGTATCATATCCCATTATATATGGTACCGGAATATGCCCAGCAGTTGGCAGTAAATCTGCCATAAAAACCAGGGTTTTGCCTTTATATAGGATATGAGGCAACATCTGTTTGTCTGTATGCCCGTCTGCAAACAAAACTCCAAAATCCAGCTCAGAGTTTTTTAGAAAGGGTTGTTCTGTACGATCTATAAATTTTAACCGCCCGCTTTCTTCCATTGGGAGTAGATTTTCTTTTAGAAAAGAAGCCTTTTCCCGTGGATTGGGGTGTGTGGCCCAATTCCAATGATCTTTGTTGGTCCAGTAATGAGCATTTTTGAACGCAGGTTCATATCCTGTGTGATCCTTATTCCATTGAATGCTCCCGCCACAATGGTCAAAATGAAGGTGAGTGAGAAACACATCAGTAATATCATCCCGGTGAAACCCAACTTCTTTTAAGGATGCATCAAGGGAGTAATTACCCCACCGGTAGTAATAACTAAAAAATTTATCGGATTGTTTATTGCCCATACCTGTATCGATAAGAACAAGCCGACTTCCTTCTTCAATAAGGAGCAATCTGGCGGCAATATCAATCATATTATTTCCGTCTGCCGGATTGGTTTTGTTCCACAGGGATTTGGGCACTACACCAAACATTGCACCTCCGTCTAATTTAAAATTTCCGCTTTCAATGGGATATAAAATCATTCAAGAAATCTGAGTCGTCTGCAAAATAACAAAAGCTCTAATGATTATCCTTAAAATTAGAAGTTTTTAACAATCAATGAAGAATCTTTTTATGCTGTACCAGGTTATGCAACTGCTGGCCAAAATAAATCATCCTTTTTATTTCCTGAACACCCAGCAGACGTTCTTTTTTTAAAATGAGCAAAGAAGAACCATTAGATTCGATATGATAGTAGGGATGGCTTTCAAGGAATAAAACCATTTCATCTGTGAAGAGTTCCTGTATCGCTTTTTCATTTTCTCCGCTGAGGTTAAAACGCCTGTTGAAATCCGGATGGTTTTCAATGCTTATATCTTTGAATCCTGCGAGAGAATAAATTAATTGCAATAAACCTTCCTTGTCCAGGGTAAAAACGGGGATATCAACGTCTAATTTAATATGCATCATTGTGGTTTTTACGACTTCTTTTGCGATAAAGGCACCTTCGGTCCATTCCAGATCAAAGACCCTACAGCCATTTTTTGCATCCTTTAAAAGATTATAGAAATAGCCAATTTCTCGGGTATGGAAGAAGACAAAATTCTTCAAAAAAGAAGTTTTGGTGTTTTTTTTGGCTATATACCTCCAGCCGTAATCCATAGCCGCTTCTTCCAGGTCTTTTTGTCTTTTTGTAAAATACCGTTCAATTGGTTTCAGAGCAGCAACGGGTAATATTTTGCGAATGGCAAAGGGATGAAAGGAATCGGCCTCATGTTTATCCAAACCAATAAGTTCAATGCTTCCCCCTTTTTTGTCAAAAGCGGTATTATAGTTCTCCAGACCCTCCAGGACGGTATGATCCACAAAACTGCACATGGAAAAATCCAGCACTACATGCTCGTTTTCCGGGACTGCGTCCAGTTTATCCTTTAGTTTATGGAAATTCAGGAAGCTGCAAAAATATTTTACACTCACATAAAAATTCCCTTCATCCTTTTCTTTAAAAAGAAGGATATTGGGTTTAAACAAATGGCTAAGGAACAGGGAAATACTTTTATTAATAACCATATGAATTAAAATCGTAACCAAAATCCCGACCCCAATTCCTGTAATAAGGTTTGTAAATAAGGTGGTAAGTAAGGTGGTTAAAAAAATTAGTATTTGCTCTTTCCCCACGCGCGCAATTTTTCTGAATGATTCAGGATCTGCCAACTTATATCCCGTATACACCAAGATGGCTGCTAATGCCGCCAGGGGTATCCGCTTAAGCTGCTCCTGAAAAACAAGTACAAAGCCTACCAGAAACAGGGCGTGGAAGAAATTTGCAGACCTGTTGGTAGCCCCGCTATTTACGTTAACCGAACTTCTGGCAATTACCGTTACTACATTCAGACCCCCTAATAATCCACTAACGGTTGTGGCCAATCCAAGCGCTTTCAGGTCCTTATTGACATTAGATCTTCGGTTTAACGGATCAAGCTTATCCACAGCCTTTATACTTAACAAGGATTCTATACTCGCTATCAGGGTAATAGCAAAAACCGCAAGGATAAACTGTTTATCCCACATCTTGGCAAAATCAGGGAATGCAAGATTAGACAACACATTATCAGGAATGGATACTAAAAAATCTAGCCCAATGGGATAGGGTTTGCCAAGGAGCGTATAGATGTAACTTAAACCGACCGACAGGATCAATATCCACATAGGTGCAGGGATGAGCTGAAAGAACTTGTTCCTTATTTTAGAATAAAAGACCATGATCAGGAGACTAACAATTCCTATTACTGAGGCAAACAACATATCATCGCCTGCCTTATTTACTAAGTCCAGTAAGTCATTTGGGATGGTAAGCAATAACTCTATGATTGTACCTCTGGAGTTGTTATGGCCCACCATAATATGAAATTGCTTCGCCAGAATACCTATTCCAATTGCGGCGAGCATACCTTGTATGGCTGAAGCCGGAAAGAAATCGGCCAAACGACCCATTTTTAAAAACCCCAGAAGAAGCATCAAGATGCCGGAGAACACTATGGCGGCTAAGGTGAATAAATAACCCTGGTACAAATCCCCTTCACCAAGGACAGTAATTGCCCCTAATAATACAATGACCAGGCCATTACCGGGCCCGGCAATGGTAACCTTAGAACCCCCCAGTAGTGCAACTATAATGCCTCCTACTACCGCCGCGATTATACCCGAAATAGGTGGGGCTTCACTTGCTAAAGCCAATCCCAGGCCAAGGGGAAGCGCAATAAGCGACACCACGAAGCCCGAAAAAATGTTTTTGGGCAGGGATTTAATAAAAAGGTTGGTATTGTTGGTTTTTGCGGTCAATCTTTTTTGCGTATAATCAATAAATCAGTGGGTAAATCAGACAAAATATATTCAAGGTCATGAGGGAAAATACGATCTAAAAGACCTGTTTTTTTTGGGGCATTCATTACTAGTAAATCTGCTCGTACGACCTCTGCATAATGACCTATGGAATAGCCCCGTTTCCCAAAAATACTCTGCATTTTTACCTTAATGTTTTTAAAGAAATTTTCCGGCAGAGTATTCAGGATTTTACGTACCCTGGAATCTTCTCTTTGTTTTAGTCTTTCTTTCATGATATTTGCTTTCTTTAAGGATCGGTCATCTTCAACAGTAACATGAATTTCTTGCTGCCTGATCTCTTCTACAATGGTTACCTGCTGTGCCCCCAAAGCGTTACCTACATAAAATGCATCTAAGATAGCAACAGGTGTTTCCGGCGCATCCAGGCCATTTACCACAATATGCTTGCAGGGCATGCGATCTGCTGTGGGTTTTATAAGCAACAAAACCGAACAGTTTACTTTTCGGGTCAGGTTTCTGGCTATACTTCCCACATAGAATTGATACATATTTTCATGCTGTAGCGCACCAAGCATCAATAAATCGATATTGTATTTAGTACAGGCCTCCGAAATTACTGAGACCGGTTTTCCTTGTTCCCACTTAATTTCTATGGCATCATCGGGAAAGTCAATTTTCTTCAGGAGTGCATTAATAATACCTGATTTTTCCTCAGTTTTTTCCCCAACATGAAGTAGAATTAATTTGGCATTAAAAAAATGTGCAATTCGCGTGGTTTCCAGAATATTTATTTCCAGAGTGGGCGAAAAAGCAAAACCGAATAAAATTCTCTTAAAAGGATGGGGATGCGTTTCCATTACTTTTATTTTGGTTGAATATAACACATATATACCTATTATGATCGATGAATTAAAATTCCAAATAAGGGCGTCCTTGAATTATTATCCGGACTTATGTGTTATAAACACTTGAAATTCTATTTCTTGAACTATTCCTAATCGAAATTCATTTTAATTACTATTTTTAAAGTCAAAGGAAAAAGATGTTAGAACTAGCCGGGATAATTATTTTAGGGATCGTCGCGCAGTGGTTTGCATGGCGTTTAAAACTGCCGGCCATCCTGCCCCTAATTCTAATTGGTCTTCTCGTAGGGCCCATAGCCACTTTGTATACCGCGGATGGTTCTAAACTAATAGAACCAGTCTGGAATGGAGAAAAAGGACTATTCCCGGGTGAGGGGCTATATTATTTTCTTTCACTTGCAATTAGCATAATATTATTTGAAGGGGGCCTGACACTTAAGCGTTCCGAGATTAGAAATGTGGGCCCTGTAATTACCAAACTAATAACCGTGGGAACTCTGGTTACTTTTTTTGGAGCAGGCGTTGCGGCTCATTTTATTTTTGGCCTTAGCTGGAAAATTTCTTTTTTGTTTTCAGCTCTGATCATTGTTACCGGTCCTACAGTTATTACGCCTATCCTTCGAAATATTCCTTTGAAAAAGGATGTTTCCGCAGTTCTAAAATGGGAGGGAATTTTAATTGATCCAATTGGCGCATTGGTGGCAGTACTTGTATTTGAATTTATCAGTGTTGGCGAAGGACAGGAATATACAAAAACAGCATTAATAGATTTTGGTAAGATTATACTTTTTGGAACTACTTTCGGCTTCACTTTCGCCCATGCGCTGGCGTTTATTATCAGAAAGAAATACGTGCCTCACTATTTATTAAATGTGGTTTCCTTGTCTGTCGTGCTGCTGGTATATGTGGAATCTGATATTCTGGCACACGAATCCGGTCTTCTTGCGGTTGTGGTTATGGGCTTGGTTATGGGCAATATGGACCTGCCAAACATTAAAGAGCTGTTGTATTTCAAGGAATCCCTGAGTGTGTTGCTTATTTCTATCCTCTTTATTTTGCTGGCGGCTAATATTAACATCAGTGATATGGAGTTGATATATAACTGGAACACTGTGATGATATTTCTTGTAATCGTCTTTGTGATTCGGCCTATTGGGGTTTTTCTAAGTACAAAAGGCTCTGATTTAAAATTGAATGAAAAATTTTTTATAAGCTGGGTTGGCCCCAGGGGGATTGTAGCTGCAGGGATTGCATCACTTTTTGGTTCCAAATTGCTTCTAAAGGGCGAACCCGGCGCAGAATATATCACTCCACTGGTTTTTATGGTTGTATTAGGTACCGTTTTATTAAATGCTACTACCGCACGCTATGTAGCCAGATTGTTAGGGGTATTTCTAAAACACTCTGAAGGAATTTTAATTTTAGGCGCATCCAAAACGTCCAGGCTTCTTGCCAGTTACCTGAAGAAGAACAACAGGCATGTGGTTTTGATTGACACTAACCATGCAAATATTGATGCGGCCAAAAAACTTGGGCTCGAGGCCATGGTGGCCGATGTGTATTCAGACACCCTTACAGATGATATAGAGCTTAATGATATGGGATATTTAATGGCACTTACAGGTAGTCCTGAAATCAATGAATATGCCATTGACAAGTTTAGAGATCAACTTGGAGAAAATGGCTCCTTCAGACTTGTCAGTGCTGATGAGATGAACCACCCTGAGAAAAACCCTAAGGAAGGCCTCTTCTCACAGAATGATGATTTTATTAAAATGATGGAAGTTACCAGACGTTATCCTGCGCTTCACGAAATAGAACTAAAGAATGCCAACCATTACAAAAAACTAATGGATATTACCAAAGAAGATGACGAGATTATCCCGGTATTTCTAAAAGCTTCGGATGGGAAGGTATCTATCATATCCTCGTCCGGTGCAAACTCTGAATCAATTTCGGATGGTTCTAAACTGGTTTATTTGGGCAAAATGTTTGATTTGGATAAAATACACTGAATCAGGAAGCATGCTAAGCCTGTGATTTTGAAACTTTCGAATTCATAAAATCTATTTGAACCAGAAATCCACTGTCTGGCAGCAGGCTTCAGGGAATATCAAAAATTTGAATTAACCATTAAATGGGGCAGTTTTAGTAATTTCTACAGAAATGTCTTCTAAAGTAACATTGTGTTTTTCGCCTGCCAGTAAGTTGTAAAAATGAATTGAGGACTCTCTTTTTATCTTACCCTGGAGTAATTCAGGGTCAATTTCACCGCCTTCTTGTTTCCAGGTAAAAACGGAATGCTGCAGTATCTGTATAGTCTTATGGGCAGCTTTAAATTCAGCAATATAAGTCGTCATTTATGGGGAATTTTAAACTATATCTATTAACTAAACGGATTCAAAATTATTGTATTTTCCTACAAATAATCTAAGTAAAAAGAAGAAAACTAGTCGTTCAATTTAAGAACAGCCATAAACGCTTGCTGAGGTATTTCAACATTGCCTACCTGCCGCATGCGTTTTTTACCTTTCTTTTGTTTTTCCAACAGTTTTCGTTTCCTTGAAATATCGCCACCATAACACTTGGCGGTTACGTCTTTTCGCAGTGCTTTAATGGTTTCCCTGGAAATAATTTTGGCGCCAATGGCAGCCTGTATTGGAATATCGAACTGTTGCCTTGGAATTAATTCCTTTAATTTTTCACACATTCTTTTGCCTATATAGTGTGCATTGTCATAATGGACAAGGGCAGATAAGGCATCAACGGGTTGCGCATTCAGCAAAATATCAACACGTACCAGTTTAGATACCCGCATGCCAATAGGAGAATAATCAAATGAGGCATAGCCTTTAGAAACTGTTTTAAGCCTGTCGTAAAAATCAAATACGATCTCTGCAAGGGGCATGTCAAAATTTAGTTCAACACGTTCCGTAGTCAGATACGTCTGATTGGTAATTTGCCCCCTCTTATCAATACAAAGAGACATTACATTTCCTACAAAATCTGATTTGGTAATTATTGTGGCCTTTATATAAGGCTCTTCAACCCTTGCAACGGTTGAAGGATCCGGAAGGTCGCTCGGGTTATTAACAATCAATGGAACATCCGGATTTTTTGTGGTAAAGGCATGATAACTAACGTTTGGTACCGTAGTGATGACCGTCATATCAAATTCCCTTTCTAACCGCTCCTGTATAATCTCCATATGCAGCATTCCAAGAAAACCACATCGAAAACCAAAACCGAGAGCCGCACTGCTTTCCGGAACAAACACTAAAGAAGCATCATTGAGCTGCAATTTTTCCATAGAGGAGCGCAGTTCTTCGTAATCCTCTGTATCTACGGGGTAAATACCGGCAAATACCATTGGTTTTACATCTTCAAAACCAGCAATAGCGTTTTTGGTTGGATTGACTGCATCAGTAATGGTATCCCCAACCTTTACTTCCCGCGCCTCCTTTATTCCTGTAATCACGTAGCCAACATCTCCCGCTTTAATACTGGGCTTAGGTTCCTGTGTAAGTTTCAGAGTGCCTACTTCATCAGCAAAATAAGTCTTGCCTGTAGCAACAAACTTAATTTTCTGACCTTTTGTGATAACACCGTTAATAACTTTAAAATAGGTTTCCACCCCCCTGAATGAATTATAAACAGAATCGAAAACCAGGGCCTGTAACGGCTCATCTACGTTCCCTTTTGGAGGAGGAATACGATCAATAATAGCAGTTAAAATAGCTCCGATACCAATGCCTGTTTTAGCACTTGCCGGGATTACATCTTCAGGTTTACACCCTAATAATGCTACAATATCATCTGTTACTTCTTCCTGATTGGCACTGGGTAGATCCACCTTATTTAAAACCGGAATAATTTCAAGATCATTTTCCAGAGCCAGATAAAGGTTAGAAATGGTTTGCGCCTGTATGCTCTGGGCCGCATCAACCACCAAAAGAGCACCTTCACATGCCGCTATTGAGCGCGACACTTCATAGGAGAAATCCACATGACCGGGAGTATCTATTAAATTAAGAATATATGCCTCGCCTTCATATTCGTATTCCATTTGAATAGCATGACTCTTAATGGTAATTCCACGTTCACGTTCCAGATCCATATTATCCAGAAGTTGTTCTTTTTTTTCCCGTTCCGTAACAGAGCCTGTAAAATCTAACAGCCTGTCTGCCAAAGTACTCTTGCCATGGTCTATATGGGCTATAATACAGAAATTACGAATGTGCTTCATTTTCTTAGTCCGGCTATTTCAAATTGGCTGCAAAGATACAGTTTTCTGCTTCTTAATCCTGCCACTCGGCAATAAACAAATTGGTATCGCGGGTTCCGCCATTATTACGGTTACTCGAAAAAACCAAAAATTTGCCATTATTGGAAAATACCGGAAAAGCATCAAAAGTTTTTCCATGTGTAACCCGTTCCAAATTCTTTCCATCTATATCAATAAGATAGAGATTAAAAGGAAAGCCTTTTTCGGCCTCAAAATTACTGGAAAATAGAATCTTTTCCCCTGAAGGATGAAAGAAAGGACTCCAGTTGGCATTACCAAGAAAAGTTAGTTGCTTTAAATCACTGCCGTCAGAATTGCAAATATAAAGTTCCATTTCTGTGGGTTGTACCAACCCCCTGGCAAGTAAATCTTTATATTCGGTTATTGCTTCATCGGTTTTTGGCCTGGAAGCACGGAAAATAATTTTTGTGCCATCCGGAGAGAAAAAGGCACCTCCGTCATAACCCAACTCATCTGTTATTTGTAAAACGTCTGTACCATCTAAATTCATGGTATACAATTCAAGGTCCCCACTTCTTGTAGAAGTAAACACTATTTTATCTCCCTGAGGAGAAACAGTAGCTTCCGCATCATAGCCCGGTTCGTCAGTAAGTTGAGTAACAAGATTCCCTTTTAGATCAGCCACAAATATGTCGAAGGAATCATATACCGGCCAAACGTATTTCCCGTCCTTGCGCAGCGGAACTTCAGGGCATTCTTTCTTGACTAAGTGTGTGGAAGCGTATACGATATGCTCGTTATCAGGAAGAAAATAGGCACAGGTAGTGCGCCCCATTCCTGTACTTATCATGGGGGGTTTGCTATCCTTGAAAGTCTCCTCAGCATTCATAAGAAACATCTGGTCGCACTGCAATTCCCAGCCGGGATTGTTTGACTGAAAAACAAGTTTTCTATCGTCAAAACTCCAATAGGCTTCAGCGTTGTCCCCGCCAAAAGTGACCTGGCGAATAGACTTAAAGTGCTTTTCTTCTTTATAGATCAGGGTATCTGTACCAGCCATAATGGAGTCGGGTTTTTCCTTAGCCGGAATTGGTTCTTTGGAATCGGTTTTGCAACCAAAAAACAGTAATAAAATAAAGAAGTACACCAAAGTTTTCATAGGATGATTAATTTTGTGCCAAATTAAATGCAAAACTGATGAAAAAAATAATTATTAGTGTATTTTTTATACTTGCCTTTGGATGTAAAACTGAACAACCTAAAATACCCACCATGGAAGAAGAGGTTCAGGTCCTGGCAAGTGACGATTTTAAAGGCAGGGAAACCGGGACAGAAGAAGAACTGAAGGCTGCAGATTATATAAGGGGACTAATGGTTGAAATGGGGCTGGAGCCCAAAGGCAATGCAGGAACATATTACCAGACCTTTACATTTAAACCAAAGAAAGACCCGCATCAACAAACAACTTTTCAAAATGCAGGTGACAGCACAATAACCGGGACTAATGTTATTGGTTTTATAGATAATAAGTCTTCAAATACCGTAGTGATTGGCGCTCATTATGACCATTTGGGAACCGGAGGGGAAGGCTCGCTGCACAGAGGTGAACCAGAGGTGCACAATGGGGCAGATGATAATGCCAGCGGCGTGGCGGTACTCCTGGATTTGGCAAATAAGATCAAGGGCCGGGAACTTTCCAATAACTATCTGTTTATTACTTTTTCCGGTGAGGAAATGGGACTATTAGGCTCCAATTTTTTTACAAAAAACCCTACTCTCGATCTGAAAGAGGTTGCTTATATGTTTAACCTGGACATGGTGGGCAGGCTAAGGGAAGACAAAACACTTTCGGTTAGTGGCACCGGGACTTCTCCAATCTGGCCACAAGTATTAAATGCGTCTAATTCAGGGTTTAAATTGGTGTTAAACGAATCGGGCGTGGGCCCATCTGATCATACCTCTTTCTATTTGCAAGATATCCCGGTCTTACATTTTTTTACAGGACAGCATGAAGATTATCACAGGCCCTCAGATGATGCAGAGAAATTGAATTATGATGGGATGCGGCAGATAAGTTCCTATTTGTTAAGCCTTGTTGTAGAATTGGATGACGATAATAAGCTGGCATTCAGAAAAACCAAAAATGAAAGCGAAGAAGTGCCTAGATTTAAAGTGACGCTTGGTGTAGTCCCTGATTATCTGTTTGATGGGAAAGGCATGCGCATTGATGGAATAAGCGAAGAAAAACCTGCTCAAAAAGCAGGTTTACAGAAAGGAGATATTGTCATACAACTAGGGGATAGTACTGTTGTTGATATGATGAGCTATATGCGCGCCCTGTCCACTTTTGAACCTGGCGATACAACCTCAGTGCGGGTATTGCGCAATGACCAAACACTTAAAAAGCCAATCACATTCTGATTTCCACATAATTGTACCAATTAAAAGGCCCCGCTGTTTGGGCAACCAGCCATATCCGGTAAAAGGTGTAAAGAATTGCGCGCAATGGTCCGGGGCAAACCAAAAAGACAGCCAGATGTAATAGCTTCCTTTTTTTTGTAAATAAAGTAAATTATTTAATAGCTTTACCGACTAAACCTACCAATCTGTGAGATTCCCCGTACTATTCTTCTTAGGAATATTACCCTTAGCCATGGCCGGTCAGACCTTTGAGGTAACCGGATCTGTAAGGGATACAGAGGGGAAACCAATTCCATTTGCAAACGTAATACTCCTGAAAGCATTGGATAATACCCAGGTAAATGGAATTTCCGCAGATGACTCGGGGCGCTTTAACTTAAAAGGGATTCCGGAAGACGTATACTATTTGCAGGCAAGATACTTCGGATATAAATCTACATTGGTTCCACTGGAAATAAAACGAAATATAAAAATTGGCGCTCTTGTATTGGAGCCCGATAGCGAATGGTTGAATGAGGTGGTTGTAACCGGCCAGAAACCGACTATAGAACGAAAGGCGGACCGGATTATTTTTAATGTTGAAAATACGGTAGTTGGTGAAGGAAGCAGCTGGGATGTTCTCCGTAATGCCCCCGGGGTCATTATTGTACAGGACGCTTTGGAAATTAGAGGGCGACCGGCGACAGTTTATCTCAATGATCGTAAAGTGCAACTATCCGAAACCGAAATCCAGGAATTTTTAAAGGGGCTTTCAGGAGATATTATTTCCTCAGTAGAAGTGATCCCGAATCCTCCTGCCAGTTATGAAGCTACAGATGCGTCCATTGTCAATATCCGCACCAAAGAAAATGTAGTACCAGGCTATAAGGGAAACCTTAGAGGACAATATACACAGGCCTTCTATCCTAAATACAGCTTTGGTACCAGTCATTATTTCAAAAATGACAAAGTTGGAATTTTTGCAAATTATGTAATCAATCCAAGAAAAGAGATTAAAAAAGCAGATAGCCATATTAATTTTATTAATGATCAAGGGGATGTATTTGCCGCCTGGAATACGTTATTAGATCAAACTACACGTTCTCAGGACCAGCAGGTGAATTTGATCCTGGATTACAAACCGAGCGAGCGCGATCTGTTAAATTTCACATCCAACCTTAGCTTTTCCCCAAATAAACGATTTGTAAATAGGCTGGATACCGAAATGCGGAACGGCTCAGGAGTGCTCGATTCCACAATGCAAACCAATAGCGCTGTTGAAGATGACTTAACAAACCTTTCCTTTGATCTCAATTATGATCGTAAGCTGAAGAAAGAGGGAGCAACAATAAAGGCCAATGCACACTATACTTACTATGAATTATCACGGTTGCAACAAGGATCCAGCGATTATTTTGATCCCTCCGGGGCCTTTATACGAAATTTTACTTTTTCTACAGACGCCCTTCAGGACATCAATATTTTTACGGGGCAGGTAGATTTTTATACGCCAATAAAATCCGGCAGTTTTGAGACCGGACTCAAAGGCTCTTGGATTAATACGAATAGTGGGATTGATTATTTTGATGTAAATGACAATCAACCCCCTTTTGATATTGCCTTGTCGGATAATTTTAAATACCGGGAAGGGGTTTTCGCCGGCTATGCCAGTCTTTCTCAGGATTGGGAGAAATGGTCTCTTAAACTTGGCCTGAGGGCGGAACAAACCAACATAGAATCGAATTCAGAAACTTTGTTGCAGATCAACACACAGAACTACTTTGAACTTTTCCCGTCCCTTTTCCTTACCCGGAAATTTGGCGCAGATCACAGCCTTACCTTTGATTATAGCAGGAAGCTTACCCGCCCTAAATATTCAGACCTGAACCCATTCCGGTATTTTCTCAACGAAAATAATTTCTTTGAAGGGAACCCGAACTTAGTCCCTAATTTCAGCCATAATTTTAATTTAAATCTATCCATCAAGGACACCTATTTCATAGACTTGTACTACAGAGATAATGGACGATATATAAGTAGATTAAGTTTTCAGGACAATCAAAATCAGACCTTAAGACAGATCAAACAGAATGTGCAATCGAGCACCTCTTATGGACTGGATTTTACAATTTCTACTTCTGTCACCCCATTTTGGGTCCTGTATTTTTACAACTCCCTTTTTTATGAAGACGAGACCTTTTTGGCCGTGGAAAGTGCTATTGATACGTATACCAACAAGGTGACCGGTTATTACGGGTATCTGAATAACTCTTTTACACTCTCTAAGGACAGGAGTTTTACCGGGGAAGTTTCTTTGACCTATTTAAGCGGGTTTTTGTTTGGTTCCTATGAGGTCTCTGAGCGCATCGTGCTGAATGTTGGATTGCGTAAGTCTTTATGGGACAACAGGGCGGTGATTTCCCTTTTAACCGAAGACCTCTTAAACAGGGCCAATTCACTGTTTGTTACGCGCTACGCCAATCAGGATAATTCTTTTAAAGAGAACACGGAAACACAGTTTATAAGGTTGGGCTTTATCTATAATCTGGGGAATTACCGACTTAGTAAAACGGATCGCAACATAAAGAAAAGCGAGTTACAACGACTTGATAACGAATAAATACCCTTTAGTTCCTTCTTTATTTTTAATTTTGTCGCGCTAAAAGATACCAGATGCCAAAAATTGGTGACATAGTTCTGCCGGAATTTCCCCTATTACTCGCTCCCATGGAGGATGTGAGTGACCCTCCTTTTCGTGCACTTTGCAAGGAGCAGGGGGCAGATTTGGTGTATACCGAGTTTATTTCTTCCGAAGGCCTTATACGCGATGCAGCCAAAAGCGTTATGAAGCTCGATATTTATGAAAAAGAGCGGCCCGTGGGGATTCAAATTTTTGGCGCAAACCTGGATTCCATGTTGCGTTCCGTAGAGATCGTAGAGAAATCCAAACCGGATATTATCGATATAAACTTTGGCTGTCCTGTAAAAAAAGTAGTAAGTAAAGGCGCGGGTGCAGGTATTTTAAAAGATATTGATTTAATGGTCTCTCTTACCGAGGCTATGGTTAAACATACCCACTTGCCTGTTACCGTTAAAACCAGATTGGGTTGGGATGACAAATCCATAAAAATTGTTGAGGTGGCAGAACGGCTTCAGGATGTGGGCTGTAAGGCTATTTCTATTCACGGGAGAACCCGGGCACAGATGTATAAAGGCAGTGCAGACTGGAGGCCTATTGCTGAGGTAAAAAACAATCCGAGAATGCATATTCCCGTTTTTGGTAATGGGGATATTGATACGCCGGAAGCAGCCAGGCTAATGCGTGATGAATACGGACTGGACGGCGCCATGATTGGCCGTGCAAGTATTGGCTACCCCTGGTTTTTTAAGGAAGTAAAACACTACCTGAAAACAGGGTCACAGCTTGCACCTCCTACCATGGAAGAACGGGTAGAGGCCGCCAGAAGGCATTTGCAGATGGCAATTGACTGGAAAGGGGAGAAGCTGGGTGTTTTTGAAACCCGCAGGCATTACACCAATTATTTTAAAGGAATACCCAACTTTAAGGAATACCGGATGAAAATGGTGACCAGTGATGAGGCACCGGATGTTTTTGCCGCCTTTGATGAGGTGCAGGAGAAATTTGGAAACTATCAGTTTGTATAATCAGGCAAGTAGTTTTTTGGTAACCCTGCTGCTGGCAATTTTAGAGGCAATAATGCCTAATACCACAATAGTTGCCAGAACTACCAACACATTCATTAGTTTGTATTCCACCGGATAAGCCAAAGAGGGTGTTATTTTTAACCACCCAAAAGCCAACTGCGACCAAATAAGCAGGGAAGCGAGAAACAAGCCTATAATTCCACCAAAGCTGGTTACCAGTACTCCCTGGACAAAATAGATACGCCGCAATTCTCTGATCGTAGCTCCAAGATTGTAGAGGGTTTTGGAATTCTGCTGCTTGTCCAGAATCATCATGATAATTGCTCCCACTACATTAAATAAGGCAATGATTAAAACCAGGGTAAAAATTAAATAGGTGGCCAGGTTTTCTGTATTTAGCATGCGATACAGCGCAGTGTTGAGCTGCCGCCTGTTTTTTAGCAGTATTTTGTCGCCAAGTACGGACGTGATCTGGTTTCGGACATCGGCAACATCAGCCAGGGGGTCAAGACTAAAATTAATCCCGGAGATTTGGGTATTGTCTTTTTCGAGGATTACCTGGGCCAGGGCCAGTTGTGTAAAGACGTATTTTTTATCCAGGTTTTCTTCAATGGCGTAAACACCGCTTACCACTACCGGCATATCGTTATAGGGTTTTGCACGCAGGTCCTGTTGAGTGAGCGATCCTTTTCCCGGTTTAGGTGCCAGTATCCGTAACGGATCCTGATAATCGTTTATGGTTAGGCCAAGCAAACTGGCAATCCCCAGGCCCACAACGGTCTGCTGGTTCTTCAGGGCCCAATTCCCCCAGTAAATGGTGCTATCAACTTGTGTAGCTATCCTATAGGCAGTATCCACTCCTTTTATGTAAGCCACACAACTTTTTTGTTTATGCGTAAGATATACCTGCTCTTCCAATTCCTTTGAATAGGAAACCACCCCGGCTATCTCCAATAGCTTTTGTTCCTCTTCAGGGCCAAGAGTAAAAAATTTCCCGTTTTGCGCGGTCGCTTTTAAGTCGGGATCAAAGATGTTGCTAAAGGAAATGCTAAAGGTTTTAAGTCCGGAAAAGCCCGATAATACAATAAAAAGAGCCGCAGACCCTATGACGATCACCAGGAAGGTGATAAAATTTATGATGTTAACCGCATTCTGACTGCTCCTGGAGCGAAGGTATCTTTTTGCTATATAGAAGGGAAAATTCAAGTTAAGTGATTATTTGAAATTTAATTCAATGCTTTTTTGTGATTCCTTTTGCGTACTAGGTCGTTAAAATTTTAAACCATAGCCCTGCTATCCTTAAAAATTTGGCCTAATAATCTATCAAAAGTAATCTATAAAAACTCCAACAACAAAACTCCAAACAATCACTAGGATTTTTTTCTTTTTGGCAAAAGATCCGGATTTGTAATGGGGTTTTCATCCCCTTTCAGAGATTTATCAATGTTCTCTATATAGTCCAGGGAATCATCCAGAAAGAAAGAGAGTTCCGGCATACGTCTGAGCTGATGTCTGGTTAGTTGGGCCAATTGGTGCTTAATAAGTGGCTGGTTAGATTTTATCCCTTCCAGAAGTTCATCTGCCTTTTTTGTAGGGAAGATACTTACATAGACCTTGGCAATAGAGAGGTCTGTAGTCACGTAAACTTTGGAGACAGAAATAAGGGTACCATGCAAGCCGCCGTCGGTTGCTGCGCGCTGCAAGATATCAGCCAGATCTTTTTGAATTACCCCGGCAATTTTTTTCTGTCGCTGTGTTTCCATAGGGCAAAAATACGTACTTTAGAGGTTACTAAAAAACAATCGCAAACAAGTTGGTAATCAATGAATAAAATAGAGCATATTGGCATTGCAGTTAAGGATATTGAAGGATCTAAGCTGGTGTTTGAAAAACTTTTTGGCACGGAGCAATACAAAGTAGAGGAAGTAGCCTCAGAAGGAGTAAAAACCTCTTTTTTTAAGATGGGCCCCAATAAGATAGAGTTGTTGGAAGCTACCAGGGAAGACAGTCCTATAGCAAAGTATATAGAAAGAAAAGGGGAGGGGATACACCATATCGCTTTCGAAGTAGATGATATAGTAAAAGAAATTGAGCGCCTGAAGGGGGAAGGCTTTATAGTTTTGAATGAAACCCCCAAAAAGGGTGCCGACAACAAGCTGGTGGCATTTCTCCATCCTAAAAGCAGCAATGGCGTTTTGGTAGAGCTCTGCCAGGAGATAAAGGGGTAGAAGTAGTACTTCCTTGTTTGTTTTTATTCCTGCTCCCGGCTGTTAAAGGAAGATGCAATGACAGAAATTGGCAAAAAAGAAGAAAAAATACAATGGCTTATTAGTGAGATTTCAGCAATCGTAGCACGATTGGAGCATTTCGAGGCCAAAGCTTCCACCGAACTTTCCGAGGTCCATCCTAAATTTTTTAAAAGTGCCCGTAATCTTATCCATTACCGTGCGCTTCGCAAAGAAGATATAAGGCCAATCCAGAAAAAACTTGCGAATCTGGGGCTTTCCCGGCTCGACAAACCAGAAAGCCATGTTATGGCAAGTTTGTTGGCCAGTAAGGCCATCCTGGAGGGCTTTCTGAACAATGAACCCATTAAAAAGCACAAGGCCGATTTAACTTTCAAGAAAAGTAACCGGATGGGTAAATCTAATGCAAAAGCGCTATTGGGATACCGTTCTAAGGGAAGACGCACCCGTATAATGGTTACCTTACCTACAGCAGTTGCCTATGATTATCAGTTGGCCCATGATATGATTGCCAGCGGAATGAATTGTGCGCGTATAAATTGTGCACATGACAGTGAAAAGGAATGGAGCCTGATGATCGGACACATTAGGGCAGCTTCTGAAAAATTGAAAAAAAAATGTAAGATCTCAATGGATTTGGGAGGCCCGAAAGTGCGGACAGGGGCATTGACAGCCGGTCCAAAAGTTATAAAATTCCGACCCACAAAGGACGTGAGGGGCAATGTTATTAAAGATTGTGAGCTCTGGATGGGCCCGGTTCCTCATCCCAAGGCCGAGCTGTCGCATTTGCCTGTGGCATTAACAAGTTTGGAAAAGCTCAAAGCAGGAGACAGCTTGTTCTTTAAGGATACCCGAAACAAGAAAAGGGAATTTACAATTACAAAAACGACAAAAAATGGCTGTGTTGCCCAATGTGGTAAAACCACTTTTCTGGAAACGGGCATGAAATTATATACCAATTCAGAGTATTCTTCTCCTCCAATCGTGGTAGGGGAAATCCCCAGGGTGGAACCATACATAAGGCTGCACACCGGAGATTTTTTACTATTGCATAAGGATGTTGTTCCCGGGAAGCCTGCACTTAGGGATAAGGAAGGCAATTTAATAAGCCCGGCACAAATTTCCTGTACCTCAGCGGAAGTATTTGAGCAGGTAGGGGAAGGCGAATCTATCTTTTTTGATGATGGCAAGATAGAAGGTATTATTCGCCAACAAAGCCCGGACGAATTGCTCATAGAAATTGTCCAAACCCGGAAAGTAGGAAATAAACTAAGGGCAGACAAGGGAATAAATTTTCCCGGCAGCAAACTGGAGTTCAGCGGTTTAACTGCCAAAGACAAAAAAGATCTCGCATTTGTGGTTCAAAACGCGGATATCGTAAACGTATCATTTGTAAACCGAAAGCAGGATGTAAAAGATCTCATGGCTGAGTTGCAAAAATTAAGTCCTCCAAAAGGATTCGGGATCATCCTTAAGATTGAGACACAAAGTGGATTTAATAATCTGTCTAAAATTCTTTTGGAGGCCATGAAGACCTACCCTGTAGGGGTCATGATTGCAAGGGGAGATCTGGCGATAGAGTGCGGATGGGATAATATTGGCAGGGTTCAAAGGGAAATTCTTTCACTGTGCAGGGCGGCACATATTCCTGAAATCTGGGCAACGCAGGTCCTGGAAAATCTCTCAAAACAGGGGATCCCTTCCCGGGCCGAAATGACCGATGCCGCTATGGCGCAACGCACAGATTGTGTTATGCTTAACAAAGGGCCCTATATTCTCCAGGCCATTAGATTGCTGAGCACCATCTTTAAGGATATGGAGCTATACCAGGAAAAAAATGCACGCCTTTGGCCAGCTATGGAAAGGGCAGATAACCATTGAGTTGTTTCACTGTTATTCTGAACTAATTCACCGAATTTTACAGCGTATTCAAATCAGTACCTTCAGATGCAAAACAAAAAGCTCAAATAAATCAGAGAAAAGTGCATAATATTGCACTTTCTGATTTATTTATCTCAAAAAAGCAATTACTACAACTTAAAAGTGCAATATATAGCATTTATTAATGTTTTTATATGCAAAACCACTATATTTACATTAAAAAGCGCAGTATAATGCACCTTGAAAAACTAGGAAACCTTTTAAAAAGGCGAAGAGAAGTGCTAAATATAACCCAAAGAGATTTGGCTGAACTCTCTAATGTGGGGTTGAGGACATTGAAAGCTCTTGAGAACGGCGAGACAAATCCAACCTTAAACACATTGAATAAAATATTGGAAGTTTTGGGCATGGAATTCAGTATAGCAGTAAGAAAACCTAAATTGTGATAGATGAGAATTGCGGAAGTATATCGAAATGGAGAACTTGCCGGAAAGCTGATAGAACATTCGACTTCCAATTACGATTTTATCTATGATGACAATTGGTTTGCAGATGAAACCGGGCCGGCCATAAGTCTAACGATCCCAAAAACACAAAAGAAGCATCATTCTGCTTATTTATTCCCATTCTTTTTTAATATGCTGTCCGAAGGGGTTAATAAAAAACTCCAATGTCGTCAACTAAAAATAGATGAAAGGGACAATTTCGGATTGCTGATGGCCACAGCAACTCATGATACCATAGGTGCCATAACTGTAAAACCAATTTTGAAAGACAAAGAATGAGCCTTCCTCAAATAAAATATTGTCCGGGGACGCTGGCCAATGGTTTTGAAACCTATAGCCGGAATTGTTTGAATCGTGTTTTTGATGGAAAAAAGGTAAGTCATGTGCTGCCTTATGACCCACCTGAAGAAAGCGAGGAGGTTGCTGAGAAATTCCTGGAAAACCGCAAACGAATATCCATTTCGGGAGTTCAGGAAAAACTATCCCTGGTACTTGAGAAAAACAAATTGCGGTTGACAAGAGAGGGGGAGCAAGGAACCTATATTCTAAAACCAATTCCAGGGGATTTGAAAAAGGTTAATCAAATACCCGCAAATGAACATTTGACCATGCAGATGGCCCGACAAGTTTATGGTATTAACACGGCTGAAAATGCCTTAATCTTTTTTAGCAATGGGGACCCCGCCTATATTACGAAACGTTTTGATGTAAAAGAAGACGGATCGAAACCAGGGGTAGAGGATTTCGCTTCATTGGCCGGAAAAACTTCTGAAAATGATGGTGCGGACTTTAAATATAACTACAGCTATGAAGAAGTAGGAGAATTGATACGGCAATATGTACCGGCCTTTATCGTTGAATTGGAAAAATACTTTCAACTGGTAGTGTTCAATTATTTGGTTTCTAATGGCGATGCTCACTTGAAAAATTTTTCGTTATTGGAAACCGCCAATGGGGACTATACACTTAGCCCTGCCTATGATCTGATCAACACAAGAATTCATGTGAATGATACTGATTTTGCCTTGAATGAAGGGCTGTTCAAAGATGGTTTCGAATCAGACGAAGCAAAGACAAATGGTCGTGTAGGGCTACAGGACTTTCAAGAATTCGGTAAAAGATTGGGTATCAAGGAACAACGGATGGAGAAGCTATTAAATCCATTCCGTGCAAAGCAAAATCTTGCAGAATCATTGATTCAACGCTCCTTCTTAAATCCTGAGACCAAGGAAATCTATTTAAAAGAATACCAATTTCGATGGAAACAAATCAACAAGACATGATTAGATCGCTTTGCTCCTGGACCAAGGGAGCAAAAAATTAAAATTCCATCCCGATAGCTCCTTCTCCATGGTATTACGAAGGAGAAGCTATCGGTACCAAAATCAATCCAATGCCGAGTGTATTACAACCAAACCCAATAGATTTGTCGCCATTGGCTGGTTAAAATATCTTACCGACCCGCCCACAAGTCAGGGGCGGGGGTACATTAATGGAGCCTTACAAATTCAACCCTGCGATTTTTGGCTTTTCCTTCCCGGGCCGAAATGACCGATGCCGCTATGGCGCAACGCACAGACTGTGTTATGCTTAACAAAGGGCCCTATATTCTCCAGGCCATTAAATTGCTAAGCACCATTTTTAAGGATATGGAGCTTTACCAGGAAAAGAACGCACGCCTTTGGCCTGCCATGGAAAGGGCAGATAACCATTGAGTTGTTTTACTGTGATTCTGAACTAATTCACCGAACTTCCACAAAATGATCTAATACTCCTGCAAAAGGAAAAAACGTCTAAATCGCCGTTTCGCAACGGTCAGTTATCCAAGGAGTAAGTCCTTTGGAAAATGGGCATGGACCTATATGTCCTTAGAAAAGGCAAAAGACCGTTAGTACGTTAACGTACCTTCACCATTATTGGTATGGACTCCTGTATTGGGTCCTGTAAAAGTAACTATGCTATACAGTCTTAAATCTCCGGTAGCAAATTCAAACCTGCCTGTACCTCCATCAAAAATGTAGTCGGTATAATCCACGCCAGATCCGACTGAATAGAAATATAGCTCGTCTCCGTTTGCGGCTACCAGAGTCCCGTTAAGGGTATTAATTTCTTCAAAATTGGTACACCAAATGATTGAAAGTGAAAATTTGCCTAGATGGGTGGCATTACCTATCCCCTCGACATTACCCTGGGCCAAAGGAGCACATTCCTCTCCTTCAATGGTGAAAGTCCCTTCTGATCGTATCTTTAAGGGCCTGGTTACAGCTTTAGAAGCTTTAGAAGCCGCTAAATTCTGCTCGGATTGCACCAGCACCGCCTCTTCCAAAGGGTCTAACAGTGGATCTTCGTTACAGCTTAAAAGAAAACCTGCTAAAATGGCAATTAATAAAATAGTTCTCATGAGTTTATTTATTTAAATTAATAATCAAGAAAATACTTACAACTAAAGTAAGGCATATAGGAGAACAAGTCAATGACCATAATCATATCAATGTCCATAATCATTAGGTATCAGATATCTTTATTATCCGGAAAAGCTAAATATGGAACATAAGTAGTATTAAAATGGTTTCTTAAATGGTTAGGGTTAAAGAGGGGATAATTGATATATGGTTGGTTGAAGATGATATTCAAATCTCCTTAAGAACATATCTATCGCATAAAGGACATACTTAGTATTGCCATCCAAATAAATATCTAAAAACTTGCCTTTGCAAATACAGTGTCGTATTGCTTATCTTATGATTGCATCTTGTATTCGTAGAGCGCTATTATCCTAAATTAATTATTTACAACGCATTTATAATGCAGGAAAAGCATTTAAAATTCAGTCTGGATAAAAAATAGCCTCATTAATAGCGACTACAATGGTCTGAATATATTTTTTAACTTGCACTTCAAAATTCTCAGAATAATGTTCAATTTAATTTTATTGATTAGTCCTTTGGCGATTGGTCCATTTCAGATTATAGTAATCATTATGTTCGGATACCTCTTCTGGCGTTTGATCAAGTATATTGTTGAAAGTTTCAAAAGCAAGGATTAAAAGTCAAATTAAAATCTTGAAATATGGAAGGCATAGTGCAATTTTTACCAATGATAGTTCTTTTTGTGGTTGGATACCTCTTCTGGCGTCTTATCAAGTATATTGTAGAAAATTTCAAAAGCAAAGAACATAAAGCCAATTATCTAGATGAATTGAGGGAATTAGGAAATTTACAAAAGGAAGGAGTAATAACGGTAGAAGAATTTGAAAAACAAAAAAAGAAAATACTTGATTCCCAAAAGATTCAATAAATTATTAAACATGAAGTATTATTGAAGGTTATTTAGCAAAAATGAGGAGACCTTGAATTGGGTGCAGCTAGCAAGATTTTTGAGTATTAGAAATAAATCCTAAATCTCCTTAGGACTATTGCTATACTTATTCAGACTCTCTCCTTCTTTGAACACTCCTTTACCTGTTATCTCATCCTTTTCATTGTCCCAAATAACCTCAACAAAGAACTTGTCTATTGCATTATGGCAGGCTGCCCAGTACTTTCTAGAACAGTATACCAGAAGCCACCTTCCATATTGATTT
>NZ_CAMYOM010000018.1 GCF_947260015.1 uncultured Eudoraea sp. | reverse complement strand
GCCATGCGGGCCATTCGTAAACATTGGGTGATGCAAAGCCACAACCGTAGTTTTACCCCGGGCCTTTTTTATAAGACTTTCATATTCAAGAAAAAAACGGTTACGGGTTCTAATTTCACAATTATCATTTAATGTTGGAAACTTATCCCATTTGGTCAGGTACCATTCGGTATCCACAATTATTAACTCTACCTCATCATTAATTTCAACTTTGCGTATTGGGCAGCCATCCTCCGGAAGGAAAGTGTTTTTCCCAAGCTTGTCCTCAATATATTCTTCCTGCCTTTTAAGACCTTTGGGGCCTTCATTATACCAATCATGGTTTCCAGGAATAAAAATTGGCCTCCCGGCAAAGTCTTTTACGACCTCCGTTTGAACATTCAGCTGATGCTCTGCGAATTCTCTTCCCTTGGCTCCCTTCTTTGGTAAACCTTTTGGATAAATATTATCGCCTAAAAATAGTGCTGTACTATTTTCTGAGGCTTTTGCCAATACTTTTTCAAAAGATTGCAATGCCTCAGATTTTGATCCCAAGGGAGAATACCCGGCATCACCTATTAAATAGAAGGAGTGTTGCACTTCACTTTTAGATTCTAGTGGAATCAAAGCCTCTTCATTGTACTGTAACTTGTGGGTAGCACAGGAATACAATACTAAAAAGCTTACTACTAACGTAAATGAATTAAATATTCGATTCATTTTTATAGAAAGATATTTAAATTTGGATGAATTATATACACAAAATATAAGCTAAAATACAAAGTAAAAGCCTAAATATCCTGTGTTTATTGACTTTAAAAATCGTTATAAAAAGACAAGAACTTTTAAGATAGGAAATCTTATAGAATTGCAAACCATTAACCAAAAGATCGATCATTAGTCTAAGATTAAGCGAATTGCCTGAGAATTACTTTCCTTATTCATTTTTAAACAGATTTAAATAAACTTCGTTGAAGTTATATAACTTTGGAAGAAACCGTATAATTTGTAATTTTTGTTTTATAAATTTGATGCATGTCTGAAATTCTTGCGAAAACTGAAGCCTTTGCTGTTGATTTATTATCGACAGAACTAGATCCAAAATATCTTTACCATAACCTAAGACATACGCAACGGGTAGTAAAGAGTGCGCTGGAACTCGCGGAAGCTAATTCACTTGATGATAATGAAAAGGAAATCATTTTATTATCGGCCTGGTTACATGATACAGGATATACCATGGGGCCAGATGAGCATGAAAGAAGTAGTTGCAAAATAGCTAAAGAATTTCTAACCAAGGAAGGCTATGACGAGGCCAAAATTAAAAATGTTCAGGCCTGTATTATGGCCACAAAAATGCAAAATGAACCCATTAGTTTAAGCGAAAAAATTATCCGTGATGCTGATGCCTCACATTTTGCTCAGAAAAGCTATTTGGACACTTGTGAATTGCTCAGGGAAGAGCTTTCATTACTGGGTATCAAGGATTATTCAGTTAAAGAATGGATGGAGCAGAATATCAAAATGTTCAGAACAGAACATCGATATTATACTGACTATGCTAAAGCCAACTGGCAGGAAAGAAAAGACAAGAATCTGAGGAATCTTGTAAAGGCATTAAAAAAGGAAAAGGAATTCGCGAAAAAAGAAAAATTAAAGGCCCATTATAAGAACGAAAGCCCTGATAGGGGCATACAAACTTTGTTTCGGGTAACCATAAAAAACCACATCACCCTAAGTGACATTGCAGATACCAAGGCAAATATTTTACTGTCCGTTAACGCGATTATAATTTCGGTGGTCTTATCTAACTTATTACCTAAATTGGATAACCCTTCAAATACCTACCTCATCTACCCAACACTAATTTTTCTGATTTTCACGGTTACTTCAATGGTGATGGCAGTTATTGCAACACGTCCTAATATTACCGGCGGTAAATTTAGTAAGGAAGATGTAACTAATAAAAAGGTGAATCTCCTTTTCTTTGGAAATTTTCATCATATGAAATTGGAAGATTATGAATGGGCTATTCAAGAATTGGCCAAGGACAAAGATTATATCTATAGTTCACTTACTAAGGATCTTTATTTTCTTGGATTGGTGCTCCACAGAAAATATAAAATCTTACGCCTTACCTATACTATTTTTGCGGTAGGTATTATAGTCTCAGTAATCGCCTTTGCTTTAGCTTTTAAATATTTAGGAAAAAGCCCTTTTATTGATGTTGCATCAATTTTAAGCTTTTAATTCTTCCATGAGGTCCTCATAGGTAAAGGTTTTTTTATCTTCCTTGTTCTTCCTGTATAGAATCTCTGCCCTAATTGCTTTAAGGCCAGATACCCCCTGAAGCCCTTCCAATTCTACTATTTCAATATTATTAGTAAAATATCCTTTGGATTTTAGAAAAGAAATATATCTCAGGTATTCCAGTTCATCTTTTTTCTGAGAGTAAACTATAGATAGCTTCCCTTTTTGGGTTAGCCTTTCATTGGTTCCTTTGATAAATGACTTATCAATGCGCTTTTTTATTATTTCATAACGAGCGTTATAGGTGCCGTCTACATCAAATTGTTTTTCATCCATTCTGAAGCGAATAGACAAGGATGTACTATATACAAGAATAAGAGAAGCAACGTCTAGCTGTACATCCAATTCCGGTTTAAGGTTGTAGTACTTGTTTTCCATCTCGCACATGACCTGTAGCTGCCACAGCCTGAGATTCTTTAAGTATAACGGATCAAAATCCCTGTCATTCGCAATTGAACTACCTATATACATATTGTGTTCTATCCCATCTGTCTTATAGCGTTCGTAAAAGTGAGGAAACATCTCCTGTGCCTCTTCCTGATGCTTGTCAATTACAGATGCCAGTTTTTTATTAATCAGCATCACACTATCATCATATTGTTTCCTGTGATCGTAATAAGAATGTGTTTCCGGATTAATGGTATTTTCATATTCTTCAACCATTTTAGCCAATTCTTTGCTTTGTTTTTTAAGATGATTGAAGATTGGTATTACATCTGCATAGACGAAGTCAAAAATGGTCTGTTCACTATTCGAAAATAAGGTCTCTTTTATGTCTTCAATAAAATTGTCAATTCTGTATATAAGTTCCTCATATACCGGTAATTTTTCAATTTTCAATGCAGCATTCAATACTTCTTTGATATTCGATAATTGAATCATCAGATCTCGTTGAATAGCTGTATTCCTAGCCTGGGAAGAACCTTTAATGTCTATTTGCCCATATAGAGGATATACATCCTTAAAAACTATTTCTTTAAATGAAGGTTGCCTGCCTTCAAGGCCGTCGATAATAAATTGTTTGGCTTCTTCTTCAAATCTCCAGTGAACGGATTTGTGTACAGAAGTACATTCATTTTGAATAATGGCATCGATTAAATTTTCTTCTTCAATTTTGGAGCGCACTACGGCGGCAACAATATAGGGCATTACATCATCCAGCTTGGTTGCATTAACTCCGTTTAATTGATTTTTTTTAGTGGACACAAGTTCCAACACTCCTAAAAGTTCTCCTTCATTGACGATAGGAGCAAAAATGGCGCTTTTTATTCCCTGTTCATGCAATCCTTTGTAGGGCGCAATCCCTTCTGATAATTTAAAATATTTATCAACGTCAGGTACGGCAAAATAGCCTTTCTCATTCACTATTTTATCATAGGAACCGATGCACAGGGCATTATTGCACAACTCGTTATCTTTCTCTTTAAGGAGAAAGCTTTCTATTCCATTGCCATATACTCGTTCTAACTGATCATCTTTTGAATTATAAGTGACAAAACCTATTTTTAACTCTTTTACTTTAAAGAATGATCTGAAGGTCTCCTGCAAATCAGAGATAAAGGTTTCGCTTCCTCTTTTATCACTTGAGATAAGATTTGATTTAATTTCAGATATGGTATGCTCTGCAGTAACATCAAACATATTGGATATTACAAAGCCTTTTGAAATAAAACTATTTGGCGGTATCATTTCCTTCCAGAGTTCAAGATCTTCCGGATTTTCTAATAGTTTATCAACATCTGTCTGGGTTATCTCTTTTGCCAAATCTGTTGGTAATATATCCATAAAATCAGCATTGTATAAAATGCGATAATGATGCATAACTCCATTAGCATCTGGTATATCATAGAAATACGGTCTACTAAAATCGAGGTTAAATCCATAATGGAATTTAAGAATTACTGTACTGGCCATAATATAATCTATCCCTTCATCCTGATTGCGTATAAAAGGTTTAAAATCCTTACCGGCATTTTCTAAAATTTTCTGAAATCTTTTGGACTTATTAAATACAATATCAAAATAAGGTAGAGAAGCAGCCTTAATTTCATTCTCGCTCAATACCTCGGCAAATGAATCCTGCAGAATAATACGAATAACATCTTTGTGTTTTTCAAGAAGTTTAATATCCGAAAAACCATCCCTTAATTCAGGAAATGGTGCCTGAGCTTCCAGTACATACTTAGCCCGGGATGATAAAAACGCATCATCACTTTTGGCCATAGTATCATACCGCTGTAATAGCTTATCGAAGCTAATTAACATTTCCAGCGGCATATCTTTATTTATAGATCCCATAATAATATATGTCTACAGATTGACCGTAAAATTACAAAACTATTCGATTTCTTTTTGTTAAAGTAATTTTAGCGTTGTTCGGTGCATTTTTTGGATATTTATACAAATTATAATAATGTCTTCAGATAACAGACTTAATAACGCTTACAAAAGGGCCAAAATCATAGCCTTTGACGACTCCTCCAAGTTTATTCTTTTTAGTGATTGTCACCGGGGAGACAATAGTTTTGCAGATGAGTTTGCCAATAACAGAAATATCTATTATCACGCTTTAAAGCATTATTATAATAATGGCTTTCAATACTGTGAACTTGGAGATGGCGATGAACTCTGGGAGAATTTAACTTTTGAACCAATTTTTGAAGCCCATAAGAATATTTACCTGCTAATGAAGCTTTTTCACGAGGAAAACAAGTTGCATATGATATACGGGAACCACGATATGGTTTATCGAAACCCGGAATATGTAAAAAAAAATCTTTATACCTACTTTGAACCCAAAGATGAAAAAGAAGCTGCTTTATTAGATAAATTGAAGTTTCATGAGGCTATAGTTTTAAAACACAGAGAGAGTGGTCAGGAGTTATTTTTAACTCACGGGCATCAGGCCGATTTTATGAATTATCACGGATGGCGATTTAATCGATTCATGGTTCGCATTCTTTGGAAACCCTTGCAAGTTTGGGGAATAGCGGATCCCACAAGTCCGGCCAGGAACAACCGTGAATTAATAAAGGTGGAGAAAAGGATCAAGAAATGGATTCTGCGAAATAACTTAAAAATAACCGTGATGGGTCATACCCATAGGCCCAGATTCCCTGAACCCGGTGATATCCCTTTATTTAACGATGGTAGTTGTGTGCACCCCAGAAGTATTACGGGGATTGAAATAGTATATGGAGAAATTTCTCTTATAAAATGGCAGATCGCAACTAAGGAAGATGGTACGCTTCAAATTGTACGGGTATTACTCGAAGGACCACAGAAGTTAGTGGACTATAGCCAAAATGAGGATTGATTCTTTCCAATACCTCGGTATTAGTTGAATCAATCCTCAGGAAATAGTCATGTGATCTATTTCTATTGAATCATAAAGTTAATAGGTATACTATATGGAACTTTTACAGATTTTCCGCGTTGCATCCCCGGAGTCATATTAGGGAGTGAAGCAATAATTCGATGTGCTTCTTTCTCCAATAGTTTATCTGGACCCCTTGTCCTTATTGACTCTACTACTCCTTTAGAATTAATCATAAATTGTACAAATACTTTTCCTTTAATTCCCAGTTCAAGGGCACTCTCGGGATAAGTAAATTCTTTAACAATATGGGCTTGTATCATTTTTTGAAAACAAGCTTTACGTTCATCATTGCCTTTTGCATTTTCACAACCGGGATAAATTGGAACATTTTCTATGACTGCAAAGGGGACTACGATATCCTCTTCTTCTTCTCCAACTTCAACATCATCAACGTCCATTACCTCTTCAATCACTGATTCCTGACTAGTTTCTGTACTCTCAATAATTGTTTCTTCTATTTCCTCTGTGTCTTCTACGACTTCAATTACTTCAGGAGCAGCAGGTGGTGGTGGTGGTGGTGTTGTTTTTATAATCTCTGTTACCGGTACATCTTCTTTAAGGTCATCTACGGCCTGCGCAATGTCCAGAGTTATGGTGTCTGTAGGATACGATTTGTATTCTAAAGCACGCCAGGTCAAAAACAGAACGACTGTAAGTCCTATTACAAAATACAGCCCTCTATTTCTATTTAAATCGACTTTTGGGTTTTTTTTGACTTGCATGACTATTTGAATTATGATATACCCAAAATTACGTCATGTGAAATGTAGATAATATGATATTTATCAGGTTAGATCAATGATATCATAAATTTTGCTATTCAAAAAATGGGCTATTAAAAAGTAATCAGGACTAAAAAGAGTCCTGATTACCTGAATTATAATCTAGCAGATTCACTTATGTGGGATGCGCCTTTCCTTATTAAGTATTGGATAATAGCACCTCGTCAAAATCAATTCCTTCAATCGGCACAATTCGCTGTGCAGCAGCGTCCCATTTAATTCGTATTCCAAGTTTAACTGAAAGTCCTGCCATATGAGCTGATATTGCTTCTTCAAATCCCTCCTTTATTCCGCAACTCACTGCACCTCCGTTACGGGCACTGCTAAGCCATTCCCTTAAATGAAGAAATGTTGAATCAACTCTTGCGCCATTAATATAGGTCCACATTAGACCCTTATCCGCAAAATATTGCGACGTTGCCGAGGAAACCGCGTCTGGCACACTGGCCCCGGGATTGTAGCTGTAAACCGGAACCGATGGTTTCATTTTCTCAGATTCAATCTGATCTGCATACTTTGTAGAGCTGCTATCGGGCCATACCGTGAGCCGATTGCCTAATTCCAAGGTACCATCATGTCCCATAAGAATAGTTGGCCTGTTAAAGCCATTTCCAAGAGTTGCACTGTAGACAAAAGTCATTCCTTTTTCCTTGCCCTTTTTCTGACTACTACCTGTACTAAATTGTGGAAACTCCATATTTACCTGTAATACATCGGGAACATTACGACCGTCATTATGAGTATAAATTCCTCCTGAAGCCATTACGGATGAAGGGATACCCATTTGCAATACACAGTTAAGACGATCATAATCGTGGGTTAATAAATCTCCGGATAGACCGGATCCGTATGCCCACCATTTTCTCCACCTGAAAAAGTGATTCTTATTGAAGGGTATTTGTGGTGCAGAACCTAAAAAGAGATCCCAATCTATGGTTTGAGGATTTGCCTCGTCTTCTATGTTATAATTCCATGCGCCATTATCATCGTTCCTGTTGGTATTGGTCTGGACAAGAGATATGTGACCAAGTACCCCTTTGGTTACAATATCCTGAGCCGTTTGAAAACTTAAAGTTTGTCTGTGTTGGTGGCCAACCATTAGTGATGCTTTAGACTTTTCAGCGACTTCTTTTAGCCTGTATGTCTCTTCTACGGTATGCGTCATCGGTTTTTCCACATAGGCATGTATCCCATTTTCAAGAGCATCTATGGCCATAGGGGCATGCCAGTGATCCGGGGTAGCTATAATTACCGCATCTACTTTCCCGCTGCGGATCATTTCCTGATGCGTCCTAAATCTAATCACCTTGTTATCCTCGGTAGAAAAAGAATTAATTACCCTGTCTGCCCTAACATCATACACATCGCAAACTGCCGTAAGTTTTACATTCAGTTTATCCTGATTCATAAAATCTTCCAAACTGGAGTGATTCGGATCCTCCTCTGCAGCTAATCTCATTTCTTCCAACCATTCTTTGGTTGCAAATCCTAATGCTCTGATTAATTGTTCTCCCCGAATACCAAAACCAATAATTCCTACTCTTATGGGATCACCGCTAATTGCTTTTACTGCAGAAGGCAATGAAGGCTGTATATTTAATTGTTCCAGTATGGCTGTGCGCTCCCTGTTTTTGGAAACCGCATTTGAAGCACCTGCCCACCAGACAGCACCAAGTATTGGGATTCCGCCTAAGCCTTTAATTACATCTCTTCTAGACCATTTCATAAGGTTTCAGTTTTAGTTTGTTCATTTTTTTTATTAAATAAGTATTTTAGACCGAAGTATTGTCCGGTAGGATATTGATAAATAACCATGCAGGCGGCAAGTTCTATTAAATTTTTATTTACAAACCAATAACTTCCTTCAACATTTACTTGCATTAACCAGGGGAAAGGAGGATGTGCCCAATAATACAAAGCGAGTAGAATTATACCCACTAAAGCGCCTTTTTTCTCAAATATCCCTAACAAAAGAGTAATCCCTACAAACATAAGTGCCAACCAATTAAGGGTGTCTGCCCAACCAATTATCGGTTCTTTGGCTATTATAAGGAATAAAGGTTTAAATGGACCTTGGGCCGTTGCCAGATAGCCAAATGAAGTCCAATCAGGATTGTAAAGCTTTACGACACCTTCATACAAAAAATGCCAGCCAATAAGTACGCGCATAAACACAACACTGTGTTTTAATTGCCATTTTCCTTTAGTTTCAGTCATATTGTTTAGTTAAAGTTGTTAATTAGTTGTTCTCTTAAAAGAACTTTTAAAGCAATTTTTAGATTATAATGTATTACTAGATAAAGTAATAGTATTCAGGCTTAATCATTTATTTCATGTGCAAAGGATTTGTAAAATTAACGTGTTCAATACTAACAAAAACTTTATGAATAGTAAGATAAATAATAGCTTAATAAATAGGATAAAACTGGTCAAAACTAGACTCAGAAACCTACGTTTCCTATGACATTTATCACGTTTTGCCTACTTGATAGAGCCACGTAAATGGCCAAAATTGATGTTTTCCATCACAAGATAATAAAAGCAATTCAATATTTATTAATTGAAATTTTTTCTTAAATAGTATCATTTTCTAATCCGGTATTCAATTCCAATCTTTAGTAAAAATGTTTATCTTGATAAAAATTATTAATTAACCAACAAAACAAAAAATGAAAAAACTACTAGCAGAATTTATCGGCACCCTATGGCTGGTGCTTGGTGGATGCGGAAGTGCCGTCCTGGCCGCAGCGTATCCGGAACTTGGAATTGGTTTCTTGGGAGTATCCCTTGCATTTGGTCTTACCGTGTTGACTATGGTCTACGCCATTGGGCATATTTCAGGTTGCCACCTTAATCCTGCAGTTTCTATAGGGCTATGGATAGGTGGCCGTTTTGAAAGTAAGGAATTAGTTCCTTACATAATTGCGCAGGTATTGGGGGGTATTGCAGGAGCAGGAATATTATACGTAATTGCTACCGGAAAACCCGGATTTGAAGTTGGAGGATTCGCCAGCAATGGTTATGGGGAACATTCCCCGGGTGGTTACAGTATGTTAGCCGCTCTTATTACAGAGGTAGTAATGACTTTTATGTTCCTGATCATTATTCTAGGAGCTACGCATTCCAAAGCTCCAAAAGGAATGGCTGGTATAGCCATAGGACTTGGACTAACACTAATCCACCTAATAAGTATCCCTGTTACTAATACCTCTGTAAATCCAGCCAGAAGTACAAGTCAGGCTTTATTTGCCGGCGACTGGGCCATTGGCCAGTTATGGCTTTTTTGGGTAGCTCCAATAGTAGGTGCCTTAATAGCGGGACTCGTATATAAATATATTTCTCCCGAAAGTAAAAGTTAAAATAATCAGGGCCAAAATGGCCCTTTATTTTTGTTTAGGCCAAACGCTACTATTTCTTTTATGAAATAGTATATTTAGTACTTCAAAGATCATAACCAACAACCCATATGCCGCTAGTTATAGTAATTATAGGGATAATACTTCTCTTTATCCTGATTGCCAAATTCAAACTCAATGCATTTATAACTTTTATCCTTGTTTCATTATTTGTGGGTATTGCAGAGGGAATGCAGCTTGAAGACGTGGTACAATCTATCCAGAACGGAATAGGGAGTACTTTGGGATTTTTAGTAATGATTTTAGGCTTTGGTGCCATGTTGGGCAAATTGGTTGCCGATAGCGGAGCAGCACAACGCATAACTTCAAAACTTGTAAGTAAGTTTGGTATAAAAAATATACAGTGGGCCCTTGTACTAACCGGATTCATTGTTGGTATCCCTATGTTCTATTCTGTAGGCTTTGTTATTTTAATACCTCTGGTATTTACAGTGGCGGCCTCAACCAGGCTTCCCCTTTTATATGTAGGTTTACCTATGCTGGCCTCACTATCCGTTACACATGGATATCTTCCCCCCCATCCTGCTCCCACAGCCATAGCAATAATGTTTGATGCCGATCTGGGTAAAACTTTGTTATATGGGATCATCGTGGCTATCCCGGCAATAATTGTTGCCGGCCCATTATTTTCCAGGACGATAAAAAATATAAAAGCAACCCCTCTTAAGGAATTTGTAAATCCCAGAATACTGGAAGATCATGAAATGCCGGGAATGCAAATTAGCATCTTTACTGCTTTATTACCCATCCTGCTTATTGGAATTGCCACCTTAGCAGATCTGTTTCTTTCCAAAGATTTCTATCTTAAGCCGATTATAGATTTTCTTGGCAATCCTGTAATAGCGATGCTTATCTCTGTACTGGTTGCAATCTACACCCTGGGATTAGCACGTGGTAAAAAAATGCCCGAAATCATGGGGTCTGTAGGCAGTTCCATTTCAGGAATTACAATGGTACTTTTGATTATAGCAGGTGCTGGTGCTTTAAAACAGGTCCTGGTAGATAGTGGTGTAAGTGATTACATAGCCTATATGCTGAGTGGATCTACGATTTCTCCATTAATATTGGCCTGGTTCATAGCAACGGTGATCAGGGTCTGTGTGGGATCTGCCACGGTGGCAGGATTAACTGCTGCGGGAATAATATTACCCCTCGTATCCAATACAGGTGTTAGTCCGGAATTAATGGTACTGGCCATTGGATCAGGAAGTTTAATGTTATCACATGTCAACGATGGAGGCTTCTGGTTGTTTAAAGAGTATTTTAATTTGTCTGTTAGAGATACACTTAAAACATGGACTGTTATGGAGACTATGGTTGGAGTAATGGGACTTATTGGAGTATTGATCTTAAACACATTCATTTAAAACAAGCATATGAACAATTTACCTTCACAACGAATAGCATCATTGGGGTTAAAATTACCTCCTGCTCCACCTCCTGCTGGACTATATAAACCCATCCTGGTAGTAGACAACTTTCTTTATGTATCCGGACAGGGACCTATGCAATCAGATGGAACATTAATCACCGGGAGGGTTGGTGAAGATCTTACCCTGGGGCAGGCCAAACTAGCTGCAGAACAGGTTGGTTTAACTATGCTCTCTACGATACAAACACATTTTGGAGATTTAGACAAGATTAAAAGAGTCGTAAAGGTATTGGGGATGGTGAACTCTACACCTGATTTTGGACAACACCCTTTAGTTATTAATGGTTTTAGCGAGTTAATGGCAGATGTTTTTGGTACCGATAATGGAGTAGGTGTCCGAAGTGCCGTGGGTATGATGTTGCCGGGTAATATCCCGGTTGAAATTGAAGCCATGTTTCAGCTGCATTAAACAGATTCAAAATGGCAGGTAAAAATTGGTATGAACTTAATAATCCCGAGGAAATTGTTTCTCCCACCTTGTTGGTATATCCGGATAGAATTGAAAAAAACATTGCATTGATGATTTCAATTATAGGAGATGTAACCAGGCTTCGTCCGCATATAAAAACCCATAAGACGGCCGAGATTATAGAGATGCAAATGCAACATGGTATACAAAAATTTAAATGTGCCACTATTGCAGAAGCGGAGCTTTTAGCACAATGTGATGCCAAAGACATTCTATTGTCCATGCAGCCTGTTGGTGCTAATTTAAACAGGTTCTTTAAACTGATTGCCACTTATCCCAATTCAGTATTTTCTACTATTGTGGATAATGAATTTACTGTTGGCCTTATTTCAGAAATGGCCGCTTTCAACAAGATAATTGTACCATTATTCCTGGACCTCAATACCGGTATGAACAGAACAGGGATAGAACCCAATGACAATGCCGTTAAATTGTTCAAGCAAATTGCAGTAGACCCAAACCTATATGCCCGTGGAATGCATGCATATGATGGCCATATCAGGAATACAGATATAAAACTTCGAAAACAGGCTTGTGATGCTGCTTTTGATTTGGTTATTAGTCTTAAAAACAAAATTAAAGCTTGTGGTTTAGAAGTAGAAACACTAGTTATGGGAGGATCGCCTACATTTCCAATTCATGCGGCAAGACAAAATATCGAAACCAGTCCCGGAACAACAGTGCTTTGGGATGAGCGCTATGGAACTTCTTTTAGGGATATGCCATTTTTACCGGCGGCGGTGTTACTTACCAGAATTATCAGTAAACCCAAAGAAGGAATTATCTGTTTAGATCTGGGGCATAAAGCCATAGCTCCTGAGATGGATTTACCTAGGGTGAAAATCTTTGGATTGGAAGATGCAGAACAAATTGGTCAAAGTGAAGAACATTTAGTACTTCGTTATTCCAAAAGTGAAAACTTAAGAATAGGTGATGTCTTTTATGGCATTCCCATGCATATTTGCCCCACTGTGGCTAAATATTCAAAAGTTCTGACGGTTGAGGACTCTCAGATAACAGGAGCATGGCAAATTGCCGCAAGAGATCATCAAATCCAAATATAAAAATACATATGTTTATTTTTGACGCACATCTTGATTTGGCAATGAACGCAATGGAATGGAACCGGGATCTTAGCTGGTCCGTTGAGGATATCCGTGCAAAAGAGACAGAGATGACGGACAAACCGGATAGGGGTAAAAATACAGTTTCTTTTGACGCTATGAGAAAGGGCAATATTGGCATTTGCATGGCCACTCAGATTGCGCGTTTTGTAAAAAAAGATAGTCATCTACCCGGATGGAATTCCCCTCACCAGGCCTGGGCGCAAACTCAAGGTCAACTCGCGTGGTACCGGACAATGGAAGCTATTGGAGAATTGACCCAGATTACGAACAAAGAAGAATTGAACAGGCATCTGGATCTCTGGAATTCTCCCGCTAAGCATAAAAAACCTATCGGATATATTTTAAGTCTCGAAGGAGCCGACTCTATTATTACACTTGATCATCTGGAGAAAAGTTATCAGCAAGGCTTACGGGCCATTGGGCCTGCTCATTATGGGCCCGGAACCTATGCTCACGGCACAAATTCCATTGGGGGAATTGGCAATAAAGGAAAGGAGCTTTTAAAAGAGATAGCACGATTAAATATTATTTTAGACACTACCCATTTATGCGATGAAAGTTTTTGGGAAACCATGAAGGCCTACCAGGGTCCACTTTGGGCCAGCCATAATAATTGCAGGGCTTTGGTAAACCATAACAGGCAATTTTCAGATGAACAAATCATTGAACTTATAAAAAGGGATGCAGTTATTGGTATTGCCCTGGATACCTGGATGATGGTTCCAAACTGGGTACGCGGTAAATCGACCCCTGAAGCCATGGGGGTAACCTTAGAAATAATGGTTGATCATATAGACCATATTTGTCAACTTGCAGGGAACGCCTTACATGTGGGGATTGGGACCGATCTCGATGGCGGATTTGGCAAAGAGCAAAGTCCGGCAGATATAGATACCATTGCCGATTTACAGAAACTCCCGGATTTGCTTCATAAAAGGGGTTATAACACCGGGGATATTGAAAATATTATGCATGTGAACTTCATTCGATTTCTTAGAAAAACCTGGAGTTAATTACAAAAAAATCCTCCCGGTAATTTGGGAGGATTTGAATCAAATAATAGTTAAGCTAATCTAAAAATTTAACGAACTTTTCTAACTAAAGTGGCCATAGTCACGGACTTAAGGTCCCTGAGCGCAGTCATTTCCTCATATGCTTTTTGTTGTGCGTCGGATGCTGGTGCATTGTTACCTGCATTAAAGAATTGATCATAACCCGTATACATATCCACTGTAATATGGGTGGCATATGACTCTGTTCCATAACCTAACATATTTCTTAACAATCCCCAGTTAGCCCTGCCTCCCGAATCCACATCACTTTGATGCATTGGCTTAAAAACTTCTGATTCCATTTTTTCATAGGCTGCTGCCTGCCCGGGTTTTGCCTTCATGAAGTTGATAATCGCTAAAGTTCCAATAGGCATATCAAAAGTATCATTAGTCTTATCTATTTCACTAAGATATACCACATGTGTAAGATCCCGGCTTTTTACTGTCATGGCCATTTTTTCCTCGCTTTCTGAATCTGACAGATTAGGGTAAGCATCATTCCACGCCTTCATAAAATCGCCTCCATCCATCATTTTAACCGGGTCATTGTACAGACTTACTGTCAAAAATTGAGCCCCCTGTTTTTGTCCACTCGGTTCAAGACGCCAAAGATCCCAACCTATACAGTCCCCATTTTTAACCCTTTGTTCGTGAACTTTTTCCCAAAATGCCTCTGTTTCCGCATATGCATCTTGCTGGTCTTCATCTACATGCATAAACCCGAATTGAAGGAACAGGGGTTTTTCATCCTGCCCGATTGCGATGGTAGTGAACAGGGCCATTACCATAATCATAAATAATTTTTTCATTTTCTTGAATATTAATGGTTTATTACAAGTAATGAAAAGATTATGGCAATATGAAGTATTCTAGGACGAATAGCGCATATTGTTGTCCCAAGTATAGGTTCTTTTTATCGAAAGAAATTACTATAGCTCTTAACTAATGATTTTTTCCTCCCTAAGAAATGTATCCAGGCTATCTGCAATGTCAAAACATCTACTAACGTTGGATAGACCACTGCAGAATCTTGAATCTAATTGATGAGCCTCGCATTCAAAGCCGGATAAATTTACTTTTTCAAAATTCCTGTTCACAGCTTTACATTGTTCATATAACTTATCAACAGATGCGCTTGCGTCCGGCTCTATATCATTTTCAATTAAAAACCCCTTTAGGTAATTATCGATGGCAATATGAGAATTCTGGCATACCATAAAAGCAACAACGTCTTCCTCAGGTCTGCACAATTCATCATTAGCCTCTTTCAGTTTTTGAATGGCAGTCTCATAGAGTCTTTTTGCTTTGTCTTCCATAAACTGTGTTAATTTAGAATTGACTTTAAATACTACATTTATATTTATTTAAATTTCTGAATAACAGAATTACATATCTCTAAAAAGTTCCAGGCGTTCCCATTTGGTTTCTACCTCTTCCTGAGCCTGCTTCAGGAGTTCTGCACCTAATTCTGCATTTTCTTTTACTACCCTTGTAAAACGGGTTTCGTTATACATAAAATCACTTAGCGGAGCAGTAGGTGCCTTCGAATCTAATCTAAACTTTTTTCCTTTAGGTTTAGAAGGATCAAACCTGAACAATGGCCAATATCCGGTCTCAACCGCTTTTTGCTGCTGCGTTGCCCCATCTTTTAGATCATATCCGTGTTCACCACAGTGCGAATAAGCTACAATTAGCGATGGCCCCGGATATGCTGCAGCTTCTTCAATGGCTTTGAGTGTATGAAGATCCTTTGCACCCATTGCTACCTGAGCCACATATACATTCCCATAAGAAACCGCCTGAAGTGCCAGACTTTTTTTACCTGTTCGTTTTCCGGATACCGAAAACTTAGCACTTGCCCCTAAAGGAGTAGCTTTAGATGTCTGACCTCCTGTATTAGAATACACCTCGGTATCAAGAACCATAATATTCACATCTTCACCTGATGCCAGGACATGATCAACGCCTCCAAACCCTATATCATAAGCCCAACCATCGCCACCAAGTATCCAGACTCCCTTTTTACGGAGATATTCTGTAAGTTGACTTAGTTTAACAGCAGCGGGATTATCTTTTTTCTTTGACAATACTTCTTCAAGTTTATCAATATCAGCAAATTTCTGGCTTCGTTCCGCTTCCGTTTCTTCCGGATTGTTAAGAATGGCTTCTGTTAATTCAACCCCTACTACATCTTTAAGCTGCTTTAACATATTAACTGCAATTTCCTGCTTCTTGGTTAAGGCCAGTTTCATTCCAAAACCAAATTCGGCATTGTCTTCAAATAAGGAATTTGCCCAAGCAGGACCTCTTCCCTCCTTGTTGGTTTTATAAGGAGTTGTTGGAAGATTCCCTCCATATATTGAGGAACAACCTGTTGCATTGGCTATGAGAATACTATCACCGTATAATTGGGTTAGCATTTTAATATAAGGAGTCTCACCACATCCAGAGCAGGCACCTGAAAATTCAAACAGCGGCTCTAAAAACTGAGAACCTTTGACATTGGTGATTTGTAAGGCCGTTCTGTCATAGTCCGGCATATTGATAAAATAATCCCAGTTTACATTTTCCACCTCATCAAAATCGAGTTTCTTCCTCATATTGATGGCTTTAAAATTCTCGATTTCCTTACTTTCAGCAGGACAAACAGCTACACAAAGGTCACACCCTGTGCAATCTTCAGGAGATACCTGTAATACATAAGATTCTGTATCTGCGGTAAATGGCCTTCCCTTGGCAGGAACTGATTTCAAACTACCCGGAGCATCTGCCATAACCTTATTAGGGACGACTTTGGCTCTAATTGCAGCATGTGGACATATGGCCACACACTTATTACACTGAGTACACAGTATTTCATCATCCCATATAGGAATAAAATTAGCTATTCCGCTCTTCTCATATTGCGTAGTACCGGTCGGGAAGGTTCCATCTACGGGAAATGCACTGACTGGCAATTCGTCTCCATGCCCTCCTAATATTTTTTCAAGTACATTCTTAACAAAACCATCCGGCGCATTTGTCATTGCGGAAAGTAAACCTTTCTCACTACTCACTTCTTTTGGATAGTCTACCTGATATAAATTCTCTAGTGATTTATCAACTGCATTAAAGTTCATCTGAACTACAGCATCACCTTTGTGAGCATATGATTTAACAATGGCATCTTTTATTTTCTGAATGGCCTCATCCTTTGGCAGGATACCAGATATTGCAAAGAAACAAGTTTGTAATACCGTATTTGTCCTTTTGCCAAGATCGGCTTCTTGCGCCACTTTTGTAGCATCTACTACATAAAATTTTGCCTCTTTTTCAATGATTCCCTCCTGCATCTTTTTGGGAAGTTTGTCCCAAATTTCCTCTTTGGAAAAAGGAGAATTTAACAAGAAGGTTCCTCCGGGTTTTAAATCGGCAAGCATATCATATCTTTCAATAAAATTAAATTGATGACTTGCTATAAAATCGGCTTTATCAATTAAGTAGGAGGAATATATTGGTTCCGGGCCAAAGCGCAAATGCGAAATAGTTTGTGCACCTGCTTTTTTTGAATCATAGACAAAATAGCCCTGAACATAATTATCCGTGGTATCACCAATTATTTTAATGGAGTTTTTGTTTGCTCCAACCGTACCATCTGATCCAAGACCATAGAACATACAATTGAAAGTTGTACTTTTCACTTTAAAATTATCATCGGATTCCAGACTGGTATGAGATATATCGTCATTTATACCAACGGTAAAATGATTTTTGGGTTTTTCCTTCGTTAGTTCATCAAATACACCTTTTACCATCTGAGGTGTAAATTCTTTAGAAGACAAACCGTATCTGCCTCCTGTAACCGCTATATTTCTGTCGCTCTCTGCAAGGGCAGTAATCACATCCTGATACAATGGTTCCCCGATGCTTCCCGGCTCTTTAGTTCTGTCCAGAACTGCAATTTTCTTTACAGATACAGGTAGACTTTCTATAAAATGAGTTACAGAAAATGGTCTGTATAAACGAACAAACACTACGCCAACCTTCTCATCTTTATTTGCCATTGCCTCAACAGCTTCTCTTACAGCCCCCTGGCCAGATCCCATAATTACAATAACCCGCTCGGCCTCAGGGTGTCCCAAGTAATAAAATAGGCTGTACCTTCTTCCGGTATGCTTGTAAAATTCATCCATTACTTCCTGAACAATTCCAGGCACTTTTTCATAGAAGGGATTAGATGCCTCCCTGGCCTGAAAGAAAACATCAGGGTTTTGAGATGTTCCTCTTATAACAGGATGATCTGGATCTAAAGATCTTTTTTTATGTTCCATGATCTTATCCTCAGGCATCATTGCTACAATTATATCATCCGGAATTGCATCAATCTTGGATATTTCGTGTGAGGTCCTGAAACCATCAAAAATATTTAAAAAAGGAACCCTAGTGCGCAAAGACGCTATTTGAGAAATTAGAGCAAAGTCCATGGCTTCCTGAACAGACCCTCCAAACAGCATGGAAAAACCAGTTTGTCTTGTTGCCATTACATCAGAGTGATCACCAAAAATAGACAGGGCATGGGTTGCAACTGTTCTAGCTGCCACGTGAATTACAGAAGGCAACAATTCACCTGCAATTTTATACATATTGGGAATCATTAGAAGTAAACCCTGGGATGCAGTAAACGTAGTGGTTAATGCCCCTGCCTGCAAAGAGCCGTGTACCGCACCGGCAGCTCCCCCTTCACTTTGCATTTCAACTATGCGGGGAATATTACCCCAAATATTATTTTGCCCTTTAGAACTATAAACATCTACATGTTCCCCCATAGGCGAAGCCGGGGTTATAGGATAGATTGCACATACTTCATTGGTTTTATGAGCAACACGCGCAACAGCCTCGTTAGCATCACAAATTAACTTTGGAAATTTTTTCATCATCGTGATTTTATTAATGCAGAAACTAGCAGATTAGGAAAATTTAAGTGCATTTATAACAAATTTTTGTTCCTACAACTACAAGTAGTATTAGTTTTAGATTTTGGATAAAATTAGGGCTATTACCAAAGGTATTCTATGACAAATGTCAGGTATTATTTTACCAAAAAAAGTAGATTTAAGAATGTGAATTCTGAGAAGAAAAGGGCGAGCGCTATCTCAGATGATTTGATTAATCCATTAAATGAGAAACGCCCGATTGAAATTCAATCGGGCGTTTGTTTAGATTTATGTTAGAAACAAAGTGTTATTCACCATGCATCCAAACTTTTTTTGCTAATAGTTCTTCTTCAGTTTCAACGTGGTCCTCATCAGGAACACAACAATCCACCGGACAAACAGAAGCGCACTGAGGTTCGTCATGAAAACCTTTACACTCTGTACATTTATCGGTAACAATAAAATAAAACTCGTCCGAAACAGGTTCATTTTCGGCATCAGCATCAACTTCTTGTCCTGCTGGAGTTTTTATCATCCCACTCAAAGCGGTTTCGTCTGAATACGACCACTCCTGATCTGGTTCATAAATTGCGTTATTAGGGCATTCTGAAACGCAAGCATCACAGTTAATACATTCATCGGTTATGATAATAGCCATAATTATATGTTTTTGAAATAATTGTCCGTAAATTTAATGTACCACAAATACCCGTCTAATGATAAAAGTCATATTTCTTTATAAATGTCCAATTTATATTTGGCACCAATATTTTTGATAAGACGGCATTGTAGGTTAAAAATAAGCAAAAAATAAACATGTATAGATGATTGCTACAAAAACAAAACAAAAACAAGAGGTACTGGAAGCCGTAGTTGTAAGATTTGTTGGTGATTCCGGCGATGGTATGCAATTGACCGGAACTCAATTTTCTGACACATCTGCGATGTTCGGTAATGATATTGCCACTTTCCCTAACTACCCGGCAGAAATTAGAGCCCCTCAAGGGAGCCTTTATGGTGTATCGGGTTTTCAGGTCCATATTGGCAGTGTTGAAATAAGTGCCCCCGGCGAAAATGTCGACCTTTTGGTTGCCATGAATCCTGCAGGGCTCAAAACTAACTTACATGCGTTAAAACCAGGTCATACCGTAATAGTTGATACAGATGCCTTCTCCAAAAAGAATTTAGAAAAAGCGCAGTATGAATCCAACCCCTTGGAAGATGGAAGTTTGGAGAATTATGTGGTCATAGAAGTTGCCATGACCTCACTCACAAAAGAAACGCTAAAAGAGGTTGAGGGACTAGACAATAAAAGTATCACCAGGAGTAAAAATATGTTTGCCCTGGGAATAGTCTATTGGATGTACAACAGATCTACAGAGCATACCATAGAATTTTTCAATAAAAAATTTAAATCCAAACCAGAATTAATAGAAGCGAATACAAAGGTGTTAAATGCAGGTTTCTTTTTTGCGGAAACCCTTGAATTAATTCCCAATTCGTATACAGTTGCTCCTGCTAAAATGGCGGCAGGTACTTACAGAATAGTAATGGGAAATACGGCCACTGCCTGGGGATTTTTAGCTGCTGCTGAAAAATCTGGTCTGGAACTATTTTTGGGTTCATACCCCATTACTCCTGCTTCTGATATTCTTCATGAACTGGTAAAGCATAAACACTTTGGAGTTAAAACCTTACAAGCGGAAGATGAAATAGCCGGAATCACATCTGCAATTGGTGCGGCTTTTGCTGGTGATTTAGCGATCACGACAACTTCTGGCCCGGGTTTGGCTTTAAAAGGTGAAGCTCTGGGATTGGCCATGATTCTGGAATTACCATTAGTTGTGGTTGATGTTCAAAGAGGAGGGCCATCTACGGGCCTGCCTACTAAAACTGAACAGTCAGATTTATTCCAGGCGTTGTATGGTAGAAATGGTGAGAGTCCGGTTATTATTATAGCAGCCAGTACTCCGTCTAATTGCTTTAATTATGCATATGAAGCAGCAAAACTGGCTATTGAACATATGACTCCGGTAATCCTATTGACCGACGGTTATATTGCCAATGGTTCTGCACCCTGGAAAATACAATCTGTATCTGAAATGCCCGAGATAAAAAGCAAGCTGATAAAAGAAGCAAAAGAAACATGGAATCCTTATGAAAGAGATGAAGAAACTTTAGCACGCGACTGGGCAATTCCGGGAACATTTGGATTGGAACACAGAGTAGGTGGCCTGGAAAAAGATAAAGTGACTGGTCAGGTTTCTTATAACCCCGAGAATCATGAACACATGACCAGTGTCAGAGCTGAAAAGGTAAAGAGAGTTGAAAATTATATCCCAAAACTGAAAACTGAATTTGCTGATGAAGGCGATTTACTGGTAATTGGATGGGGTGGCACTTATGGCACCTTATATTCTTCGATAAAAGAGTTAAAGCAGGAAGGCTTTTCTTCTGTTGGGCTTGCACATTTTAACTATATAAATCCCTTACCTAAAAATACGGAGGAGGTCTTAAAAAGATTTAAACGAATAATCGTGTGCGAATTAAATACAGGCCAATTTGCTTCAGTTTTAAGAATGAATTTTCATGGCATTGAGTTTTTACAATATAATAAGGTTCAAGGATTACCTTTTGGCAATAGTGAACTTATAGAGGAATTTAAAAAAATAATGAAATAGAAATGGAGACAACAGCGACAAAGAAATATACATTCAAAGATTTTTCGAGTGACCAGGAAGTAAGGTGGTGCCCGGGTTGTGATGATTATGTCATTCTCCGTGCCATGCAAAAAGCGCTTCCCGAAATGGGACTTAAAAAAGAAGATGTCGTATTTATTTCGGGAATAGGATGCTCCTCCCGTTTTCCATATTATATGGATACCTATGGGATGCACAGTATTCACGGCAGGGCTCCGGCTATTGCCTCTGGTGTTAAACTTGCCAACCCGGACCTAAGCGTCTGGATCATTACGGGAGATGGAGATTCAATGGCCATAGGTGGTAATCATTTTATTCATGTATTAAGACGAAACCTGGATCTAAATATTGTATTGTTCAACAATGAAATTTACGGATTAACCAAGGGGCAATTCTCCCCAACTTCGCTGGTAGGGCAAAAGACAAAATCATCGCCTTATGGCAATACCCAACCACCATTTTTACCGGGTGAATTGGCTATTGGTGCACAAGCTCGTTTTTTTGCCAGAATTGGGGGAAATACTCCAAAAGAAATGACAGACATGTTCATTAAATCCGAAAAATTTAAGGGTACTTCTTTAATCGAAGTCCTTCAAAATTGTCCAATTTTCAATGATGGATGTTTTTCCAAATATACGGACAAGGCAGTGCGAGAAGACAAACAATTATTTGTTGAACATGGAAAACCAATGATATTTGGTAAAGAACGAAACAAGGGTCTGGTCTTAAACGGTTTAAAATTAGAAGTGGTGACCCTGGGAGAAAATGGAATTACCGAAGCGGATTTGATTGTTCATGATGCTGAAGAACAAGATCCAACCTTACATCAAATGTTGGTAAGGTCTGAATATCCGCTGATAACCGGTATCATTAGAAGTTTTCCTGATGTTACTTTCGAAGAACGGGTTGATGAATTAACGGCAGCCGTTAAAGCTGATTCGAGCTTTACAAAGACTGATGATTTATTCTTCTCCGGAGAAACTTATGAAGTGAAATAACGTAAATTAGCCTATGGGTTCTGAAGCCATTATTGTATTTTTTCTTGCTGGAATTGTCCTGGTTGCAGGGGCGAATTTTTTATCAAATTTAATTTCTCACAAGTCTGATAACCCTCAGAAACGGGAACCTTACGAGAGTGGCATGACCACTATCGGCCCAACATGGGTTCAGTTTAAGGTGGGATATTATTTATTTGCTATACTATTTTTAATTTTTGATGTTGAAGTTGCCTTTTTAGTTCCATGGGCTGTAGTGTTTAAAGATATTGGAGCAATTGCATTTTTTGAAATATTAATCTTTCTTGTCATTTTAGGGTTGGGCTTATTATATGCATGGAAAAAAGGAGCATTAAAATGGGAATAGATAAGACAAATGAGCCAATGAGTCAACCGGGCAAAGTTCCTGAAGACTTTCCGGGCAAAGTAATCCCGGCAGGCAACGGTGCCAATGTTATCGTAACCTCTTTAGATAAAATAATTAACTGGGGCAGATCCAATTCCTTATGGTCTTTATACTTTGGAACAAGTTGTTGTGCAATTGAAATGATGCAGACCGGTGCATCGCGCCATGATTACTCCAGATTTGGATTTGAAGTTGCCAGGCCTTCACCCAGACAAGCCGATTTAATAATAATAGCAGGGACAATAGTTAACAAAATGGCCCCTGTACTAAGACGCTTATACGATCAGATGGCTGAACCAAGATATGTTATTGCTATGGGAGCCTGTGCAATTTCTGGAGGCCCTTTTTTCTATAACACTTATTCAGTGGTAAAAGGTGCAGATCATGTAATCCCTGTTGATGTATATGTGCCTGGTTGTCCTCCCAGACCTGAAGCATTGTTGGAAGGTATGCTGATGCTGCAGGACAAAATAAGAACAGAAAATATGAAACATAAAATAAATCCAATTGATGGGTTTGATGAAGGCTTATAAAAAATAGATGAAGAACGAAGAATTACAGGAATTAATAGGCAGTTGGAGTCCCAATTTGGTATTTACTGAAGAAGGGTCCCAATACCTCAATGTAACGGTTCCTATAGAAGAATTGCATTCAATTATGTCTAAACTAAAATCGAATGATCAGACATGTTTTGATTATTTATTTTGCTTAAGCGGTGTTGATTGGGGTGAAGAACTGGGTGTAGTTTACCATTTGGAATCTACAAACTTCAGACACAGTCTTGTAGTAAAAACGCAAACCGCAGAAAGAGAAAATCCTGTTATAGATTCAGTTTATGATATTTGGGCAACTGCTGAGTTTCACGAACGTGAAGTATTTGATTTTTTTGGAATAAAATTTACAAATCATCCTAACCTTAAACGACTTTTCCTAACAGATGATTGGGATGGTTTCCCATTGCGAAAGGATTATGAAGACAACATTAATATGATTATCAAATAATCAGTTATGGAGACAGTCACCGTAAATAGCAACTTTAAATCTGAAGAATATTTCATAAACATGGGGCCGCAACACCCCGCAACGCATGGCGTTCTCAGACTTTTACTTACAATAGATGGTGAGATTATAAAGAAAGTTGAACCGGACCTGGGTTATATTCATCGTTCTATTGAAAAAATGTGCGAACGCGATAGTTATCAGCAAATAGTTCACTTAACGGATAGAATGGATTACTTGTCCGCTAACATTAACAATGAAGCTGTTTGCCTTACCGTTGAAAATGCCTTACAACTGGAAATCCCGGAAAGGGTTAAAGTAATAAGAACTATTATTGGTGAACTTACAAGAATATCCTCACATTGTTTATGGTGGGGAGTTATGGGCATGGATGTAGGTGCTTTAACCACTTATTTTTATGGATTTAGGGACCGCGAACTCCTTAATGATATATTTGAAGAAACCTGTGGTGCCCGCCTCACTATGAATTATAATGTCCCTGGTGGATTAATGTTCGATATTCATCCGAATTTTGTAAAAAGGGTTAAAGAATTTATTACACATTTCAAGACCAAACTTCCGGAATACGACCGTCTGCTCACAAATAATATCATTTTTCAAAAAAGAGCCATTGGTGTAGGTGTCCTAAGCAAGGAAGACGCTATATCTTACGGAGCCTCAGGGCCTGTAGGCAGAGCTTCCGGGTATTCCTGTGATGTAAGAAAACACCATCCATACAGCGCTTTGGATAAGGTTACATTCAATGAAGCATTGAGAACAGAGGGCGATACATATGCACGCTATCTGGTAAGGATTCAGGAAATGTGGGAATCTATGTCAATTGTGGAGCAATTAATAGACAACATCCCGGAAGGAGAGCACAGGGTAACAACAAATGCGGTAATAAAATTACCAAAGGGAGAATATTACCAAAAAGTGGAAACAGCAAGAGGTGAATTAGGTGTTTATATAATAAGTACCGGAACTAAAAGTCCGTATCGCTTAAAATTCAGATCCCCCGGATTTTCAAATCTTTCATTACTCAACCATATTGCGGTTGGTGGTAAAATAGGAGACCTGGTAGCGACTATGGCAACACTAGATCTTGTTATACCGGATATAGACAGATAAAAGAATAATATGAATAGTGCTTTAAGTATCACAAAAAATATTCACGATTGGCTCTTTAGCATTATGCCCGAAGCGGCAGCCAGTATTGCTGAGATGGTATTGATCGCGCTTGTTTATGATGCCATAAAGCTTCTTTCCAAGGAGTTAACCGGTACTACCAGGGCAGATAAATTCCTCTATAATTTAGCGCCGTACTTTGTGATAATTTCTTCGTTAATGGCCTTGAGTGTATTTCCTTTTACCAAGGAGTTTCAGGCATTCGACATTAATATTGGACTCTTTTTTTTAATAGCTGTTTCATCCATAGGAGTTATTGGTATTTTATTAGGTGGATGGAGTTCCAACAACAAATTTGCTATGATCGGTGCAATGAGAAGTGGAGTACAAACTATTAGCTATGAACTCTCAATTGGGCTGTCACTCCTAACCATGGTTTTATTAACTGGAAGCCTTCAGCTTTCGGAGATTGTAGAAGTTCAAAAGTCGGGTTGGTTAATTGTCCAGGGGCATATCCCTGCAATTATAGCCTTTATGATATACATGATTGCTGGTACTGCTGAAACCAACAGGGCGCCTTTTGATATGGTTGAAGCCGAATCAGAATTGGGGGCCGGATTTCATACGGAATACTCAGGAATGAAGTTTGCATATTTCTTTTTAGCCGAATTCATTAATATGTTTATTATTGCTGCCATTGCTACTACTGTATTTTTTGGTGCCTGGTTGTCACCTTTTGGTATAACAGAATCTATTCCTATGTTGGGAGTATTTTGGTTTTTACTTAAAGCTCTTATCCTGGTTTTCCTAATGATGTGGTTTCGGTGGACGTTCCCCAGGTTAAGAATAGATCAACTTCTTACATTGGAATGGAAGTATCTATTGCCCTTAAACCTGGCAAATATCGTAATAATGGCCTTATTGGTATGGCTCAATTTAACTATAAGTTTTTAAGATTATGAGTTACTTTTCAGATATCTACAGAGGCATAAAAACCTTGCTCACTGGTATGAGTGTTACCGGGAAATATTTTTTGACATCCAGAAAAGGTGCCATTACTCAACAATATCCCGATAACAGAGAAACTCTTAAGATGTTTGATCGTTTTCGCGGTGAGGTGATTATGCCCCATAATGAAGATAATGAACATCGATGTACAGGCTGTCAAAAATGTGAAATAGCCTGTCCAAATGGAACCATTGAAATCATATGGGACAGAGGTATTAATGAAAATACTGGTAAAAAGAAGAAAAAAATAGATCAGTTTGTATATCATTTAAGTATGTGTACCATGTGCGGACTCTGTATAGATGTCTGCCCTACAGATGCAATTAAATGGGGTCAGAATTTTGAAAATTCCGTATATGACCGAACTGCACTTACAAGAGTTTTAAACGAACCGGGATCCGAATTACAAGCCGGTGTAGAAGATTAAGTATGGAGAGAATTATTTTTTATTGCCTGGGCGCAGTAATCATCGCATTTGGCATAGCTTCAGTAACGAGTAGAAAAATGCTTCGTTCTGTGATTTACCTATCTTTTGTTCTCGTAAGTATCGCGGGGATTTTCTTTTTAATAGATTATAACTTTCTTGCTGCAATTCAACTCACAGTCTATGCAGGTGGAATTGTTGTACTCATTATATTTTCAGTATTACTCGTACATCATATTGAAATGGAATTGGAAATGGCCAAAGCAACAAAAAAAATAGTTACAGCTATTGCGTGTTTAATTGGGTTGGGCGTTTTTTTAACAGCTATTTACTCCTATGATTTTAATGTGATCAATATGGCTTTAACCACCACCACTGCCGATATTGGCACCGGACTACTAAGCTATGAGGCCGGCGGATTTATATTGCCGTTCGAGTTAATTAGTGTGCTCTTATTGGCAGCAATGATAGGAGCCATAGTAATTGCCAAAGGGAAAAAATTAACCGAGAAAGATAATCAACCACAATGATAACAGGAATAAGCATATATGAAATTCTTACGGTAACTTCAATCCTATTTTTTATAGGAGTATATGGCTTTATCACAAGAACCAATCTGATCTCCATTTTAATTTCCGTTGAATTAATTCTGAATGCCTCAGTAGTAAACTTCGTGATCATCAATAAATATTTGTTTCCTGAAGTCCTTCAGGGCGTTTATTTTTCAATTTTTATTATCGCCGTAGCAGCCGCGGAAACAGCTCTTGCCGTCTCTATTATCATTAATCTGTACAGGCAAATTAGCTCAGTGGAAGTCAAGGACATTGAAACTATGAAATACTAATACGACCGAGTATGAATCTGAATCACATCATCTTAATTCCACTAATACCTCTGGCGGTATTTTTGATCCTCGGGCTTTTTTATAACAAAATTAAACCAGCGGTTTCCGGATATGTAGGAGTTTTAGGTTTACTTATCTCTACCTCCCTGGCTTTTTATTCAGCCTATAATTACTTTTTTATAATCGGAAAAACAGACGGGGTCTTTCAAACTATTGTAGAAAAAACAGTTTGGATGAACTTTACAGATAGCCTTCATATTGATATGGGAATTCTGGTAGATCCCATTTCTGTAATGATGCTGATTGTAGTTTCTGTAATATCCTTAATGGTTCATATTTATAGCAGAGGATATATGAAGGGCGATCCGGGTTACACCAAATACTTTGCCTTTCTATCCTTGTTCACATTTTCCATGTATGGCTTGGTTTTAGCAACCAATCTATTTCAAATCTATATCTTCTGGGAATTGGTTGGCGTATCCTCATATTTATTAATAGGTTATTATTATACCAAGGAATCAGCCGTTGCCGCAGCTAAAAAAGCCTTTATTGTTACTCGTTTTGCAGATCTGGGCTTTCTCATTGGAATCTTGATTATTGGCTACTATACAGGAACATTTGATTTTGAAACTTTGAACAATCCTGAAGGAGCCAGTATTTTAAACTGGGCATCCACTTCGTTCATGGGACTATCTGCACTTACCTGGGCGCTGATTTTGATCTTTATTGGAGGAGCCGGAAAATCGGCCATGTTTCCATTACATATCTGGTTACCGGATGCTATGGAAGGACCAACCCCGGTTTCGGCATTAATCCACGCAGCAACTATGGTCGTTGCAGGTGTTTATCTGGTAGCTCGTTTATTCCCTATGTACTATTTTATTGAAGATGGCTTTGCATTAAATATTGTGGCCTTTGTGGGAGCTTTTACTGCTCTTTTTGCCGCTGTAATTGCAATCACGCAAACAGATATCAAACGGGTCCTGGCATTTTCAACCATGTCACAATTGGGCTATATGATGCTGGCTCTGGGAGTTTCGGGATACGAAGGCCATGAAGGTTTGGGCTACATGGCATCTATGTTCCACTTGTTTACCCATGCCATGTTCAAAGCATTGCTGTTTTTGTGTGCTGGTTCTGTGATTCATGCTATCCATAGTAATTTCCTTAAGGACATGGGGGGATTGCGAAAATACATGCCAGTTACAAATATTACATTTTTAATAGCGGCCCTGGCCATTGCCGGGGTACCTCCTTTAGCCGGGTTTTGGAGTAAAGATGAAATTCTCGTAGCAGCTTTTGAACACAATAAGTTCTTATATATAATTGGATTATTCGTTGCCGGTCTTACAGCATTTTACATATTTAGAATCTATTTTGGAATATTTTGGGGAAAAGAAGGTGCTTATAAAAATAAACCACACGAATCTCCATGGTCTATGACTACTCCCCTTTTAATATTAGCCTTTTTAAGTATAGTTGGTGGGTTTATTCCATTTAGTGAGTTTATAAGTGCAGATCAGGCTGGATTTGAAACTCATATGAATTATCCGTTAGCTGCCATTGCAGTGTTTGCGGGACTCATTGGAATTGGTCTTTCCTGGCTATTTTATAAAAAAGAAAATGAACTGGCAGATAAATTTGCAAATCGTTTAGGAGTACTCTTTACATGGGCTTTTCATAAGTTCTATTTTGATGAACTCTATCTGTTTGTCACCAAAAAAATACTGTTCAATATTATTGCAAGGTCCGCGGCAAGATTTGACAAAAAATATGTGGACGGGACAATGGTCGGAATTGGAAATCAAACTGTTAATACATCTGAGAATATTAAAGGTCTGCAGTCTGGTAAGGTCCAGGATTATGCTTTCGCATTTATTGCAGGAGCTGTCGTAATTGCTATAATATTCATTTATATATGGACCAAATAAATTAATAATATGGATATTTTATCCCTTTTCATTGTAATGCCCGCATTGACTGTTTTGGTTTTGATTTTTACAAAAAATCTAAAACAGGCCAGAATAGTTGCTTTGGCAGGAAGTCTGGTTCAACTCGGAATGGCTATTAACTTATTGTTTTCTTATATCAAAGAGAGGGAGATAAATGAAGCCATTATGGTTTTTACAAAAGATGTGATTTGGTTCAAGAACTTCAATATTCATTATAATATTGGGGTCGATGGGATTTCGGTGGCGCTTTTGTTATTGACAGCGATTGTAGTATTGGCCGGAGTCTTTATTTCCTGGAAAATGGAAGACTTACCCAAGGAGTTTTTTATATCACTACTCGTGCTTTCCATTGGTGTTTATGGCTTCTTTATTTCCATTGACCTCTTTACAATGTTTGTATTCTTTGAGATCGCGGTTATCCCTATGTATTTACTAATAGGCATATGGGGTACCGGCCCAAGGGAATTTTCTGCAATGAAACTAACGCTCATGCTAATGGGTGCGTCTGCTGTACTTCTGGTTGGGATATTGGGTATTTACTTTAACTCAAATGCAGATGGAGGTGCATTAACCTTTAATATCCTGGAAATAGCTAAAGTGAACATTCCTGTAGAAGCACAAAGATTATTCTTCCCGATTACTTTTATCGGATTTGCGGTAATTGGAGCCTTATTTCCGTTCCATACCTGGTCTCCGGACGGTCATGCATCGGCGCCTACTGCGGTCTCTATGTTACACGCGGGTGTCCTTATGAAACTTGGCGGATATGGTGTATTTAGAGTGGCTATCTTCTTGTTGCCGGAGGGAGCATTACACTGGTCATGGTTCTTTATTATTTTGTCTGCCTTTGGTGTCATTTATGGAGCATTTGCAGCTATTAAACAGACAGATTTAAAGTACATTAATGCGTATTCCTCCGTGAGCCATTTAGGACTGGTACTATTTGCATTGCTTATGTTGAATAAAACTGCCTGGAATGGTGCCATTCTGCAATCACTCTCACATGGTTTTATGACAGCACTTTTCTTTGCCTTAATAGGGATGATTTACGGAAGAACGCATACTCGTGATGTTACCAAATTAGGAGGACTATTAAAGGTAATTCCTTTTATATCGGCGGTTTATGTTGTTGCCGGTTTAGCCTCATTGGGATTGCCTGGCTTTAGTGGTTTTGTCGCTGAAATGAACATCTTCGTTGGTGCCTTTGAAAAGGACGATATCTTTTATAGAATTGCTACTGTGGTAGCTGTCTCTGCTATTGTAGTGACCGCCGTATATATATTACGTGTCGTGGGCATCATGTTAATGGGCCCTGTAAAAAATGAAGCATACTTAAATCTTGAAAGAGTACGATGGTATGAAAAACTAGGTATTTTATTACTCCTTTTACCAATAATAGCCATTGGCGTTGCGCCACTATGGTTAAGCGAAATGATCCTGAAAAGTCTGGATCCGTTTTTAAAAGGAGTTTTATAACCTGTAAATTAAATAACCAATAATGAATTTTAGCAGCCTTTTATTAATGAGACAAGAAATTGCTTTGCTGGCAATTATTCTGGTCCTGGTTATAGCCGAGATTTTTATCCCTCAAAACAGAAAAACAAGCATTGTGCACCTTGCCATATTTTTGTTTGGTATACACACAATTGTCGGATTTTTTGAGATTGAGGAAAGTAATTTATTTGGAGGAATGTTTCGCACCAACCACCTGATTCATTTTTTCAAAAACGTATTGAACATCGGAGTCCTTATCCTGTTGCTGCAGTCTGCAGACTGGATAAAGGAAAAAATAATGAATCAAAATAAGGGTTCTGAATTCTTTATCTTATTGTTCTCCTCGTTGCTGGGAATTTATTTTATGATATCTGCAGGTGATTTTTTAATGTTCTATCTTGGGCTTGAGCTATCCACACTTCCTATAGCTGCTCTTGCCGCTTATGAAACAACGAAAAGGATTTCAAGTGAATCAGGGATTAAACTAATACTTTCGTCCGCTTTTGCTTCCGGCATTACGTTATTCGGTATTTCAATGCTCTACGCTACCACAGGCTCTATCTATTTCAGTGAAGTTGCACAGATGCTCACTTCAGCAGACCTAACCCTTCTGGGTGTTGTATTGTTGTTTGCTGGAATTAGCTTCAAGATTTCTCTCGTACCATTTCATTTTTGGACTGCCGATGTTTATGAAGGAGCCCCTATTAGTGTTGCCTCTTATTTATCTGTAATATCAAAAGGTGCGGCCGTTTTCATTTTAATGATATTATTATTTACAGTTTTGCAGTCATTGGTTCATTTTTGGGAAAACATAATTTATGTAATTGCCATCGCCACAATGTTCATTGGAAATTTATTTGCCTTGCGGCAAGAAAATATGAAGCGCTTCTTGGCATTTTCATCTATAGCCCAGGCCGGGTTTATTTTACTTGGATTAATAGGTGGATCTCAATTGGGCACAGCCACAGTGGTTTACTTTGTACTTGTTTATATTTTCTCAAATTTAGCAGCATTTGGCGTGGTACAGGCCATTTCTTTGCAAACGAATAAAGAGAACATAAAAGATTACGAAGGATTATACAGAACTAATCCAAATCTGAGCTTGGTACTCATGCTTGCACTTTTTTCATTGGCTGGTATCCCTCCGGTAGCTGGGTTTTTTGGGAAATTCTTCCTATTTACAGCAGCAGCTAGTAAAGGGTTCTACTTTCTTGTATTTTTAGCTGTAGTGAATGTAACTATTTCCTTGTATTACTATTTGTTGGTGGTAAGGGCAATGTTTTTACGTAAAGGTGATAATCCAATTCCCTTTTTCAGAAATAAAATTTATATGAGAATTGGGCTGGTAATTACTGTCCTTGGTATTTTGTTACTTGGAATATACAGTCCTTTATACGATTATATTTATGAACTAAGTAGTGCTTTTAATTAATGGTTATGAGTTTAGGAGGTAAACATTTATTCGGTAGTATTGATGAAACGAGGGTAACTTTTGTTGAAAAGAAAGTAACTGCAGATCGAGTAGAATTTTTAAAAAAACTATTGGAACATAACGGGTTTGAGGTCCTTATTCAGGAGGAAAAACGCATTTCGGAAGAAGTTCCACAATTGTATACGATAGGAGTAACCGATATGGTATTCAATCCTACTATTTGGATATATCAACGTAAACTCAAGACATTTGACGGACACAAAGTTTCACCCGATTATTGGAATCAACGCACAGAAATTACGCCACCACAATATTGGAAAACCCCTAAAGATAATTAGCATATCTAGCAGTTTAATTGATGATTCCCGCCGTACCAAAATCTTCATTTCATCGATTTTAACAGCAAATTAAGCCCCTATGGCAAGGTATTTGCTAAATTTACCCTGTAGAACTAGGGTTATGAAACACCAATATTTACTAACATTATTTCTTTTATCAGTTATTTGCGTGAAGGCTCAATCTGATTTTCCAAAAACCCAGCCTTTAAAAATAGAGGCTGATAATAATTTGGATTTAAAGAGTAATCCCAATAGTGGAACAGCCCTGAAAATGCCATCACTGCTGGATTATAACCCCAATGCAAGTATTAAAGAAACCAAAAATTCGAGGAATGTAAAAATGCTTCCTGAAAAGGAATTGAAACAAGCAGGCTTTGATTTAAAATTGGACACTAAAGTTGGTGAACGTCAGAATACCAAATCCAAAAAGCACTTTGGCAATATGTATTTGGGTGATGTTAAAACTGGCGGTAATTTTGTGGGGATAGTTTGTCGCGATCATGAATATGTTGATGGTGATCGCGTAAGAGTCTATGTAAATGGTGAAGTTGCTGAGCACAATATCCTTCTTACCGGAGGTTTTAAAGGGATAAATATAGACCTGGAAAAAGGCTTTAACCGATTAGACTTTGAAGCTTTAAACCAGGGCTCTTCCGGGCCAAATACAGCTCAGGTAAATGTTTATGATGATAAAGGGGCATTAATTCATTCTAATCAATGGTTACTTTCAACAGGCTCTAAAGCGTCTTTAATTGTTGTCAAGGAATAAAATTCTGGTCCTTATCTTATCCCCGGCTTATATGAAATCCTTGCTCTTTTAAGTACATCTTCTTTGTAATATGCCGTTCCTTTAAACTTTACCTTTGCGTAAGGAATTGCCTGATCATTAAAATGTAGTGATTTGGGATTACCGCTTTTATTCCTTAGCAGTTCAATGGCATAAATGCCCATTTATAGTTTTACAAGAATTGTTAAGTACCAGGAATAGAATTAAAGCATATTTAATCAGAGGAAATTTCAAAGACATTTTCTGTATTATTTTAGAGAAAATAAAAGCACATTTAAGCTTTTTTCAAAAACTGGGTTTTAAGTACAATTTGACTTTTACCTATTCTACATTCCACTGCTTGTGGATCGTTTGTTAGCCTTATATTCTTTATGATGTTACCTCGTTTTAGAGTTTTAGACATCCCCTTAATCTTCAAATCCTTGATAACATGTACATTATCTCCATCTTCAAGAATATTTCCGTTGCTATCTTTTGATTCCATAATTTAATTTAAGTATTTGTGAAATTAAAAGTATTAAAACTTATATGCTAATACTTCCTTAAAATATGACCAGGGCTTATCGAATTGGCTAATGGATGGCAATTTTACTGTAAATTGCACCATTTCGTAATAAAATATAGCTAAATCTCCAATGTCTGATAAAAGAGTAAGTATCCTAAAAGCCTTCAAAACCATCATTTGGCCCAGAAGGAATTTGGTTTTTATAGGTTTGGCATTGATAATAGTGAGCAAGGCTGCCAGTTTTGTTGCACCATTGTCCCTTAAATATTTAATGGATGACATTATTCCGAATAAAGACATGGAATTCCTTAAAATTCTATTGGGGGTAGTCATATTTGCTATTTTAGTACAGGCCGTAACTTCCTTTCTGTTAACCAAAATACTTAGTGTTCAGGCCCAATATATGATCTCTGAATTACGGGCTCAGGTACAAAAGAAAATTTTGTCTTTACCAATTCGATTTTTTGATAATACAAAATCAGGTGAACTAGTATCCAGAATAATGACTGATGTGGAAGGCGTACGAAATCTAATTGGGACTGGGTTGGTGCAGTTGGTAGGAGGAACTATTACTGCAGTGGTTTCATTGATTCTTCTTCTGAATATAAGCCCCAGCATGACCTTGTTCGCATTAGTCCCCCTGGCTATTTTCGCCGTTATAGCACTAAAGGCCTTTAAAATAATTCGACCAATATTCCGCAATCGGGGGAAAATTAATGCGGAAGTTACAGGCAGACTTACAGAAACACTAGGAGGAATTCGGGTTATCAAAGGCTTTAACGCCGAAGCCCAGGAACATGGCGTTTTTGAAGAAGGTGTACTGCGCTTGTTTGAAAATGTAAAAAAAAGTCTTACCGCAACAGCCTTTATGACCAGCTCTTCTACCTTTCTCCTGGGGCTTGCTACCACGGGTATAATGGGTATGGGAGGATATAAAATTATGATCGATGAACTCACAATCGGTGAATTTTTAACGTTTACCTTCCTGTTGGGATTGATGATTGCCCCAATAGTGCAAATGAGCAATATTGGTAGTCAACTTACTGAAGCACTGGCCGGGCTTGACAGAACAGAGGAATTAATGAACATGCAACCTGAATCTAACAAAGAGGTCCGCACTTTGGCATTGAACGGAATTAAGGGAGATATGATATTTGACTCCGTTTCATTCGCATATGAAGAAGAAAAAGAAGTATTACATGACATCAGTTTTTCGGTAAACGCAGGTACCGTTGTAGCGCTTGTAGGAAGTTCAGGGTCTGGTAAGAGTACCATTGCCGGGCTTGCTGCAAGTTTTTTAACCCAGCAGAGTGGTACAATAACAGTAGATGGCAAGGATCTGTCAAAGGTAAACCTTAACAGTTTTCGCAAACACCTGGGCGTGGTGCTGCAGGACGATTTTTTGTTTGAAGGAACCATACGTGAGAATATTTTATTTCCCAGACCCAATGCTTCGGAAGAACAATTACAGGAAGCTGTTAAAGCGGCCTATGTTGACGAATTTACAGATCGTTTTGAAGATGGTTTAGGCACACTAATTGGCGAGCGAGGCATAAAGCTTTCAGGGGGTCAAAGACAGCGAATAGCTATTGCCAGAGCGGTTTTAGCCGATCCCCGCATATTAATTTTAGACGAAGCTACATCAAATCTAGACACAGAAAGCGAAGCTTTGATTCAGAAAAGTTTATCGCACCTTACAGAAGGAAGAACAACTTTTGTAATTGCCCATCGATTGAGTACAATAAGAAAAGCTGATCAGATTTTAGTAATTGAAAACGGCAGAATTGTTGAACAAGGTACACATGAATCACTTATTGCAAAAGAAGGGAGATATTATAATTTATTTACCTACCAGGCAAGAATTTAGTTGTGCAGACTGTTCTGAATATAACTATCATGTTAGTAACATGCTAAAAGGAGCATATTCTAATCAATATTGATAACCTTTTCTATCTGTGGAGCATGTTTTTTAATTGTCATTTCCACCCCGCTCTTCAGCGTCATTTGGTTAACACTGCACCCTACGCAATTTCCTTCCAGTTTTACTGTAACCAAATTACCGTTGTCAATAGATACTAATGAAATATCTCCCCCATCACTTTGTAAAAAAGGACGAATTTCATCCAACGCTTCTTCAACAGTACTTTTGAGTTCATCAGATGTCATGATCATTTCTTTTTAACAGCAGCGCAACCCGCCATTGTAGTTATCTTAATTGCTTCGGTAGGTGGTAAACTTTTGTTTCGTGAAACAACTTCCTGAACCACATTCTTTGTAAGTTCTTCAAAGGCCTTTTCTACCTGAGTAGCTGTTTGAAGAGCAGCAGGCCTTCCAAAATCTCCAGCCTCACGAATACTTTGAACTAAAGGTATTTCTCCTAAAAATGGAACATTCAGATCAGTGGCCAGATTTCTTGCCCCGGCTTTTCCAAAGATATAATATTTGTTGTCCGGGAGCTCCTCCGGAGTAAAGTAAGCCATATTTTCAACAATTCCTAAAACAGGTACATTGATGGCTTCCTGTTGAAACATTGCCACCCCTTTACGCGCATCGGCTAATGCTACCTCCTGAGGTGTGCTTACAACTACAGCGCCTGTAATCGGCATAGATTGCATAATACTTAAATGTATATCACCTGTACCCGGTGGTAAATCGACCAGCATAAAATCTAATTCTTCCCAGTGCGCGTCAAAGATCATTTGATTTAAAGCTTTTGACGCCATAGGTCCTCTCCAGATTACTGCCTGATCAGGTTGAGTGAAAAAACCTATAGATAAAAGCTTTACTCCATAGTTTTCTATAGGTAACATTTTTGAATTTCCATTTACATTAGTTGCCAAGGGCTTTTCACCTGCTACATCAAACATAATGGGCATAGAAGGACCGTAGATATCTGCATCCAGCAAACCAACTTTAAATCCCATCTTTGCCAGCGTTACGGCCAAATTGGCTGTCACTGTAGATTTTCCCACACCACCTTTCCCGGAAGCGACGGCAATTATATTTTGTATTCCGGGTATTGGTTTCCCTTTAATTTCATTAACCTCAGGCTTAACCGGAGCATCGACCTTAATATTTACTGTGATTTTTGCCTTTTCATAAACCTTCCGGTGAATTGCTTTTAAAATTTCTACTTCGGTTTTCTTCCTTGCCTGGAGACTTGGATTATTAATAGTAATATCTACAATAACCTCATCACCAAAAACCTGAATATTATTAACAGCGCCGCCTTCAACCATATTCATCCCCTCACCCGGTACAGTAATAGTTTCAAGGGCTTTTAGTATTTCTTTCTTATCCAACTTCATTAATTGTGGCTTTTATATCTTTATGTAAAATGATTCTAAACAACAAAGATAAGTTATAGGTGTGAAACTTTAAAGTTGTGGTATTGAAAAGGACAATATCAATATAAATTTACCATATATGGCGTAGGAAGTATTCTAAATTTTAGCAGAAACAAAACTAATAGATCTCCGTAGGCAATTCTTTTGCCGGATCCCAGAAGTATTTGTCAAAATTCACAATTTGATTGTCCTTTATTACGAGGCCTTCATTTTCTAACAATTGTTGCATTAAGTTAGTACCGTCAAAGTGATGTTTCCCTGTTAATAAACCCTTTCTATTTACAACTCTATGTGCGGGAACACCTTCAATTGACCCTGCTCCATTCATAGCCCAGCCTACCATCCTTGCACTCCTGGCCGCTCCCAAATACGTGGCAATTGCTCCATAAGAAGTAACCCTTCCAAAAGGAATTTGCCTGGATACCTCATAAACTTTCTGAAAGAAATTTTTGTTTTCCGGATTCATATTATTTATTAAATATCCTGAAAATTGTAATTACCAATAAAACCATCATTAATGCGCTAAGTATGTAATTCGAATTTTTAGAAAAGCGATCAGTTTTGGCTTCTAATTTATAAAAGTATACGGTGTACAAATACAGTACGGTAAAAGTTCCACTACCTGCTGCTATAATGAACGTTAGAATATCCCAAATTTCAAATTTAATCCAGCCAGATGCATTCCACATGGCGTTAAGCCCACTATAGTAAGGAATGGTAAGTAAATTAAGAGTAGCGAGGAGCATTCCTTTAAAATAACTATTCCTTTTACTAACCTTTACGATTTTTATTTTTTTGGCTTTTTCGCGCTTAGCTGAAATAAAAAAAAATACTGCAAAAAAAGTAAACACAACAAGTGCGATTTTAAGAAGTAAATCTATGACTTCAGGATGTCGGAATAGAAATTTTGAAATCATAACCGCAATGTACGCCTGCATCATGATCATGGTAGCAACCCCCAGACTAAACATAATTCCGTTCAGTTTCCCCTTTTTAACGCTTGTTTGGGCCGCATTCATATTTAGTAAACCCGGAGGAACAGTTGCCATAAAAGCAGCTGAATAAGTCACGAAAAAAAGTATGATTAAATGCGTCATTGGTTAATTGACAGTAAACTTTATGTATGTTATTGGTTTTCCCTTTTCAAGATACTGCTTTTCATAGAAAGTTTGTATATCCATCACTTCTTTTGGACTCCCCTCGTTCTTGTAAATATCATGATTTGCATATAAAATTTCACAATCCAGGCCTTGTAACAGCCCTATAGTGTACCCATGCATAAATTCACTATCCGTTTTTAAGTTGATTACACCTTTATCTTTAAGTATAAACTTGTATTTATCCAAAAAGGTCTTATTTGTAAGCCTGTGTTTTGTTCGTTTATACTTTAGTTGTGGGTCTGGAAATGTAATCCAGATTTCATCTACTTCATTTTCGGCAAAGATTAAATCTAATAGTTCTATCTGAGTTCTCAAAAAGGCAACATTACTTAAATTCTCATCCACAGCAGTTTTTGCACCTCTCCACAACCTGGCTCCCTTAATATCAATACCTATAAAATTCCTCGATCTATCCAGCTTCGCCAGGCCAATGGTATATTCTCCTTTACCACAACCCAGTTCCAAAACTATCGGATTGTCATTATTAAAAAAACTCTTCCATTTTCCTTTTAAAGGAAATTTACCCTCCAGTAATTCTTCCCTGCCAGGTTGAATAACATGGCTAAAAGTCTTGTTTTGTTCAAATCGTTTGAGTTTATTTTTACTTCCCAAAGCAAAGGGTATTGAGTTGTTTCAGCAAAACTAAGGAATTCTTTTGGAGAGCAGGTTTAGCCAGCTTTATGTTTAGTCTTTTCTAAGGTAAATGAAAATTCAGATCCAACATCTACTACACTTTCAACATATATTTTTTCTCCATGTGCCTCAATTATGTGTTTTACAATGGACAAGCCCAAGCCAGAACCACCTTCTTTTCTGCTTCCACTTTTATCAACCCTGTAAAAACGTTCAAAAAGTCTGGGCATATGTTCTACTGGAATACCTTCACCGTTATCAGTGATTCTAACAATCACTTTATTCCTTATAAGGTTTTCCACACTTACTTCGGTAGTACCATCACGATGACCATATTTTATAGAATTCACTATCAAATTGGACAACACCTGCTGTATTTTATCCCTATCGGCCTTTACATAGATGGGAGATTCATAATTCATGTCAAAAGTAAGCGAGATGTTTTTTTTGCCTGCCTTCATCTCTACCAGTTCAAATACATTGTTTATAAGTTCAATTATATCGAAATCACTTAATTCTAAATTGAGGTCTCCAACTTCTAATTTAGTAATCAGATCAAGGTCTTTGATAATATAGATAAGCCGCTCTACACCTTTTTGGGCCCGCTGTAAATATTTTTTCCTAACCGCTTTATCCTCCAAGGCACCATCGAGAAGTGTAAGAATATAGCCTTGTACCGTAAACAGTGGAGTCTTAAGTTCGTGTGAAATATTACCTAAAAAGTCCTTCCGGTATTCCTCACGGATTTTTAATGTATCTATTTCAATTTTTTTGTTCTTAGCAAATTTTTCTATATCCTCTGTCAGAGTTTTCATATCTGTAGTAACAGGATCGGCAGTAAAAGAAGACGCTTCCAACAAAGAAACATCGTCATAAATCTTCTTAATCCTTCGGTAGATATATTTCTGGACACGGACCTGAATTATACTAAAAGCTATTGCAAAAGTCATTATTGTAAAAACCAGTAATACAAACCAAGTGTCTTCTAACTGTTTTTTATACAACAGAAAAAGACCTAAAGATAATGCAAGAATAATCGTAATTAAGAGTGAGGAACGGAATGCAAACTTATATGATTTTTTTAACCTAGTAGACATCACAATACAAACTTATAGCCTACACCTTTAACCGTTTTAAAATGATTGTCACCAATTTTTTCGCGTAGTTTTCTAATATGTACATCAATTGTTCTGCCTCCCACAACTACTTCCTGACCCCAGACTTTATCCAATATAACTTCACGTTTAAATACCTTGTCTGGTTTTGAGGCTAGTAAGGCCAAAAGCTCGAATTCTTTCCTTGGAAGAATAATCTCTTTGCCGTTGTTGATTATTTTGTATTCTTCGCGGTTAATTTCAATATTTCCGACCTTCAGTATATCTTCATCCTCGTTCTTTTCTTCATTCAATCGCCTTAACAAAGCCTTTATCTTACTTACCAATAGTTTTGGTTTTATCGGTTTAGTAATGTAATCATCTGCACCTGCGTCAAAACCTGCTACCTGAGAATAATCCTCTCCTCTGGCGGTTAAAAAGGTAATTAAGGTATTTTCCAATCCTTTTGTATTTCGAATAATATCACAAGCTTCGATCCCATCCATTTCGGGCATCATGACATCCAAAATAATCAAATGGGGAGTTTTTTTCTTTGCTTTTTCTACACCCTCAATTCCATTCTTAGCAGTAAAAACCTGATATCCCTGAGAAGATAGATTATATTTGAGAATCTCCAAAATATCTGGTTCATCGTCCACCAATAGAATTTTAATGTCCTGCTTTTTCATGGGTTTATTCTTTGATCATTCAGACCAAAAGTAAAGATAATACTAATATGCTTTAATTACTTAACGTTGATTTAATGATGATAACATTAAAATAACACCAAAGACTCACCTAATAGAATTTTTAAAAGAGCTATTCCAATTTAACCGCACTTATTGATGCATTTTATCGAATATTAATGATTTAACAAATTCATGGAGCATAATGGAGAACTAAAATTTCTATATTTGTGATAATTACTTTATTGAATAATGTTTATGAAGCAAATCTACTTTGTTTTATTCTTTCTTTTTATCTCTTTTAGTTACGGCCAGGAAGTGCAAAACGTTGGTGGCGAAATAGAGGGTTTTAAGATATATCCAAATCCCGTTTCCAATGGGAAAGTTTATATCCAGACTGCATTGAATGCCCCGAAAAGAATACTCATCTTTGATATTTTTGGCACCCAAAGACTTGAGACAACAATTCTAAGAAAGGAGTTAAATGTCTCTAATTTAGTTGCCGGTGTATACGTACTTCGAGTATTTGAAAAAGATAGGGTAGCGACTAGAAAGTTAATAATTAAATAGATTTACTTCCTAAAAAAATAGCCGCTTAATCCTCCTTATAAAATTTATTATTTATCGATTAAATGCACAATTCATCGATGAATGTTACAGCTATAAAAGTTTACCTACAAAAAGTTAGCTTTCACAACAATTTTTACCAGGAGAAACGCTATTATCCTATATTTACTTAGTTGATCCCAAATCAATGTTGATGCAAAAAGCCTACTTATTCTTTTTACTGGTCTTTACTCTAGCACTTTCCGGACAGGAAAAGGTTCCGGCTATAGATGAAAAGGATCAAGAATCTTCTAATTTTACGCTTTATCCAAATCCGGCTATTGGTGGTATAGTTTACATTAAAACTTTAAATAATCAGAGTAAAGATATAACGGTATACGATGTCTTTGGTAAAATAGTACTTCGGGATCGGATTTCAACACATATGCTCAATATAGGACGGCTTTCACCAGGTGTTTATGTAATTCAGGTAGTAGAGAATAACAAAACGATGACCAGAAAACTGGTTGTAAAATAACATTTCACATATATCCATAATTGTGCTCCCGGGAGGAGCCTTTTTTATTTTAACTATTTTTGTAGTCTTCAAGTCGATATGGATATCAATAGAATTTTTGAGATTAAAACCTCATCTCAGTTCAACAAGCTTACATTGGAAATTTTTAATTTTCAATATGACAACAATCCTGTTTACCAGAAGTTTTGCAATTATTTGGGTAAAACTAAGTCCAACGTAAATGCAGTAGAAGATATTCCATATTTACCAATTGAATTTTTCAAATCCAAAAAGGTGCTGGCTAAGAACCAAAAACCACAGATCGTTTTTGAAAGTAGCGGGACAACGGGACAACTTGTTAGCAAACACTATGTGGCCAGACTGGCTATTTATGTAAAAAGTTATTTGAAAACCTTTGAATATTTCTATGGGAATATTGAAGATTATTGTGTGTTGGCATTATTACCTTCATATATGGAACGTGAGGGCTCTTCACTTATCTATATGGTAAAAGACCTTATTAAGAAAAGTGGGAATCCGAAGAGTGGATTTTATCTGGATAACAAATCCGATTTATTAAAGACTCTTGAAAGCGTAGATCAATCTGCTGGTAAAGCTATCCTTATTGGTGTTTCATATGCTTTGATAGACTTTTCTGAAAATCATTCATTGAATCTAAAAAATACCATTTTTATGGAAACAGGTGGGATGAAAGGGAGGAGAACTGAATTGGTGCGTGATGAGTTACATAGTATCCTTAAAAATAGCTTTTGCCTTGATGCCGTTCACTCGGAATACGGCATGACTGAACTTCTTTCTCAGGCTTATTCCAAGGCTAACGGAATTTTCAATTGTCCTCCCTGGATGTCCGTCTCTATCCGCGAAACAGAAGATCCTTTGACAACTGAACCTTTTGGCAAAATAGGAGGTATAAACATAATAGATCTCGCCAATATTTATTCCTGTTCGTTTATTGCAACCCAAGATCTTGGCAGGGTTTATAAAGATGGAAGTTTTGAAGTATTAGGCAGGTTTGATCATTCAGACGTTCGCGGTTGCAATTTAATGGTGCTTTAGTTTCGTGGATAAAAATTACTCAAATCACTTTCCAATACTTTCAGGACTTTCTGTTCCCATCCACTTATCCCAAAATGTAAAGTATAGCCCAAAGTTATAATTAAACTTTCTGTGATGCTGATCGTGATGAGTAGCGCCAATGATCCAATGTCCAAACCACTTTCCATATTTTCCTGAAGGGTATATTTCAACTCCGGCATGATTAATTGTTGCTGAAATAGTCATGATCAATAGCATAAAAAGTAAGGCGTAATAATGCATAGGTATAAACAAAACTATTAAGGGAAGAATAATAGCCTGTAACACTGTCTCCAACGGATGAAATGAGAAAGAGGTTAATACTGAAGTGTGTACACTTTTATGATGAATCTTATGAAAATACCTATAGACAGATGGCTTGTGCATCCAACGGTGTATCCAATAATAATAAGTGTCCTGAATAAATAGTGTTAATAATACACTAATTGGCAAATACCACAATGAGTAGGCGTTTAAATCCACATAGATTGCCGTAACCCCTTTAGACCATAAAAAATATATCAATATTCCAAAAATCGCAAAAATCAACCCGCTTATTGCCGACCAATACAATTCCTTGTATAATTGCTTCTTCTTTAATGCAGTATGATCTAATATCCTTTTATCAAATCTTTTTCGGAACAAAAAGAAAAATGCATAATGATATGCTCCTGACACAATCAAAAAGCGAATAAATATAATCAGAAACAGAACAAAGGTTAAAAGCAGTACTGCACTGAAGTCAAAAAAGTTAATTTCCTCCATTTATATTCCCAAGTTATGATTTTACAACCAGGATAAAATAATTCTTTTTACCACGCTGAAGTAAAACATATTTGTTGTTTATCAAATCTGTTTCCGTTATCAAATAATCTTCTTTTACCTTTTCCTTATTAACGGAAATAGCATTTTGCTTTAGTTCCCTCCGCGCTTCACCATTAGAACCTAAAAACCCTGTTTTGGCAGCCAATGCTGCAATCATATCCAATCCGTTGTCCATTTCAGATTTGGAAATTTCTGCTTGAGGGACTCCGATAAAAACATCTAAAAAAGTATTCTCATCTAAGCTCCTAAGATCTGTAGAAGTTGATTTTCCAAAAAGAATAGCACTAGCAATCACTGCATTTTCGTATTCTTCTTTGGAATGAACCAGAATGGAAATTTCTTGCGCCAGGCGTTTTTGCAGTATTCTTAAATGTGGTGCCTGAGACTGTTCTATAATCAAATCTTCAATTTCATTTTTAGACAAAAAAGTAAAGATTTTAATGTATTTTTCTGCATCTTCATCTGATGTATTTAGCCAATACTGATAGAATTTATAAGGCGAGGTTCTATGCGCGTCCAACCAGATATTACCTCCCTCAGTTTTTCCAAATTTAGTTCCGTCGGCCTTAGTAATGAGAGGACAAGTGAGTGCATATCCTTTACCCCCTCCAATTCTGCGAATTAGTTCTGTTCCGGTCGTAATATTTCCCCATTGGTCACTCCCACCCATTTGAAGTGTACAATTATAATTCTGAAACAGATATAAAAAATCATACCCCTGAACAAGCTGATATGTAAACTCAGTAAAAGACATACCTTCTTTTTCATCTGGTGAAAGCCTTTTCTTGACAGATTCTTTGGCCATCATATAGTTTACTGTAATGTGTTTCCCAACATCACGAATAAAATCCAGAAAGGTGAAATCTTTCATCCAATCATAGTTGTTAACCAGTACCGCAGAATTTTCTCCCAGGCTATCAAAATCAAGAAAGCGGGACAATTGCTCCTTAATTGCCTCCTGATTTAATCGCAACGTAGTTTCGTCCAATAAATTTCTCTCAGTTGATTTGCCGGAAGGATCGCCTATCATCCCTGTTGCTCCACCAATGAGAGCGTAGGGTTTATGTCCTGCGAGCTGAAAGTGTCTTAGCATCATTACACTCACCAAATGACCAATATGAAGTGAATTTGCGGTTGGGTCTATCCCAACATAGGCAGATTGCATCCCGGTTAATAAATGCTCTTCGGTTCCCGGCATAGCATCGTGTACCATTCCCCTCCATTTTAGTTCCGAAACAAAGTTTGAAGTCATTTTGTAATCTATTAATATAGTTGCTGCAAATATAATAGAAATAGCCAGCAGCTTGACTCACTGAACAAATTTATCCAACCGAAATGAGTAAATTAGGCCCATGGTTTTAGTCACAGGAGGAACTGGGCTTGTTGGGTCCCATCTATTACTGAATTTGCTCACTCAGGGGGCATCTGTCAAGGCAATTCATCGAAAAAATAGCGATATCCAAAAAGTAAAGGAGATATTCTCTTATTATCATGATAATTCTGAGGTATTATTTAATAAGATTCAATGGATAGAAGCTGATATTAACGATATCCCTGCTCTTGAATTGGCATTTAAAGAAGTTACTCTGGTTTATCATTGTGCAGCCTTAATTTCATTTGACCCCGGCGATTTTAAGTCGTTACAAAAAATAAATAAGAGAGGTACGGAGAATATTGTAAATCTATGTATTGATAAGAATATCAAAAAATTGTGTTATGTCAGTTCTATTGCAACAATAGGTAAATCTACTACAGGTGAACTGGTCAATGAAGAAAATGAATGGAATGACACCTATGCAAATGTATATGCAACTTCAAAACACTTTGCCGAAATGGAAGTTTGGAGAGGTGCTCAGGAAGGTCTCTCTACGGTAATCGTTAATCCTGGTTTTATCCTGGGTCCCGGATATTGGGAAAGTGGTAGTGGGTTACTTTTTAAAACGGCTGCAAAGGGTATGCGCTTTTACTTTCCGGGTGGTACAGGATTTATTTCAGTGGGTGATGTCGTTAAAATAATGGTTCAACTTATGGATTCTCCCATTAAAAATGAGCGCTTTATTGCTGTAGCAGAAAATTTGTCCTATAAAAGTATTTTGGGGACAATCTCGCTCGGGTTAAACAGACCAACCCCCAAGATAGGTCTGAAATTTTGGCAATTAGAAGTTTTCTGGAGAGTGGAATGGGCTTTAAATAGGTTTACATCTAAAAAAAGGAAGTTGACTAAAAAAGGGCTAGAATCTTTACGTTATCCACAAAAATATGACAATTCAAAAGTAAACGAAGCACTCAATATGGAATATGAATTAATACAATCATGTGTAAATTATTCATGTGAAAAATATCTGGAAACTCATTTCACAACTTTGTCCTGATTAAGACTGTTCATTTTTTCCTCTTTCACTTTTTCAAAATACTCTTTTTCTATTTTAATCCTATTTTCTATTTTTCTGTAAATATCTTCATATTCCAAGGGTAGTGAAGCATAGTATAGATCACTTGATATAAATTGTATACTGTCAATATCATATTTGTCGTAAATAAATTGCATGGGAACAAAATTCCTATTTTCCAATTCCTGGGGCTTGGTAGCCTTAGCTGAATTTATAATAGCCATATCGTAAAGGACATCAATCATTTTCTCTTTAGAAATAAGATTAACGGGCTTTTCTATTACCTCCTCTCCACAAGAGATAAAAACAATAAATTGTATTATGAGGAATATTTTACGCATCATTATCTATCAAAAGTAAGTCTTTTAGCATTCCTTAAACTGGAAAATTGTCCTTGATCATAGGCCAAATGTCCATTTACAAAAGTGTGAGTCACTTTTGTCCTAAACCTATTACCATCAAAAGGTGACCATGCACATTTATAAATAATATTGTTTTTATCAACCGTCCAGGGTAAGTTCATATCTACTATTGCCAAATCTGCATAATAGCCCTCCTTTATATAACCCCTTTTCTCAATTTGAAACAATTTAGCAGGATTGTGGCACATTTTTTCAACAACTTTCTCTATGGTAATTTTTCCTTCCAAAGATTTTTCCAGCATAGCCATTAATCCATGCTGAACGAGGGGACCTCCAGAGGGTGCCTTCATATAATTGTTCTTCTTTTCTTCCAAGGTATGTGGAGCATGATCTGTTGCCACAACATCAATTCTATCATCCAGTAGTGCTTGCCATAATTGATCTCTGTCTGCAGAGGTTTTAATAGCAGGATTCCATTTAATCAGGGTTCCCTTTTCCGAATAATCTTTGTCTGAAAACCAAAGGTGATGAATACATACTTCTGCCGTGATCTTTTTTTGTTCTAATGGAATGTCATTTCTAAAAAGATGGGTCTCTTTGCCTGTCGACACATGAAAAACGTGTAATCTGGCTCCAGTCCTCTCTGCAAGGGCAATCGCTCTGGATGAAGAAAGGTAACAAGCCTGTTCAGTTCGTATTAATGGATGTAATTCCACAGGAATATCATCGCCATATTGGGCTCTATATTTCTGCGTGTTTTCTCTAATGGTTTTTTCATCTTCACAATGCACCGAAATAACCAGTTCTGTATTTTTAAATATTCGCTCCAGGACTTCTTCATTATCCACCAACATATTTCCAGTAGAAGATCCCAGAAATAATTTTATGCCAGAACAAGCATACTTATCAAGTTTTTTTATTTCCTCAAGGTTGTCATTTGTGCCGCCAAATAAAAAGGAATAATTAGCGTATGATGTCCTGGAAGCTAATTCAAATTTTTGCTCCAATCTTTCTATAGTAGTAGTTTGCGGATTCGTATTAGGTTGTTCCATATAAGAGGTTATTCCTCCTGCAATGGCCGCCCTGCTTTCTGAAGCTATATCCCCCTTATGGGTAAGTCCGGGCTCTCTAAAATGTACCTGATCATCTATTATTCCGGGTAAAACAAAACTCCCGGCTGCATCTAGAATTTCCGCTTCATTCGTAGAAAGATTACTGCCAATTTTTGTGATAATCTCATCTTGAATTAAAATATCCGACTCAAATCTTACCCCTTCATTTATGATAACAGCATTTTTAATGAGTGTTTTACCCATAACTTAATCTTTAGTAAATAAACTTCTAAATTTCATTGTGATAACACCAAATATTGCTTCCCAGATAATTGAAGAACTCATTTTAGATTTGCCTTCCTCCCGATCTGTAAAAATGATGGAGACTTCTTCAATTTTAAATTTTTTAAGGGATGCCCTAAATTTCATTTCTATCTGAAAAGCATATCCCACAAATTTTATGGTATCCAGGTTTATCGCCTCTAAAACGCTCCTATTATAGCAGACAAAGCCTGCCGTAGGATCATGAATTCGCATTCCAGTAATTAATTTTACATAAAAAGAAGCTCCATAGGACAATAAAACCCTGTAAAGTGGCCAATTAACTACATTTACTCCTTTTTTATAACGCGACCCAATGGCCACATCTGCACCATTAAGGCACGCTCTGTATAATCGTAGTAAGTCTGATGGTCTATGAGAAAAATCGGCATCCATTTCAAAAATGTATTCGTATTTTCTCGCCAATGCCCATTTAAAACCATGAATATAAGCAGTCCCTAAACCAGATTTACCTTTTCTTACTTCGAGAAACAAGTGCTTAGGAAATTTATTTTGTAATTCAATGACCTTATTTGCAGTACCATCCGGGGAATTATCATCAACAATTAAAACATCAAATTCTTTTTTAAGTTGAAAAACAGCATCTATAATAGCTTCAATATTCTCAATTTCATTAAACGTTGGAATTATTACTAAGCTATCTGTCATTTGCCTTTTGGTAATTTTGACAAAAATACTACTTTAAAAGGTCTGGCAGAAAATACAAAAGTAATTTTATCGTTTCTTTAAAGGAATTAATTAGTGCTATTATTTGTAATTTTGAAGAGAATCGGCAACCCTAATGAAACTTAAACTACCTGGAATTTTCCTATATTTATTAGCGGCAATTTTTATAATAAACCTATTACAAGGTAATTTTACTGAGCTAATTTTTGACGAAGCTTACTATTGGTATTATGCTCAGCATATGGCCTGGGGCTACTTTGATCATCCACCAATGGTTGCTTTGACCGTCAAGTTAAGCAGCCTGTTTTTTAATGGAGAACTAGGAGTTCGCTTTATAAGCATTATTCTTTCTGCTTGCACCTATATAGTCCTTTGGTTTTTAATAGATGACCATAGAAAGAATAAATATATACTTCATTATTTTATATTGATTTTCTCAATGACCCTTATTAATGCCTATGGATTCTTAACACTACCCGATACACCATTACTTTTCTTTACCGCGCTATTTTTATTGATATATAAGAAGTTTTTAAAGTCCCCTTCCATTGGTTTATCGGTTCTTTTGGGACTTGTCATGGCTGCACTAATGTACAGTAAGTACAATGCTGTTCTGGTAATACTGTTAGTATTGATATCTAATCTACGCCTCGTCTTTAACAAATATGCCTGGCTTTCTGTATTAATTGCCCTAATGTGCTATACCCCCCATTTTATATGGTTAATTGATAATGACTTTGTTTCTATTAAGTATCATTTATTTGAAAGGCCAAACAGGGCCTACGAATTTGGCGATTTTACTTTTGGGTTTTTTGTTAACCTGATTGTACTTTTCGGCTTAACATTTCCATGGATATACAGAGCTTTATTAAAAACAAAAAAATCCGATACATTTAACAAAGCCCTTTTGTATTTAATTTATGGAATAATTGCATTCTTTTTTATTTCCAGTTTTAACAGACGCATTCAAACACAATGGTTAGTTGTTATTTGTATTCCAATGATTGTAGTGGTATACAATCAAATATTGCAGGATAGAATTACCAGAAAATGGATCTTTATTCTTGGTACATCTAATATCATAATTTTAATTTTCCTCAGAATAGGTTTGATTTATGCTCCTCTTTTTCCCATAGTTTATGAAACACATGGAAATAAAGATTGGGTAAACGAAATAAGATCAAAAGTTGGGACAATTCCTGTAGTTTTCGAAAATTCCTATACCGACGCATCCATGTATACTTTCTATTCAGGTAATACCTCCTATTCAATAAACAATATCTGGTACAGGCCAAACCAGTTTTCGATTGATGAGTCTGAAGATCAGGTACAAGGTCAAAAAATAATTTATATCTCCAAATTTTTAGAAGAGGGAGACATCTCCTATTACGATGCAAAAGGGGTTCCATATTATGGTGTCTATATAGAGAATTTTGAATCTTTTAGAAAGTTGAGAACTATTATTGATACCTCTGGTGAATTATTGGAAGACGGGCATTTAAACTTTAAAATATACAATCCATACATGACTGCTATAGAAATATCTAAATTGGAATTTGGGGTGGTATTTCTGAACAAATACAAAAACTTCAGAGAGGTTCAAAAAATTCAAGCCAGCCCATCTCAAGAAGGGATAAATGTGCTTAAATCCAAAGATACAACGAGCTTTAATCTATCAATACCAGAACCGAAGATAAATGATGCGTACTATTTTCAGATAAGTATTTCTGAAAACGGACTTTATTGGGGTTTAAATGGGGAAAACATTAAATTGCCATAATGGAGCCTGTTCAAAGAGTAATCAATAATATAGATTGGATAACAGTAATTATCTTTTCCAGTATACTGTTTTTGGTTATTGCTAAGAATTTATTTTACAACAGGTTTTTAAATTTTATTATACTCCCTTTTAATAACAAGTATATTTTTATGTACAATAAAAAGGATAAACTATTAAATTGGTTCAATATCTTTTTTACAATATTCCAACTTCTAAATTTTTCACTCTTCATCTATTTGTCGTCAACTATTTTATCCAATTCAGGAAGTGACCTATATCCTGTTATTTTTTTAATTATTCTAGGGTTTTTATTCTTGTTTTTATTTGGTAAAATATTTGTGCAAATGGGGGGTGGATTTGTCTTTAATAATAATAAGATAATATCCGAATTCATTTTTAAAAAGCTTTCCTACCTTAACTACAGCAGTATCATCATGTTAGCGGCCAATATTATCATTGCTTATGTACTTAAAGATTCGAAAACAGTAGTGTTTGTTAGCATTTTTCTAATAGTAGTGGTAAATGTTATTGGCTGGATAACTATTATAAAAAACTATCAAAAATTAATCTCAAGCTACTTTTTCTATTTTATTTTGTACCTTTGCGCTCTCGAAATTGCACCCTTTATAATCATTGCAAATTATCTAAAAGATTAAGATACATGAAGGTAAAAACGATTTTGGTGTCTCAACCAGAACCAAAAATGGAAAATTCTCCATACCTGAGGCTAATTGAAAAGGAAAAAGTAAAGGTAGACTTTAGGCCTTTCATACATGTTGAAGAAGTAGACGCCAAAAGCGTAAGGCAGCAAAAGATTGATCTTATAAATTATTCCGCTATAATCCTTACCAGCAGAAATTCTGTTGATCATTTCTTTAGAATAGCTGAAGAAATGCGTTTTAAAGTTCCGGATACCATGAAATATTTCTGCCAATCTGAGGCAGTAGCTTTTTATCTCCAGAAATATGTTGTTTACAGGAAACGAAAAATTTATGTAGGCAAAAGAAATTTTAGTGAATTACTTCACTTATTTAAAAAATATAAAGAGGAATCTTATTTACTGCCCTCGTCAGATGTTTTAAAACCATCTATTCCCGATGCCTTAAATGAACTGGGTATTAACTGGGATCGAGGTATTTTCTATAAAACTGTTATAAGCGATCTCTCGGATTTAAGAAATGTCTATTACGATGTTCTGGTATTTTTTAGCCCATCAGGTATAGAATCATTACTTAAAAATTTTCCTGACTTTGAGCAAAAAGATACGAGAATAGCAGTATTTGGAAATTCAACCGTTTTAGCAGCAACTAAAGCCAGCCTGCGAATTGATATAAAAGCTCCGACACCGGAAAATCCATCGATGACAATGGCTTTACAGAAGTACATAACCAGTGTCAATAAAAAATAAAATCTCAACAAAAAGGTCTCATTTACTGAGACCTTTTTGATTAGTAATTATAACGCTGGGGTCCCCCTCTCCTTATTTCTTCACTGGCATAAGCCTCGAATTTTTTAAAATTCTCACGAAAAGCATTGGAAAGTTTAAATGCAGTATCATAATACGCTTTATCGTTATTCCAGGTTGCTCTCGGGCTCAAAACATCAGTAGGGACACCCGGACAAGTTCGTGGTTGTGCTACACCAAAAACAGAATGAATATGGTAGGCATCATAGGTATATAACCCTAATTCGCCATCTAGTGCAGCGCGAATCATGGCTCTTGTGTATGCTAATTTCATTCGCGTTCCAACCCCATATGGCCCACCCGTCCATCCGGTGTTAACTAACCAAACATTAACCTGAGATTCTTTCATTTTTCTGCTTAATACTTCTGCGTATTCTGCAGGATGCAAAGGCATGAACGGCGCTCCGAAACAAGCGGAGAATGAAGGTATAGGTTCTACTACCCCTGCCTCTGTCCCGGCCACCTTAGCGGTATATCCGGACATAAAATGATATGCAGCCTGGCTTGGAGTTAATTTTGATATAGGGGGTAACACTCCAAAGGCATCCGCTGTAAGGAAAAAAATGTTTTTAGGGTCTTCTCCAATTGAAGGTATTTTTATATTGGAAATATGATCAATAGGATAACTTACCCGGGTGTTTTGAGTTATTGACGTGTTTTCATAATCGACATTTCCTCTTGAATCCAAAATAACGTTTTCCAAAATTGCCCCTTTTTTAATAGCTGCATAAATCTCGGGTTCCTTTTCGGCACTAAGATTAATCACCTTGGCATAACAACCACCTTCAAAATTAAAAACTGTATTTTCTTCGGTCCAGCCATGTTCATCATCTCCAATCAATTTTCTAAATGGATCTGTAGACAAAGTTGTCTTACCGGTACCTGAAAGTCCAAAAAACAGGGCCGTATCTCCATCTTCCCCAACATTGGCCGAACAATGCATAGGTAAAGTATTTTTATATAAAGGGAGGATAAAGTTTAAAGCAGAGAAAATTCCTTTCTTAATCTCTCCAGTATAACCTGTACCCCCTATTAAAGCAATTTTTCGGGTAAAATTCAGAATAGCAAAATTGTGTTGTCTCGTACCATCAACCACACTATCTGCCCTAAACCCAGGTGCATTTATTACAGTCCATTCCGGCTCAAAATTCGCTAATTCCTTTTCCTGGGGCCTAAGAAACATATTATATGCAAATAAATTGGACCAGGGGTATTCATTAATAACCCTTAAATTTAATTGATAATTAATATCTGCACAGGCATGACAGTCCCTTACAAATAGATCCTTGTCCTTTAAGTAAGTGATCACCTTAATATAAAGCGAATTAAACTTCTCGGGGGAGAAGGGAATATTTATATTCCCCCACCAGACTTTGTCCGCTGTTATATTGTCTTTAACAATAAAACGATCCATTGGAGAACGCCCGGTGAACTCACCGGTGTTAACGGCCAAGGCTCCGTTTGATGCCACCTTGCCCATTCCTCGTTCAAGGGTAATCTGATGAAGTTGTTCAGGATCTAATTGGTAAAATATCCGATTGGTTTCCAGCCCGTACTCTTTTAACGAAATTGAATTCATTGAAATGCTCTTTATTGTCATTTATATTGTGTTCTAGTTGCTAAAAACATATCAAATCGTCGATCATTCATTTAAGCAATTCTCCTTGATTATTAGAATTTTCTATAAGCACGATAGCCCAAAAATAACCATCCCAAAATCAAAAGAAGCCCACCAATTGGAGTAATAAAGCCTATCGTGGTAAAATCAAAGCCTGTGAGGCTGTTGGTAGCCAGCAAATAAATGGAAAATGAGAAAAAAACTATCCCTGAAACAATGAAATAATAAACCAGTTTCTTCTTTTCTTCGGGAATGCTTTTCACATTGCCAAGGATAAGTAATAATAGGGCGTGATACATTTGATAGGTCACTCCGGTCTTAAAAGTTTCTATCTCACCTGAAGATAAGAGATTCCCCAGCCCATGAGCCCCAAAAGCACCTAAAACCACGGCCAATACTCCAAAGAAAACTCCTGTACAGAAAATTGTTTTGTTCATAACTTAAATGACCATATTTTTGACAAATGTAACAATTTGATACCTTAGTCCCAGCAATACTTCGAACAGAAAATAAATTTAATGTCACGAAAAATACTAGTCATAGGGGCGGGTAAATCTACCTCGTATTTATTGGATTACTTTCTGGAAAAAGCAGATTCAGAAAAACTACAATTAACTATTGGCGATCTCAATACCGACATAATTCCTGATGAAATAAAAAACCATCCTTCGTGTAAAGTTATAAAGTTGGATATTTTAAAGGATGATGAAAGAGGGATGGCTATTAAAAACTCAGATATTGTTATTTCTATGCTTCCGGCACGCTTTCACATAAAAGTGGCCGAAGATTGCATTCGTTTTAAAAAACATTTGGTTACTGCATCCTATGTAAGCAAAGAAATTAAAGCATTAGATGCTGCAGCTAAAAAAAACAAATTAATTTTTATGAATGAAATTGGTTTAGACCCTGGTATAGACCATATGAGCGCCATGCAACTTATTAATAAAATAAGGGACAAGGGCGGTAAAATGTTGCTATTTGAATCTTTTACAGGTGGCCTTGTTGCCCCTGAAAGTGATAATAATCTATGGAATTACAAAATTACCTGGAATCCAAGAAATGTTGTAATTGCCGGACAAGGGGGAGCTGCAAAATTTATACAGGAGGGCACCTATAAATATATACCCTATCATAAACTTTTCAGAAGGACAGAATTCATGAATATAGAAGGGTATGGAGCATTCGAAGCCTATGCAAATAGAGATTCTTTAAATTATAGGGAAGCCTATGGCCTGAATGAAGCCCTAACTCTTTACAGGGGCACTATGAGACGTATTGGATTCTCAAAAGCCTGGAATATGTTTGTTCAATTAGGTATGACAGATGATAGTTATACTATAGAAAATTCTGAAGGTATGTCCTACAGGGAATTTACTAATCTTTTTCTTCCCTATTCACCAACTGATTCTGTTGAACTTAAACTCAGACACTACCTAAAAATTGATCAGGACGATATCATGTGGGGTAAACTGCTGGAATTAAATTTGTTTGATTCAAAAAAAACTATTTCTATAAAAAATGCTTCCCCCGCTCAGATGTTGCAAAAAGTATTGGAAGACAGTTGGACCATGGAGCAAGACGATAAAGATATGATAGTAATGTACCATAAATTTGGATATGAAATGAATGGGGAAAAACAACAGCTTGATGCTAATATGGTGGTTATTGGCGAAAACCATACTCATACTGCAATGGCCAAAACTGTTGGTTTGCCTGTGGCTATTGCGACCTTACTGATACTTAACAAAAAAATCTCAACTCCGGGGGTACAGATTCCTATTTCAAAGGAAGTATATGAGCCTATCTTAAAGGAGTTAGCCACCTATGGCGTAGTGTTTAAGGAGTATAATGTGCCTTATTTAGGGTATAATCCTGATTCTGTGGCAGGTTAGCATTTGAAACTAATTTGGTATCTTTAGTCATTATATGAAAGCTCGTACATGAAAACTGGTAATGAAAATGTAAAAATTGATGGGATTGATAAGAAAATCCTAAGGTTCCTTATGGAGGATGCAAGAAAGCCAATATTAGAAATTGCCAGAAATATTGGAATCTCAGGAGCTGCTATTCATCAAAGACTTCGAAAACTGGAAAAATCCGGTCTTATTTCCGGATCTAAATTCATTGTGAATCCAAAAGTTTTGGGTTATACGACCATGGCGTATATTGGTATTTTCCTGGATAAGGCCATGAGTAATCCGATAGCTGTGAAGCAATTGGAGAAAATACCTGAAGTTCTGGAATGCCATTATACTACTGGTAATTGGTCTATCCTTATCAAAGTTTTATGCAAAGACAATGAACATCTTATGTATTTGTTAAACAAAAAAATTCAGCAGATTGAGGGTGTTTCCAGGACAGAAACCTTTATATCTCTGGATCAACAAATAGACCGTCAAATTACTATTTAGCAGTCCAAAAAAAATTCTGGACAGGAACTAATCTCTTCCACCAAATACCTGAAAGCCCCAGTAAACCAAAGATGCCAGAGAGCCAATTGCTGCAACAACATAAGTTCTTGCCGCCCATTTTAAGGAATCCTCAGAACCCTTGTATTCTTCCTGTGAAACAATATTCTTCCTTTTTAACCATGCCAAAGCCCTATTACTGGCATCGTATTCAACAGGGAGCGTGATAAAACTAAATAAGGTAGCAAAGCCCATCATAATTAGCCCTGCTACTGCAATATAAAACCCGAATTGGCCACTCGCACCTTCTGTTGAAGCCGCCAATATAAGCCCTCCAAAAACTACCCATGTAGACATCCCCGATGTAACGCTCACTACAGGAACCAATTTAGACCGAATTGAAAGCCATTCGTAGGCCTGTGCATGCTGAACTGCATGTCCACATTCATGGGCTGCAACAGCAGCTGCGGCAGCATTGCGCTGGTTATATACCCCTTCGCTTAGATTAACTGTTTTGGTTTTCGGGTTATAATGATCTGTAAGCATTCCAGAAGTGGAGACTACTTTGACATCTCTTATACCATGATCACTCAACATTTGTTCTGCAATTTCTGCACCACTCATACCATTGCGCAAATGTATTTTGGAATAATAATTAAACTTGCTTTTTAGCTTTCTGCTTACCAACCAGCTTACAAGAGCAATGGCACCGAGTAGTATATAATAAATTGTCATAATTTCGTTTTTTGCTATTTTAAAAGTACTTAATTAATAACAAAAACCCGGCCAAGACAAAGCCGGGGTTTTTATACTGACAAAATGTACATTTATACTGCTATCTCAGTCCAATCAAAAGCTTCTAAAATCTCTTTGTAAACCACTTCTCCGTGCACGATGTTAAGCCCTTTATGTAAAGAGGAGTCTATTTCACAAGCCATTTCCCAGCCTAAATTTGCAAGCTTCAGAACATATGGCAATGTTACATTTGTAAGAGCCATAGTAGAGGTATAAGGCACTGCCCCAGGCATATTGGCTACAGAATAATGTACTACATCATCAATTATATAAATGGGGTCTTCATGTGTGGTAGGCCTCGTAGTCTCAACACACCCACCCTGATCTACTGCCACATCAACAATTACAGTTCCTTTTCGCATATCGCTTAGCATATCCCTGGTAATTAGTTTAGGTGCTTTGGAGCCTTTTAATAGTACACCACCAATAATAAGATCATGAGTTTTTATATGTTTTCTTATATTGAATTCATTAGAAAATTCCGTTACCACATGGCTGGGCATCACATCATTTATATAACGAAGTCTCTTCATATTAACATCTAAGATGGTAACATGAGCACCAAGGCCGGCTGCCATTTTTGCAGCCTGAGTACCGACAATGCCAGCTCCCAAAACCAGAACTCTCCCGGGTGGAACCCCCGGAACACCACCCAACAAAACTCCCCTGCCCTTTACTGGTTTCTCCAGATATTTTGCCCCTTGTTGTATGGCCATCCTACCTGCTACTTCAGACATTGGGGTCAATAAAGGAAGAGTTCTGTCTTTATCCTCAACAGTTTCATAGGCTATACAAACTGCCTTTTGCGCTATCATTGCTTTTGTCAAAGTTTCACTGGAAGCGAAATGAAAGTAGGTAAAAATAACCTGCCCTTTTTGTATAAAATTATATTCCTTTTCTATAGGTTCCTTTACTTTAACAATCATTTCTGCCATTGCATAAACCTGCCCTATGGTATCTAATATAAGTGCCCCCGCTTTTTTATAATCCTCATCAAAAAACCCGCTGCCTTCACCGGCACCGGACTGAATGTAAACCGTGTGATTGTACTTAACAAGTTCAAATACTCCGGCAGGTGTCATTCCTACCCTACTCTCATTGTTCTTGATTTCTTTTGGTACACCTATAATCATTGTATTATATTTTTAAGTTCATGTCAAAAATGTAACAATAAATACTGATAATGAAATAAAATCGACAAAATGTAGGGTAACAACTCTGTAAATATGCCTTTTTTAAATTGTACCCCTATAATAATAGGGGCTTTTTCTATAAAATAATGCTTTCTTATATTATTAATTGTTTTTTAGGGGGGGTAGGCGATAGCATTGTTTAGCAAAGATTTTGCTTCTTAGATAAGCATCAGCCTACGATATTCACTATTTTACCGGGAACTACAATAACTTTTTTAGGGATTCGCCCCTGAAGTTGTGCCTTCGTTTTTTCATGAGACATAACTGCGGATTCTATTTCTTCTTTGACCATATCCAAGGGAAGTTCGATTGTAAAACGCATTTTCCCATTAAAAGAAATTGGATACTCTTTACTATTTTCAATGAGGTGGTCTGCATTAAATTTTGGAAATGGCTCTGTTGAAACAGATTCTGTATGCCCTAACTTCTCCCACAGTTCTTCAGAAATATGAGGTGCGTAGGGTGAGATTAAAATTGCAAGAGGCTCCAGTATTTCCCTGCTGGTACATTTTTGGGTGGAAAGTTCATTTACACAAATCATAAAGGTTGCTACGGAAGTATTGAATGAGAAATTTACAATATCCTCTTCCACTTTTTTGATTGTTTTATGAAGTGATTTCAGGGCTTCTTTTGAAGGTGACTTCTCCGAAATCTGAAATCCGCCTTCAGGCCCTGAATGATAAAGCCGCCATAGTTTTTTTAGGAAAGCATATACTCCTGAGATACCAGCTGTATTCCATGGTTTCGCCTGTTCCAGCGGCCCAAGAAACATTTCATACATGCGTAAGGCATCTGCGCCATATTCCTCACATATTTCATCCGGGTTTACCACATTGTATTTAGATTTGGACATTTTTTCAACCTCCCGTCCTACAATGTATTTACCATCTTCCAAAATAAAGTCAGCATCTTTAAACTCCGTCCTCCATTTTTTAAAGGCTTCAATATCCAATTCATCCGAAGAATTAACTAAAGAGACATCGGCATGTAATGGACTTACATTTAGGCCATTAATTAATCCTTTGGATATCAATTTATTTGTTCCTTCTTCTCTGTACACAAAGGCACTTGTACCCAAAATCATTCCCTGGTTAATTAATTTTTTAGCGTATTCTTCATGTGGAACCAGTTCCTTGTCGAACATAAATTTCTGCCAAAAACGGGAGTACAATAAATGGCCCGTAGCGTGTTCAACACCTCCAATATACAGATCAACCTGCTGCCAGTAGTTAATAGCATCCTTAGAGAAGATTTCTGTATCATTTTCCGGATCCATATATCGATTAAAATATTGTGAGCTCCCTGCCCAGCCAGGCATTGTATTGAGTTCTAAGGGGAAAACTTTTACATGGTCAATTAAACTATTGTTTACCACCTTAGATTTCTGTGTATCCCAGGCCCATTCTGTTGCATTCCCCAATGGTGGTTCTCCAGTATCTGTGGGCAAATACTTTTCTACTTCCGGCAGCATCAAAGGAAGACAGTCCTCATCGATCATTTTGGGCATTCTATCAACATAATATACCGGAAAAGGTTCTCCCCAATAGCGTTGGCGGCTAAAAACTGCGTCTCTAAGCCGATAGTTAACTTTCCCTCTTCCCTGACCGATATTTTCCAGTTCGGAGATTACTTTTTTAGTGGCTTGCTTATAGTTTAATCCATTTAAAAATTCAGAATTTGCAATTATGGTCAATTCCTTATCTGCAAATGCTTCTTCGGATATATCTATACCCTCAAAAATATTAGGAATACGGATATTAAAATGCTTTGCGAAATCATAATCGCGTTGGTCGCCACTTGGCACAGACATAACCGCTCCGGTTCCGTAGCCGGCTAAAACATAATCTCCTATCCATATTGGTATTGATTCTTTAGTAAAAGGATGTTCTGCAAATGCGCCGGTAAAAACACCAGTAATTGTTTTTACATCTGCCAACCTATCTCGCTCTGATCGTTTGGAAGTGATTTGAACGTAGGTCTCAACTTCCTCTTTTTGTTCTTCTGTGGTTATTTTTGATACCAATTCATGCTCTGGAGCAAGAGTCATAAAACTAACCCCGAAAATTGTATCCGGACGGGTTGTGAATACCTCAATGGGATAGGAGATATTGTTATTACCCGAAGGTATTGTCTTAAAAGTAACCGAAGCGCCTACAGATCTGCCAATCCAATTTGCCTGGGCGTCTTTCAGAGACTGAGGCCAATCTACTTTTTGTAAATCATCGAGCAGGCGTTGTGCATATGCCGTAATACGCATGCTCCACTGGGTCATTTTCTTCTGTACTACCGGATGTCCTCCACGTTCAGACACTCCATTGACAATCTCATCATTTGCAAGAACAGTTCCAAGGGCAGGACACCAATTAACCTCTGTATCTGCTAAATAGGTCAATCTGTACTTTAATAATAATTCTTCCTGTTTTTTTGAATTCAGCTCATTCCATTCTGCGGCAGTAAATAACGGGGTATCTTCGTCACAGGATGCATTAATTTTGGTATTACCTTCTTTTCTGAAAATTTCTATAAGTTTTTCTATTTCTTCAGCTTTATCCTTGCTTTTATTGTACCAGGAATTAAAAAGTTGAATAAATATCCATTGTGTCCATTTGTAATAATTTGGGTCAGAAGTACGAACTTCCCTGTTCCAGTCAAAAGAGAACCCTAGTTTATCCAGTTGCTCTCTGTACCTGGCTATATTAGTCTCCGTTGTAATAGATGGGTGTTGTCCGGTTTGTATGGCGTATTGTTCTGCCGGAAGTCCAAAGGAATCATAGCCCATTGGATGCAAAACATTAAATCCTTTATGTCTTTTATAACGGGCATAAATATCACTGGCAATATAACCCAAGGGATGCCCAACATGAAGGCCGGCCCCTGAGGGGTAAGGAAACATATCCAGCACGTAATACTTCTCCTTCTCCGAGCCATTAATCGCTTTAAATGTGTTTTTCTGCGCCCAATAACCCTGCCATTTGGCCTCAATCTCCCTAAAATTATAATTCATAATTTTTGTTTATAACCGATACCGCGCAAAAATAAGTTTATTCAATTTACTTTCCTATTTTTACGTATTCATATGCCACTATGAGCAAATCTTTTGAACGCTATCAAAAACGCAAATTGATCTCTTCCTACTTTTCAGTGGTTTTGAGTATTGGGCTTGTGCTTTTTTTATTGGGTGTATTAGGACTTTTAGTACTAAACACCAAAAAATTAGCAGATCATTTTAAAGAACAAATTAAAATATCAGTTTTCTTAAAGGACAATGCCAAGGAAGTTGAAGTTGATCAATTGCAGAAAAGCCTGGTAATGTCAGATTATACCAAATCTGCTGTCTACGTCTCCAAAGAAGAAGCAGCTGAGGTGCACAGCGCGGAAATTGGTGAAAACTTCCTCGACTTTTTGGGCTATAATCCTCTAAAAAATTCAATTGATGTGGCTTTAAAGGCTGATTTTGTGTCTACTGAACAAGTAGAGGAAATTGCATCAGAATTGGCCAAAAAGGACTATGTGGAAGAAGTAAGTTATGACAAACCTCTTATTGCGCTGCTTACAGATAATGTAAAAAAGATTTCCTTCTGGATATTAATAGCTAGTGCCATATTTACGCTTATAGCTGTTTTATTAATTAATAGTTCTATACGCCTATCCATATATTCCAAACGTTTTATTATAAAAACAATGCAAATGGTTGGCGCTACTAAAAGGTTTATCAGAAGGCCTTTTATTTGGACAAATATTAAATTAGGAATGCTGGGTTCATTATTAGCACTCATTGCATTGGGTATTGTTCTCTATTATGTTGACATGAATTTCCCCGAATTAAACCTTTTACAGGACTTTATGATATTGAGTATCCTTTTTGTTGGTGTTTTTATTTTAGGTGTACTTATTTCATTAATAAGCACATATTTCGCAACCCAACGTTTTCTTAATCTCAGAACAGATGATTTATATTATTAAATTTGCAGCATGAGTCAAAAAACAAAAAATAAACAGGGTCAACCTCCAAAGCCTGAATTTATATTCCAGAGAAGAAATTATCTCTTTATGTTTATCGGGCTCGCATGTATGGCCCTTGGTTTTATATTAATGAGTGGAGGTGGTAGCGATGACCCCAATGTATTTAACCCCGATATATATAACTTCAGAAGAATTCGATTGGCACCAACACTTGTCCTTATAGGTTTAGGGATTGAAGTATATGCCATCTTACTAAATCCACATAAGAAGAAAAACAAGTAATTGGAAATCTTAGACGCAATTATCCTTGGTATCGTACAAGGATTAACAGAATTTTTACCCGTATCTTCCAGTGGTCATCTGGAATTGGGGAAAGCCATATTGGGCGATAACTCTATCCCTGAGGAAAGTCTCTTGTTCACTGTTGTGTTACATTTTGCCACGGCCCTAAGTACAATTGTGGTCTTTAGGCAAGATGTATGGGAAATTATCAAAGGATTATTTCAATTTAAGTGGAACGAAGAAACCCGATTTTCTTTAAAAATTGTTATATCTATGATCCCTGCTGCAACTGTGGGACTACTGTTTGAAGAGCAGCTGGAAGGTTTTTTTGGTGGTAATGTTGCATTTGTAGGATATATGCTTCTCATTACAGCGCTACTCCTGTACCTAGCCGATAAGGCTAGAGAAACTGATAAAAAAGTAACATATTTAAATGCTTTTGTAATTGGCGTTTCTCAGGCAATTGCCATATTACCGGGTATTTCCAGGAGTGGGGCTACAATATCCACTTCCGTATTGCTGGGAGTAGATAAGACTAAAGCAGCCCGATTTTCATTTTTAATGGTTGTACCCCTTATAATAGGTAAAATGGCCAAGGATATTATTGGTGGAGAACTCCAATTTCAAAGTGAGCAAACTATTGCTATGGGCGCAGGTTTTATAGCTGCTTTCATAGCAGGCTTAGCAGCATGTACCTGGATGATTCAACTAGTAAAAAAAAGTAAGTTAAGTTACTTTGCTATATACTGTTTTATTGTAGGATGTATTGCCATAGGTTTTGGTCTTTGGGGTTAAGTCCTTAATTATGTGTTTTTTTACTTAAATTATTGTCTTGAAAACCAAAGAAGATTTTTTAGAGGGACAACTTATTCTAATTGACAAGCCTTTAAACTGGTCTTCTTTTCAGGCCGTTAATGCTGTAAAATGGGCAATTAGAAAAAGGTTCCAATTAAAAAAAATTAAGGTAGGCCATGCCGGAACTTTAGATCCACTCGCCAGTGGACTTTTAATTATTTGTGCAGGGAAATTCACTAAACGAATTCATGAATTTCAAGATATGCCAAAAGAATATGAAGGTACTATAACATTGGGCAGTTCAACCCCTTCTTACGACAAGGAGACAGAGGTAGATAATGTATATCCAACAAATCATATCACCCACGAACTGATTCATAAGACAAAAGAATTATTTCTTGGACAGATCGCTCAAAAACCTCCTGTTTTCTCAGCTTTGAAAAAAGATGGAAAGCGTATGTATGAATATGCAAGAGAAGGTAAAAAATTGGAGATCAAAGCCCGGTTTGTTGAAATTTTGGGATTTGAGATTTTGGATATAGATCTGCCCGAAATACGATTCAGGATACAATGTAGTAAAGGCACATATATAAGATCTATTGCCCATGATTTCGGAAAAGCATTGAATTCCGGGGGCCACTTATCATCCCTTAGAAGAACCAAAATAGGCGATTACAACGTAAATAATGCGGTGACACCGGCAAATTTTAAAGAAGTGATGAATGTTTAACTCCTTTAATATAAGGTATTGTGTGAAATATATTATTAAAAAGTTGGTTATAGAAATATGGATCTGAATCGAAGTCAGCTTTCTCTTATAATTACCTTCTTCTCTCTTTCGATAGTGATATTGTTACTCTTTAATATTCACTTGGGATCTAAGGAACAGGAAGAGTATATAATTGAAATAAGTTTGGCCGATGAGGAGCTTGAAAAAATAATTGAAGAGTTGGAAAGGCAGGAAGAGCTAGCTAAAGCAGATCCAATAAAAAGTCATATGGCTTTTAACGAAACAGCCAAATCCAGCCTGGAAGAACCGGAACCTCTAAAAACACTCGAAGAACTATTAGAAGAAAAAGAAGCTTCGATGAATGAAGATGAATTCAAAGAATTTTTGAATTCAGATTCGGGGTATGCAGCCAGCCTTAAGGATCTCGTAAAAAAAAGAGAAGAAAAAAAACAACAATTAGAGGAAGTTGAGGCAAAGAAAAAAGAATTCACAAATAAGCTTGAAAAGAGGAAGACTTCCATTTCATATTCGTTAGTTGATCGTTCTAATTTTTTACTTCCACCACCAATTTACACCTGTATTGAGGGTGGGAGAGTTGTGGTGAATATTGAGGTAGATGATTCAGGCAATGTTATTGACGCTCATTTTAATTCAAAAAGCTCTAATACATCCAATGGCTGCCTTGTTGATAACGCCATTTCCTATGCCCTAAAGGCAAAATTTAGTTCAGCCTCAAGAGTTACACAAAAAGGAACTATAACCTACCTATTTCAAAGTAAGTAATTCCATTAGATCATCCAGGATATTTTGCCCTTTATCTTTATTATACCAAAGCTGTAAATCTTGCTTAAATTCGGGTGTAAGTGCCCCGTTTTCTTTTTTATAAACTTCAACCATTTTAGTTGCCTTTGTGGGTCTTGGACCCCAGGAATTTAAAACTTCCAAACGTTGTTCATCAAGCATGATCAGTTTGGGGATAGACAATGTTCCATTTGTTCGAAAAAGATTCATGAGCTCCGGGTTTTGATCCCGAAGCAAAATTTTAAAATCTATTTTATTGGAAGTTTCAGCTATTTTATTCATTACCGGTATTGAAGGAGCTGCATCGCCACACCAACTTTCTGTTAAAACGAGCCATAAAACTGGTTCGCCCCATTTTTCAATTCTTTTTTTTGCAGAGACTGGCAATTTAAATGTTTTATCCCATCGCTTCATACGCTTACTATTTAATTGCGTATAGTCTATAAGAGAATCTGTTTGTTCAGCGCCTGTTGTTTGACCCTTTGAGGCCAATTCGTCTATAAGGTCTCGGTATTCTTTGTAATTATATGTGCGGGTTAAAGCAGATTCAATTATTTCTTCTTTTATGTTGTGATTTACGCTATTATTCATTTGCACATAGTCGTCTAAAGTTTAAAAAACCTACAGTTTTTTGCTTCATATTGATTTTTTTTCATTCCTCAACTAATATCAAAAATAATACTAATTACCACACTGCGATAGGAGGAATTTAGACGCACCCTATAATTAATTTACGGCTTGTCTTCTTCATAAGGATTTTTTCAAATTTAAAAGCTATAAGTTTTCTGGATTAATTGCGAGGCTTCTAAATAACTTAGCTTTAGTGCTAAGGAATTTGTTTTGTACTTCATTTTGCTTGAGTTCAGAATCAATGAGTTTACTTTCCCTGCTAATTATCAAAAACAACGAACTTTCTCCAAAATCAAATTTCCTTTCTTCTGCAGCCAAAAGCGTATTATAATCACTAACAATATTCTGTATAAGTGAATTCTGTATCTGATAAGAATCCAAGGCATTATAGATTGCCAAAACTTTATTTTGAATTTCGATTTCAGCATTGTCCAATTCAAATTGAGTATCGTTTAGTTTAAACTTTGCTAATTTTAAATCCCCTCTTTCTTTTCTTAAAAACAATGGGAATAGGAAGTTAACACCTCCTTTATATTGTTGTGAATCATAAGAACTCAGAGTTCCCGGTGTTTCTGTAAGGAAGTTATACTCAATATCAATTCTCGGCAGTAGTTTATTGGCTTTTAATCTCTTATCTACCTCCAGGCCAGCCAATTTAAACCCCAAAGACTTAATCTTAGGGTGATTTTCCAATGAAAAACTATCCAAAGGTTTTCCCATGATTTCCAGCGTAATATCCACTTCCCTGTTTATATCGATATTTGGAATGACATTTGGCTGCAACTCTATAGGAATATTATTCTCCATCCATAAAAAATTGGAAAGCTCCAAAGTCTTATTGGTAAGCTCAACCATGGCCTGTTCGAGACGAAGTTGCCTATCCTGAAATGCTATTTTGGCTTCCACAACATCTATTGATGCAATATCACCTGCTTCTGCACTACGCTTAATTCCTTCCAATCTAGAACTGGCATTATCAACAAAATCGTCATAAACGGTTTTGTTTCTGTATGCCTGTAACCAATCAAAATAAGCTACTGACGCTTTAAAAAGAATCTCATTAACTAATAAATCTCTATCAGCCAGAGTCTGTTCTTTAAAATATTTAGCCCGTTTTAAGGTTGCCATTCTTTCATTGATCCATATTCCCTGAAGCACAGAAACAGAGATTCCCGCACTAAACAATCCGTCCTCTGGCAATAATTCATCCGGATTTAAAAATTCTCCTTCATTCTGCTGAAAGTTACCTTTTAATTCTATCCCATACCAAGTAGGGACTTTGAAAGTAGCGTTAAAACGGTCATAATACTCAACACCCTTAAACTGCTTTCTTTCGTAATCTACTTCAATTTTTGGATCAAATCCTCCTCTTGAGCGCATTAGATTTGCTTGCCCAATACCGATTTGTAATTCAGCCTGACGAGCAATAGGATGATATTTTTTTACATATCCTAAAAACTCATAAAAGCTTAAAACGAGGGTGTCGTTCCCCTGAGCGTTTAATGAAAGTGAAACGAAAAGAATAAGTATGAACCAATGCTTTTTCATATTACTTTTTCTCAGATTTAGACATATCCCCATTCGGCTGATAGTAATTAGGAGGGAAACCATTTAGCTGTCGCCACAATTCAAACCAAATCGGTACGTCTTCTAAAAGTGCTATAGTATAGGCTCCCGAACCAACTCTTAAATCCTTTGGCCATTTATGGTCATTAGGATCAGGGGCTAATAGTATTCTATATTTTCCATTGTCACTTATAAAAGTTTCAATGGCTACTACCTTTCCTCCATAAGTACCATAAGAGACATTTGGCCACCCGCTAAATACAATTGCCGGCCAACCATCAAATTGTATTCTAACCTCCTCCCCCAGATGCATTAAGGGCAGATCTATAGGTCTTACATAAGTCTCGACGGCCATGTCGTAATCGGCCGGCATTATACCAACTAATTGTTCTCCTTCCTTAAAGGTCTCACCAACTCCTGCTTTAATCGCCTTGTTTATAAACCCGTTTTGAGGAGCCTTTATAAAGTACATATCACTGCGCATAGAGTAATTAGTAAATTCGTTTTCCAGTTTAGTTACCTGAGCCTCAGAATCGAACTGATTAGACTGTGCGGTGAACATATCACTCTGTGCTTTTGATATTTTATCGGTGTATTCTGCCTGTACCCTATTTATTTCCACTTCGGCATTGATGACTTCGTTTATCGCAGCGAGAAGTTTGTTTTCCTGTGAGATAAGTTTGGCCTGAGTTTCTTGTAACTTTAACTTCTTTTCTTCTACATCTGTCACCGCCTTTAAGCCCTCATTTTCAAGCTGAAGTACTCGATTGTATTGTCTTTGTGCAATGGTAATATTTGTCTTAGCCGCTTCGAGGTCGATACTATCACTTTCTACTTTAAGGTTAGCTTGAATAAGTTTGTTTTTAGCCTGAAGCAATTTTAATTCCCTTTCTCTACTCAATGCCGCTATTTGATTGTTAAGCGCTTTAACCTTGCCTTCATAAGATGTAACAGCACCTGATTTGGCCCTAATTTGCTGCCCGGTTCTTTCTACTAAGTTGGGATCAAAATACTCATTCTTTATCTCTGATATAAAAAGAATTGTATCTCCTTTTTTTACATAATCCCCTTCCTGCACATACCATTTTTCAATTCTACCCGGAATTGGCGATTGTATGGTCTGAGGTCTTTGACCCGGACTTAAGGTGGTTAAAAAACCACTTCCTGATACATTCTGTGTCCAGGGTAAAAAAAGTACAATCAAAGCAATACCGGCAAATATCAATAGGAACCGATTAAAGTGTTTATAATACTTTGTATGAAAAACTTTCTGGGAAGAGGTATAAACACTCAGATCTACTTTCTGATTTAGTTTATTAGGTGAAATGTTTAGCATGTCTTCTAACTTTGGTTTT
>NZ_CAMYOM010000017.1 GCF_947260015.1 uncultured Eudoraea sp. | reverse complement strand
ATTCATCTCCTGATTAAGGACAAGAATCCCCCCTATAAGCAATAGGCCAAGGGTAACCAGAACTTTAAAACCAATCATCTGAATAAACTGAATCACCAATATTTTAAAGTGACTTTCCCTGGCGCCAAGATAGTCAGACACTAAAACGTCAGTTTTGTTCATAGCCAATTTGGTTTTTCCGGATAACTTAAAACTAACTATCGATCGTGCTACCTCTTGTATCCAATGCGCAACCTTATATTTATTTTTTGACTCATCTAAGCTGGTCTCCAGGCCTCTTTGTGCAGTAAATTTGAATACTATGTATATTAGTAGTAGTAACAGAATCCCATAAATGATAAAAAAAGGATGATAGAATGAGAGTAAAAGTAAACCCAGAATTATCTGTAATAAAGCTGCCGGGAAATCAATTAATATTTTGGAAAGGCCTTTCTGCACATTTAAGGTATCAAAAAAGCGATTAGCTAACTCCGGAGGATAGAAATTAAGCAGCTGATTCATCTTTATTTTTGGGAATCGGTAAGCAAACTCAAATGCAGATCTGGTGAATATTTTTTGCTGCACATTTTCAATAATCCGTATCTGCATTAATTGCAGGACACCAACAAAAGCGACACCTAATGTTACAAGTATTACCAAAATTATCCAGGAAGTACTTACCTGGGCTCCCTGGATCAGGTTTATTATGGCTTGTATCCCTAAAGGAAGGGATAAATTGACTACCCCTGCAAATATTGCATAGTAAAATATTTGAAGAATATCTCGCTTGTCAAGCTTTAATAGTCCAATTAAACGCTGCCAGGCACTAAGAATATTTTTAGCCATTGCTTTTAATATTTAAGGTGTTAAACGTTAGGTGTTTAAAATACTCCGTGGGCGTTGTCGTCTTATTGCAACTTGTCAAAGAGGAAAAGTGATCCATTAAAAAATACTGATGTAAAGCACCGTCAATAATGGTACTTGCAAGACTTGAGGAATACGGGTAATCCGCATTTACTTCACTTATCATAAGACTCATTCTATTGACCAACCTTTTGTAGATTACAAAATATCCCTCCTTGTTTTCCTGATCTACTTCTTTTGTCAGATAAGACTTAGAATATTCATTAATTACAATTTTATTAAGTAGAACTTCATTAATATGAGTAAATGCCAAATCAATTTCTGTTGCCTGTGTCATAATTTCTATGGCTCTTTCGAGTTTAGAATTGGTATCAGGGATATTGTTTGTTGCAAAAACCAACTGATATTCAAGCCAACCCCAATACCAGGAAGCCAGATAAAGTAATAGTTTATGTTTATTTTCAAAATATCGATAAATGGAACTTTCATTGGATCCGATCTTTTGACCCAATTTTTTAAAAGTGAAACTCTCGAAACCAATGTCATTAATCATGAGAATGCTTTCCTCAACAATTCGTTTCCCTAAATTGGAAGATTCAGGGTCCTTTATATATAATTTATCATTAATCGTAATCCGCATAGAATGGAATAAACTTTCCATAAACTTTGATTTAAATATTGGGCAAATATAATAGTATTACTATCATTAACTAATAGTTTAACTATTTTTTAACGAAAGTATTACTATCTTATTGCTAGGAGCACCTTACAAATGACCATTCGTAAGTAATTCAATTCCGATTAATGCCATATCTTTATATAAAAGATTCGGCATTATGGAAGTGCATAAATGTGGTTGGTGTCTGGGTAATGACCTATACGAAGCCTATCATGATGAAGAATGGGGCGTTCCTGTAAAAGATGATCCGACGCTATTTGAGTTTCTTGTATTGGAAACTTTTCAGGCCGGGTTAAGCTGGCTGACAATTCTTAAGAAACGGGAAAATTTCAGAAAGGCTTTTGACAATTTTGAATACAACAAAATTGCGACCTACCAACAACCCAAAATTGATACCTTGCTAAAGGATGCCGGAATCATTCGAAACAAACTCAAAATTAGAGCTACAATTACCAATGCCCAGGCTTTTATTGAAGTACAAAAAGAATTTGGAAGTTTTAGCAAATATATCTGGGGTTTTGTAAAGGATAAACCCATAAAAAATAGTTTTGTAGATTATAGGGATGCCCCGGCAAAAACATCACTTTCAGATACTTTGAGCAAGGACTTAAAGAAGCGTGGGTTTAAGTTTGTTGGAAGTACCGTGGTTTATGCCCATATGCAGGCAACAGGAATGGTTAATGATCACGAAGTAAATTGTTTTAGATATGATGAAGTATAGATTTTTACTACTATTAATTATGGCCTTATTTCAGTTTTCAACAGGCCTCTCTCAAATAAAGGTTGAGCGCGAACATCGAATTAAAAAAAATCAATTCCCGGAAGCTGCACATGATTTCATCAAAGTGAAACTGCAGAATGCTAAAAAGCTTCGTTTTTATAAGGAAACAGATACTTCTAAAATTAGTTATGAAGCCAAGTTTAAAAAGGATAAATTGTATTATAGTATTGAATTTGATGAATCGGGCAAACTTGAGGTTATTGAAATTCTAATTAAGGAAGTGGATGTCCCTGAAGATTCATGGTCAAAGATCACAAAGTTCCTAAATGAAAAGTTTAATAAGTTTAAAATCAGAAAGATTCAACAACAATATCCTATCGCCTCTGATCAGAATGTCGAAACTACCTTAAATAATGCATTCCAAAATCTTTTGATTCCTTCCTTAAATTATGAATTATTGGTAAGGGGTAAAATACATGACGAGCATGCGGACTATGAAATATTATTTGGGGCGGAGGGAGATTTTATAAAAATGAGGGAATCTCTTCCGGCCAACTATGATCATGTCCTTTATTAGTGAGGAATAAACAATTTCTATTTGCTCCTATGAGATTCCACAAAATACAAGCTATGCTATAATTATTCTTGTTGTAATTCTGTAGTCTAAATATATCATATACCAAACTTGATGGACTCAAACCAGACACCTTATTCTTCGGGCCCTAAATACTGTCCTGCAATAATTTTAAGAATTCCTTCCTCGGGATTTCTTCTGCCCCTAAGCTTGCCAAATGCTTGGTATAAACCTGACAATCTATGAATTTATAGCTCTGTTCTTCAAGATCCCTTGCCAATTTAATAAATGCAAATTTAGATGCATTGCTCACCCTAGAAAACATACTTTCACCACAAAATACGTGTCCAAGATCAATACCGTAAAGCCCACCTACTAATTTCTTATCTTCCCAAACCTCATAAGACCTGGCAAACCCCAGATCATGCAATCGTAAATAGGCCTCTTTCATACTATTGGTAATCCAGGTTCCTTCCTGCCCTGCTCTCTCTATTTCGGCACAGGCTTCCAGAACTTCACCAAAGCATTTATCCCTGGTAAAAGTGAAGCGCGTACCCGATAAAATTTGTCGCATACTTTTAGAAATCCGAATCTTACGAGGGAATAAGACCATCCTGGGATCCGGGCTCCACCATAAGATCAAAGAATCGTCATTAAACCAGGGAAATATCCCTGATTTATATGCCAGTAGTAATCTTTCAGGAGATAAATCCCCCCCCACTGCCAGCAATCCATCCCCATTAGCATTATCCGCCGGAGGAAACTCTAACAGCTTTGTTAAAAAGTAAATATCGCTATTGTTGTTATTCAAGTTTAACAGTTCTTAAAATTACCCGTCAACTTAAAAATAATCTGCAGCTGAAAAGGGATTCTATCTAAAATGGCAGATCGTCGTGATCTTCTTCATTTAGTTCTTCAGCCGGTTCAAATGCCTCAATAGGAGGCACCGGTGGAATTCCACTATCCCCTTGATCGGGTTGTAAAGTTTCAATTCGCCATCCTTGAACAGAATTAAAATATTTAACCTCCCCCTGAGGGTTTGTCCATTCTCTTCCTCTCAGGTTAATGTTAATTTTTACAGTTTCTCCAACTTTGTGCTTATTAAGCAAGTCACATTTATCCTGAACAAATTCTACCAATATATGTTGGGGATACTGTTCTTCTGTTGTAATAACCACCTCTCTTTTTCTAAAACCGTTATTACCAAAGGTTTTAGTCTCATCAATCATTTTAATTTTTCCTTGTATTTCCATTTAATTCAGTATTTATTAGCAATACTTTCCATGCAGAAAGTATCTTATTATTATCTAAATATTCTCTTGCTATTCTGTGTAATTCTCTTGTATCCTTGTTTTTGACAATTGACCGAATTTGATCATTTGTTGCTATAAATTCATCGAGATCATTATTATCGGGGATTCTTTCAACATTTCCCAATAAGCCCAAATCGTTGGCTGTAAGCATTTTTATCAATCTTATTTCTTCAGGTATATTATCAACCCCCATTCCGAGCTTGGAAAGTGGTTTTGGAACCTCAAACATGCCCTTATTAGCCCTGCTATACCAATTACCTCCCATTCGGGCAACCTGATCAATTTTAAATTGGTCAATTGAGCCGTTTTCATCTAAAATTGATTCCCGGATGTGAATTTTAACAACTTCCGCAAAAACCAGATTACCAGCTCCCCCTTCCTTGCCTAAAGCCTCAACCTTTGTAACCTTACATTCAAACTGGACTGGAGATTCAGAAACCCTGAATGGTTTAACCAAATCTGAGTCTAACATGGTTAATCCAGCCTTTATGAATTCATTTACATTTTGATCATATTCCGTACTGGTCAAAGACATCTGCTGAACCAGCTCGAAATTTACAATATTGATAACCACTTCTTTTATTTTAAGCACATTATTTAGTGTATGCTTAGTAGTATTATCCCGTACTCTTCTGGCGGGTGAGAAAATCAATATAGGTGGATTAGCGCTAAACACATTAAAAAAGCTAAAGGGTGAAAGGTTTGGAATTCCTTTTTCGTCCATAGTACTTGCAAAAGCTATGGGCCTCGGCCCAACAGCACCTAAAAGGTAAGAGTGTAACTGCCCGGTAGTAATCTCAGAAGGTATTAGGGATATAGTTTTTTGCATCAAAACAAAGGTATATAAATTGTGTCCCATTTAAAACTTTAACTCGCTTGTAGAACACAACATTTTAGGCCAATTTCAGTTATCTTTAATGCTAATTAACCGAAAGGATGAATTTTAATTCCCAAAAGAAGACTTCTAATCTATTTCTATTAATAGCATCTTTTGTTATTGTGAGTCTTATTCTTTGGAATACCAATAGTTTTTTTAAAAAATTCAAGGAAGAAGAGCGCCATAAAATGGAGATATGGGCCACAGCTCAGTCCGAATTATTGCAGTCTTCAGAAGGCAGAGATCTGGGAAATCTACACGTTAAAATCTTTCAAAACAATACTTCAACTCCAATGATTCTGGTAAATATGGATGGATCCATAAGAACCAACAACATGCCCGAAGAAATAGTTGTTGATACAATTTATTTAAAGAAAAAGATAAAAAAATTTGAAGCAGAAAACACACCTATTTCTATTGATTATAACGATGAGCAATTAGCTACACTCTATTACGGTAATTCGGAAGTATTAAATAAATTAAAATACTACCCTATTGCCCTTTTATTAATTATTTTTCTGTTTGCTGCGGTTATCTTCTTTTTCTTTAAAACCAATAAAGCATCTGAACAAAACAAACTATGGGCGGGAATGGCAAAGGAAACTGCCCACCAGATTGGTACCCCGCTAACCTCACTTCTTGGTTGGAATGAACTATTGAAGAGCGAACAAGTAAACCCGGATATTACCAAAGAAATTGAGAAAGATATCGGAAGATTACAGAACATAACAGAACGTTTTTCTAAAATAGGTTCACTCCCCAAACTTCAAGAACACGACATTGTTAAAGAAACCAGGAGTGCCTTTGAATATCTAAAACTCAGAAGTTCTAAACTTATTCATTTTACTTTTAATTCTAAGGTTGAACAACTTCCCGTTCTATTAAACCGTTCATTATATAATTGGACCATTGAGAATTTGGTCAAAAATGGAATTGACGCCATGAAAGGTAAAGGTAATATTGCCATCGAAATTGTTCCGGACGGCAGATATGTTAATATATTAATTTCAGATACCGGACATGGAATAGCGAAAGGAGACTTCAATTCGATTTTTAATCCTGGTTACACCTCAAAAAAACGAGGCTGGGGTTTAGGCCTATCCCTTGTTAAAAGAATAATTGAGGAGTATCATAAAGGAAAGATAAAAGTACTTTCTTCGAGCAAGGAAGGAACTATAATGCAGATATCAATAAAATCAGATCAGCAATAATGGCAAAAGAAAAATTAGTTGTTATTAAAGAGGCCGACATTACGAATAATTGCCCTGAATGCTTTAATCAGGACATGAAAATTACGTTTTATCAAAAGCATTTATTTGGAAGACTTTATCATAAGATTACCCCAAAAGTTAGTCATCAAATTAAATGCAATACATGTGAAAGTATTATTTACCCGGTAAAGTGGACTGAAGATATTGAGCGCATATTTGAGTATTACCAAAAAATGGTCAATCCGGAAAAAGCTAGCACTAAATTCACTGCATTATTTTATATTCTTGTACTGTCGCCTATTGTTATTGCCGGGGTATTATTCTACCTATTCCAAACCGGTATCATTGCATTTTAGATTGTATTTTCCTGGCAATATCTTCAAATTCTTCTGGTGATAACTGAATTTTGTTCATAAAGGTTGCATCTGCCATCTTATTTAAGGGAATTAGATGCACATGCACATGGGGCACTTCCAAACCTATTACTGTAATTCCCACTCGTTTGCAGTCTATAGCTGCTTCAATAGCCTTACCCACGCTTCTGGAAAATCTCATTAACCCCAAATATAGAGCTTCATCCATATCCATTATTTTATCTACTTCTTTCTTAGGCACACATAAGGTATGCCCCTTTGCATTGGGATTAATATCCAGGAAGGCAAAAAAATTATCGTCTTCGGCAATTTTGTAAGATGGTATATCGCCATTTATTATTTTAGTAAAAATACTTTCCACAATCAATTATGGGTTAAATAAAAAATCCTATCAATATTGACAGGATTAAATATAAAGAATTAAAGTTTTTTAATTCCTGCTTATTTCAAGAATATCAAATTTTAGCGTGCCATTTGGCACTGTAATTTCGGCAACGTCGCCTACTTCTTTACCAAGAAGGCCCTTGCCAATTGGTGAAGTAACAGAAATTTTCCCGGACTTTAAGTCCGCTTCACTTTCAGCTACAAGAGTGTAACTAATAACCATACCATTTTGTTGGTTTTTAAGTTTTACAGTCGAAAGCACGAGTACTTTAGAAGTATCTAGCTGAGATTCATCAATTAATCTGGCATTAGACAAAGTCTCCTCCATTTTAGATATCTTTAATTCCAGTAATCCCTGCGCTTCCTTAGCTGCATCATACTCGGCATTTTCCGATAAATCACCCTTATCTCTGGCATCAGCGATTGCCTGTGAAGATTTAGGTCTTTCAACATCTCTCAGGTGATTTAATTCTTCTTTGAGATTTTTTAATCCTTCAGCAGTGTAATATGATACATTACTCATAACTTCCTTATTATTTGAACATAAAAAGTATGCCCAAAATCATTAAACAATAAATCCTACGAAAACGCAGGATTAGTTTAAACTACCATTTTGATTTAACTAATTTAAGATAAACACATTATGTGGGGTAATTAATCAAAATGAGGTTTAACTGATAAGAAAATCCTCTTTTTTAAAGAGGATTTAACGCAAATATACATATTTTTTGTTCAATTTTGTTTAAGATAGCTTAATTGAATTCTATTATTATATGAAAAGAATTTGCCTTTGGTTTGTGTTTATTGTACTACTGGCCTGTGGTAAAGATGAAGAAAACCGCAATCCTTATTTGCCGGAAGTTGGCTTCAGATTTGAAGCTAATCTTAATTTACCACTATATAGTCCCTTATCTAACACGGGGAATGCTATATTCATTGGAAACCAGGGCGTTGGAATAAGAGGTGTTTTTGTCATTAATACGGGTTTTGACCAATTTTTTGCCTGGGAAGCCAGTTGCCCAAATCACGCGCCAAATGCCTGTTCTACAATGGATCTTAATAGTCAAACGGTAATTTGTTCATGCGAAGATTTTGAATATATTTTGTTTACCGGACAACAATTAGACCGGCCTGATGACGGGAAACGTTATTATGACCTTTTATTTTACAACACTTCATTTGATGGAACAACAGTTGTAATTTCCAACTGAAAACAAGGTATTACATTCCAATTACTGATGGGCAACCTTAGAAGTTAAACGTTGCTCCCAATAGAAAGTTTATTCCGGCCTGTGGGTAATACCCGGCGCCTTCAATTGTGGTTATAGTTCCCGGATTGGAAAAATCGTCATCATAAGTAAAAAAGTAGCCGTTTGATACATAGCGGGCGTCAAAAACATTATTAATCAGTCCTGTGAGTACGATGCTTTTTATGAATGAATTTGTATGGAAAGTGTATTGTATATTAAAATCTGTTTGTGAATAGTCCTCAAGAACAGAGCCTTCCGCATCAATATTACCCATAAATTGTTTTCCAACATATTTCGTAAGTAACGACATTTGAAATTTTTCATTGGGCAAGTAACTAAGAATATTACCTGCCACAATATCTGGAGAGAAGGCAATATTCGTATTCCCTAAATTTTCTAACTCCCCATCTCTCTCAAAAAGAAAATCAATATTCTTATTTGTGCTTAGTGCTATATTGGGTTGTAATTTGAAGCGCTTACCAATGCTTATACTGGCATCAACTTCAAGACCAAGACGATAACTGTCACCAACATTGGCCCGTAGTGGAGCCCCTACGTCATTGAGTTCTCCGGTTAATACTAACTGATCTTTATACCTCATGTAATATATATTAGTGCTTAGCTGAACAGAAGGTGAGACATAACGCCATCCCAATTCAAAATCATTCAGTTTTTCTGGTTTAGGATTGCCATTCTCATAATCATTCCTGTTAGGTTCACGATTTGCTACCGCAAAGGAGAGATATAAATTATTTGAATTATTAAGATCATAGGTGACACCAACTTTAGGATTAAAGAAATTAAATCTATCATCTACCAATCCAGTTTCATCGCCGTTTGCGTTGTATCGCACAGTTCTAAATTGTAGATCTCCAAAAAGCTTCCAATTTTGAGAAATCTTATAGTTTATTTTTCCAAAAACATTGAAGTCTGTTTTTTTGGAATCATCATCATAATATCTATCTCTGATCATACTATTTCCTGCAAAACGCGCCCAGATTACTTCACCAAAATGATCTCCATTATAGGAATTCCACCCTCCACCAATGATAAGGTTTATTTTGTCTTTTTCATATTTGGCAGAAAATACAGTTCCGTAAAAATCATTATCAAGCCAACGACGGCGGATTAAATCTGTGGTATTCACTAACTCTCCATCAACCACTATTGGTGAAAATCCATAGGTTTCAAAATCATCGTCTTCTCTAAACTGCTCAAAGTAACCACGTCCTTTGGTATAGTGAAATGCAATATTTGTGCTCCATAAAGGTGATATGGTTTCATTCCAGAGTAGTTGAAAATGATCTTGTTTATAATTATCTTCTTCCCTGTCGTAAAATTGAGTGTTACCATTTTCATCGGTATATATTCCGGCCGGGTTAAAAGTCCGGTCAGTTGCAAGAGTTTCTGCATCAATGCCAAACCATGACTGGTAAGTAACTTCGTGTCCTCCAAAAAGGAGTGCTTTTATTAAGGTGTTATCATCAACATAAGAACCCTGTAAAAAATAGGAATCCAGTTCAGATGAAGCCCTGTCAATATAGCCATCAGATGTTATTCTGGATAATCTCCCGGAAATTTCAATATGTTCATTTAACAATCCTGTACTGAACTTGATATTGTTGCGAAGTGTATTAAAGCTGCCATAAGAAGATGATATATGCCCATAGGCTTCCATCGAGGTAGCATCTGTCAATATATTTAAACTTGCACCAAAAGCCCCTGCTCCATTTGTTGATGTGCCAACTCCCCGCTGTAATTGCAGGCTTTCTGTTGAAGATGCAAAATCGGGCATATTTACCCAAAATGTGCCATGTGATTCAGAATCGTTATAAGGTATTCCATTAATAGTAACATTTACACGAGTTGCATCACTTCCTCTAACGCGTATCCCTGTATAGCCTACTCCGGCCCCGGCATCGGAAGTTGTAACTACCGCAGGCAAAAAATTCATAAGAACAGGAATATCCTGTCCCAGGTTCCTTGGCATTATTTCTTCCTTTGTTAAATTGGAAAACGTTACAGGAGTTTCTTTAGTAACTCTTATGGCAGAAACAAAAACCTCGTCCAAAACAATTTTCTTAAGGGCAGTAGTGTCAGATTCTTGTTGTTGAGTATAGGATTTTGCACCAATACAAATCATGAAAAAAATTAGTATAACAGCCTTCATTCGTAGTTCAAGACGAATAAGAGGGGTTCTATTCTAATTTTTATGATTTTTTCTTTTTCTGAAGAGACAGAAATAAATCCAAATGGCGACTTTCGCCTCCCTTAGCAGCATTACCTGCCCAGGTTCCTTGGGTATAATCTCAGCTTATCCTGAAAGCATTGTAAAAATCGTGTTTAATGTAACCAGATTTATAGAATACTTTTTGTCAGGAGTTCGCACCCCTTTTGAGATGAAACAAAGTTACGATGGTAGTTCCGTTTTTCATAATAAAAGCTTCATAATTAAAATTCGATAAAATAAGAAAAAAACTTTTTTTCAAATAAACATATCTCCTTAAACTAAGTTACCTGATGTGCTGGCTTTAAAAGGTCGTTTACTGTTTTTACCGGATTAAAAGTGAGTAAGGGAACTTCAACAAATATTGTATTCCAAAAGGCCATAGCCCCGTTCCAAAGTCCTGGTAATTCAAGGGCCTTTAGTTCTTTGCCATCTTCTGTTTTTTGTGAGATAAACCCCTGTTTTGTATCAACAAAGTTCAAGAGATTATACTTCTCACCTCTAAAATTTCTTACTCCACATACAAGGTCGACCGGGTTAAAATGTGTTGAATTCTTTAAAATAGCCATCTGACTTTCATCGGAAGTATCCACCTGGGCAGATTCTACGATTTGCAGTGAAATATGATCATGTACGTCTCTTATCCAAAAAGGACCTCCACCTGGTTCACCTTCATTCTTAACCATCCCACAAATACGGATAGGTCTGTTGATCTTGTCTTTTAATATTTCCAATTGCTCCGCGATGCTAAAACTTGAAAAACTCTCTAAAAACCTAACATTGAGATCATTTTCTAAAAATGTTTTGATTTCGTGTAATTGTTCACCATTAATGTCATTTCTTTCCAGCTGATCTGCATAAGCAAATGCTTTTTGTTGTAATTCCAGAAGCAAGCCGGCAAGTACTTTCTTGCTAGTTGCCAGTTCAGCTTCGTGTTTAGGTACTACTACATTGTCAATATTTTTAATAAAGATAATATCTGCATTTTGTTCATTTAAGTTCTCAAGAAGTGCTCCATGGCCACCAGGTCTAAATAATAATGACCCATCATCCTTCTTAAACAGCTCATTATCCGGAGTTACCGCTATAGTATCTGTAGAGGGTTTTTGATTTGAATATGTAACTTCAAATTCCGTTTTTGCAGCTTTTGATACCCTGGGACCAGCTGTTTTAAATTCTTGAGAAAATAAGGATTGGTGTTGTTCTGAAATAGTAAAATGTAATTTTGCCGTATTGTTTACAACGGCATAGCTCGAAGCTTCTTTTAAATGTTCTTCAAAAGGAGTAGCAGTAAATTTCACGTAATTGTGAAAGGGTAAAAGTCCTTTCGGGTAAAAACCATAATTAAGGTTTTCTTTCAATAACATTTCACTTACAAAACGATATTTGATGTCATTTGCTGAACTGGCTTTGTTTTTTATTCGTTTTTGAACAATCTCGTAAAAGGGAAATTTTTTAATTTGTTTAAAAAAAGTCTTTAAATCCGTTTCATTTATTCTGTCTACATAGGTATCCAGATCTTCGGCGTCAGGATCATAATGCTCTAAAAAGTTAAAGAGGGATTTAAACATTCTTGATGCAGCGCCAGAAGCAGGAACAAATTTGAGTAAACTTAAAAGCCCTTTTAGTTCTTCGAACTTACTGACTAACTTTTTCTCCCGCGCTTTACTTAATTTCAAAATCCCATCCGAAACTATTGCGGCCTTTTCCAACCTTACAAATGGTATCCCCTCTTTAAAGGTCTCAATCTGATCCAGAACCTTTTCTTTTGAGATTCCCTTTTCCTCTAGTTGTTGTAAATCCATTGGTGAAAACTCAATCATTTGTGGAGTAGTTTATCGATAGATTTAATGGCCAGTGCAAGCCTTTTTCCATTATCCCCATTTAAAATAACAAAATTCTTATCATACTTTTCCAATGTTTCCTTAAAATAAAGAAACATGCGTTCGCGTTCATTAGGTTTATCCCGAAGATCGTCTTTTTCCCAGGGAATATCTATGGAAGTTAGCAAATAAAGATCATATGTATTCTGCAAAGCGTATTTTTCTAATACAGGATCGCAATAACCAAGGTAATATGCTTCAGAATATACTTTAGTTTCTAAAAGATCTGTATCACAAATAAGAAGTTTATTTGCTTTTTCCGTCAAGTCATTTTCCAAACTAATTTGGCCTTCTGCAATAGGTATCAAATCATGAGGTTCACAAGTAGTTTGTTCTTTATTCCATTTTTCCTGCAAATATTCACGCGCATATTCAGGGACCCATGTAGTTTGATAATGATTTGCAAGTTCCCGGGCCAAGGTAGTCTTACCTGTTGATTCAGGACCAAACAGAACTACTTTAATAAGGTTAGCGGGCTTTTGTTTAAGTTTTTCTTCCATGCCATATAACCATAAATGGCGATTATGGTAAATAATAAATATTGCAGTGATGTAAAAATAAGTCCTTTATACAAATATAAAGGAACTGTAATTACATCACCAATAATCCAATAGATCCAATTTTCGAGCTTTTTTTTGGCCATAAGCCACATCCCTACAAAGAAAATGGCCGTTGTAAGGGTATCCACATAGGCCGTCCAACTATTAAATTTATCGAACAAGGAATACACCAGAATAACAAAAACAACCGCTCCAATAAACAGGAGTGCGGACCATTTTTTCTCTTGCTTGTTCGTTTTTGTTATTGGGATAAAATGGTCGGCATCTACTTTTCTCGTCCATAAGTACCAGCCTAAAATACTCATGGAAAAATAATACGCGTTTATAAGCATGTCTCCCAATAGCCCATATACCCAAAGAATATATACAAAGATCCCTGTGTTGATTATTCCGGTAGGAAATACAAGGATATTTTCTCTTTTTGCATACCACACACTTAAAAATCCGAAAACAACACCTATCATTTCAAGGATGATTAGGAACGCAGGTGTATCCTGGTATTGAGCAAAAACCCAATCAAAAATCTGGCTCATAATTGCTTCGGTCTGTTTTTACAATTTTGATATACATTAAACCATTTTCCACTAATTCCAAAGTAATTTTAATTTCTTTAATAAGCAGTTTCATTATATCATCATAATCTCCATAAATCTGCGTACTTAAAGGATTTTCCAAGACGGTAAAACCGGAGGTCCTTATTTTTTTAATAAAACCTATAATTAGCTCTTCATAATTATCCTGTAACGGAGTTAAGGTCAGTTCAACAGATATATTCATAATTTGTAAATTAAAATCCAGCCAATCTTTATTTTAACCTTCTTTTTTGATTGCATATACACAGGTAAATTCTTCAAATTCCAGAAAAGAAATATCGTACTCAGATATGCACCCGTCATATCTGATAATACCTTTCGTAGTATTATCGATGTTTATAAAATCATCGATATAAATATGATTTATAAAACTCAGCCCATGGGTGGCATATATCTTATAAAGGGACTCTTTGGCGCCCCATATAATTGTTAGTTTTTTAACGATTTCTTTTGCGTTTTTAATATTGGCATATGCCTCTGTAGTAGTAAACTTATGCCCAATACGGATTATTTTATCCCTTTGTTTCTCGATATCAATCCCAACCTCATCTATCTGACTTACAATTATTCCTGTAAATTGATATGAATGTGTAATGGAGATATGATTACCGTCTTTCAGATGTGGCTTTCCCGCCAGGTCATAAAAAAGATCACTATCTACATAACCCGCTAACCCCATTAAGTGGCGTATGCTTAAAAACCCTCTCCTATGCAATTCAGACTTCATACTGTTCACTCTAAGCTGGCAATTATTAGTAAGCTCAATATTTAAGGAAAGTTCTTTCTCAGACTCTGTAATCTTCCAAATGTATACCTTGGTATATGGGTTTACTGTTATAGTTTTGTAAAGAGGCATACAATATTTTAAGTTATCATTATCTTTGCCTTTTGAAATTGTAAAAGAATTTCTGTAGGACGAATGTAAAAAAATAAAAAAGATATGCAAACCAATACAATACCATACGTTCCATTTAAAGTCAAGGACATTAGCTTGGCGGAATGGGGAAGAAAAGAAATAGAATTGGCTGAAGCCGAGATGCCCGGGCTTATGGCCTTACGTGAAGAGTACAAAAAAGAACAACCACTTAAGGGTGCCCGTATTGCAGGTTGTCTTCATATGACCATACAAACAGCAGTACTTATAGAAACCCTTACTGCTCTTGGGGCAGAAGTTACATGGAGTTCATGTAATATTTTCTCCACTCAGGATCATGCTGCTGCGGCCATAGCAGCAAGCGGCGTACCTGTTTATGCATGGAAAGGCATGAATGAAGAGGAATTTAACTGGTGTATAGAGCAAACACTGTTTTTTGGTGAAGAACGCAAGCCGCTTAATATGATACTGGATGATGGAGGCGATCTTACAAATATGGTATTGGATCTATTTCCAGAACTAACATCCGGAATTAAAGGTCTTTCAGAAGAAACAACTACCGGAGTCCACCGACTTTATGAGCGTTTCAAAAATGGGGTATTGCCAATGCCGGCCATAAATGTGAATGATTCGGTCACCAAATCAAAATTTGACAATAAGTATGGTTGCAAGGAAAGTGCAGTAGATGCGATTAGAAGGGCCACGGATACTATGCTCGCGGGAAAACGAGTTGTTGTTGCAGGTTATGGAGATGTTGGAAAAGGCACGGCAGCTTCATTCAGAGGAGCAGGAGCTATTGTTACAGTTACTGAAATAGATCCCATCTGCGCTCTGCAGGCCTCTATGGACGGATATGAGGTAAAAAGACTAGAAACAGTAGTTAGTAATGCCGACATTGTAATTACGGCTACCGGAAATAAGGATATCCTCAAGGAAGAACACTTTAGAGCCATGCGTGATAAAGCTATTGTTTGCAATATTGGCCATTTTGACAACGAAATAGATATGGCCTGGTTAAATGACAATTATGGTAATACCAAAGATGTGATTAAGCCGCAGGTAGATAAATATACTATTGATGGGAAAGACATTATAGTGCTTGCCGAAGGACGATTGGTTAATTTAGGATGTGCCACCGGTCATCCAAGTTTTGTTATGAGCAATTCGTTTACAAACCAAACACTCGCACAAATAGAGTTATGGAAACATAATGATAAATATGAAAATAAGGTATATATGCTTCCTAAGCATTTAGATGAAAAGGTTGCGAAACTGCATTTGGAACGTTTGGGTGCTGAACTCACAGAATTGCGAGAAGAGCAGGCATCTTATATTGGAGTTGAAGTTAAAGGCCCTTATAAGCCCGACTATTACAGGTATTAGAGGACTAAGCTTAATTTAGAAATACAAAAAACCCATTATGAAAACATAATGGGTTTTTATTTTGAGTTATTCAATTGAGTATTATGCCTCAAAAGGCTCTATAGAAACATAAGATTTTCCGCCTGCTTTCTTTTGAAACTTTACAAGTCCATCTACTTTTGCATGCAATGTATGATCTTTTCCAAGGTAAACATTATTACCGGGGTTGTGCTTGGTACCACGCTGTCTTACAATAATATTTCCTGCAATAGCAGCTTGTCCCCCAAAAATCTTAACCCCTAAGCGTTTCGATTCTGATTCTCTACCGTTTTTAGAACTACCTACACCTTTTTTATGTGCCATGATATTATTTTTTATACCAAGCCTGGGCCGGTATTAGTTATTAACTTATTTATTTAATGCCTCAATAAGATCGGCCTTTTTCATAGAAGAAATCCCGGAGATTCCTTTGGCTTTGGCCATTTCCTTTAATTCTGCTACTGTCTTTTTGCTTAAATCAACTTCTGCTTTAGGAGATACTTTCGCTTTTTCAACTTTAGCTTTAGGAGCTTCCTTCGCTTTTTCAACTTTAGCCTTAGGGGCTTCAGCTTTTGGTGCTGCCTTTTTAACTGGTGCTGCTTTTACAGGAGCTTCTTTTTTAGTTTCGGTCTTAGCTGCCGTTTTCTTAGCACCTTTGGCTACAATCCCTTCAATAACCAACTCCGTTAAATACTGGCGATGCCCATTTTTCTTTTGAAATCCTTTACGTCTTTTCTTTTTAAAGACAATTACTTTGTCACCTTTAAGGTGTTTAACGACTTTAGCCTCTACTGCGGCTCCGTCTATAGCTGGGGCGCCAATTGTAATGTTGTTACCATCTTCCAATAAAAGGACGTTGTGAAAAGAAACTTTTTTTCCTTCGTCTTCCTGTAAACGGTGAACGTATACTTTTTGGTCTTTTGCAACTTTAAATTGCTGCCCTGCTATTTCTACAATTGCATACATAGCTTAATATTAAATATTTTTATTTCCCTTTAAATGAGCTTTTTAGCATATTAAATACCAAAGGCGCTCTAAAGGCGGGTGCAAATATACTGCTAAATTGGGAAATCACAAGAGTTTTTTTATTCTAAACAGATTTTTTCTCGAGCTTCTTTGGAGTTTTAAACAGCTGCATAAAAGTAAGTGTCAGTACCAGCGTAGTTGCAAATCCCATAATTGCAACTGTGAAGAATACGATCCCTTCAAAGTTTTTGAAATTATTAAACCAACTGGTTGAAAGTTCTTTTAAAAAGCCTGTATTGATCTCAGTAGAGTATAAAGCAAAAAAGAAAGTAAAAATCAACGTTGCCACGACACCAGTTACCATTCCTGCTTTAAAGCCTACTCCATAGTTGAAGTTGTGTTTTTCCTGAAGTCTAAAATATTTTATGGCTTCATATATTCCGAAACCCGTAATCACGCCATTAAAAAGACTAAAAAACACGTTGGTATGTAAACCAAAAAGCGATAAAATCAAAAAATATGCAATAAGACAGCCACTTGTCGCAATACCAAAGCGTACAGGGAGCGCAATTCGTTTCATTTTTTTTGTTTTTCTTCTTGTCTCCTTTAAAATAATGATAATTGCGCAATTATCATATAAATTCTTGTTAAAGAAGAAGAGTTTTCTTTCTCATAAACCCAAAAAAATTATATTAGCAACTCTTTAAAAGCCTGTAAAAACAAGTATAAACCAATCCGTTAATTTAAAATTTATGAAAAGAAAATTTTACACAGCACTGTTAGCACTCCTGGCTTTTATGACAATTAGTGCGCAGAAAGTAATTTATGAAGAGTACAACCTGGATAACGGGCTTCATGTTATTCTTCATCAGGATAATACTGCGCCAGTGGTGACCACATCTGTGATGTACCATGTTGGAGGTAAGGACCGAACTGAAGGCCGTACTGGATTTGCACATTTATTTGAACATCTACTAACGACTGAAGGCACAAAAAATATGAAACGGGGAGATGGATTTAAAATTGTTCGTGCCAATGGAGGCCAGAATAATGCCAATACTTCTCAGGACAGAACTTATTACTATGAAGTATTTCCATCAAATAGTTTAAAATTAGGTTTATGGATGGAATCTGAGCGCATGCTTCATCCTATTATTGATCAAACAGGCGTAGATACTCAACAAGAAGTAGTAAAAGAAGAAAAGAGGCTTAGGTATGACAATTCTCCTTATGGACAATTACTTCCCGTCTTAGGAAAAAGCCTTTTTAGTGTTCATCCTTATAAGGATCCAAATATTGGTTATATGGAAGATTTGGATGCGGCTACCCTAGAAGACGTAATTGCATATCATAAAAAGTACTATGCCCCTAATAATGCAGTCCTGGTTGTAGCTGGCGATATTGAAATAGCTGAAACAAAAAAGATGATCAGGGATTATTTTGCGGATATACCGAAAGGAGAAACAATAGTCAGGGATTATCCAAAAGAAGAACCTATTGTAAAAGAAGTGCAAACCCAGGCCTATGATCCTAATATACAAATACCGGCATCACTTATTGCTTATCGCACTCCGGGATTTACACAAAGGGATGCTTATGTTCTGGACATGATCTCAACCTACCTCAGTGATGGTAAAAGTTCCAAATTGTACAAAAAACTAGTTGATGAGCAAAAACAAGCTTTACAGGTAGGTGCTCTTAAAATTCCACAAGAGGATTACGGGATGTATTTAGTTTATGCACTTCCTGTTGGAGAAACTAGTCCCAAAGTATTGGTCACTGAAATGGAAGAAGAAATTGCTAAGGTACGCGAAGAAATTATCTCTGAAAATGACTTTCAAAAACTGCAAAATAAATTCGAGAATAATTTTGTAAACTCTAATTCCAGTGTACAAGGTATCGCAAATTCTTTGGCTAGATATTATATGTTGTATGGAGATACTGAATTAATAAACAAAGAAATTGACATTTATCGTTCAATTACGCGGCAGGAAATCAATGAAGTCGCTGAGAAATACTTAAAACCTAATCAAAGGGTAATCATTTATTACCTGCCAGAAGAAAAAATTGATAACTAAGAAAATGAAAAAATTATATACAATATTTGGTTTGGTTTTTATGACCATGACTATACAGGCACAAGTAGACAGGACTGTAATTCCTAAACCAGGTCCGGCACCTGAAATTAAACTGGAAGATCCTCAACGTTTCGAACTCACGAACGGACTTAAAGTTTTGGTAGTAGAGAATCATAAATTGCCAAGGGTTTCTATGCAACTCACTATTGACAACCCCCCAATTGCCGAAGGACAAAAGGCAGGAGTTTCAAGTCTCACATCAAGTTTATTAGGAAATGGGTCCACATCAATTTCTAAAGATGATTTTAATGAAGAGGTTGATTTTCTTGGAGCAACGATAAATTTTGGTTCTCAAAGTGCCTTTGCAAGTGGGTTGTCCAAATATTTTTCCAGAATCTTAGAGCTAATGGCAGATGCCGCTATTAACCCCAATTTTACCCAGGAAGATTTTGATAAGGAAAGAGATAGACTTATCACGGGTTTAAAGACAGAAGAAAAAAATGTGCCGGCAATTGCAAGCAGGGTACAACTTGCGTTAGCTTATGGTACAAATCATCCTTATGGTGAGTTTATTACTGAAGAGACCGTAAATAATGTTAAGCTCGCAGATGTGGAAAGGTTTTATCAGGAATTATTTGTTCCTGCCAATGCTTATCTGGTAGTGATCGGCGATGTAAAATTTACTGAGGTAAAAGAATTAGTGACCAAAAATTTTGATGATTGGGTTAAGGCGTCACCCCCTTCACTAGGATACTCAGAACCTTTGGATGTCCAATATACCCAGATAAACTTTGTAGATGTTCCAAATGCAGTACAATCCGAAATTACTGTTGAAAACCTGGTAAATCTAAAAATGAATAGCGAGGACTATCTTGCAGCATTAATGGCCAATCGCATATTAGGCGGCGGACCTCAAGCTCGTATTTTTCAAAATCTCAGATCAGATAAAGCTTATACCTATAGTGCTTACTCAAGTGTCGGTAATGATAAATACGCTCCATCAAGGTTCAGGGCAGGAACCAGTGTTCGTAACTCCGTAACGGATAGTTCTGTGGTGGAAATCTTAAAAGAAGTAGACAGAATAACTAAAGAGCCTGTTACTGAAAAAGAACTAAAGGACGCAAAAGCACTATATGTAGGGAATTTTGTTATGGCTTTAGAGCAGCCTTCCACTATAGCCCGTTATGCATTAAATATTGAAACAGAAGGCTTACCCAAAGATTTTTATAAGACCTATTTAGAACGTATAAATGCAATTACCGTTGAAGACGTGCAGAAAGCTGCTCAGAAATACTTCCATATAAACAATGCAAGGGTTGTCGTTGCAGGAAAAGGAAGTGAAGTTTTGGAAAATCTCGAAAAAGTTCCTTTTAATGGCAGAATGGTTCCTGTGAAGTATTATGATAAGTACGCCAAAGCTGTAGAAAAACCAAATTATGATATTGCTTTACCCGAAGGAGTTAATGTACAGACTGTCTTAGACTCGTATTTTGAGGCGATCGGGGGAAAAGCTGAAGTGGAGAAGATTCAATCCTTAAAACTGGTTTACGAAGGATCTGCTATGGGATCAATTATTAAAACTGAGGAAAAAAGAACTGCCGACAAATATGTACAAACTACCTTTATGAATGATGCCCCAATGATGGGTGTTATTGCAAAAGGAGATGAATTATTTATGAAACAGGGTGGCAACAAAGTTCCTTTACCCCCGGAAATGCAGCAGGATATGAAAGCTGCTATTGGAATTTTTCCTGAACAGGGAATCGCTTTAAGTACAAAAGCAAAACTTACAGGCACGGAAGATGTAGATGGTAAAACCGCCTACAAAATAGAAGTTCCCGGAGAAATTGTTCAGGCTACCTATTTTTATGATGTCGAATCTGGATTAAAGGTAAAGGAGACCACGGTAATCACTATGAATGGGCAAACCCAGAACCAGGAGGTTAATTATAAAGACTATCAGGAAGTGGATGGAATAAAATTTCCTTCGCTTAAAGTGGGTTCTATGGGACCACAAATGATAGAGACCAAATTACTTGAGGCAGTTATTAATGTAGAAGTAACCGCGGAAGATTTTGAATAATCACTCCTAAGGATATCCATAAAAGAAAAGAGGACCCGCTAAATGGCGGGTCCTCTCTATATTAATTGAATTGTAATTGAAGTTAAGTACTAACCAATTTTTCGAATGGACGCCTCACCTATAACAATACCTGTATCTACTTCCGCATTTCCTTTATATTCTATTTCAGTTTCCCCATAGCATGTTACTTTCAATTTGTCTGAAACATTTACCTTAAATTCACTTTCACCATAGGCGGTAATTTTAGTGGATGAATTATCCATCTTGAGTGTATTTACCTCACTTTCACCATAGGCTTTATATTTTTGGTGATTGACTGAACCACTTTCAACTTCCAGATAGCTTTCGCCATATATGGCGACAGAAAACTTTTGTAATGAGACCTCATTTAAATAAACTTTTGATTCCCCATAAATTGTTAATTGTAAGTCGTTTTGCTCAATCCGGCTGCTGCATCTTATAGTCTCTTCACCCCTCACAGATAAATTTTCTAGTTTTTTATAGGTAATATTTGCTGTAACCATTGTACCGTTGTAAATGTCTTGCCTTCCCGACCATTCCTCATCTTTTACTTTTTTGCTCTTGGTATACATCTTGGCATCGTCCAAATATATACGTAAGGTACCGTTTACCACTTCAACATTAATTTTCTCCCGAGGCACTTCTGCATTCTCAAGAACCACATTCTCCTGATCCCCTTCCTGTAAATTAACTTCTATGTGCGGACTGATAATAACTTTGGTAAAAGGCTCTATGGCAATGGTCGCAGATTGACCAAATAATTGTGGTAATCCTGTAAAAATGAGTGCAACTAACACTCCTGTCTTAATTATTCTTTGCATGATGTGTAATTTTTATAGTTAATACCTACTTTGTACCAAAGAGTATACTTTGATGCCAATGTTACACAAAAATAGATTTTATTTTGTTTTTTTTTCTGTTAACTAAGTACACGCCAAATATTAGTATGCAAGCAGCGAGGAACTGTTGTAATACAAAGTTTTTCCCATACAACCGACCCCGAAAAACACCTGTTACGGGTAATAAATAGTTGGCCAAAACCCAAAAAACAGGGGATGATATGTGGATTAGTTCATTAAACAGCACCTTGGCAATAGAGGTTCCAAGCACATATAAGACCACTATATATACCGGTGAATTCAGAAATTTTTCAACTTGTATTATTTTTTGATGGAATAAGGCCTTAGTTTTTCTTAATTTTACAGTCTTAAAAACCGGCTATTATGAAAATAAAATATACATTTTTTACCGCTCTAACATTGGTCTTATTTTTATCGTGTAAGGAAGAAGAAAAGAAATCTGAAACCCCTTCACAAATGAAAGAAGTTATGGCAATCCATGACGAAGTGATGCCCAAAATGGGGACAATTGGTAAGCTTGTTTCAGAACTTAAACCAAAAGTAGACTCCACAGAAACCGGGATTGAATATGAGAAGGCCATGAAAGATTTACAGACAGCTCATAAATCTATGATGGATTGGATGAAAGGTTTTGGAGATCGTTTCACTTCAGATGAAATCCTCAATGGCGCTGCACTTACCGAACAAAAACAAGAGTGGTTAAATGAGGAAGAAGAGAAGGTTAAAGCATTAAAGCTACAAATCAACAGCAGTATTGAAAATGCAGAAGAATTATTGGAATAGGCCTTAAAAAGGCAAATTATTCAAATCTACATTGCCCCCTGAAATAATAATCCCTATTCGCTGCCCGTGATAGTTATCCTTTTCTCGAATCAAAGCTGCAAGTGCAACAGCACTGGAAGGTTCCACTATGATCTTTAAACGTTCCCAGATTAAGCGCATTGCAATAACTATTTCATCTTCAGTGACACGTATAATATCGTGTACGTATTTTTTAATTATTGGAAAGGTTTTGTCTCCCAATACTGTTTTTAAACCATCTGCAATAGTGTTTGTGGTACGATTTGATTCAATCTCACCGCTATGAAAGGAACGGTAAGCATCATCTGCCTCATAAGGTTCTCCACCAACAACTTTGCAAATATCCCCAAAATAATCTGCTGCCAAAGCCGTACCTGCTATCAATCCCCCTCCACCAATAGGAGCAAATATGTAATCCAATCCGGGAAAGTCTTCCAATAGCTCCATGGCTGCAGTCCCTTGCCCAATTATAACATTCATATCGTTTGAAGGGTGGATAAAAGTCGCCCCCTTTTCGCTGGCTATCTTGTTCGCTGCAGACGAACGAGACTCTATTGTTGGGGCACATTCTATAATATTACCGCCGTATTGACTTACAGCTACTTTTTTAACCTCAGGCGCATTTGATGGCATTACGATATATGCCTTAACGTTAAGGCTCTGAGCTGCTAGTGAAAGTGCTTGGGCAAAATTCCCTGATGAATGTGTAACAACACCATTGGCCCTTTCTTTATCTGATAATAACAATATGGCGTTGGTGGCGCCACGCATTTTATAGGCACCCATTTTTTGAAAGTTCTCACATTTAAAGTACAATTCAGCTCCGGAAAGGTCATTCAATAAACGGGAAGTTAATACCGGTGTGCGATGTATATATGGTTTTATCCTAATATGGCAGTCGAGAAGTTGTTTTTTGTACATAGATTACAAGTCTTTTCAATGGCAGAACTATAGGCTTAATTTATTCTTTCCAACGAAGAGATTCCATAATTGTCCTTATATCTTTTTGTAAATAAATGGCAGCTGGATAAATAGAATCATAATTGGGTTTCGCTCTGAAATAAAGTGAACCTGTTACAAAATGTTGAGTACTGTCTGTTACATAAAATTGTGCCTGTGATGCGGCATCCCCCAATACTTCGTAGTACATACCATACACTCTGTCTTTTTCATTAATAAAAGGCTGTTCAGTAATGTTATCGGCCTTTACCACATGTTCATAGGACAGTTTTTGCGCGTCTGCCAATAACTTTTCCAAATTACTGTTCACTTCTTTATAGGTTATAAAAATAGACCCTTTCATCAAAGGGTAATCTAAAGTAACAGCAAAGTTTTTATTCTTTTTTATTTGCGCCTGAGAATTATGCTCAAATTGGAATTTCTCTGTAACCAGCAATTCTACAAGAGAATCTGGGTATTCTAAACGAAGCATTGCCTTTGGTTTTGGAAGGACGTTATCATCACATGAAATCAAAAATGTGAAGAATATTAGAATAATTAAATATGACTTAGTATTCATTAGGTAAGGTAACTTTAATTTGCTTTAATCGTTTCTTATCAAGACTCTCCACCAAAAACTGGTAGTCCATATAAGTCACAATTTCTCCGCGTTTAGGAAAACTCCCTGCTATTTCCAACACAAATCCCGCAATGGTTTCAGATTCACCCTTTTGTGCTTCAAAGTCCTCCTCATTTTCAATTTTTGCTACCCTGTAGAAGTCCTTTAATGTTGTTTTCCCCTCAAAAATATAAGTAAAGTCGTCCAGTTTGGAGAAAATCAAGTCTTCATCGTCAAATTCGTCAGAGATATCACCAACAATTTCTTCAATTACATCCTCTAAAGTAACAATCCCTGAAGTCCCGCCATACTCGTCCACAACCACTGCAAGGTGGTTTTTTTTATCCTGGAATTCTAAAAGGAGGTCATCAAGTTTTTTGTTTTCAGGTACAAAATATGGCTCCCTGATTAGCTTTAACCAATTAAAATTTTTCCTGTCTATATACGGGAGTAAATCCTTAACATATAGGACTCCTAAAACGTTATCCATATTCTCTGAAAATACAGGAATACGCGAATATCCATGCTGCTTAATTTCTTCCAAAACTTCTGTGAATTTCATGTCCTCACTAAGAGCGAAGATATCAATACGCGGTCTCATCACCTGTTTTGTGTCTGTATTGCCAAAGGATACAATTCCTTGCAAAATTTTTTGTTCCTCTTTCGTGGTGTCCCCTTCTGAAGTAAGTTCAAGTGCTTGTGAAAGTTGATTTACATTTAGACTGGATTTTTGTTTTGCAAGTCTGTTATGCATAAATATAGTTGCCGAACGCATCGGAGAACTAAGAGGTGTTAAAAGTATATCAAGAAGCTTTAAAGGGTAAGCCATAAAAAGTGAAAACTCAAATCTATTTCTATTCGCGTAGATCTTAGGAAGAATTTCACCAAACATTAAAATTAAAAAAGTAGCTACCAAAACTTCCAACAAAAAACGCACAGATATTAATCCAAATAATTGATAGTTAATTTTGGAAAATATGGTGTCTCCTATGGAATTAAACAAAAGGACAATCCCAATATTAATAGCATTATTAGAGATCAGGATTGTTGCCAGAAGTTTTTTTGGACGCTCTAATAACTTAACCACTATTTTCCCTCTGGCTGTCTTATTTTCTTCTATTTCATTTAAATCGGTTTGGGACAAGCCAAAAAAAGCTACTTCAGCACCTGAAATAAGGCCTGAACAAATTAAAAGCACTAATAGCATTACACCTTTTAAGGCGAAAGTGCCATCAATTACTAAAAAATTAAAAAATAAACCAAGGGGGTCAGGATCCAATAGTCAAAATTTACTTTATTTGTTTAGAATGGTAAATCATCATCCTGTACCTGCTCATTTACAGGCTGTATTTCCTTAGTGGAATTTGGTTGGTTTGCTTCGGAATTTGGTTTAATCTTTGGAGTATTGGCGGAAACATTAGCCGTACTTTCCTTCTTGGTTGAAAGAAACGTGAAGTCCTGTACATGAATCTCCGTCGTGTATCTGTTATTACCATCCTCTCCTTGCCATTGGCGGGTTTTCAATCTACCTTCCACATATATTTTATCTCCCTTACTAAGGTACTTTTCACATATTTCTGCTGCCTTATTACGCACAACAATATTATGCCACTCTGTATTGATAACCTTTTCTCCGGTTTGCTTATTGGTATAAGACTCATTTGTGGCGACAGGAAATCTACCAATACAGTTACCACCATCAAAATAATGCATTTTTACTTCGTCTCCCAGATGCCCGATTAGCATCACTTTATTCAATGTTCCGCTCATAATATTTTTATTATATCAAAAGTACGAATTTTTGAGGGTTTTTATAAAATCGGCAATTAAAACTGGTACAGGATATTTATCCAACTCCGCAGGCGACAATCCATCTGCTAAACTATCTGATGTTTTCACTATCCAAAATTTCGTATACAAATGCTGATGAGACAATTTATGTACGATAGTTTTATCCGAGGACTCATATATGAGGGGGGGTTCTTCCAGAGTCAGAATTTCCGGCAATCTTTGTTTTACCTCTTTTAAGCCTATTTCCTCCCGGGCCTCTAATAGCGGGAATTCATACAAATTCTGCCAAATATCTTTTCCCGATCTTTTTATGAGATGCGTATTTCTATCTTCATCCAAAACTACCAGATAATTAAAAAATCGCTTTTTTACTTTCGCCTTTTTTAATTTTACAGGGTATTTATCAACACTATTTGTCTGAAGTGCCACACAAGTCTCATTTAATGGACAGGATAAACAAAGAGGCTTTTTAGGAGCACACTGTATAGCCCCGAATTCCATAATTCCCTGATTATAATCTCTTATATTCTCTGAGCTCAAAACATTCCGGGCCAGATTTTTAAAATATGCTATTCCTTCTGAAGCATTTATTGGCATATCAACCCCAAAATATCTTGATAATACTCTGTAAACATTACCATCCACAACCGGTTCTGGTCGGTTATAACTTATAGACGCTATCGCGCTTGCTGTATAATCTCCTACCCCTTTTAATTTCAATAATTCTTCATAAGTATCAGGAAAGTTCCCATTGTATTCTTCAACTATTTTATTGGCGGTAAAATGCAGGTTTCTGGCACGTGAATAGTATCCAAGCCCCTGCCATAGTTTTAAAACTTTTTCTTCACTCGCATCCGCCAGGTCATAAACAGTTGGGAATTGTTCAATAAATTTAATATAGTATGGCGTTCCTTGAGCAACTCGTGTTTGTTGCAACATTATTTCTGAAAGCCATATCCTGTATGGGTCGGTTGTATTTCTCCAGGGAAGTGACCTTTTGTTTTCAGAATACCAAAGTAGAATTATTTTTGAAAACATCATCACTTAAATACTAAGGAGCAAAAGTAAGAGTTTATATACTTAAAATTAGTTGATTAAGATGAAAGAATGAATTTAATTTATATATTTGCAGGCTTGAAAAACTTACAGAAAACTAAAATATTAAAATGACGAAAGCGGACATTGTATCGAGAATCTCAGAAAAACTGGGTATAGAAAAAGGAGATGTACAAGCAACTGTTGAAAGTTTTATGGAAGAAGTAAAATCTTCCTTAGAAAATGGAGATAATGTTTATCTCAGAGGATTTGGCAGTTTTATTATCAAAACTAGAGCGGAAAAAACCGGTAGAAATATTTCTAAAAATACTACTATCAAAATACCGGCTCACAACATTCCGGCATTTAAACCTGCCAAGGTCTTTGTAGAAGGAGTAAAAAGCAACGTACAAATAAAATAATAACAGTAACAAAAAGTATATTTTCATGCCGAGTGGTAAAAAAAGAAAAAGACATAAGGTAGCTACCCACAAACGAAAAAAACGAAGGAGAGCTAACCGCCACAAGAAAAAGTAGTTAGATAACTGCTTTTTCATTTTATACGTTCATTGACATAGAAATTCCAAAAAAGAATTTCAACGGGTTTATACAACCTGTGACAACTATTGTTTAATCCATTCGGCCTATTTTATAGGTGACGAATATAAATTGAATCAGGTGAATAGAGAATTAATCGTAAGATCCAATTCTGATACCGTTGATTTTGCCTTATTAAATGATGGAAAACTCATAGAACTTCATAAAGATGAAGACGATAATAATTTCAATGTTGGTGATATTTTAATCGCCAAAGTCAGGAAACCGGTTACCGGTCTCAATGCGGCTTTTGTTAACGTAGGTTACGAAAAAGATGCATTTTTACATTATCATGACCTTGGACCGCAATTGTCCAGCATGTTGAAGTTTATTAAATTAGTGAGTACCGGGAAATTAAAAGATTTTTCCCTTAAAAATTTTCCATTTGAAAAAGATATTGATAAACATGGTAGCATTAATAATGTAATTAAAGCCAATCAGTCTCTTTTAGTGCAAATTGTTAAAGAACCCATTTCTACCAAAGGCCCCCGAATTAGTTCGGAACTTTCCATAGCCGGACGATATTTGGTTATGGTGCCTTTTTCAGATCGTGTTTCCGTATCACAAAAAATAGGAAGCAATGAAGAAAAAGACAGGCTAAAAAGGTTAGTAAAAAGTATTAAACCTAAAGGGTTTGGGGTAATTATAAGAACAGTTGCAGAAGGCAAAAAAGTAGCAGAATTAGATAAAGATCTTCAGAACTTGCTGAACAAATGGACAGCAATGTGTAAGAAATTGTATAAAGCGCCGACACCTTCCAAAGTTTTGGTTGAGCTAAATAGAGCTTCCTCAATATTAAGAGATGTTTTTAACGATTCATTCAGCGGTATCCACGTTGATGATGAGACGCTTTATGACCAGATTAAAGATTATGTGCAAGAGATTGCACCAAAAAAAGAATCCATAGTTAAGTTGTATAATTCTTCTGTACCAATTTTTGAAAAATTTGGTATCGAAAGGCAGATCAAGACTTCCTTTGGGCGAACCGCATCCATGAGCAAAGGTGCCTATTTGGTGATAGAGCATACCGAAGCTCTTCATGTAATAGATGTGAATAGTGGTAATCGCTCCAACAAAGCAAAAAATCAAGAAGATACTGCTTTGGAAGTCAACATTTCGGCCGCCTCAGAAATTGCAAGACAGTTACGTTTGCGAGATATGGGCGGAATCATTGTTGTTGATTTCATAGACATGGTAAAAGCCGACCACAGAAGAAAACTTTTTAATCACCTTAGGGATGAGATGAAAGAAGACAGAGCCAAACATAAAATATTGCCTCCCAGCAAGTTTGGTCTTATACAAATTACCAGGCAAAGGGTACGTCCCGAAGTAAATATTAAAACAACTGAGGTAAATCCCAGTGGCCAGGGCCAGGAAGTAGAGGCTCCAATAGTTTTAGTTGAAAAAATAAATGTAGATCTTGAAAGATTAATGAAAGGACCTGCAAGGGATAAAAGAATTGTGCTGAATACACATCCTTTTATCGCCGCTTATTTGACTAAAGGATTCCCCTCACATCGTTCCAAATGGTTTATGGAACATAAGAAATGGGTAAAAATTCAGCCAAGAGATGTTTATACATATCTCGAATACCATTTTAAAGATAAAGATGGCAAAACCATTAGATAAAAAAAGCGACTTCCAAAAGGGAGTCGCTTTTTTTTTGACATAAAGGGAACTGTCACAAAATACCAATCGTAAAAAATTTGTATCGCACTAAAGGTAATTTGAAAACCTGTTTTTATTGAATTTTAACTGTTATTCATAAATTTGTTCTTAACAGGTAATAGTCAAAAAAATAATTATGAAAAATCAGGTCAGTATAATTTTACTAATATTTTTACTGATTATTTCTTGTAATTCCGCCACTGACAATAATGATCTTTCTGCAATAATTAAAGACAGTCCTTTTATAAATGGTAAAAGTGACTATTTAAATTCTCCATATGTTACAGCGGGGGATCGGGTTTATATGGTGGGCCACCAAAATGGATCTTTCCCCGATTTGGGATGGCATGTTAAAGGTGAAATGGGCGGTATCTGGGATCACCCTATAAAATTAATGGATGGGTTTGAGGTAACGCTGGATAGGCCAGATCAAAGTTTAAAACTAGATGCGGCAACTTCCTTTGTTAACTATCCTTATGCAAATAAACATACGTATAATCTCAGTGAAAATAACCTGCAAATTGAACGCTTTCAATTTGTGCCTGATGGCAAGGAGGGGATTCTCATTCAATATAAATTGAAAAGCCTAACAGACAAAACACAAAACTTTGACTTTATATTCAGCGGATTTTCCGATTTAAGACCTGTTTGGCTAGGAGAGCGAACAGGGATGATAGATAGTGAAGACGAGGCTGAATTTCTAATAAATTCTAATGCATGGCTTATAAAAGACAGCAAAAATCCATGGTATGTCATTTTTGGCACACATATGCGACCATCTGAATACAGTTTTGAAAAAAGTATTCATCAGGGTCTGGGGATATCAGGTAGTTTGACTTATAAGATTTCCCTTCAACCTAATGAAATTAAAATAATAAATTTTACCATAGCTGGTTCTTATAATTCCAAAAAACAAGCATTGGCTACCTATGATTCCATTCAAAATAAATGTGCTGATTACCTTATAACTAAAAAACAACGGTATAGTCAACTTGCAGAACAATCGAAGCTGACAATTCCGGATAAGGAATTACAAAATGCATTTGAATGGTTAAAATACAATTGTGATTGGTTAATTAGGGATGTTCCTGAAATTGGAAGAGGAATAACTGCAGGCATTCCTGATTATCCATGGTGGTTTGGGGTAGATAGTGAATACGCCCTGCAAGGATATATGGCAATCGGTCAAACAGATATCGTTTATAAAACAATTCACCTCCTGGATAGTGTTTCAAAAGCAGTTAATGGCAATGGTAGAATCCTTCACGAAATGTCTACAAATGGCACCGTTTTTAATCGGGGTAACATAAACGAAACCCCCCAGTTTGCATCATTAATATGGCAGACATATCTATGGAACGGAGATTTACAATTTTTGGAAAAATATTTCCCAACAGTTAAGAAAGGACTAAACTGGTTAATGTCTGAAAATGATTCTAACAATAATCTTTTTCCCGATGGCTTCGGCATGATGGAAATACACGGCCTGAATAGTGAAATGATAGATGTAGCTGTTTATACTCAAAAAGCTTTTGCTGATGCTTCTAAAATGGCAAAGGAACTGCAAGAGGATTCATTAGCCTCAGATTATGGAAAGATAGCTCGCACTTTAAAAGACAAAATTAATATAGACTTTTGGGCTGAAGAATTTAACTCCTATGCAGACTTTATTGGTACAGATAAACAGGCCTTGCATTTAATAGACGATGCTATAATTAGAGCAGATACCCTAAATAAGCCGTGGGCGATTGAAGAATTGGAAGAGACTAAAAAATCTATCCTCAATAATCCTTCTAAGGAACTCAGGCCATTTGTTCTTCATCATAACTGGGTAGTAAATACACCAATGGAAATGAAAATTGCAGAGAATGAGAAAGCAATTAAAGCGCTGCAAACATCTGAGAAATTTGTAAATCCTTTTGGTGTTTTTGTGACAGGTATAGATAGAGATGCCTCTGCAGGTTCTGATGACGGTTCCTTTAAAGGAAGTAAAAAATTTTCATATACGGGTGCCGTAATGACCCTGCCTACAGGTGTTCAGGCCATTGCAGAAAATAACTATGGCAGGCCCGATAAGGCCTTGAATTATCTTAAAAGGATGACCCGCACCTTTAGTTATGCCCTTCCTGGTAGTATTTATGAAGTTTCCCCTGATTATGGAATGATTACTCAAGCCTGGAATATCTACAGTTTTGCAATTCCTATAATTCATCAATTTTTTGGAATCCGACCCAAAGCATCGGAAAAAAAAGTTCAGATTATGCCTCAAATGCCCGAAGAATGGAATTCAGCAACTTTAGAAAATGTGATTATTGCAGAAAACAAAATTTCGGTTTTCTTTGAGAAAAAAGATAAAATAACCACAGTAAGAGTAACTCAATCCAAAAATGATTGGACTTTGGAAATAGTGCTTCCAAAAATAGAAAATGCTAATTATGAAATAGTAAAGGGTAATGCAGAAATAATCATAACTGAAAATCAAATATTCTATCTTTCCCAGGACCCGATCATTGAAGTTAAAACAGCCTCTAAGTAATAGAAGTTAAAATTAGAATTTATGCATAGCTTCTTAATAAAACTGTTGTCATTATCCTTAATATGAATTATTCTGAAAAAACTTATACAATAAATGAAGCCAAAAAAAAGGCAGAAAGTTATTGCGCTTATCAGGAGCGTTGCCATTTGGAGGTAATAACAAGATTACGGACAATGCGAATGATCCCGGAAGCAATAGATCTAATAACCACTCATTTAATTCAAAATGACTTTTTGAATGAAGAACGATTTTCAAGGAGTTATGCCAGAGGAAAATTTAATATCAAAAATTGGGGCAAACGAAAAATTGTCTCAGAATTGCAACGACGAAACATATCAAAATTCAACATAAAACTGGCTATGGAAGAGATAGATGAAGAAGATTATGTAGAAAAATTAGATTTGATAGCCAGAAAAAGATTAATTCAAATTAAAGAAGGGAATTTGCAAAAACGGAGAAAAAAATTGGCAGACTATTTATTATATCGCGGCTGGGAAACAAATTTGGTCTATTCAAAAATTTCTGAACTTATATCTTAAAATATTAAAAATATTATCGTTCCTAAAACAAAATACTTGTATTTAGGACAGTATTTCGTAACTTTGCCGCTTAAATTTAAAGATATGAAGCCAAAAGTCACTACAGAGTTTCATCACGGTCAGGCAAGAATATTCAAAAATCCATTTTTGGAAAGTCTTACCAAAACCAATCCAATTCAAAATATCATTGTTTATGGAATTGCCATTATAGCAATGATTTCCTTGGCATATATAAAAATAGGTTTATCTCCTATTGAGATTATCGGGCTTTTTATCGCTGGTGTGTTCGTTTGGACATTTGCGGAATATATGTTACATCGCTTTGTTTTCCATTGGGTTACTGAAGCAAAATGGTCTCAGCGTTTTCATTTTATCATGCATGGTTCACATCATCATTATCCCAGAGATGAAGAACGATTGTTAATGCCTCCTGTTCCGGGATTAATAATGGCAAGCGTATTATTCCTTCTCTTTTATTGTATTTTCTGGGTTCTTGGAATATCTCAACTATCCTTTGGCTTCTTCCCGGGATTCTTTTCTGGATATCTAATGTATTCGTTTGTTCACAGGGCCACACATGTTATGCGACCTCCAAAGAGATTCAAGAATATATGGCAGCATCATAGCCTTCACCATTACAGATATCCTGATAAAGCTTTCGGTGTTTCAAACACCCTCTGGGATAAAGTCTTTGGAACTATGCCTCCGGCTAAGGTGAAAGGTAAAAAAGAAGAATTGGCATAATTTATAGTTCTATTTTATCGCCTTCATTCTTTCGAAAGGTATTGTTCTATCAAATAAGTATCGATAGGTGGTATGTATTTTACAAATCTCACCCCCTACCTGCTTTACTACAATAATCATTTTTCTATTAAAATCACCAATTCCATTAATTTCAATAACTTCATATTGGTTGGATAGGCTTTTTGCCATATTATGAAATGCATGAATTATTCCGCCATCCAGTCCTTTACCCTGATGCTCCGGCACAACCCCAAATACAAATCCCAACATTTTTTTATTTCTTTTTCGCCATCTATGCCACACAAATTTTAATTTCCCGATAAGATCTAACTTCCCGTTGACATATTTGAACCATTGATTCACTTCCGGAATATTTATGTAGAAGGCTACCGGCTCTCCCTTATAATAGGCAAACCATATTATTTTTTCGTCAATAATTGGTTTCAATTTTTTCATAAGTAAATGTCCTTGTTCCCTGGAAATAGTAGAGACTCCTTCATGATTGACCCATGCTTTGTTATACATATCTATTATACTATCTGCATGTTCTTCAAACTTTTCCATTTTGAAATGATCAAATGTATAATCGGGATTACTATTTACAATTGAGGCCTTTCGCTCTAATCTGGGATTCACATCCTCCTTAATTACTTTTAAAAAGGTATAGTGCTCAAAATATGTCTGAAAGCCATAGTTTTCAAACAGTGCCTTATAATAAGGAAAGTTGTAATTGCATTGATAATTGGGTTCCAGTTCGTATCCTTTGGTTAGGAGCCCCCACCATTTGTCTCTTGCTCCAAAATTTATTGGCCCATCCATAAACTCAACTCCCCCGTCTAATAACCACTTTTTACCTATATCGAATAATGTATTAGCAGCATTTTGATCATTAATACATTCAAAAAATCCTATCCCTCCAAAAGTTTGGGTTTCGCCTTTTGCAGAAGTTTTTCTCAAAATAAATGCTGCAATACGACCAATAATTTTATCATCTTTTAATAAAAGCCATCGGATACAATTACCGCGTTCAAAGTTTTTATTGACTTCAGGATCAAAAATATCTGCAATATCCTTATCAAGAGGTCTTATATATTGTTTTTGATTTTTGTAAAGATCAACTGGGAACAAAACGAATCTTTTACAATCGGGATGGGACTTTACTTCGACAAGATGCATTAAATACAATTAAAGTAATGTAAACATAATCATAAATAGAAAGAAAAGATAAAGAGGTGAATAATTTTTATTTTGAAATCACGCTGAATATGAAATTAGGAGAATATCCTGTTCGTCCTTTTTATTGCCTGATCATTTTTCCAGTCAATCCATTGCTGTCCTTTTATTCTTCGCATAAGATTATCAAAATGTCTCATTACAAAGACATTGTATACTGCTTTTCCAAGATTTTTGGAGTTATGGGCAATCCCGCGCAAACTCATTGAAAACCCTGGTGTAATATATTTCATATAATGCCAAAAACCTTCCGGTATATATAGAACTTCACCGTGATTCAATTGCGTCTTATATCCGTTAGCCAGTTCTAAAGCAGGCCATTCATTTAAATTTGGGTTAGAAAAATCTATACTTTCATGTGTAATTAGTGAATGAGGCACTTTATAGAGAAATCTATTCTGAGTCTGTGGAAAAAGAATACATTCCTTTTTACCCTCGAAATGAAAATGGAAAATATTAGCAAGATCAATATCATAATGCATAAATGTATGCGAATCCGTCCCGCCAAAAAATAACATCGGAAGTCCCTTCATGAATCGAAGTCCAAAATCTGGATAGGAGAAATCATTTTGAAGTTGTGGTGCTTCCTTGATTAAATTCCATAAAAATATTCTGTATTTCGTTGGCTGCTGTCTAATAAGGTCGATATAGTCAGCCATCTTCATTTTTGAGTGAGGCTCATTAAATCCGTCTTTATAATCAACTGGCCTGTCGTCATATAGAGGCACTGTAATATCACCTGCGACCTGTTTCATGTACTCAAAATTCCATTTAGAATACGCAGGCCAATCTGTTATGAGTTTTTCAATTACTACAGGTTTCTGAGGCTTGTAATAGTTTTTTATAAAATCCTCCCTGCTAATGGTTTTTACTCTTGGTATATCCTTTAATTGCAAAATCTCAGATGTATTTTAAACTTTAAAGTTAAAAAAGTTGATAAAAGCTATTCTAGTTTAGCGTTTTCTAGGACCTTCCATTATGTTTGGATTTAACCTTAGCAAGCTCATTACGCTCTATCTTGTGTTCCGGTCTTGACCATTTTGGTTTTTCTCCAATTGGTTGCAGCTTAGATTCAGTTGCTTCCACAGTCTTTGGTTGCGGTGCCTTAACAAAAGGTTTTTGGGGAATAAGACCTAATTGCTTAAACATATCCAAATCTTCATTTACATCAGGATTTGGTGTTGTCAATAACTTATCACCTGCAAAAATCGAATTGGCTCCTGCAAAAAAGCACATTGCCTGTCCTTCCCTGGTCATTTCCGTTCTCCCGGCGGATAATCTTACCTGGGTTTTAGGCATAACAATTCGGGTTGTAGCAACCATCCTTATCATATCCCAAATGGAAATAGGGTCAATGTCCTCCATTGGGGTGCCTTCTACGGCTACAAGTGCATTAATAGGCACAGATTCCGGCTGAGGATTTAATGTAGATAACGCTACCAACATTCCTGCTCTGTCTTCCAGCCTTTCGCCCATTCCTATAATACCGCCACTGCAAACGGTTACGTTGCTTTTCCTGACATTTTCAATGGTCTTTAATCTATCGTCAAAAGCCCTTGTTGAAATTACATCCTTATAATAATCTTCAGACGTGTCCAAGTTGTGATTGTAAGCATAAAGACCTGCTTCTGCCAAACGTCTTGCCTGGTTTTCAGTTAACATTCCTAAGGTACAACAAACCTCCATCTCCAGTTTATTGATTGTTCTTACCATTTCTAAAACCTGTTCAAACTCCTGTCCATCCTTTACATTACGCCATGCAGCTCCCATGCAAACCCTTGAACTCCCCGATTCTTTTGCGCGCAATGCTTGCGCCTTTACCTGACGTACAGTCATCAAGTCATTGTTTTCAATATCTGTGTGATAACGTGCTGCCTGGGGACAATAACCACAATCTTCAGGACAACCGCCGGTCTTAATAGATAGTAAAGTAGATACCTGAACGGTATTCGGATCATGAAACTTGCGATGTACAGTGGCTGCTTCGTATAATAATTCCATCAAGGGCTTATTATATATTTCAAGAATTTCCTGTTTTGTCCAGTTATGTCTTTCTACAGCCATATGTAAGAATTTTATTTAAACATCAAAAATAATCTTTAATCCGTAAAAAATTCGATAAATCAAATCTTAATTACGATGATTTTTGTAGGTTAATTTTTGGTATTTTTTAATAAAATACTAACTGCGTTTCCGCCGAAACCTACCGCATTTATAAGTACTCTGTTTATTTTCTGTGGCGAATTAGACTTCATAAAAGGAACACCTATAAAGCTTTGGTGCTGTAGCATTAAAATTGCCATTTCTAAACTTAGGATTCCGGATGCACCAAAAGTATGTCCTATTTTCCATTTATTGGTGGTAAGTGCAGGTATGGAATTGCCGAAAATTTCCTGAATTGCAGTAAATTCAGCTTTATCACCTTTAATGGTGCCCGGAGCATGCATCACAATAACATCTACTTCTTTAGGGTTTAGTTTATCAAGTGCCATAAGCATTGAATCCTGAAGACATCGGGCGTCTGCCGAAAGAGAAATATTATGTTCCAATGGTTCTGTGGCAAATCCAATTCCTTCAATGATAGCAAGGGATCTTTTCTGAATTCCATATTCCAGACAAGCAACACCTGCACCCTCTCCAAGTACCATAGAATTCTGACCTTTACTAAGGTCAAGAGCTCTACAGGGATAATCGCTTTTATCCTCCTGCGCATATATCTTAAGTGCCCTCATTTGGGCAATAGTAAAAGAAGTCAATGGTGCTTCACTGCCGCCTACTAGAAACTTTTTCGTCATCCCACTTCTAATCCACGCCACACCATTTAATATGGCGTGAAGAGCCGAAGAACAGGTTATAGAGTGTGAAATATTGGGGCCCTTTGTCTTAAGGTCATGGGCTATCCAGGAAGAAATATTACCCAGGGTGGTTGTCGGCGAGGTCAATACGGCGGTAGTGCCATTTTGCAAAAACTCCTTGTGATATTTTTCAAAAAGTCCGGTTGCTCCTCGGGAAGAACCAATATTAATTCCAAAATTATCATTTTCTTCCCAGCCTGCATTTGCTGCAGCTCTCCTGGCAGTAAAAATACCATAAAGGACACTATCATCCAGGCTTTGATACTTGGAATTGCTACTTCTAAGCACCTTTATTTCTGATTTTTCTGATTCAGATAATGATGATACCCATGCAGTCTTACCATCAAAAGTTACTTCTTTTAAGAGGTGATTTGAATGTTTATAATTGGCCCAAATATCCTCTGTATTAATTCCCAAAGAGGAGATGGAAGCAATTGATGTAATCGTAATAGGTTGAGTCAAGGAATGAGTATTTAAAGTAAAAATAAAAGTTCTTACCTTGAAAGTGCAAAAACAATATAAAAAACAATGAACAATGAATTGATACCTCAGCCGAGTTGGTGGAAAAGAAATTGGCCATGGGTTGTTCCTGTTGGCGGATGTTTGACTATTCTTATTCTTATAGGGGTTACTATTGCTTCTATATTTTTTGGTGTTACTTCAATTATGGATGATTCTATTCCCATGGAATATGCCATTGAAAAAATTAATGCAGACCCTGAAATAATTGAACTAATGGGTTCTCCTATTGAAAAAAATGGCATGATTCAAGGTAATTTTAATTTAAATAATGATGAAAAAAGTGCCAATATGAAAGTACCTATTACCGGCCCCAAGGAAAGTGGCACTTTGTTCATTAAAGCCACCGCTAAAGGTGATAAGTGGACTTATCAGGAAATAAGGGTTGTTATCCAGGATAATGAAGAAGTAGATCTAATGAGTGATGACTGGGACTAGAATCTATGGTAAATCCGATATTACTGTATCTAGTGCAAGCTCAATTGTATCATAAATCTGTTTTAACTGGGTATCGGTAATAATATAGGGAGCCAAAATATAGATAGTATTCCCCAATGGACGTAAAAACAGACCATGCTCCATAAAAAAATTAAACAGCCGGTCACGTAAACTACCGTAACGTTCCATTTTAATATTCAAGTCCAGTGCAAAGATGATTCCACACTGACGAATTTCAGCCACCTTCGGATGTTCCTTAATTTTCAATCCAAACTCCTGATGAGATTCAATGACTCGTTGGATATCCTTTTGAATTTGTTCAGATTGCAGTAATTCAATGCCAGCCAGGGCCGCTACACAAGCCAATGGATTTGCCGTATAAGTATGGCCATGGAAAAGGCCTTTAGAAATATCTGTGCTGTAAAATGCGTCATAGACCTGCTGAGTGCATGAAGTTACACCCATAGGCATTAAACCGACAGTAAGTGCTTTAGAAAGGCATATGATATCGGGCTTAACAGGGATATGATCTGAGGCAAAATACTTCCCTGTCTTACCAAATCCGGTCATGACCTCATCTGCAATTAGCAGGACCTCGTGTTTTTTGAGCAAGTCAAGAATCATATTCAAACCTTCTGCATCGTGCATCTTCATAGCCGCTGCTCCCTGTACCAAAGGTTCATAGATAAATCCCGCTATATCGTTTTGCTTAAGTCTTTCAGTAAGTTGAAATAAAATATCTCCTATATTCTTTTTTGTCGGGGTCGGAATACGTTCTACTTCAATGAAATAATCTTCAAACGGACCATTATAAACGGAAAGTCCCGAGACAGACATAGCCCCAAAAGTATCCCCGTGAAAACCCTCTTCAAATGCGAGAAGTACTTTTTGTCTATTACCCTGATTAAAATGATATTGTAAGGCCATTTTAATTCCTACCTCTGTAGCCGTCGAGCCATTGTCAGAAAAGAATATTTTCTGTTGATTAGAGGGTAATATTTTTATTAATTCTTCCGATAGTCTTACGGCAGGTTCATGGGTAAAACCGCTAAATACTACCTGATCCAGTACCTCCATTTGCTTTTGTACCTTTTCTAAAATATATTCATTACAATGTCCGAACATTGAAGTATACCAGGAAGCAATACCATCAATGTATTCACTACCATGTTCATCGTACAGAATAACCCCTTTAGCCTTCACTATACCAAGCATATCAGAATTAATCTTATGCTGCGTAAGGGGGTGCCACAAATGTTTTTTATCTCTTTCTGTTAGGTTTTTCAATATTTCAGATTATAAATGTCAGTTTCAGTGCCTGACCTTTGATTAGACTTCATCATAACAGCACTCAAAGTGTTTGCAGCATTGGATAGAATTTTGCAGCATATTGTTTAATAAGGGGTTTATCGAAATTAGTTTCCTCCTCAATCCTGCCTATTACTTTTACCCCTGTCTTTCGTATTATAATGTCTTCCGTGCCTGGATGTTCATTACCACTGAATATAACAGCCACATTAAACCCTTTTTGCTTTAAGCTTTCAATGGTTAACAAAGAATGGTTAATACTTCCTAAATAATGCCTCGAAACTACTATTACCAGATAATTAGCTTTAATTATATCTAAAATGGTCTCCTTTTCGTTTAAAGGCACCAGTAAACCTCCTGCTCCTTCAATTACAAGATGATTTGTAGTTTGTGGTTCTATAATTTGGTTTGTATCAATTGTGAGATTATCTATTTCTGCAGCCGCATGAGGGCTCATAGGAGTTTTTAATTCGTAGCTACTCTTGTGAATTTTAGTTTTTTCATTAGAGATAAGTTCAGCGAGTTTATTACTATCTGTATTCGTCAAATCTCCTGCTTGTACAGGTTTCCAGTAATCGGCATTTAGAGACTCGGTCACAATAGCCGCAGCAATGGTTTTCCCAACATCTGTAGATATTCCGGTTATAAAAATTCGTTTCATTCAGCGCTGTGGTTGGGTAATCATATTACATTTCAGACATTTGTATTTTTTCTTTTCTAAAAATGGAAATAGCTTATTAATTATGCCCTTTCTGCTATGGTATACTTCAGATCTTTGTGCTCTGCAATTTGGGCATGTAATAAGATTCCCATGGTTGTCCATAGCATAACTTCTTATTTCATTATATATATTTATTGCTTTGTCTTTATCTTTTGAGTGGACCTGTAACTTAACCCCTCCAATAGCCTGACTTATCAAAGGATCTGTATTTATAGTGTTTTCGTCCTTTAAAAAGACCTGAATACCTTCAGACTCAAGTTTCCCCTTAATAATTTGTACATCAGCAGCATACTCAAATGCACCAAGCGTATAAAATTCCTGATTCATATCTTTTTAATTGCAATTGCCAAGTTTTGTAATATAATGCAAATATCCTCTTTTGAATTAAAGCTGTGCAAACAAAAACGTAAACGTTCCTCTCCTTTAGGTACGGTAGGAGATAAAATAGGTCTAACGTCAAAAGAATTATTTTGAATTATTTGTGCTATTTTCTTTACTTCTTTATTGCCTTTAATAATACAGGAATGAATGGCCGAAGAACTGGGAATAAAAAAAGATGAAATACCCAAACGCTCCTTTTCCTGATTAAACAATGCTATATTTTCATGAAGCAATTCTCTTTCTTTAAGCCCTGCAGAGCCTGTCATAAACTGATATGCCGCTATAATAGTTGCTACAGTGTGAGGCGGCAACCCGGTAGTATAGATAAAGCTTCTTGCAAAATTTATCAAATATTTATTCAGGTCTGCACTTCCCAAAATAGCTGCACCATGGCATCCCAGGGCCTTACCAAAAGTGATTATCCTGGCAAAAATATTTTCCTGCAGTTCCATTTCCTGAACCATGCCGCAGCCATTTGAACCAAATAAGCCGATTGCATGCGCTTCATCAATAATCAGGTGACATTTGTATTTCCTGCATAATGCGGACAAAGCTTTCAGGTCTGGCGAATCTCCATCCATTGAAAAAACAGATTCAGTAACTATATATATTTCCCTTTGGTTATTAGTGTTTTTTTCTTGTCCTGGCAGAATGTGCGATAATAAGTCTTTAAGATCGTTATGCTTAAACTTATAGTTCCGGGCATTACTCATTTTAATGCCATCTCTAATGCTGGCATGAATAAACTCGTCGTATAATATTATATCATCTCTTTGAGGAACTGATGAAAAAAGTCCAATATTTGCATCATATCCGGAATTAAAAATCAAGGCCGAATCTGCCTGGTGTAAATTCCTAAGAAATTCTTCCGCATCACTAAATAAAATACCGTTTCCCGTAAGCAACCTTGAACCTGTAGCACCATTGTTAGCAATCCCTTTTTCAGAAAGAATGCTAATGGCCTTTTCAAAAACGGTATTGTTCTGTCCAATACCCAAGTAATCATTGGATGAAAAATCAATTCCCCGAATATTTTCTGGTAAAGCTCTTAGGGTATTTATTTCCTCCCGCTCTATTAATTTCTTTTGTAATTTTTCAGGTAAGTTACCCATATCACAAATGTAATATATCCTATATTTAAATAGTATATTGAATCTTAGAAACTCCAAACAATGACAATTCAAATAGGCCGGGTGCAGAGCAGATTGGAAATGGAACAAATTCTCTCTTTGCAGAGAGAAAATAGTCCAAACGTATTATCTATGAAAGAAATGGAACAGGAAGGTTATGTAACCGTTACTCATACCCTGGACTTATTGGAGCGTATGAATAAGGTATGCCCGCATATTATTGCTAAGGAAAATGATAAAGTTATTGGATATGCCTTGTGTATGCATCCTAAATTTGGCAATGAAATAGATATACTAAAACCTATGTTTAAAGAAATTAATTCTGTCTTGCCCCCTGGTGAAAAATACTTGGTAATGGGACAGGTTTGTATTCAAAAAGAATATCGAAAAATGGGCATATTTCAAAATCTTTACAAGAAAATGCAAGTTGTCAACAAGACAAATTACAATTGCATTATTACTGAAGTAGATGCATTAAATAAACGTTCACTTAACGCACACTTTGCGGTTGGTTTCATCGAACTTAAAACTTATAATTCCAATGGAAGGAAATGGCATATATTAGCCCTGAAATAAAAAAGCCATACAACATGTATGGCTTTTTTTATTTATATTTTCAAAGTACTTTAATCTGCAAGAACTATTAATTTATTATCATTTAATTCTATTGTACCGCTATTAATATGGAGAATGGTTTTACCATTTGAATCTTTGGTAAACTTATCTTCATATTCTTCCTCAATCTGAATATCTCCCTGAATCTTCACCTCACCTTCTTGAAGTATTGAAACTATTGGTGCATGGTTTGTAAGCATCTGAAATTCCCCATTAACTCCGGGTACAGTCACAGAAATAACTTCTCCGGCAAATAATACAGCTTCAGGGGATACAATTTCTAGGTACATAGTTTAAATATTATTATTAAACTTCGGCCAACATTTTTTCTCCTGCTTCAATCGCCTCTTCAATAGTTCCTTTAAGGTTAAAGGCAGATTCGGGTAAATGATCTAATTCCCCATCCATAATCATATTAAAGCCTTTTATAGTCTCCTTAATTTCAACCAGAACACCGGGTATACCAGTAAATTGTTCAGCTACGTGGAAGGGTTGTGACAAAAATCGTTGTACCCGTCTGGCCCTGCCAACTGCCAATTTATCTTCTTCTGAGAGTTCTTCCATTCCAAGAATAGCGATAATATCTTGTAATTCCTTATAGTGCTGCAGTAGCTCTTTAACCCTTTGAGCACAGGCATAATGATCATTTCCCAATACCTCTCGGGTAAGAATTCTGGAAGTTGAATCCAGAGGATCAACAGCCGGATAAATACCAAGTTCCGCAATTTTCCTCGACAAAACAGTAGTAGCATCCAAGTGAGCAAAAGTAGTTGCAGGCGCCGGGTCTGTTAAGTCATCCGCCGGTACATAAACCGCTTGTACTGAGGTAATAGAACCCCTTTTTGTTGATGTAATTCGTTCCTGCATTGTTCCCATTTCTGTAGCCAAAGTGGGTTGGTAACCTACCGCTGAAGGCATCCTGCCCAAAAGTGCAGACACTTCTGAACCTGCTTGTGTAAAACGGAAAATATTATCAACAAAAAATAGTACATCTTTACCTTGTCCGTCTCCTGCTCCATCCCTAAAATATTCTGCAATCGTAAGTCCTGATAGTGCTACCCTTGCACGAGCTCCGGGAGGTTCATTCATCTGCCCAAAAACAAATGTCGCTTTAGATTCTTTCATAACCTTCTTATCAACCTTAGATAAGTCCCATCCGCCTTCTTCCATAGAATGCAAAAAGTCATCTCCATATTTTATAATTCCGGATTCCAACATCTCACGTAACAAGTCATTTCCTTCTCTGGTTCGCTCACCAACTCCAGCGAATACTGAAAGTCCACCATGGCCCTTGGCTATATTATTTATCAATTCCTGAATCAATACGGTTTTACCAACACCGGCACCACCAAACAGTCCAATTTTACCTCCTTTAGCATAGGGTTCAATAAGGTCTATGACTTTAATTCCAGTAAATAAAACTTCTGTTGTAGTAGTTAAATCTTCAAACTTCGGAGCTTCTCTATGTATTGGAAGTCCATTTTTACCGGCCTTTGGTAAATCTCCCAGACCATCAATGGCATCACCAATTACGTTAAACAATCGTCCGTAAATATCATCCCCAACAGGCATTTGAATAGCGTTACCTGTAGATAAAACCTCAGTGCCCCTGCTCAAACCATCTGTAGAGTCCATAGATATAGACCTAATTGTATTTTCACCAGTATGTGATTGTACTTCTAATACCAAGAGAGAACCATCTTTCATTGTGATCTCCAGGGAATCATAAATTCTTGGCAGTTCTTCGCCTGATGGAAATTCAACGTCAATAACCGGTCCAATTATCTGAGATACTCTACCTGTAACTTTAGCCATTATGCAAGTATTTATATTTAAAAATTATACCAATTTAAAAACAACTTAAGAAAAAGTATAAATTGATTGTTTTTTCAGGCTGCAAAGATATGTTTTTCCTTTTTAAATAAGAATGTAATGCTTTGATTTTTTGATATAAAAAAAGCACCTACTTACAGGTGCTTTTCTATTGTCTTGTGATTTTTTACTGCAACG
>NZ_CAMYOM010000016.1 GCF_947260015.1 uncultured Eudoraea sp. | reverse complement strand
GTAAAGTTGAAAATGCTTTGGTCATATCAGGCAATGAAGCAGATATGGTAATCATAGACATAATGGTAAGGCTACTTACCAGTAAAAGGGTAACTTTTACCTGCCAGCTTTCTGTGTTCATAAGTGATGATGTTAAAAGAAACCCCTGGTGGTTGAAGCCACCGGGGGCATATGCAATTTTTGGTTTGTATTGATAAATGGATTCAGACCATTTCCCCTTTCATAAGTTTAGGAAGCATTGCCTTAAAATTTTCCTTTTTATTTAAATGGGGCAGGGGTTCCGTTGGTTCCTCTACTCCGAGAAATTTACATAGAGGCGCCCATCCGTCCCGTACGTCATAAACCAATAGTTTGTCCGCAGGTACGTTAGCTTTTACCTCAGCTATGTGATCTTCCCAGAATTTTTTCGCAAATTCTTTATCCTCAAATTTTCCCTGTAGTCTTTCAGCAAAAAAACACTTCTTAAACCATTTAATGCACTTAACAACATTGCGTGCTCTGGCACTGGTCAATAATTTGCCCATCATTTTAATTTTTTCACCCGGTGTTTGTGGTCCGGCCCTGAAGACTGTACTGTCTACGCTTTTATACCAGTCTTCAAAATCCCGTACTGTCAGTATAACCTTCGCATCGGGGTATCTCTTCATATGTTCTTTGTACCAGGGATAGCCCGGAAAATCTACCGTGCCGTCATAACCTTTGTAAAGCGCATCCCAGTCCGTATCACCGGTTTCGTCAAGGGTCTTCCATAAATGTAGTTTTTCCGGGTTTACCAGCAATTCCTTCATATGATAAACATGTTTATGACCTAATTGTTCCAGGCTTTGTTTTAATGTATTTGTACCGGTCCTTGGCAATCCGGCTCCTATAATTTTAATAGACATTTGCGTATAGTTTTATATTGGTTAATAATTGAGTTTCAATTTATTGCACACTATCCTGGGCTACAGGTGGCGGTGGCATTTTAAAGATAAAAGGTTCAGGTTGTTCTGCAAGGGGAGCCAGGTCTTTGCCTGCAAAGGCAGGAAAGTCTTCTGTGAAATGTGTTGCCCTAAATTGCATGTATTTAAATGGTCCAATTGGGGATGCCACAGTACCGTCAGGCATTCTGTAATGGTCATTATAAGGATTCCAATATTCCCAAACAATTTGACCATCCGGTGTAACTTCCATCATTCGTCCCTTGGCTCCGGAAGTGATTAAAGTATTTCCATTTTTCATACGATGGGCACCCGAGACAAATGCCGAATAAAAGGAGTATTTGTCTGGTGCTGTATAGGACCAAACGGGACCTTCTGGCCCAAAAGTTCCATTCTCCTCCAATATATAAGCTCCTTCTGAATTTGTTGGTGGAACAAATTCGAAAACCGCACTATGATTGCCAAGCACCCCAACAGGAGCTTCAACCTCTGGAGATTTGCTTGTCATTAATACAGCCCACATAGAGGGTACTTCGTTGTCTGGATGTTCAATATCGTTATTAAAAACCATTAAATGACCTTCACCGGGATATCCCTTCGGGATCCATTTTATATCATGTTCAAAAAAGAGTTTCTGGTCTTCTTTGGTACCTCGTCCGTAATTGGCCGGATTGCCCCATCTGTATAAAAGGTCTCCCCCATGTCCCCATCTGCCTCCGGCACTTCCTTTAGCTTCCTCAATGGTTGTACTATGGTCTATGATCATTATTTCATTGTAAGCAGGAATACTGATGGCGATCTGATCTAATTCTGCATTATAGGCAATAGCATTGGTGTGGGTAAAGTCGGAATGCTGGTTATCTACGGTGGCATTTCCCGTCATCATACCCATTTTTATCCCTTGTTGAACCTGTTCTTCAGTCATTGGAGGATATATATCCCCGTGTACATTAAAGTTGATTTTTCTGGGATGCTCCGCAATAACTCCATAATTATTTTTAGTACTGTCTATATCCTGGATTAAATGATCCCACATATGCCATTCCCATACAATTTCTCCTCCTGTTGGACCTGATGGTTTTATTTCTATAATCTTGTCTGGCCAAAGTCCGGCTTTGGTTACATGTTTTGGATCTCTGCCCGCTTCCAGAACATCTTTCTGTGTTTTAGCTTCGTAGGAAATCGCCAGAATATTTCCGTTAGGTAATAATTCAATATCATGATGTGTCAATTCATCCTCATCAGCCCATTCAAAATCCCAAAGGATATTTCCATCCCAGTCGTATTCCCTAATCCGTCCGGCTTGCCCCCCTGCAGCAAAGGTTGGAAAGTCCGGGTCTACTTCTAATCTGACCAAGTTGCCATTCTCTTTTAAATATTGGTTAACTATCGCTAATTCCGCTTCCCATGTATGAATCACTTCACCATCAAGATTAATAAGATGTGTTTTTGTGCTTTCCGGGGGCTGAAACATCACATAACCCGGAGTAGCAAGTGCTGTTTTTTCTTTAAGTCCTCGTTTAACTGTAAGACCTGTTAAACTTCTGGTATCCTCAGGTTTCCATTCGCGGATTTCAATTTTTTCTGCAACTTCCGGTTTGGGTTGGTTTTCCTTACATGAAAAGGCAAGTAATAGGGTAATCGTAAAAAGTAAGGATTTGTTAATTTTCATAATCACTTGGTTTTTTTGGTTTTAAAACTATTATGGTATCTAAAAATCAATTCTACTTGATTCCAAATTAGATGGATAAACTAACTGGAAATGGTTTGGAATAGAATTGATAATGTGAAAGATAATTATAAATTCAGTAAGTTAGATATTAGTAACTACTAATTATCTTTTAAAGAGATAAGCAAATAACAGTTCCCTGAAGCTTTAATATGCAGCAAATATTTATTAAACAGCTTTCTGAATTACCTCGAAAACTTTTGCGCCATCGCATTTTAGGGTTTTGGATGGATATTTAAGTAGTAGGGCGTAATCATGGGTGGCCATTAGGATGGTTCTTCCGGCTTTATTAATTTCCTGAAGTACTTTCATGACTTCTACACTGGTTTGTGGGTCAAGATTACCTGTTGGTTCATCGGCCAGGATAAGTTCGGGGTCATTCAATAAGGCCCTGGCAATTGCAATCCGCTGCTGCTCCCCGCCCGATAATTCATGAGGAAATTTAAACCCTTTGGTTTTCATGTCCACCTTGTCCAGTACGTCCTCAATTTGCGCATCCATTTTATCCGGATCTTTCCAGCCTGTTGCTTTAAGAACAAACATAAGATTCCTGTTGATGTTTCTATCAGGGAGTAGTTTAAAATCCTGGAAAACTATGCCCAGTTTTCGCCTTAAAAAAGGGATATCCTTTTCTTCAAGGGTTTTTAGATTAAATCCTACAATTCGCCCATGTCCCTCCAATAATGGAAGATCTGCATAAAGGGTTTTCATGAGACTGCTTTTTCCACTCCCGGTCTTTCCAATAAGATATACAAACTCTCCTTTTTTAACCTCCAGCGTAATATCATTAAGCACCATATTCTCCTTTTGGAAAACGGCTACATCTTTTAGATTCACAATGCTTTCACCCATAATTTAAATGTTGATATAAAAGTAATAAGTTCCTGCTTAATTCGAGCTTTCAAGAAGTAAAAATCTATTATTTAGTTGTCTAGTATACTTGGGAACCATATTTGACGTTATTATGGGAAATTACGGTACTTCTTAACAGCTAGAGAACATTATGCGAAAGAAAAAAACCGCACTACTACTATATTTCATTGGGATTTTTATTTCTGGATACGCCCAGGAATCAAAAATTTATACCCATCATCAAAAACAGTATCAGGATGCGCTGGCACTTTACAACAGTAAACAATATCAGGCTGCTCAGACCATTTTTGAAAAAGTGCAAACGAGTACTAAAGATTGGGAAACGGAAGCCAATAGTGCATATTATGTAGCCAATGCGGCAGTAAGATTAAATCAACTTGGTGCTGACAGGTTGATGGAAAATTTTGTAGCGAAATATCCAACTTCTACAAAACGAAATTCTGCATTTATGGATGTAGCCGATTATTATTTTACGAACGGCAAATATCCCTATGCCCTGAAGTGGTATAAAAAGGTAGACCAAAATTCTATGTCTGCTCAGGAAAAGGAGCGGTTTAACTTTAATATGGGCTATTCCTTGTTCAGTTCCAAAAAACCAAAGGAAGCTGAACGTTATCTAAGCAAGGTAACCACATCACCCACTTATGGATCCCAAGCCAAATATTATTTAGGGTATATTGCCTATCAGCAAGATGATTATGAAGGGGCTAACGAACGTTTCGATCAGATAGCAGATCAGGAATTGTTAAGTGACTCCTATTATCAGGCCGATATGAATTTTAAGCTGGGTAATTTTGAACAGGCTATTGAACTGGCCAAGTCACAGTTAGCAAAATCTGACAGGAAGGAAGTATCTGAACTAAACAAAATTATTGGAGAGAGTTATTTCAATTTGGAACAGTATTCAAATGCAATACCTTATTTGGAAGCTTATAAAGGGAAACGCGGTAAATGGAGCAATACAGATCACTATTTATTGGGCTACTGTTATTATAAACAAGAAGACTACGCCAACGCAATTAGCCAATTTAATAAAATTATTGATGGTAACAACGGAGTAGCTCAAAATGCGTATTACCATTTGGCAGAGTGCTATTTAAACCTGGAAAAAAAGCAGGAAGCTTTAAACGCGTTCAGGAATGCTTCCCAAATGGATTTTAATGAAGAGATACAAAAGGATGCCTATCTTAATTATGTTCGTTTGAGTTATGAAATCGGGAATCCTTATGAACCTGTACCTAAGGTTTTGTCTACCTACCTGGAAACTTATCCCAATGATACTCATTCCAAGGAAATCCAGGAATTATTGGTAGACTCCTATATTACTTCCAAAAACTTTGAAGGCGCACTCACCTTATTGGAGGAAAACAGCAGTTTTGCCAGTAAAGCAACCTATCAGAAGGTAGCCTTTTATCGCGGAGTTGAATTGTTTATAGAGACAGATTATGCCGGCGCGAATGATTTATTTTCTAAATCGCTGAATAACGCACCAGATGAACTGTTTAAGGCTCGCGCCAGGTATTGGAAGGCGGAATCTCAATATATGTTAAATGCTTTTGAGGATGCCCTTTCAGACTATCTTCAATTTAAAAACAATCCGGCAGCATCGCGCACAGAAGAAACTAAGGATCTGGATTATAACCTGGGGTATACCTATTTTAAATTAAAAGATTACAAAAATGCAATTTCCTATTACCAGGCTTATGCCGATAAGGGAACGGATGCTGATAAAAAAAATGATGCCAATGTGCGCCTGGGCGATTGTTTCTTCGTCACCAGCAAATACTGGCCAGCGATTGAATCCTATAATAAAGTTTTGCAGTCCGGTAGTCCGGAGAAGGACTACGCAGCATTCCAAAAAGCTATAAGCTACGGTTTTATTGACAGGAGTGCCACAAAAATTGAGGAACTCAATGGTTTTATTTCCAGGTATCCCAAATCCAGTTTAAAGGATGATGCACTATTTGAATTGGGCAATTCATATATAAAAGAAAACCGGGAGGCTATTGGATTGGAGACCTATGACCGCCTAATAAATGACTATCCCGGTAGTACTTTGGTCCCCCGGGCATTACTCAGGCAGGGACTGGTGTTTTATAATTCCAATAAAAATGATCAGGCTTTAAGCAAGTTTAAAACGGTAGTTCGCGATTATCCAAACTCCCAGGAGGCAATCCAGGCGGTGGCCACAGCTAAACTTATTTATGTAGATACAGGTCAGGTTAGCGAGTATGCAAGGTGGGTAGAAGGTTTAGATTTTGTTGAGGTATCAGACGCCGAATTAGATAATGCCAGTTATGAATCTGCTGAGAAGCAAAATCTTCAGGGTAAAAAAGAAGCGGCAATAAAAGGATATGAAAACTATATCAGGGATTTTCCAAATGGGATACATGCCTTAAATGCCAACTTTAAGCTCGCGCAATTATATTTTGCGAAAGGGGATAAAGACCAGGCACTTCCCGGTTATACTTATGTTGCCAACAGTGGCGCTAGTGAATATTCTGAACAAGCTCTTACCAGGGTATGTGAAATTTACATTGGAAATAAAAGCTATGCATCTGCGATTCCCTTCCTTCAGAGACTGGAATCTATCGCAGATATTCCACAGAACAGAACATTTGCCCAATCTAACCTAATGAAAGGGTATTATGAACAAAAGAATTATGACCAGACAATAACTTACGCTGAAAAAGTCCTGGCAACCGATAATATTGACAATAGAATTAAGAGTGATGCTCAAATCATGATCGCAAGATCTGCTATAGCAACTGGTAATGAAGAAAGAGCGAAACAAGCTTATACCGAAGTTTTAAAGATAGCTAGTGGTGGATTGGCAGCAGAAGCGTTGTATTATGATGCATACTTTAAACAAAAGGAAGGGTCTTTTGAGGCTTCCAATACTTCGATTCAAAAATTGGCGAGAGATCATGCCACTTATAAGGAATGGGGCGGTAAAGGTCTAATTCTTATGGCTAAGAATTATTATGCCCTGGATGATGCATATCAGGCAACATATATTCTGGAAAGTGTAATTGCAAATTTTGGTGATTATGAACAGATCGTTGCTGATGCAAAAGGGGAATTAGCTATTATAAAATCCAAAGAAGCACAAAGAAATTCATCCATTGCTCCGGACGGAAATTAAATAGATAAGAACACAATATGCAAAAGGAACTAAAAATTACAATAATTGCTTTTATAGGTCTGGTGCAATTCTTATCTGCACAGGAAGAAAAAGACATTGGAACGGAAACTGTTACGGTGGTAAGGCCATATTCACCAACAGTTTCAGATGCTTTCAAAGTAAAATCAATTCCAACTCTCAATGATTCAATTGTACTTCAAAAAAAGAAGATTGAGTACAGCATTTTTTCAATACCCGTAGCTTCAACATTTACACCGGCCAAAGGGAAGGCCTCTGTTGTGCAAAAAGCCAGACCGGAAAAACTATATAATTCCTATGCTTCTGTCAGCCTTGGAAATTTTAGCAGTGCCCTCGCAGATTTTTATACAAGCAGAGATATAGACAGGGGTAATAAAAGAATAGATTTTGGACTTAATCATCTTTCCTCACGCGGAGAACTGGAAGATGTTTTACTCGACACTGATTTCTACAATACAAAATTGAATGCTTCTTATAACCAAAAAGAAAGAGATTTAAATTGGCGTGCCGATATTGGATTTCAACATCAGAAATACAATTGGTATGGCCTTCCTGAAGGGGTTTTTGATGAAGCCACAATTAGTACAATTAATGAAGGCCAAAATTATTTTGGCCTTGAAGCAGGCGCCGAACTCCATATGGAGGAGTCTGTTTTTTCCGGTGGTGAAGTATTGTATCGAAGATTTTGGGATGCCGTGGATTCAGGCGAAAATAGATTTTTAGTAAAACCAGAATTTCAATTCCCGGTCTCGTCAGAATTAGTGACTTTAAAAGTCAATTTTGATTATGTAGGCGGGAGTTTTAAAAATGCCAGTTTAAATAGCGCAACGAACACAATGGGTATAGATTACGGCCAAATGCAAATTGGCGCAAATCCAAACTTGGTATTATCGGGGGATAAATACACCTTAAATTTGGGGGCTTCTTTGGTATATGGTCTGGATACAGAGGTTAGTGACAGCAATTTTTACATTTATCCGGAAATAACGGCCTCATACAGATTGTTGGATGATGCGGTTATTGCTTATGGAGGTATAGAAGGGGGATTAGATCAAAATTCTTATTATAGTTTTGTTGGAGAAAACCCATTTGTATCACCCACTTTAACTATCCTGCCTACAGATAGGCAGTATGATGCATTCCTGGGTATAAAAGGTCAAATAATATCTAGTCTGAGCTATAACATAAGAGGATTTTATAGCGCTGAAAACAGAAAACCCCTTTATAAACTAAATCCTCAAAATGATTTTAGGGATGATGAAAAAGGATATTATTATGGAAACTCTTTCGAAATATTTTACGATGATATTAAAACCCTCGGATTGTTTGCAGAATTAAATGTAGATATAAACAGAGATTTTACACTTGGTGTTAACGTAGAACTATTTGATTACAACACGGAGACCGATAATCCTGCATGGAACCTTCCTGATGTTAAAGGGTCATTACTTTTGGATTATCAGATTGGAGATAAATGGTACGTAGGTGCTAATTTATTCTATGTGGGAGAGCGCCAGGATTTAAGTTCACAGGTTGTGGAAAATGTTCTACCTGCAGATTTCCCTTCAACAGTGATCACTTTAGATAGTTTTTTTGATGCAAATGCCCAAGTGGGATATCATTTCAATGAACAGCTTTCCATTTTTGCCAAAGCAAATAATATTGCAAATAATTCGTATCAGCGCTGGGCCAATTTTAGAGTGCAGAGTTTCCAGGTATTAGCTGGGGTATCCTATAAGTTTGACTTTTAAATGACTTTGTAAAAAATAAAGTTAAAGTTAGCTCAATCATCTGTGAAAGATACAGTTAAACGGCATTAACTTCACACTTGGAGATTAATTCTTATTTTAGGTTGAAGTATAAGAGCCTCTTATTATTTTGGTTGCTAAGAATACATACAGCTTGGTGCTCGCTTTCTTTTGGGGTATAACAGCTCTTCTGTCTCAAAACCTGATTCAAAATCCTAGTTTTGAGCAATACGAAGCATGCCCGGCACGTCTCGGTAGTTTTGAAACCGATGTCGTCTATTGGAGCACACCAACAAAAGGATCTACCGACTATTTTAATAGTTGTAGCACCATTATGGGTACCCCTGAAAATTTTAACGGGACACAACCTGCAGATTTTGGCAAGGGTTATGCCGGCCTTTATCTTTATGCCCCGGATGATTATAGGGAATATATACAGGTACCTCTTGTTCAAACCTTAGAGAAAGGTAAAACCTATCAGGTTTCTTTCTATGTTAGTCTTGCCGAACGTTCGGACTTCGCAATTAAAGATTTTGGGGTGCTGTTTGCAAAGGATAAACTGGACTTGAATATAAAAAAAGAACTCTCAAAAATGCACATGTACAAAATTGTGGGTAACACCTATAATTTTATGGAGATTGGAACTACAAATTTTTATAGAGACTCCAGAGATTGGGTTGTAGTTAGTACCAGATTTGTGGCCAAAGGCGTAGAAAATTATATGATAATAGGCAATTTTAAGAATAACGCAGGTACCAGAAAGTTTAAAATAAAAAAAGGAGCCAAACAGGGAGCTTATTATTACATGGATATGGTTTCATTAAAACCGGCACAATCTACCGCTTCTATTGTCACTTCATCTCCTGAAACAGATCTCGTAGCCGAAAATTACGAACTGGATAAAATCCATATTTTTAAAAGTGTCCTATTCAATTTTGATGAATTTAAGCTATTGGATTCCGCCAAAACAGATGTTAAAAGGATATATAACTATCTGGATGCAAACAAGTCACTTCAGATAACTGTTGACGGACACACAGATAATATTGGAACTAGTTCTTATAACCAGTATTTATCAGATAAACGTTGTTCTGCAGTAGCTCAATATTTAATAGAACTGGGACTCTCAGAAGATAGGATAAGTTGGAAAGGTCATGGAGGAATAGCGCCCATAGCAAGTAATGAAACAGCAGAAGGCAGGCATAAGAACAGGCGTGTGGCATTTATAATTTCAGAAAAGGACTGAACCTTTCTTCAAAAAATTGCTGTACATTTAGGTATAAACTTAATTACTCTTTAAATGAAAACAACTTTCAAAAATTTCGGCCTTATATTATTTTCCCTGATCTTTTCTAGTGGGTATTCTCTTGAAATATGTAATCCTTTAAATGAGGTTGAAAGTTCTGATATGCTTGTTAAAAAAAAGAAATGGACCGGAAGTTGGAATTATACTGTTCAAGATGTACCTGTAGAATATAGTACCGGGGTATTGCATATTTCTAAAAAAAAGAAGGTATACACCGTGGAACTGGAGCTGCCCGAGGGTAACCTGCCTACGGATAACGTGAGAGTTGATAAAAACAAACTGACTTTCTCTGTAGATATAGAAGGAAGTACGGTGGATGTTGCCCTTATTATGGATGGGGATTCTTTTAAAGGCGAAAGCAATACGCCAGATGGTACTTTTATGCTTGAAGGGAATCGCCGAATTTGAGGTTTTGGAAAATAATTAATTACCTGCTATCTACTTTTTCAAACCGGTAATAAGTCTATAATGTAATATTTTCATCAATCTTAAACATATGGAAGAGGTACTTCAGACTGGAAACCTAACAGATTAATTATTAAAGCCTAAAGCAAAAAAAAAAACCGAAGTCATAAACTTCGGCTTTTCACTTTGTTCTAATTTTATTACATGCTCATACTAAAGGGAACTGCCACTCTCGTGGTACCCCATCCCATTATCATATGAACTCCGCTATCAACTTCTTTGAATGCAATTGAAAATGCTTCAAGTGATTCATCTCCATTACTTGTAGAAGCCTTTATACGCGCTACATCTGCAGACTCATCATAGGAATAAGCTCCCCACTGATTTAAATTGCTGTTTAAAATAACTGTCCATTCAGATTCTCCGGGTATAGTGAATAGGGAATAAGTTCCGGCTTTTACTGAGATATCTCCTAACATCATGTCTTTATAGAGTGTAATCTCTGCAGCTTCGTTGGCCCCTGTTCTCCAAACTTTTCCATCAGGTGCAAGTTGAGAGAGGGATCTGTCTTTCAATTGAGGCCTGCTGTACATTACCTTAATTAACTTATCGGAAACTTTGTAACTGGAGGGATATGAGGCAATATCCGCTGGGCTTTTATCCATCCCGCTAAACTCCTGGGCTGTAATTTCATTTGTAAAAACAATGGCTAACGCCATGATAGTTAGTGTCAATACTTTTTTCATAATTGTGCTTGTTTATATATTCATCCAAATTTAATTAGTAAACCCTTTGAGGTCTTATAAAAAGTAGTTAAAATTTTAACTGCTTACAAAATGATTGTTTAATACTTCTATTTTGCGATTTTTAATTATTAATCGCATCAATTATCAACTATTTAATTACAATATGAAATAATTAATCTTATTTATGTTTCAATTTAATAAGTTAATAAGCATCTTTGCCTAATAATTGATATAATATAAAGAGTATGTGTGGAATAGTATGTGCATTTAATGTAAAGGAAAGTACAGAAACCCTGAGGCCCCAATTATTGGAAATGTCCAAGAAAGTACGGCACAGAGGTCCTGATTGGAGTGGGATTTATGCAAATGAGAAGGCTATATTGGCCCATGAACGTCTTGCAATTGTGGATCCTGCATCTGGAAAACAACCCCTGTTTAGTGAAGATCAGAAACTTGTTTTAGCCGCAAACGGGGAAATTTATAATCATAGAGAATTGAGAAAGCAATTTGAAGGATCTTACACTTTCAGTACAGAATCTGACTGTGAAGTTATTCTGGCTTTATATCAGAAAAAAGGACCTGACTTTTTAGATGATATGAATGGAATCTTTGGATTTGCAATTTATGATTCTGAAAAAGATGAATATTTTGTAGCCAGAGATCATATGGGAATAATTCCATTATATATGGGCTGGGATAAAAACGGGACCTTTTATGTTGCTTCAGAACTTAAAGCGTTGGAAGGTACGTGTACCAAAATAGAGCTTTTTCCACCGGGACATTATTTGCATAGCAGTGACGGGGAATTAAAGAGATGGTATAACAGGGATTGGATGGATTACGAAGCAGTAGTTGAAAACCAAACAAGTATCGATGAAATAAAGGATGCACTGGAAGCGGCCGTCCACAGACAACTGATGTCTGATGTCCCTTATGGGGTTCTGCTTTCAGGGGGCCTTGATTCTTCGGTTACTTCTGCCATAGCTAAAAAGTATTCTCAAAAGCGAATAGAGTCTGATGATACCAAGGATGCCTGGTGGCCACAATTACATTCCTTTTCTGTAGGATTAGAAGGATCACCAGATCTGGCTGCTGCACAAATAGTAGCGGACCATATAGGCACTATCCATCATGAAATTAAGTTTACTATCCAGGAAGGCCTTGATGCCATTAAGGATGTAATTTATAACCTGGAAACCTATGATATTACTACGATCCGTGCATCCACCCCAATGTACCTTATGGCTCGTGTAATAAAATCTATGGGTATTAAAATGGTACTTTCAGGTGAAGGAGCAGATGAATTATTTGGTGGTTATCTATATTTTCATAAAGCACCCAGTCCTAAGGATTTCCATGAAGAGACTGTCAGGAAATTGAGTAAGTTACATATGTATGATTGCTTAAGGGCTAATAAATCTTTAGCAGCCTGGGGAATTGAAGGCAGAGTTCCATTTCTGGACAAAGAATTTATGGATGTGGCTATGCGGATCAATCCTAAGGATAAGATGATAAATGGAGAGCGAATGGAAAAATGGGTAGTGCGTAAAGCATTTGAATCTGTGCTGCCGGAAAGTGTAGCCTGGAGGCAAAAAGAACAATTTTCAGATGGGGTAGGTTATAGCTGGATAGATACATTGAAGGAGGTTGTGGATAAGGAAGTCTCTGATGAACAATTAGCCAATGCTAAATTCAGATACCCCATTCAAACTCCGTCCACAAAGGAAGAATTTTATTACAGATCAATATTTGAAGGACATTTCCCAAGCGATGCGGCTGCATGGTCTGTGCCTCAGGAGGCATCGGTAGCCTGTAGTACTAAAATTGCACTTGAATGGGATGAGGCCTTTAAAAACATGAATGATCCCTCAGGTAGGGCTGTAGCTAAAGTGCACGAAGATGCCTATGTTAAGTAAACAGTTCCCTTTCACTTAAATTCGCAGACCTGCCTCCTTTGGCAAGGATTGGTTTTAAGCTTAAATAGTTACGAAGGAGCGCTCAAAAGGCGCTTCTTTTACATGATTCTACTAATCTTCTAATCTTGAACTTCGGTATTTACAAGATCATTTGGAATAATGCGGCTATGGCAAAAACACAAAACGTGATGATTATAGGCCCTAATATTCCAAAAAGTGTACCGCCAAAGCGGAAGTCTTTTTGTTCGAGTTTTCCCGTACTAAATGCAATAGCATTAGGAGGAGTAGATATAGGCAAGTATAGAGCCGTGGAGGCGCTCAAACCGATTACCAGGGGTAAAATAATTGGATTTTCGAAAGTAAGAATAAGACTTATTGGAATAAGAATTGTAGCTGTGGCGGTATTACTCATAATGTTTGACATAATAACCGTTAGGAAGGCAAAACTCATTACAATTACATAGAAGTTCAAATTGGTTTGATCTAGCTGTTCTATATAATAAGTAGCTAGTCCTGTATCCTTAATAGCGAGTCCAAGCGTCAGACCTCCTGCTACAAGCATGAGAGTGTCCCAAGGTAGTTTGCGAACGTCCTCACCTGAAATAATACCTGTCATGGTTAATAAAATAATGGGAACAAAGGAAACCATTGCTGCAGGAATGCCATGTAAATTTTCTGTGAGCCACAAGAGAAGTGTGAGACCCAGCACTGAAAGGACCACTTTTTTTTTGATTTTTTCGAAGCGGTAATTAGGGTCATTGGGATCCAGGGTTTCCTCCTTTATATCAATATGCATTTTCTTTTGTTTGGGAATATATTTTTTGGTTAGAGCAAACCAAAACAGCAAAGTTAAAAGGATGGCGATAGGAAATCCTACAATCATCCATTCCAGAAAACCTACGGGGATTCCGTGGTTGTTCAATGCTTCCACAGCTATTGCGTTTGGCGGTGAACCAATTAAAGTACCCATGCCTCCAAGGGAAGCAGCGCCGGAAATTCCAATAAGAATTGCCTTGACAAAGGGAGAATCTTTGTCCAGGGTATTGATAAAAGGTAATACAGAAGCAATCATCATAGCAGTTGTGGCTGTATTGGACATGATCATTGAGAATAAGGCGGTAGTGAGCATTAGCCCTAGTAAGATATATTTTGGTAAGCTTCCAAACCTTGAGATAGACATTCGAAATACGGCCTGATCCAGCTTTGTTTTACTCATAGCCTCAGCAATAAAAAAACCACCCAACATCAGCCATATGACACTACTTGACCAGGAATTGACATACTCAATCATGTGGCCCTGGACATTCTCCGGATCAACCTTGCTGTAATAATTGGCCATGGCAAAGATTAACCCCCCAAAGACAAGCAACCCAACCGCGAAGGGCGGTATGGCCTCCGTAAACCAAAGACCAATAGCCAGGAACAACATGAATAGAACATATAATTGGGCTTCATTAAGCGAAGGTTCGTATAAAAAATATGTAAGACTTCCAGCGGCAATTATACTTAGCAAGAAGTAGATTATTTTACTCTGAATATCTACTACTTTTTGGATTTCAGATAAAATTTTGATCGAGGCGGTTCTGGAATCAGCCATTTTTTTATTGTAAAGTTTCCGCGCAAAAGTACGCCAAATGCCTGTTAAGATAACTAACAAAAGTCATGTTTAATTAATTTTTATGGACTTCCCTTAAGGAAGCATAAATTGTTGTTAAATTGTTGATAACTTAAGGGCTTCGTATATGCACAAACACAGCATTCTATAGGGTATTGTCTATATTTGTAAGATTGCTAAAAATTAAACAAAACACCTAAGTTATTCTATGAGCGAAGAAGCTAAAAAGAACGAATATTCCGCTGACAGTATCCAGGCATTAGAGGGTATTGAGCATGTGCGTATGAGGCCTTCCATGTATATTGGAGATATAGGAGTCAGAGGATTACATCATTTGGTTTATGAAGTAGTGGATAATTCAATTGATGAAGCAATGGGAGGCTATTGTGATACTATTGAGGTTGTCATTAATGAGGATAATTCAGTTACTACCAAAGATAATGGTAGGGGTATACCTGTGGATCTCCACAAGAAAGAGGGCATATCTGCTCTTGAAGTAGTAATGACCAAAATTGGGGCTGGGGGTAAATTTGATAAAGATTCTTATAAGGTTTCAGGGGGTTTACATGGCGTAGGCGTTTCTGTTGTAAATGCACTTTCAGATAAATTAAAGGCATCTGTTCACAGAGACGGCAAGGTATGGGAACAGGAATACGAAAGGGGAAAATCATTATATCCCGTAAAAAGTGTTGGAGAATCAACGGAAACGGGTACTATAGTGACTTTTCACCCGGATACCGAAATTTTTACCCAAACTATAGAATACAGTTACGAAACCCTTGCCAACAGGATGAGGGAACTTTCCTATTTGAATAAAGGAGTGACCATAAGTATTACTGACAGGCGTCAAAAAGACGAAGAAGGTAATTTTGTGTCTGACAGCTTTTATTCAGATCAGGGATTAAAGGAATTTGTACGTTTTTTAGATAGCAATAGGGAATCCTTGATCAGGGATGTCATTTCTATGGAGGGTGAAAAAAATGGGATTCCTGTGGAAGTAGCTATGATCTATAATAATAGCTATACAGAAAATTTACATTCTTATGTAAATAATATCAACACCCATGAAGGCGGAACACATCTGTCTGGATTCAGAAGGGGGCTTACCACAACCTTAAAGAAATATGCCGATAGTTCCGGGATGTTAGATAAGGTGAAATTTGAGGTTGCCGGAGATGATTTCAGAGAAGGCCTTACAGCTATTATTTCGGTAAAAGTAGGGGAGCCTCAGTTTGAAGGACAAACCAAGACAAAACTTGGTAACAGGGAAGTTTCTTCGGCTGTTAGCCAGTCAGTATCAGAGATGCTTACCAATTATCTGGAGGAACATCCTGATGATGCCAAAATTATTGTGCAAAAGGTGATTTTAGCTGCTCAGGCTCGACATGCCGCGACAAAGGCTCGGGAAATGGTGCAACGAAAAACGGTAATGAGTATCGGGGGTTTACCGGGAAAATTGTCTGACTGTTCAGAACAGGATCCAGCTCTATGTGAAGTTTTTCTTGTTGAGGGAGATTCCGCAGGCGGAACTGCAAAACAAGGCCGAGACAGAAATTTTCAGGCAATACTACCTTTACGTGGTAAAATATTGAACGTAGAAAAAGCCATGGTACATAAGGTGTTTGAAAATGAAGAAATAAAAAACATTTACACGGCATTGGGCGTAACTATAGGTACTGAAGAAGACAGTAAAGCCTTGAATCTCGAAAAATTGCGTTATCATAAAGTTGTGATCATGTGTGATGCGGATGTAGATGGCAGTCATATAGAAACATTAATACTAACTTTTTTCTTTCGCTATATGCGGGAACTAATAGAAGGAGGCCATGTTTATATTGCAACTCCACCTCTTTATCTCGTTAAAAAAGGGAGCAAAAAACGTTATGCCTGGTCTGATAAGGAACGAGATGAGATTGTTGAAAGTTTTGGAGGTAGCGCAGCAATTCAGCGCTACAAAGGTTTAGGTGAAATGAATGCAGAACAACTTTGGGATACCACTATGAACCCATCGTTCAGGACTTTACGACAGATTACAATTGATAACGCCACTGAATCTGACAGAGTATTCTCTATGTTAATGGGAGACGAAGTTCCTCCAAGAAGGGAATTTATTGAGAAAAATGCCGTTTACGCGAATATTGACGTGTAACTCCTAATAATTAAAAGTAAAAATCCCGATGTGAAAGCTTCGGGATTTTTTTATTTAGATCAAGTTATAAGTTTCCGTTCTATTCCCGGAAGTGATTAATCTTAAATTAAAAAAGCAGCCTTGTAAAAAGACTGCTTTTAGTAACTATATGGAAAAAAAATTGGGGAATTACTCTCTTTTTGCCAGGGTTTCACCTTTTACATCCTCCAGCAACATACCTTCCGGCGATTCTTTCATGCTCACAACATCTTTAGTCATATCTGTTCCGGGATAAGAAATAGTGTAAACGCCTTTATCCGCTACCCAGCTAAAATCAGTTTTGAAGTCCAGCTGAGACCCATTGTATTTTTGGTACCTTCCTAAATACACGTCATTGAATATCCATTCCTGTCGGACAGTTTGTTTATTAGTTTCGCTGGTATTAATAACATCGACCCTATACCAAATACCGATGACCGGATCATTATTTTCCGGGATTCTGGAACAGTTACTGGCTAAAATAATAGCAACTATCGCCATAAAGGAGAAAAGCTTTTTCAATTTTAGTAGGTTTTAGATTTGGGATCTATTAGTATTTCTAACGGCAATACTAAAACAGGTATTGTTAAAAATCGATGTACTGCATAGGAATTGTATTTTCTTCGTTGAATTGCATTTTATTTTAACATATTTATAAAACAATGTATACACAAATCAAAACTTCAAGCGAAAATATATGTTGGTAATGGGTTCTTAAATCTGTTAAATTTCTGTAATTTTACCAGCTTATAAATCACTTTAAAATATAGTATATCATGAAAGTTACAGTAGTTGGAGCGGGTGCAGTTGGTGCTAGTTGTGCCGAGTATATCGCAATTAAAAATTTTGCTTCGGAAGTTGTTTTGCTGGATATTAAAGAAGGTTATGCTGAAGGAAAGGCTATGGACCTTATGCAAACGGCTTCTCTGAATGGTTTTGACACCACAATAACGGGCACCACAGGAGATTATTCAAAAACCGCTGATAGCGATATTGCCGTAATCACATCCGGGATTCCCAGAAAACCAGGTATGACTCGTGAGGAGCTGATTGGTATCAATGCGGGGATAGTGAAAACAGTTGCTTCAAATCTTTTAGAGCATTCACCAAATGTAACTTTGATAGTGGTTAGTAATCCAATGGATACAATGACCTATTTGGTACATAAGACCACAAATCTTCCTAAAAATAAAATTATTGGAATGGGAGGGGCATTAGATAGTGCTAGATTTAAATATCGTTTGGCTGAGGCTTTAGATGCTCCTATCTCAGATATTGATGGAATGGTAATTGGTGGGCATAGCGATACTGGAATGGTACCTCTTGCCAGTCAGGCTGCAAGAAATAGCGTAAAAGTTTCTGAATTTTTATCCACGGAACGCCTTCAACAGGTAGTGGAAGATACTAAAGTGGGTGGTGCTACACTTACCAAACTTCTTGGCACAAGTGCCTGGTATGCTCCTGGTGCCGCAGTTTCAGCTTTGGTACAGGCTATTGCATGTGATCAAAAGAAGATGTTTCCTTGTTCCACTTTCCTTGAAGGGGAATATGGCTTAAATGATATCTGTATTGGTGTTCCTGTATTACTCGGGAAAAATGGAATTGAAGATATAGTAGAGATTTCCCTGAGTGATGCCGAAAAAACTAAAATGCAGGAGAGCGCTGTAGGGGTTAGAAATACTAATGGTTTACTGGACGTTTAGTATAAACCATTTTTTGATTTATAGGAAGCATCACATGAGTGATGCTTCTTTTTTTGGGATGAGTTTAGGCTGTAAAAAGTTTGTCTCCATTATCTCTGAGCTCCGGCAATTTTGAGGATATGTATGTTTTAAGGCTGTAATTTGAAAAAGATTGATAAATAACGAGTCAATGACAAAGCTCTCAACAGGCCGTTGATCTATACAAATAACATAAATAAATTGTCAGTTCTTAAGGGAAATGATATATTTGCACGCTGTTTACAAATTCCATCAAAAAATCAAATAAACCATGCAGAATAAAGGACTTATAAAGCTATTTGCTTTCTTGTTCGGACTGGTAAGTATCTATCAACTTTCCTATACATTCATTGCCGCTAAAGTAGAAAAAGATGCAGCATTATTTGCAACATCTGCTGTTTCACCCTCTGAGGAGGATTATGTGGCAAAAAGAGAATCGGTTGAAGCTTCTTATTTAGATTCCATTGGAGGTAATCCTATTTTGGGCTATACCAGTTATGACGATGCAAAGAAAAAGGAACTAAATAAAGGCCTGGATCTTAAAGGCGGTATAAATGTTACGCTGCAGATATCGGTAAAAGATATTCTTAAAGGCCTGGCGGATAATACCAAAAATCCAATCTTTAATAAAGCATTAGCGGATGCCGACCTGGCTTCTAAAGACAGCGACGAAACCTATATCGAACTCTTTTTTGAGGCGTTTGACAATATTAAAGGAGATGCGAAATTAGCTTCTCCTGATATTTTTGCAAATAAAACTCTGAGTGATGAGATCAATTTTCAAATGACAGATGATGAGGTTAAGCCTATAATCCGTCGAAAAATTGATGAATCCGTAGTATCGGCCTTCGAAGTGTTACGAGAACGTATTGATGGTTTTGGAGTTACGCAGCCCAACATTCAGCGCGAAGGCAAATCCGGAAGGATTTTGGTTGAATTACCGGGAGCAAGAGATATCGCAAGAGCACAGGACCTTCTGTCAAGTACCGCACAATTGGAGTTTTGGGAAACCTATGAACCCGGTAATCAAAGCCTTATAAACTTCTTTATTCAGGCTAATGACCGCCTGAAAACCCTGGTGGAAGACACGGAAGAAGATGTTGTTGACAAGGAAGAATCTGAGATAGATTCTTTACTCTCAGACGTAACCCAGGATTCTTTGGATCTGGCCACTGAGAGAAATCCATTATTTGAAAAGTTACAATTAAACGCCCCGGGTTTTGCCGTAGGTATAGCGGCAATAAAAGATACGGCCGAAATAGGATCTTACCTGCGTATGCCGGAAGTCAGACGTTTATTACCTGCCGAAGTGCAATTCACAAAATTTTTATGGGAGCGTCCTACAAAAGATTCCGAAGTAGCGTCATTATTTGCTTTAAAATCTAACCGGGACAATGCCCCAAGAATTAGTGGTGATGTGGTGAGTGATGCCAGGGACCAATTTGACCAGTTTAACAGACCGGCTGTGGGCATGGACATGAACGTAACAGGTGCTAAGCTTTGGGAAAAACTAACAAGCGAAGCTAACCTTAATAATACAGGAATAGCAATTGTCCTGGACAATAAAGTATATACCGCACCAGGGGTTTCTCAGGTAGGTGGAATATCCGGAGGTAGTTCTGAAATTACGGGAACTTTTACGGTAAATGAAACCAAAGATATTGCCAACGTGCTAAGGGCTGGTAAATTACCTGCTTCTGCAGAGATTATTGATTCTTTTGTGGTTGGTCCTTCCCTAGGGCAGGAAGCTATAGACAGCGGCTTTATGTCGTTTCTGATTGCCATGGCTTTTGTTTTATTATGGATGGTCTTCTATTATGGTAAAGCAGGTATTTTTGCCGATATAGCTTTAAGTTTCAACATTGTCCTAATTTTTGGTGTATTAGCCAGTTTAGGTGCAGTACTTACATTACCGGGAATTGCGGGTATTGTATTGACCATAGGTATGTCTGTTGACGCCAATGTTCTGATCTTTGAGCGGATTAAGGAAGAATTGGCTAAAGGGAAAGGGAAAGGGCAGGCTATCTCTGATGGTTTTGCAAATGCATTATCATCCATTCTGGATGCAAACGTAACAACAGGTCTTACTGCAATTATATTATTGATTTTTGGTAGTGGTCCTATTAAAGGTTTTGCGACTACCTTAATTATTGGTATTCTAACCTCATTGTTTACCGCTATTTTTATCACAAGGTTATTAGTGGATTGGTATATATCAGGAAAAGGAAGAACCCTGGATTTTTCAACTCCTCTTACTAAAAATCTATTTAAGAATTTAAATATCAATTTCCTAAGTAAGCGTAAAATTTCATATGTTCTTTCATTTATATTAGTTGCTGTAGGACTGTTCTCCTTATTTACTCAGGGTCTGGACGAAGGTGTCGACTTTGTAGGAGGACGTAATTACCAGATTCGTTTTGTAAACCCGGTTAATCCATCAGAAATTACTAATGAGCTATCTTCAACCTTGGGAAGTGCCAGCGCCAAAACTTTCGGCGATGCCAACCAGATTATGGTTACGACTAAGTATAAGGTAGATGTTCAAGGTACAGAAGTAGATGATGAAATATTGGGGATATTATATACATCTCTCCAAAAATACTTACCAGATGGGGCCACATATGAAGATTTTATTCCCGGCGGAACTAATGGAGATATTGGAGTGCTTAAGTACCGAAAGGTTGGTCCTACTATCGCAGATGATATTAAGAAAAATGCACTTTGGGCTATTTTTGGATCATTAGCGGTAGTCTTTTTATATATTTTGCTGCGTTTTCGTAAATGGCAGTACTCATTGGGAGCCGTTGTAGCGGTATTCCATGATGTATTGATTGTATTGGGCATCTTCTCACTAACCAGCAAGATAATGCCATTTAGCATGGAAATAGATCAGGCCTTTATAGCGGCTATTTTAACGGTTATTGGTTATTCGCTGAATGATACCGTGGTCGTTTTCGACCGTATCAGGGAGATGGTTACCGAACATGGCTGGAAAGGTGGGGATAATATCAATAATGCATTAAACAGCACATTAAGCAGAACACTTAATACCTCCCTTACGACACTTGTTGTACTATTGTCCATTTTTGTTTTTGGCGGAGAGTCCTTAAGAGGGTTTATGTTCGCTATGATAATTGGTGTGATAGTAGGTACCTATTCTTCACTGTTTATAGCAACACCAGTGATGTTTGATACCAGTCGAAGAGAGATAATGGGAAAGAAGAAGAATTAAATTCTCTTGTAAATTACAAAATAGGCCACGGGACTTTTTATTAGGTTTCGTGGTTTTTTTGTGCTCTATAAACAAAAAAAGCCTGTCGTTTACGACAGGCTTTTTTAAAATAAATTCGTTAAATCTTAAGGATTAAACTACCTCAACATTTACTGCGTTTAAACCTTTAGGGCTTTCTTCTAGATCGTAGCTAACTTTATCTCCCTCTGAAATTTCTTCGGTTAATCCACTTGCGTGGACAAATACGTCCTGTCTCCTTCATCCGGAGTGATAAAACCAAATCCTTTGGCGTTGTTGAAAAATTTTACTGTACCGTTACTCATGATTATATATTAAATTAGCCGCAAAGATAAGTTAATATCCATTAAATTAAGTATATAAGTCAATAATTTTAAATCCAGGGATCGTTTTTTCACTTTTCCTTAAGAAATAGCAGATTTCTAACCCTTCCTGATGATACTTTACAGCCGCTTATTTTATCATCTGCATCCCTAATAAATTCAATCCTGTTAAAGAACCATTCACTCCCGGAAAACATATCTTTTTTAATAGGGTCCAATGCGATGTCGCTATGCCTGTTATGTCTGGCAATTAATTTATTACCTTCTATCACGAATTCGTATTCTGTGGATAGTTCCTCACTGTAAAATCTCCCGGTAAATTTTGACAAATCAACTGACGTTTTATCAAATGCAATGATTCTTAGGGCATTCATGATCTGGCCTCCCTGTTCCAACTTAAAACTCTCAACTTTTTCATCCACAGCGGGAATAAACGTAATTTCAGCTTCCGCTTCTGCAATTTTAAACTTTGTCTGGGATAAAGCGATTAAGGTTACTTTTTGTTGCCCGGTTGCCTGCGCTAATAATTGACCACTGTCTTCTGTGACACTTATAATAAATCCTGGTTGCAATTCATAGTCACCCATATAGGATTTTATAGTCTTTTGATCTATGGTAATTTTATCCTTTCCTGTATCTTGGGCTGCCACATCATTCTTCGGCATTGTTTTTAATAGGTCTTTCAGATAAATGTCTGTTATTGCATGCGCCATTGTTCCTGATTCAAAAGAAGCATTATTACTAAATACTACCACTGAGAAATTTTGATCAGGAAAACGAGTCAGGTATGACCTGTACCCTGCATCTGCCCCTCCATGTTGGATCTCATTCAATCCTTTATACTTTCCTACAAATTGTCCAAGTGCTCCTCCAATTGTCTTACCATTATTAAGAACGACAGGAGTATTCATTTCCATAAACAATTCAGGACTCCCTATTTTTGGCGATGAAAAATTTAGCGCCCACAGACTTAGATCTTCAACAGTAGTGAATAGACTAGTTGCTCCCACAATAGCATAGCTCAACACACTTTTTTTATAGCCGGCGCTGTCTGAATAATAGGAATACGCCCTGTTTTTTACAATTTTTTCATGATCATCGTAAAACAATGTATTAATCATATTTAAAGGTTTAAAAATACGCTCCTCTGTAAATGTTGCATAGGAAATTCCGGACACCCGTGCAACCACTTCAGCCAATAGGGTAAAACCGGTATTGCAATACAAATATTCTTCTCCGGGATCAAAATTAAGTGCCTGTTGTTTACTTATTAATTTAAGTACATGTTCCTTTGTAATAACATCGTCAAGCCGCCAACCCGCCATAGCTAATAAATTCCATTGATCCCTTAAACCGCTGGTGTGACTTGCTAAATGCCGTAGCGTAATGGTCTTACCAAAATCCGGTACTTCCGGGATATACTTTCTTATATCGTCATCGAGTGTCAATTTTCCTTCACTTTCTAATAATAATATGGAGAAAACCGTAAACTGCTTGGAAACAGAGGCAATATGAAATATAGTTGAAGGAACTATTTGTATATCATATTCCAAATTTGATATCCCGTACCCTTTTTTATAAACAATTGCACCGTTTTTGACTACGGCAACCGCTGCTCCAGGTGTTTCCTTGTTGTCCCAGACTGTAAACAATTCATCAACCTGTCCATTTAAAGTAAGCGCCCTGGGTTTTATTTTTTCAAGGGATATTTCATATTTACCAATAGGCTGATTCTCATCCAGCGGATAAACTTCCACAACATATTCACCATCAATGGTGGAAGTTAATGTTATGTATTCATACCCGTTTTTACCATTGGGACTATCAAAGTCTTTAATTTTATTGCCTCTTACATCATAGGTAGTTATTTTTAGATCAACACCCTTTTGCATCAACTTAAAAAAGGCAAACTGATCCCTAGCCATCACCACCTTATATTGATGAGTTTCTGTTGGTAGTATTTCGGCAGAAATTGGACTTCCCTCGCTTAACTCCCCTTTCAGAAATTGAGCATTTAATGATACTGATAGAAAAATAATTAAAACAGTAACTTTCGATTTAACCACACAATAATTCATATTATAGTTTTACTTTTTCTTGTTGAGTTTATACACATTTAAAACGACTGAATGTCTTATTTGTAACTCGGTTACTTCATTTTTACTTATCCAACACTTTACCTACTGATCCTTCTGGTGTCAATTCCAATTGATAAACGTAATGAGGTGTTAATTGAGGTTCCTTCCTATGCGATACAAAAACTATTGTTGTCTGGCTTTCTTCCGCTATTTTATTAACAAGGGCAACCACAAGAGCCGCGCTTGCATCATCTAAGCCGGCAGTAGGTTCATCCAATATTAAAAGAAGAGGATGTTTAATCATTGCCCTCACACACATGATAAGTCGTTGTTGGCCTAGACTTAGGTCGTGAAAATAACAGTCTTTTTTGTCTTCCATATTTAATAAAGCCAACCATTCCCTGGCTACCCTTAGCTGTCCCTGACTAGGTTTTATATAGAGTCCAATTGAGTCTAAAAGACCCGAAATAAGCATATTTTCCAGGCTGTGATAGCCCCTGAACCGGTCTACCATGGCAGGGGTAAAGTAGCCTATATTTTTTTTGATATCCCAAACACTTTCCCCGCTCCCTTTCCTTGTACCAAAGAGGAATATATCCTGCCCGTAGGCTTTCGGATTATCACCTGTAATCATCGAAAGGAGAGTTGTTTTGCCACTCCCATTTTTACCAGCCAACTCCCAAAATTCTCCGGTTCGGATGTTCCAGTTAATATTTTTGAGAATTGGTTTCTCTTCATATTTTACAGAAACATCTTTAATTCTAATTAAATGCTCATGAGAATAATTAAAGAGTTTCAACGCTTTAGGAACATCTCTATAAAAAACCTTACTTATTTTGTGCTCTATTAGTGATAAGTCATTGATAAGCACGAAATCACTTAAGTCCAAACGTGAATAATTTGTAACAAAAGGCAGCAGATCAGCCGACCTGCTGATAAGTTGAATAATAACAATATGGTTTGATATGTTTGCCAATACTACTTTAATCTTTTTTAGCGAATCCTGATCCAGATTATCAAACGGATTGTCCAGGATCAGGAAGTTTGGTTTTCTTTCCAAAAGATAATTTAAAAGGGCCTTTTTACGTTCCCCACTGCTCATAGATTGAAGGCTTTGGGAAGTTGAAGGTGTAAGGAACTTTTGGTCGTGTCTTACTTCTTCTTCAATAAAATTGTCGAGCGCCAGTTTAGAGAATAATGCCCCTTTCAATCCTTTTAAGAACTCTAATTCTTGTGGCGGTTTATCTTCAGCCATCAACTGCTGAATTAAGCCCTGCTTATTAGATTGATTATCTATAAAAACAGCCCAATGTTGTTTTTGGGTCATAATATCCTGGATACGGGTTTTGAACAAATATAGCAGATAGCCTTTTAATGTTTGATGACTTCTTATTTATTAATTAAATAAATTCGGTTAAAGAATTTTTACTTTATATTTTATATATTTAGCATCCCCTGTGATGTTTATTATGTACTATGAGTAAAAAGGCAATAAAGCTAATACAGGCTTGTACCATTTGTTTGGGCTTAATAACAGGGCTGGTTTTCTTCCTGGACTTTATATTTAACTAAAATTAAATACTATGAAAAAGAATATGGGTTCAACAGATCGCATTACTCGGTTTATTTTAGCGGCAATTTTCATTGTACTCTACTTTACAGGTACTGTAACAGGAATATGGGGTATAGTTTTATTGGTGCTGGCAGGTGTATTTATCCTGACTAGTTTTGTTAGTTTTTGTCCCCTGTATGCCCCTTTCGGGATAAGTACTTGTCCAAATAAAAACTAGGTTGCTTTATAGGCCATTAAAAAGCCGAATTTCAATGATGGTTTTGTTGTGACCCTATGGAATAAAGATGAATTGCATCAGATAATTAAATTGGGTTTAACAGGTCAATATTGTGATTTACGAATTTAAAATTTTAGACTAATTCATTTATAACCCTTTTCGTATACTGTATAAAAAAACCTTTCGTTTGATGTTAATGGAAAACTGCTAACTTTGAAAAATATCTCATTGAATGAACATGAAATTATTTTTCTCCCAAGTCTTTAAAATATTATCACCTTTCTTCAATACAAGAGCTGCCGGACTGTATTTTCTGCTATTTGCAGGGGCAATTGGAACAGCTACCTTTATTGAAAATGATTTCGGCACCTCGGCGGCACAAAAAGTGATTTATAAGGCTTGGTGGTTTGAGCTCTTGCTGATTCTTTTTAGCATTACCATAATAGTGAATATCATTAAATTCCGGATGATACAACAAAAGAAATGGCCATTGCTCTTGTTTCATTCGGCTATTGTAATCATTATTATAGGTGCAGGTATTACAAGATATTTTGGTTTTGAAGGTATTATGCACATCCGGGAAAACGACAGTGCAAATAGTTTTATCTCTTCCAATACCTTTCTCAAGTTTAAGGTCAATGCTAATGATCAGACCTATGATTTTAATGAGCCGGTTTTGTTTGCCTCACTTGGCAATAATAAATGGGAAGAATCTTACCTCATTGGCTCAGATTTGATCAATATAAGAGTTAAGGATTTTATTCCTAATCCAAAAAAGAATTTATCAGAGTCTATAGATGGCATTCCAACTTTGCAACTTGTAATTGGAGGTCTTAATGGGCGGGAAGAGTATTATTTAAGCATGGGCGAAACCAAACGCATAGGTAATGTGATTTATAATTTTAAAGACACCCCATTTCCCGATGCTTTTAATATTGCAATTCGAAATGAAACTCTGGTGTTTACAAGCAGCAAATTACTTACGCAGACTGTAATGACTACCCAGGAAAAGGATACTATTTACCCATCGGATACAGATTCCCCGCTAAAATTAAGGGCTTTATATACAGATGGGGCGAATAGTGTGGTTTTTACCGACTATAATAAAAAAGGGTCGGTACTAATTGAGTCTGCAGACCCTAAAGTTAAAAATGAAAGCCTAACCGCACTTTTAATGGAGGTCTCAGTTAACGGAGAATCAAAGGAAACCTATGTGTTTAGTAGCCGGGGAAATGAAGGTCGGCCCGAATTACTGACTTTTGATAATCTGAATGCTTCCATTTCTTATGGTGCAAAAGAAATTAAAGTCCCTTTTTATATAAAATTGAACAAATTTATTCTTGACAAATACCCGGGCACCAATAGTGCCTCTTCTTATGCAAGTGAAGTTACCCTTATAGACGAACAGGAAAATGTAAAATTGGATTATCGCATCTATATGAATAATATCCTGAATTATAAGGGATATCGGTTTTTTCAGTCCTCGTTTGACAGGGATGAGAGAGGTACTTATTTAAGTGTTAACAGTGATTTTTGGGGCACCTTAATTTCATATATTGGATACGCCCTGCTCACTTTAGGTATGCTACTTACCTTGTTTAGCAAAAAAACAAGATTTCACCAACTCACCCAAAAAATTAAAAATTTACGTTCGAAAGGGATGACCGTTATTGTCTTTTTCCTGGTATCAGGCTATACTCTTACGGCTCAGTCTACCCCAATTGGTCCTTATGTGGAGTACGCTGTTAATGTTGATCATGCGGATAAATTCAGTAAGCTGGTTGTGCAGGATTTTAAGGGGCGAATGAAACCAATGCACACCCTTTCAAGGGAATTGATGCGAAAATTGGCCCGTAAGGAAAGTTTATTTGGCTTAACGGCAGACCAGATATTACTTAGCATGTTTGTTAATAAAAAGGAATGGTATGCCGCCGGAGTTATTAAGTTAGGAAAGCATGAGGATATTCATGAAAAACTTGGTGTTCCGGGAGACTACGCTTCCTATGCCGATTTTTTCTCAACCGATGGCAAATATATACTCCAGGAAGAGGTAAGAAGACTATATGGCCTTGAACCTATAGACAGAGGTGTCTTTGAAAAAGAATTGATAAAAATTGACGAGAGAGTGAATATTTTGAGCATGATCTTCTCGGGTACATTACTCAAAATAATTCCTACGCCTAACGACCCAAATAATACCTGGGTGGCAAACAGCGGGCATGCCCATGCCGAGAATGATGGTCATAACCACTCAGAGATAGCAGAGAATTTCTTTAACAGCTATACAAACAGCCTGAAGGAGGCAATCAATACGGGGAATTACTTGCACGCAGATGGGCTTGTAGAAGAACTAAAAACATACCAAATTGAAAACGGAGGTTCCATAATGCCTTCAGAATCAAAGATCAATGCTGAAATATTATTAAATCGGCTTAATGTCTTTACCCGGTTGGCAATATTTTATATATTCCTGGGTATAGCTTTATTGTTCTTTTTATTTTACTCGGTTTTCAAGCCCAACGCAAATCTGAAAAAGGTATATCTGGTGTTATTTTCATTAATAGTTTTCGGTTTCGTATTGCACACCATAGGACTTGGATTACGTTGGTATGTTTCCGGCAGGGCACCCTGGAGCAACGGGTATGAATCTATGATCTATATTGCGTGGACCTCAACTTTGGCTGGGATACTGTTTACAAGAAAATCTTTTGGCGGACTCGCCGCAACCATGGTTTTGGCAGCCACAATTCTTTTTGTTTCAACATTAAGTTTCCTTGACCCAGAGATTACTCCATTGGTTCCGGTTCTAAAATCTTACTGGCTCACCATTCATGTATCTCTGATAGCAGGCAGTTATGGATTTTTAATGTTAGGGGCAATTATTGGACTTATTAATCTTATTCTAATGATTTTCCTTACGGAATCTAACAAAACACGTATAAAAAGAATTGTTCAGGAAATGTCATATATCAGTGAATTAACCTTAATTGGAGGTTTGTTTATGGTAAGTGTTGGCACTTACCTGGGTGGTATATGGGCTAATGAATCCTGGGGACGTTACTGGGGCTGGGATGCTAAAGAAACCTGGGCACTGGTTACTATACTGGTCTATGCTTTTACTCTACATATGCGGTTGATTCCCAAATTAACCGGGCTTTTTGCTTATAATATTGCTACCATATTTGGATTAGCGTCAGTAATCATGACTTATTATGGCGTAAACTATTACCTCTCAGGTTTGCATTCCTATGCTACCGGAGATCCTGTACCCGTACCAAGTTGGGTTTATATGGTAGTTATATCAATAATTATTATTAGTATGCTGGCCTATTTTAAAAAGAGAAAGTATTCTATTATTTCTTAGGACCACATAATTACTGCACAAGGGTGCCATTTTCAAGTATCAGGTCGTATTTGTAACCTGCACCGAAATCGCGATTTAGACTTACTACCGCGCGGATTGTTATTTGTTTACCCTCTGGTACAAATGTATTTGTGGTAATAACCATATCAAAATCGTCTTTACTGCCATCCTGAAGATGAATCCAATTGCGATCCATAATATTGGGGTTGACTTTCACACATTTACCACTAAGTTGAACGGTATGGCCCTCATACTTCTTCGGATCACTTACCAGATCTGAAATTTTAATTGTTCCCTTGTGAACAACAGTTTTTTCGGTATGGGTAGGGATGTCCTCTTTGACCACTATTTCTTTTTTGGCATTACTGCCGGAATTAGCAGAAGCAGTTATATGTTTGGAATGATCTTCTGAAACAAGATTTGAAATAAGATAAATCTCGTCGAAAGTTCGGTTGTACTCTTTACTCTCAAAATTAGTTTTAAGCAGACCACCTCTGTAAAAATATACCTTGCCTTTATTTATTTCCGCTTTTCTGGTAGCAATCCAAAATTCTTCTTCCCCTTCTTTAACCCTGAGATAGACATATCTGGCAGTGGGAAGTACTTCTTCTACCACAACTTTATGCAACTCATTGCTAACCTCGGCTGTTGGGTTTGGAATTACACGCGTTTCGGGGTCAGGTGCAAAAATACCTTCGTTTTCAGTATTACCACTATTGGAAGTTGGTGTGATTACCTTGGGACCATTATTGCAGGCCATAGTACATGCTAATAGGGGTATGATGAAAAAGTAAGAGTTGAATTTTTGTGTCATCGCCTGTTTTTTTGTTTGCTATTAAATCGTTGAACTATTCTTGCGTATATTCTATAATTAGTTTCAATTTCAGTAATGGCCATCTCACCTGAAATACTGAATAACAAATTCCTGCTGATGTTATAGGATAGATTTGTGCCTATATAATGTTGCAGGTATGTGTCTATCATACTGTAATAATTATAATCTACAAATCTATAATAAAAGTCGGCATATAACTTGTATTTAACAATATCCCTTGAATATCTTATCGAGCCAATATTGCTTAACAGATAGTTAGATTCATTTCTGTTATAGGATAGTGATAATCTGCCTCCAATGCCTGGGATACGTGTCCAGGTAACATATCCATAAAGGTTATCTGATTTATTCTGTTCATCACTTCGGAACCGTTTGGCATAGCTGAAACCAGCCGAGATCGGATGCCTGAAAATTAGATTTATTATTGTTTTTATAGCCTGTTAAATTTTAATGGTCAAAGGGTTTTACTTAATATGTAAACGGCCGTCTTCAAATAACAAAGGCCCTTCCGTTACAGAAGAGCCCTTGATTTTCATAGCAATTTCTCTCTTTAAACCCAAGAGAAGGGTAAGCTAACAACTAACAAATTTGTTTATCTAAAATTATAAGCGGTTCTTTTTTTTGATTTGAAAAGCTCTGGAGATATTGAATCCAAAATGAATATCTCCGCTAAAAAAATCACCCGTTGTTTCTGAAATGAATCCTTTGTTTATCATGGAAACAGCATTGGTAATTATGAGTTGAAAAATATGACCTCCAGTTTCGATATCCACACCAAATGCAATGGAATTTTTTACATCAATAGATTGAAATGGATTTGTATTGTAATAATATTCACCGTTGATAGACACCCGCTTACTAATCTTAACCCGTGCACCAATACCCAGGGCTATTTGGTCATGAGGGTCTGCTGAAGTCGGAACAGTATTAAAATGTATATAGGTGGGTGAAAGTTGCAATGAAAAACTTGGGCTGAATTTTCTTGATAATAATAATTGACTACTAAAGGCTAAGCGTTCATTGAAAGATGGCTTCTCATTTGGCTCGTAATCTTTAATCGTTCTGTCCGTGGCACTTACGAAAAGCGTGAGTCCAAGTGGAAATGGCTTTGCCCCTGTTTTTTGTTGTAATAATCTGTATTTGGCATATGCATCATAGGTTTTTTCGAAGGAACTTCTCCCAACTGCGAGTGTAAACCTGTCTGTAAACGCATATTCCAGCCCAAAACGAATATTAGAATTATCCAGTCCAAAAAATTCTTCAAATCCGGTATTTATCCGACCAAAACGGTGTGATATTAAAAATTCCAGAATACCCTGTTTACGGGTTTCTACCGATTGTCCATTCAATAGTCGGGTACCATTAAAAGTACCAGGTACTACAAGTGTGGTATCAGAAGATTCCATTTCCAGAATGGCTTCCAGATCCTGAGAAAATCCGCTTACACACATCAAGCATATTAGATGGAAAAAGAAAACTTTTTTCATGATTCTAATTATAGGGATTATGACGCAATTCAAAACTTACTTTTATCGTTTTAGCAATATTGTTTTCAACTATAGCTGGTATTTTTATGTCAAAATCTGCAACATCTACCTTAAAATTTCCACTAAGTATTAATTCGTTATTCTTCATTTCTACCAGGACTTTCGTGCTAATTTCTTTTTCCCTTCCATGTACCGTAAGTGTGCCGGTAATTTCAGTTATACCATTGAGTTCATCCAGATCCTCGAAGTTTAAAATATGTCCTGTAAAACTTGCTTTCGGGTATTTATATGACTCTACATAATTTTCATTAAAGTGTTCCTGCATTAATGCTTTTTTAAACATAAATGAGCGCATTAATAACTGAATGGCAATTTCTCCGCTACTGGTATCCACTACGCTTAAAACCTGGTTATTATCTGCCTTAATATCTTCTACAATAGAATGCGAAAAAAAAGAGATATACCCTTCTTTAGTCAGATATTTTTCCTGGGCAGTTACCTGGTTTATAAGCAATAAACTGATAACTATGATATAAAATCCTTTCATATTCCTATTCAACTAAGATACATCTTACCATAATAACATCCAGTAAATATCCTGTGCAAACCCCTTTAATACTTATATTGTCCCCCTTTTTTAGTTTTAACATTTTCTTATTCTCTTCTGCCATCATTTGGCAAATAACACTTGATTCAGAGCCTTTGTCTTTGAGTGTTATAACGCTGTTACCCTGCTGTGCTGAAATCTCAAAAATTTTGCCCTCTAGCTGAAGCACGTGTTCAGAATATTTTTTATCCGTAGCACCCTCATCCTGCTGATATTCTTCAATCAGATTAATCGTACTCAATGTATAATCCACCTTTGTTTCCCTGACATTAATATGCGGTTTATTGTAATAAGTTACCATAATAGTCAGGCTAATTACCACAATTAATAAAAAGCTGAGAATCCATCTAAATTGATTGCTCTTCATCTATTCCAATTTCTAATTTTCCGGTGCTCCTGCGTCAACCCAGCATCCAATGTCTTCAATCTCCTGGTCAGTAAGAGTACCATTTTTTGGCATTCTACCCGTTTCGGTGACTTCTTTGACTAAAGACGCTATACCAGCTACACCATTATAGGTAGTTAAATCTGGTGCAAAAGGTTCACTTCCATCGCCGTTATGACAGGGCATACATCTGGAGTTAATTAGTGGTCTTATAGTTGTACTATAAGAAACCTCTTCCTCACATTGGCTCGTCATAAGATTTTCATCCTCGACGTTATATTCACAGGACCAAACCAGGAGTGTGAGAATAAACCCTGTAACAATTAATTTTTTGTTTCTCATAGTTTACTTAGTACAAACCAATAAATACTCTTAAGGTGCTACGGCCAGATCTATATTGGCAATAGGCCAAACACCAGGAGCCGGAAAACTAATACCTTTATTGTCCCCACGAACAACATCTTGTCCAAAATAATATAAAGGCCAACCTTTATAGGTGAGCTGTGTTCTGCCAAATACATCAATAGATCCAAAATCATCGTTATCTAAAATACTGGGTAATTTATCCAGGGCAATTTCAGCTATTGGCCATACGGCATTATTTGAAAAATCTGATTGTGTATAATTATTTGTATTGTTTGTGTCATTTATAAAGATATATAAAGTTCGCCCATCAATATCAACAATATAAAAGGTTGCTCCTTCACCTTCGGTATAATCACTCAAGTAGTTTTTGTCATCATGACCAACTAATTGTGCAGTTACATACATCAGGGATAGGTCTGGTTTGGATACATACCAGACATTATTCACCCCATCTCCGTTAGTGTCTCCAGCAGCACTGTCATTGGCAAAATAATAGAGAGGCCATCCCTTATAGGTCGTTTGTTTTGTGCCATCACTCCTGTCAATTGTAGCAAAATCAGAGGCATTCAATCCTGTATCTACCATTATATCTGCTTCATAGAATACCGGCCAGGTATCCAGGCACACGGATAAACATTCTGAGGTATCTTTAGTGTCCAGAGAAAAAAAGTAAAGTGAAAGCCCTGCTGAATCGGTAATAATACTACCAAATGTGGTGTTATCGGCAAGTTTTACCGTATTTTCCACTGGTGGTGGAGGATCATCCACCTGGTCATCCATCTGTTGTGGTTCGTCATCAATTAGAACGGGAGCGTTGCCACCATCGTCACTACTGCAGCCAAATAGCATAGTAACAATTGCGCATAGTAATAAAAATATCTTTTTCATAATTTGCAGTGTATTTAATTTATGTTAATTTAAGTCTCGTCTTACCTTCACTTCAAATAAAACTTGGTGAATGGGAAAAAATTAGACTTAAAGCCGAAAATATAACCTTAAAAATTAGTCCCCCTTTTGAAAAAAGACAATCTATATCTGTTTACATTACTGGCAATTTCGGTCATTGTCTTTATAATTGGCTATTTGAGCATGGCTTATATGGTGAAGGCAAGTACCAATCAGTTTTTGGAGATCCAGATCGAATCCAGTAAGCGTGAAGCCCGTGAATTTGCAGAGCTCGTAGCTTCACAATTAGAAAGCGGTATAGATCGGGAAATTGTTGTCCAATATATCCAAAGGAGTATTGAAGGCACCAATATTGAAACAGGGTTTGTGTGTATGTTCGATTGGTCCGGGGTTGAAATTTGCCATCCGGACCCGCAGAAAATAGGTAAGCAGACAAATCCGGATGAATCCTACGTCAGACCAATTGATAGTGAAATAAATTCTGAAGATTTCTATGATCTTCTAACAAACAAAAAGCAGCAAGGTGGGATTCGGGATTTTTCAAATGAATCGAGAAGTTCGGAGGTTATTTACCTGTACCCGGTAAGAAATTCGGATTGGATAATTGCTGCCCATGCCAATATTGAAAAAATTGAAAAACAAATCAATCATCTTAAATTTAATTTTCTTTTAGTATATCTGCTTGCCAGTGCATCAATAGTCTTGCTTTCGCTTTTAACAGTTCGTTTTTTAGGTAGTTATTATGAAAAAACTCTGGAATTAAAAAATGAAAAACTAGCTGAAGAGGTAATTAATCTATCTAAGTTAAATTCAAATTTAAATCAGTATAAAAGTGAGATCAGCAGAAGAATTGAAGACGAAAGTGAAAAACAGGATGAAGTAGATAATACAGTAAGAATTAAAAACCGCCTTTTAACTTATTCTAAAGATAAACTAATATCAATAAGAGTAGATGAAATTGCCTTTATCACAACCGAACATTCTTTGACGTCAATTAGTTGTTTAGATGGTCAAAAGTACTCCAGCAATTCCAGTCTGGATGAACTTTACAGTAGCCTTGATCCGATGCTCTTTTTTCGTGCCAACAGACAATGTATCATATCTGTGAAGGGAATTGATGAAATTTTTAAGTACGGGAATAATCAGTTAAAAATTAAGTTGAATCAGGATTTTGATAATGCAATTATCATAAGCAAAAATCGAGTAGCTGATTTTAAAAAATGGCTTAATATGTAATGTGAAGCATTAAAGGAAAAAAGGGACTATATTAAAAATAGACCCGGAACATTGCATTAGGGGTTATCCCCAAAGAATTCTGGATAATGGCTTCTACTTCACCTAAAGTAGTTATCCGATAAAAGATGTTAATGTCGTTCTTTTTATCAAACAAATTCCAGACAGATAACCCAAGATTGGCCCTGGTTTTTTTCCCCAGCTTAAAATTATAAATGGCAGAGAGATCCACGCGCATATAATCTTCCAATCTTTGTTGATTTATTTGATCATAATTAACGTTATCATCAATAATTGGTGTAGCAGGATTGGGTTGTGTATATGGTTTGCCTGACCGCCAATTTAAGCCTGCAGCAAAGCGAAAATGCTCGAGGATATAGGTTGTACCTAATGACAAGGCATGAGGGATATCAAAATTACTAGGAAAACTGGTCCCGGATAATTCAGGAAAGGAATATTCATTTTCCAAATAGGAATAACTTAACCAAACATTTGCATCGTTAAATTGCTTACGTACGAGTAAATCCAAACCTAAAGCGGTATAGCTGCCAATGGACTTTATAAATTCGAACTGGTTCTGAAAACCCTGGCTTTGTGATGTAATACCGTCAACTGCCTTATAGAATCCCACAGTATTAATTAACCATCCATTTTGATTATAACTCAAGCCAAGAGAACCCTGTTTACTTTTTATAACAGGGATATCACTATTATCAGATAACTGCCAGCGGCGCTTTTCAATTCCTAAAAAATCATTTTGAAAATTAATGATTTGAGAAGTGTTTTGGTGCTTAAACTCTCCCAAAAGCTCAAGGTTAAACCAGTTTAAAAAGCGATGATTGAAACTAAGGCGGGGTTCCCACAATTGCTTGTTAAATTTATCCAGGTAGTTAAATCGGAGCCCTAAATTAAGTGTAGTCCTTCTATTAACCGAAATAAAATCGAGTTCGGTGAATATGCCATGGGTACGAAGTACATTCGCAATAAGCCTCCTAAAAACAGGATCGTCCACATCATCCAGATTGGTTACCTTGGTTTCTACAAAGTGATATCCATTTACCCAATTCAAGCGTTCGCTAACTTGATAAGAGCCACTAATTTTTGCTCCTGTTTCTGAGACCTTATTTTCCTGAAGAAAACGCTGATCGTTTAAAATATTTGCATTTATTGCCTTGAGTTTATAATCTGATTCATAGATGTTCAACAGGGTACTAAAAGAATTACTCCAGGTCCTTTTATAACGCAATCCCCCTGCAATACTATTTTGATTTAAACTACTTTGCCTGGTCTCAACCTCACTGTTTAATATTTCATTTTCATTAAATACAAGCTCATTGTTGGCATTGATAAAGTTTAATTGTATTTCATCTTTTTCTGATGGTTTATATAACCAACGCATTGAAGCGTCATAAAAATCTGAGCTAATATCCGAATTGTTGGTATTATCTTCTACTTCTGTATCTTGTGATATCCTGTCGAAATACTGAGTATAGGTAGGGGTTTCAATAAAATCACTGATAGATTTCCTGCCCGCTAACTGTATAGACGAGTTGTTACCCAAAGGGATATCAGCAAACCCATTTGCATCAGTAAAATTGATTCCAATATTTGCTTTGAATGTTGGATTAATGCTTTGCTCAGTCGTCATGGCAATAGTACCAGAAACACCATCAGTATAGGAGCTTGGGGTGCCATTTTTTTGTAGCTTAACCTTTTGTGTTATCTGTGGGTTATACATGGAGATTAATCCGAAAAAATGACCTGATTGATACATTTTAATATCGTCCCATAATATGAGATTCTGATCGTTGGTTCCTCCACGAATATTAATATTGGAAACAGTTTCATTTATACTTATAATTCCGGGAAATGCCTGAATGGATTGAAGTACATCACTTTCTATAAGCCCCGGCAATATGCTAAATTGATTGAAATCTATTTCAAAAGAACCATTGTCCAGCTTATCAATACCTCTGATCAAATAATCGTAGAGTATAATTTCTGATAGCTGTTGTCGATTGGGAATCAGGTAGATAACGCCACAATCTTCTTTTTTGAAAAAAGCATAACTTCTGTCGAGGGTTTTATAACTAAGATGGCGTATATGCAGCGTTTCTTTATTATTGGCAATATCAATTTTAAAAAAACCCAATTCATCCGTGAGCGTTGATGCACCTCCGGCTTGTACAGTACAAAATGCAACAGGCTCTCCTGTATCCTTGTCTTTTACATAACCACAAAGCTCTGTTACGGGTTTTTTTATTGAGATAAACTTGTTAGGTAAAGTAGAAAATTGTAAACCAGTTTGTTGCTCCAGATATTTAATGGTTTCTTCAAACGTCAGTCCTTTATTAGGCTCTGGAATGCTAATATTTTCAATGGTTTCGGAGGCATAATTAAATTGATAACCATACCGCTCTTGCAAATCAGTCAAAATGTTAATCAATAATTTTGTTTCAGAAATTTCCTGTGCCGAAATCTTGAAGGCAGAAAGGGCCACTAAAAGAGTTATAAACAGGAGGTACTTACTTTTCACTAGGATAAAGGATAACGTTGTTGGATCCATCCATCCTGTATTTTAGATTTAGGGGTTGAGTAACAGATTTCAGTGCATTATCCATATTATTATGAATGAAACCACCCGTAAATAAAATTTCAGGTGATACATGATCAAGTACAATTTTAATACTGTATTGTCTTTCCAATTCGGCGATAACATGGCTTATAGGCATCCTGTGAAAACTGCTAATGTTTTTCAGCCATGTAGGATATTCACTGGTATTTTGACCCTGGATTATTTTTCCATCCGAAAACCGAATGTTGTCGCCGGCCCTCAATTCTTCAGATAAAGTTTTGGTTCTAACATTTACGATGCCTTCATAACATGTTACCTCAAAAAAAGCATCTCTTTGCTTAACATTAAATTGGGTGCCTACAACAGTTACCGTTCCTTCGGTGGTGATCACATCAAAGGTGGAGCCTTTGGCAACGGTAAAAAATGCCTCTCCTGCCAGATTAATTTCCCTTTTTTGTTCCCATTTACGTTTGCTGTATTTGACCTCAGATTTGGCGTTAACCATCACTTTAGAAGCATCCGGTAATTCTATTTCAATTTTTTCACCAGCAATAGTTTGCACTTTGATTGTATTGTTGAAAATAAATATACTGTAGATGGCAATTCCAAGAACCATAACGCTTGCAATTCGCAATAGCGGTTTTATCCACGGTAATTTTCGTACTGGTTTTTGATCTGTTTTAAGTCGTTTTTGAAACGTATCGAAATTAGACACAGAGGAAAATTCAGAAGCCTTAAACTGTTGGGCATTATCAAGAATAGCAATGAGTTGTGGATAATCTTCCAGTGCTTCAAAAGCCTTTAGTTCCTTCTCAGTAAGCTGGTTGGCCAGCCATTTTTCTATCAAATATTCTTTATCCATAAAACACGCTTCTTACATATATAACAACTTAGTTTCCTTTTTTCCTGATTTTAAATCTTAAATCCCTCCAATTCATTTTTTAAAATACTAAATGCCGTATAAATCCTGTATTCCACAACTTTACGTGTAATACCCAGCATTTCAGCAATTTCTTCATGCTTTTTACCTTCAACTTTGTTTAGCATAAAAGCAACTCTCTGTTCTCCCGAGAGCCTGGAAAGTGCATGCTGATATTTTTTGAAATACTGCTCTTTTTCCATAAGAAATTCTGGAGTTTCATGGGTATAGTCCCTGGGCTTTAACTTTTGGTGGCGTAACACGACTTTCTGATGTTTTATTTCATTCAACATCATATTGTTGGCTACTTTGTACAAAAAGGCCTTTGCCTTACTCAATTTAACCTTCTTGCAATTTTCCCATAACTTAACAAAGGCATCCTGCGCTTTATCATTTGGATTCAATTCTTCTCCGTATTTGTAGTATAAGAAATTATGAAGATCCTTCGAATATTTATTATAGATACCCGAGAAGATTTCCTGTTCACAAATATCTTTATGTAGTTCTTTAGCCAAGCTGGTCCAATTTTTTTCTTCGAATGTAAAAATAATTTTTTACAAAAAATTTCAGGAGTTTTCAGAAGTTGGTTGTTTTACTATTAAACGCTATTAACCTTTAAACTTAATTTACTATGAAAAAGACCCCTAAATTACTATCTGTATTACTAATCCTCCTATCAATTCTAATTGTATCCTGCAGGCAGGAGGAAAATGAATTTATTGAGGCCAACCCAGAAGAAACTCTCAAAGCTAATTCTAATGTTGCCAATTTGTTACTGCGTACATCCATGAACGATGGATCTGATGATAATATTATTGATAACGCCAGTTGTTTCTCCATTGATTTACCGGTAACTGTTAATGTGAGTGGTTTGGAGATTATTGTAGATTCTGAAGAAGATTTTGATACTATTGAGGATATTTTTGACGAATTTGATGATGATGATGATGACCTGGAAATATACTTCCCAATCACTATTGTTTTAGCCGATTTTACAGAGGTTACAATCAACAGTTTTGATGAATTTGAAAACTTTTCAGACGACTGCGATGGTGAAAATATAGAAGATGATGACATAGAATGTGCAGATATCAAATATCCTATTTCGACCTCCATTTTTGATATTAATAACGAATTGATTGGCACATTGGATATTAATAATGATCAAGAGCTTTATAATTTTATCGATGACCTTGAAGATACCGATATCGTTAATGTAGGGTTCCCCATTGTGGTAATACTTTCAGATGGAACTGAAGTTGAAGCATTTAATCTGAATCAACTAGAAGATATCTTGGATGATGCCAAAGATGATTGTGATGAAGATGACGACAATGATTTTGATGATGATGATTGCGAAAATTGTAGTACAGATCAGCTAGCTGATGTTTTAACAGGATGCGACAATTGGATGGTAGATAAACTGGAACGTAATGATAATGACCTGGAAGACCTTTATGTTGGATATCAGTTTAATTTCATGGCTGATGGAACCCTTTCAGCAACCTCAAATAGCGATACATTCCCCGGAACATGGGAAAGCGCGGGAAGCGGTGAAAGTATTTCAGTTGAAATAAATATTCCCAATTTACCGGATTTCAACGATACATGGAATTTACATGAAATTGAACAGCATGATGATGAAAACCAAGTGGATATGCGTTTAGGTGATGATCGTTTGCGATTTGAAAGTGATTGCACCAATAGTGGTGACGGGAATGGCGGTGACAATATGGGCATGCTTGGAACCATTTTACAGGATGGACTTTGGACAGTGGCATCTTATTTAGATGATGGTATTGATGAGACCAATGATTACAGCGGATACGAACTGAACTTCAATAATGATGGTACTGTAGTGGCAGATAATGGGAGTCTGATAAATGGTACCTGGGTTGTGCAAAATTCTGAAAGTGAACTCCTATTAAATTTTGGGACTTCCATTCCGTTCGATGAGTTCAATGATAACTGGGATGTAATTGCTACCTCTGATACAAGTGTGGAATTGCGAGACACTAGCGGTGGCGGTGGCGGAACGGATACTTTGATTCTGGAAAAATTATAACCTTAAAAATACAACTATGAAAAGCAACAATTTATTTTATACTTTGATGGTATTTGCGCTCCTATTTATTTCCTGTTCATCTGATAATTCTGATGATGTTAACGCTGCCAATATTATGGCTGATATTCAGGAAATTTCGGATTTGGTGTCAACAGGAACATGGACCATTACCAATTTTATAGACTCGGGGAGTGATGAAACCACAAATTTTACCGGTTATGGATTTTCCTTTAATTCGGATGGTAATCTGGTAGCAGATAATGGTTCGATTACAATAGATGGTACATGGTCGGTTACTGATGACAGTAGTAATGACGACAGTAACGATGATAGTAGTAATGATGATAGCAGTGATGATATTGATTTTAACATCTTTTTTGCCTCACCCTCAAATTTCAATGAGTTATCTGAAGATTGGGACATTGTTTCCCGAACAAATTCCAGGATTGAACTTATCCACATAAGTGGTGGCAATGGAGGTACGGATACATTGACTTTTGAGCAGAATTAGACCTGCTTGTTGATAAAACCACTAAAAGGAGTAAGCCCCCCTTCCCTTAATTGGTTTTGTAAACTGCCCCAATATTTATTGGGGCAGTTTTATATTTATCTTTGATTTAAGAAGATGAAATATTTACATTTAGAAGTTAACGGGCATGGACATAGGCAATTCACTTTCGTATTTAAACGCGGAATTAGTTAAAAAAATACAGGATGAAGCTATCTTAAAAAAGCTACCCCGACATACAGAAATCTTACGGGAAGGTCAGTTTATAAAAGTAATCCCTATAGTGCTTGAAGGCTTGATCAAGGTCTATACCCGCTACGAAGACCGGGAACTATTACTCTATTATATCCAGCCGGATGAAAGTTGTATTATGTCATTTTCTGCAAGTATAAAAAATGAACCCAGTACTATTTTTGCTATTACAGAGGAGGACACAACCGCATTATTGTTGCCGGTTAATAAGGTAGCTAAGTGGATGATTCAATATCCTGATATCAACACGCTGTTTTTTCAACAATACAAACAACGTTATAGTGATTTGCTGGATACCATTCACCATGTTTTATTTAATAGAATGGATGAAAGGTTGTACAAGCATTTGAAAACCAAAGCTCAAGTGAGCCATCAAAACCCATTAAAAATATCACATCAACAAGTTGCGGATGAATTAGGCACAGTCAGGGAAGTTGTTAGTCGTGTAATGAAGAAACTGGAAAATGACGGCCTAGTGAAACAAGACAGCAAAGGAATTAAAATTTTCTAACAGTGACTAAAGTCACTGTACAACAGATTTTTCCAATATAATTTTGTGTAAAAGATTGATGAGCAGGAAACTTGTAAAATTTTTGCTGGGATGCCTAATCTGCACAATTATGGTTACAGGTATATTATTGCTTATGGAACAATTGTCTAATTAAAATACAAAAATCATGAAAAATAATATGGGTTCAACTGATCGTATTATCCGATTTATAATCGCTGCAATTTTCGCCGCACTTTACTTCACAGGTACTGTAGGAGGTACGTTAGGTATCGTTTTATTAATAGTAGCGGTAATCTTTCTATTAACTAGTTTTATTAGTTTCTGTCCCATATATGCACCATTTGGTATTAGCACTTGTACGGTGAAGAAAAAGGAATCCTAATCGTGCAATAGAAAATAACCTAAGCTTATAAATTTTAAAGCTGTTGGTGTAATGGGAAATTGAGCTGTACATCCCAAGTCTCATAGTAGGGACCTGAAAATATGAACCGGGATGCCTTTATAGGTAGTGGTTTTATCAGGGTGCATCCCGTTGTTCAGGGCAACTTTTTGAGATCCTATATTGTCTATATGTATGATTGAAATTATGGAATCTGCCAGTTGGTGTTCCAAGGCATAAGCCTTACATTTTTTTGCCGCCTCTGAAGCATAGCCTTTTTTCCAGTATTCCGGTAAAATAGAATAGCCAATTTCCAGTTCCTGGATCTCGTCTACTGTTTGAATTAATAAGCCACACATACCTATTAGTAGACCACTTTCCTTATTTATCAAGGCGTTAAGACCACCTAAATTATTTTCATAACGGGTAAAGACTTTAGTGAACCAATTCTGGCATGCTGCTTTTGGTTCAAAGATTTCTCCGGCAAAATATTGTGAACTTAAGGGTTCTTGGTGAAATGGTAACCAGGCATTAAAATCTGTCTTCGATACTTTACGGAAAATAAGCCGATTACTTTCCTCCCCTTCAAGAAGTAAGTTCATTTTCTACTTTTTACATTCTTATAAATGCGATGCGATCACCAACCGCCAAAGAATATTGTTTGCATTGTCCGGCATTAAGTTCCAGTACATATTGAACCGGGACTTCAGACGACAGGCCGGTCTCATCCAATGGTTGCGCATTTTCCTTATAACTTGCGATCCTAAGTTCCTCATCTATAAAAATAAGGTCCAGAGGTATTTTAGTATTTTTCATATAAAAAGAATGAAAAAGCACGTCCGGAAAGATAAAAAACATCCCCTGATCCAATTCCATGGATTCGCGGTACATAAGGCCCGTCTGGGTCTCATAATCAGATTCCGCGATTTCGATATTGTATTTTACAATAACAGAGTCTGACTGTGCCTTATAGATGGTGAGTTCTCCCTCTTTTGTAAATGTTATGGGCTCTGTTTTGACCGCCGTTTTCTGATCATTCTTGCAGCCACTAAGCGTTACGAGGGCTAAAATCAGGCAAATACCAAAAAATATTTGTGTTTTCATCTTACCATATGTTAAGTCGATATTCACCGGGCAGTAACACTTTTTCTTCTAAACATAAAATAAAACCCAACAAGAATAAAAGGAATACTTAACCATTGGCCGGTTGATAATAATCCTAATGATTCTTCAAATCCACCCTGACTTTTCTTTACAAATTCTACAAAAAACCGAATGGTCCAAAGGAGTACCAGGAATAAACCAAATAAAAAACCAGGCTGATTCTTTTTATCGGTCTTCCAATAGAGGTAATACAGAATCAGAAAAACAAATATATAGGCGACACCTTCATACAATTGAGCAGGATGTCTAAAAGGAATAGCACTGAAATAGTCAGCAAATTTAGGATTATTTTCCAGTGCAGCATAGGCCGCATTAACAGTCTGTTCTTTGGTAATCTGTAAGGCGGATGCAGCCGGCATATCATCTGAATCGCGCACAAATTTAGTCGCAAAAGCAAAATTTTCATCTGTTATTTTACCATTTATCTCCGAGTTAAAGAAATTGCCTAATCTTACGAAAAATGCCCCTATAGCAACAGTAATAACCACCCGGTCTAAAACCCATAACATTTTAAGGTCTTTGTATTTTCTGCTCAAAAGATACATGCCGATAATAATACCAATAGCTGCGCCATGGCTTGCCAAGCCGGTAAAACCGGTAAATTCATAACCATTAATAATGCCGAATAATGTACTTCCCGCACGCTCTTTTATCGGAAGTAAAATCTCTACAAGATGGTTTTTGTAATAGGGCCAGTCATAAAAAATGACATGTCCAAGGCGTGCACCCAACATGGTAGCGAGTACGGTATAAATAAAAAGAGAATCTAGCTGCTCCAGAGATTTTTTTTCGTTTAAAAAAATCTTTTTCATAATATACCAGCCAAGGGCAAAGGCCACTATCCAGGATAGATTATAGTACTTGATTTGTAAAACCCCAAGCGTAAAAAGGGTGTCATCGGGATTCCAGGTAAAACCTAAAAAATACATAGTGAAGATTTTAAGCGGCTAAGATAAGAAAATTGAACAGAGGCCAAAGGCAAAATATTACTGATGTTACCTATTCTATCTGGTCTTTAATCTGGGTTAGATTAGTGACTTTTAGAGCGGATCGCCTAACGTTTAAGATGTCAAGGGACCGGATCATATCCTTTTCCACCCCATGGATTACAACTGAAAATTCGTTTTATGGAGTACCAACCCCCTTTAAAAAGACCATGTTTTTTTAAAGCCTCAAGGGTATATTGAGAGCATGTTGGGGAATATCGGCAAGTGGAAGGGGTCAAAGGTGAAATAACCAACTGGTAAAACCTAACAAGAAGTACAAAGGGTGCAATTAGAATTTTTTTCACCTTAAAGAATATTTTTAAAGACTAATTTTCAGTGCCATTAGTAATAGAAATTCATAAAAGAAAATCGGCAAGAATCAACCCGATGGAAACCGCAATTTATCGGGAGACGTTGAATGTTGTTCCTTCTTTGCTATCTTTTAACTGAATACCAAGGGCTGCCAATTGGTCCCTGATTTTATCAGATGTACCAAAATCTTTGTTGGCGCGAGCTTCATTACGCAATTGTATGAGTAATTCCACGACACCCGATAACTTTTCTAAATCCCTTCCGCTATCATTTATATTTTCCAGGCCAAGAACATCAAATACAAAACTATTCATGGTCTCAATAAGAATTTTTTTATCATCTGCGGAAAGCTGTTCTTTTCCTTCTTTTATGAGGTTGATATGTTTAACTCCTTCAAAAAGGTTTGCAATTAGAATTGGGGTGTTAAAATCGTCATTCATTGCATCATAACACTTTTGCTTCCATTCCTTTACATCAAAATCTGAAGTAACACCGGTATTTAATCCGTCCAGACCGGTAATTGCCTCCATAAGCCTTTGATAGCCTTTTTCAGAGGCAAGCAGGGCTTCGTTACTTAAATCAAGAATACTGGTATAATGTGCCTGCATCATAAAAAAGCGTACCGCGGAAGGAGAAAATGCTTTGCTAAGTATGCTATTATTACCAGAAAAGATCTCATTCGGAAGAATATTATTCCCGGTAGATTTTGCCATTTTCTTACCATTTAGGGTAAGCATATTGGCATGCAGCCAATATTTAACAGGCGATTGACCATTGCCCGCTTCTGCCTGGGCAATTTCACATTCGTGATGAGGAAATTTCAGATCCATTCCACCTCCGTGTATGTCAAAATTCTCACCAAGATATTTTGTGCTCATTGCCGTACATTCAAGATGCCAACCCGGAAAACCATCTCCCCATGGGGAAGGCCATCGCATGATATGTTGTGGTTCAGCCTTTTTCCACAAAGCAAAATCCTGAGGGCTTTTCTTATCGTCCTGAGCAGTAAGTTCCCTTGTGTTTGAGATCATGTCTTCCAGCTTTCTGCCACTCAGCTTACCATATTCATAATCTTCATTAAACTTCTTAACGTCGAAGTAGACAGAATCATTAATTTCATAAGCATAACCTTTTTCAAGGATATCCTTAATGATCTCTATTTGCTCTATAATATGACCTGTTGCTGTTGGTTCAATACTAGGAGGTAAAAAGTTAAATTTCTGAAGAATATTGTGAAAATCTACGGTATAGCGCTGTACCACCTCCATGGGCTCTATTTCCTCCAACCGTGCCTTTTTGGCAATTTTGTCTTCCCCTTCATCAGCATCGTCTTCCAAATGACCTGCATCGGTAATATTCCTTACATACCGCACCTTGTACCCCAAATGCCTCAGGTAACGGAAGATCATATCAAAGGACATAAAAGTCCGGCAGTTTCCCAGATGTACATTGCTGTATACCGTGGGACCGCATACGTACATACCTACATGCCCTTCGTTAATTGGTTCAAATAGTTCTTTGGTACTGGAAAGGGAATTATAGACTTTAAGGTGTTGGGTTTTATACAATTGCATTGTTGCTATATACAATTAGAAATTGGTCTCCAGGTTTATATAGTCCAAAAACTCGCGTCTGATGGCCTCTTCTTTAAATTTGCCACCGTATTCTGCTGTAACGGTACTACTATCCACATCCCGTATTCCTCGCGAATTTACGCACAAATGCTTAGCATCAATAACGCAGGCAACATCTTTGGTGCCTAATACTTCCTGAAGTTCTTTTACGATTTGAATATTCAGCCGTTCCTGTACCTGTGGCCTTTTGGCATAATAATCAACTATTCTGTTCATCTTGGAAAGTCCAACTACCGTACCGTTTGAAATGTAAGCTATATGTGCCCTTCCCACAATGGGAAGAAGATGGTGCTCACAGGTAGAATACACGGTTATATTTTTTTCCACCAACATTTCACCGTATTTGTACTTATTCTCAAACGTAGAAGATTTCGGTTTTTTCTTTGGCTCTAACCCGCCAAAGAGTTCCTTTACATACATTTTTGCCACCCTGTCTGGTGTTCCACTTAAACTATCGTCCTCCAGGTCGAGGCCCAGCGTTAGCATAATTTCCCTGACATTTTCGCGTATACGCTCAATTTTTTCTTCGTCGCTTAAAACAAATGCATCTTTTCTCATTGGGGTTTGTTCAGAGGAGGAAACATGATCATTTCCCAGGTCTTCAAAATGTTCTTCCAATGTTCTGTCTAATTTCATCCGGATACCTATTTTTCGAAAGGCAAAGATATACATAAAATGGCACTTTATACTCTGTTTAGGGCGATACACAACATAAATTAGTGTTAAGCAGAACTACAGGGTATTTTTATAAATTCCAAATCGAATACCTGTTTATGAGGGGTAAAAGCTTAATATTCTGGTTTTTAACATTACTTGGGACCACTTCACTTATGGCCCAGGTAGCAGCTGATTGTGGCAATGCTGTACCCATATGCAACAATACTCCGGTTAACGGGGGTACACAGGGTTATGGCATAGATGATTTCAATGGAGCCACAACAAATGGTTGCCTGGAACAAACAATAACCGGATCTATAGAATCTAATTCTGCATGGTATCGTTTTCGAACCGGAGCATCGGGACAGTTAGGATTCAATATAGGTTTTGATGCCTCTGAGGACTGGGATTTTGCCTTATACCGGGCATCGGACTGTAGCAGTTTGGGAGACCCTGTACGTTGTAACTTCTTTGATAACAGTGATGAGGAAACATTTATGGGAGTAGGGGAAGACCCCACCGGAAACACAAGTACTGTACTTTATGAAGATTGGTTAGACGTAATGCCGGGTGAGGATTACTATCTGATGATAAATAACTTTAGTAACAATAATTCCGGTTTTTCGATTCAGTTTTCCGGAGATATTTTTATAACCAATCCATTTGACGCCCTGGATTGTTCCATTATAAATAATCTCCTTGGTCCACCCCTGGCCGCATGTGATAATGAGAATATTATTTTGGATGGAACCACCTCCAATGCTTTAAGCTATACCTGGTATAGTGACACAGGATCGGGTTTTCAACCAATAGCTGGCGAAACCGGCCCAACCCTGCATGTAACTGTATCTGCCATGTACAGGGTGGAAGTGATTACCACCACCATGACCAATATAATAAGCGATGTTCAGGTGGCCTTTAATACATCACCAATAACATATTCTGTCTCAGATGAAATAGTTTGTTCAGATTCTATGGAATATGATTTAACTCAAAAGGATAGTCAGGCATTAGGTACCCAGGATCCTGCCGCTTTTATGGTTACTTATCATAGCACACTAAATGATGCTATTCTTGGCATAAATTCATTAATATCGCCATATCCTCTAAGCATTGGAACTGAATCCATTTTTGTTCGAAACAGCTCATTAGAAAATCCCAGATGTTATGACGCTTCTGAACAGTTTCAGTTAAGTGTTGTGGAAACACCGGTTTTAAACTTTTCTACCGAGATTTTTATATGTGAAGATACAGCAGGTGTAATCATTGGTGAAACAACACCTAACGCCCAATATACCTATTCCTGGGATTCTGGTGAAACTACTCCCGGTATTACTGTTACACAGGCAGGGAGTTATACCTTAACAGTTACCAATAGTCAATGGGGACAATCCTGTTCAACCTCCGGCTTAATCACAGTAGTTGTTTCGGAAACTCCGGAAATTACGGATGTAATTATTGATGACCTTCAAAACAATAATACGGTAGAGGTTATTACGGATGTGATAGGTAGCTTTGAATACCAAATAGACAGCGAAGCATTTCAGTCGAGTAATATCTTTACCAATGTCCCGCCTGGAGTGCATACGGTTACAATTAATGATCTTAACGGTTGTGGTTCTGTAACTGAGACCATCACTGTTGTAGGATTCCCTAGTTTTTTTACACCTAATGGTGATGGAACTAATGATTATTGGCATATTTTGGGAGTCTCCAATCTGGAAAACCCTATGGTTTATGTATATGACAGATACGGCAAACTCTTAAAACAGATGGATGACAGTAGCCTCGGCTGGGACGGTACTTTTAATGGCAGAGAATTGCCATCTACAGATTATTGGTTTAAGCTCATATATACAGATTTACAGGGCCAGCTTGTTGAGGCCAGGTACATAAATAATCATTTTGCATTAAAAAGATAAAATTTTGCATTTTTAACGGCTTGTCGTTTATCGATAAAGTGCAGAAAACCCTCGGCGAGATATACTAAATTTTAGCCCTTGGAGTTATAGTATAGATTATTATTATAATGTTAGCCCCTTGATCTATGCGAACACTCGTTAGCTCCCTGTGCTGCACACTCCTTTTCTGTATTGGAGTTATGGCGCAGAACTCTGCAGATTGCCGAAGTGCCATCCCCGTTTGTGCCGATGCGCCAATTCTATCATTCACTGATGGCCTTGGTGATGTTGATGATTTTGATCCTGATGTAATCAGGCAAACTGGTTGTTTGGAAAAAGGGAGTGTTGGTTCTGCAAACATTGAAAACAATACATCCTGGTATGTCTTTAGGGCAGGGACAGATGGTCAAATTGGTTTTGATATAGAGGCATTACCAGCCTTAGGCACCACGATAACCTCAGAATATGATTTTGCATTATACGGACCAGACACGGATTGTGGCGATATAAGTAATGGAACAGCACAACCTATTAGATGCAATTACGAAGTAAATAGCACAAACTTTACAGGAGTAGGGGTTAATCCGGAAAATGGTCAGGAAGGAGCACCACCTTTAACCGCAAACCAAAATACTTATGATGAATGGATAGATGTCACAGCCGGGGAAATCTATTACCTTCTGATCAACAACTTCAATACTAACTTTGATGGAAATCCTGAACCTTTTTCGTTGACCTTTACCGGTAGTTCTGTGGATGCAGATCAGGATACAGCGCTCGACTGTACACTTAGGGATGAATTTTTAGGATTAGATATTATTGCCTGCGAAGGTGATCCGGATATTACTTTAACGGCTTTAAATTCACCAGCAGGACCCGATATTGCAACGGTAACCTGGACAGTGGATTACGATGATGATGGAACTATAGATGCAACCCTTGCAGGATCAGGACCACTTGGTGCGGAATTGGTAGTAAGCAGCCCGACCTCAGGGAGATACTATGTTTCAATTTTAACTACACTTGCCACTACTATTACAGATGATATTTTAATTACATATTATGGAATTCCGGTTTTGTTACCGGACCCGGATGGGATAGTTATTTTGGACGACTTATCCGATAGTAATAATGTAGAGTTTTTTGTAGATGGTGATGGCGAATATGAATACGCTATAAATGGAGGTGAATTTCAGGATGAATCTGTATTTCTGGATATTCCTCCCGGATTGAATTCCGTTATAATAAATGATAAAAATGGTTGTGGAACCTCGGAGCCCATTGAATTTTTAGTAGTGGGATACCCTAAGTTTTTTACACCCAATGGTGATGGTATTCACGATGCCTGGAACATTCTGGGAATTGAGACACTTTCAGATCCGGTGGTTTTTATTTTTGACCGTTACGGCAAATTGTTAAAACAACTGGATGAAACTACAATAGGATGGGACGGGACTTTTAACGGAAGGCCCATGCCCTCATCTGATTATTGGTTCCGTCTGGATTATGCCCGAGATGAAGACGGCGTCCAGGTGGCCAATTCCATACGAACTCATTTTTCACTTGTGAGATAAAAAAAACCCCTGAATACTTTCAGGGGTTTTTTTCTTTATTATTTGAGTTTAGAAATTAATTGTGTATCCGAAGCTATAATTGTTCATAGCGGCATTTAAGCTTGCCGGAGTTGTTAAACCCACATCAGCAAGCTGAACATTACCATCTCTTTCAGACCTGCTGTAAGTAAAGTCTAGTCTGCTGCCTCCGAAGTTATAACCTATACCAGCAGAAAACCCATTTAAATCGCCTACAGTAATTCTGTTTGCATAAGGACTTTGCTCATAGCGATAACCACCACGCAGACTTAATTGTTTTATACGGTATTCCCCGCCAACTCTAAATGTAGATACCGATCTTAGTTCACTGGAAATTACCGAATTAACTGTGGCAAAACTTGAATCCGAAGTAGGCCGTAATTCTGCATTGGACATATCCTGATAACTGTAATCAAAACTTAAAAGCCCATTGGGACCAAAAACAAGAGCCATACTTCCATTAAACTTGCCTGGAGTCTTTACCTTATAGTTTGGGAAAAGATTGACAATGTTGAAATCTATAAATGTTATATCCGAATTTCTAACCGGGGAATCCGAATTAATTCTTTGTGAAAAATCATCCCTTAAATCATACCATGTGGGAGATTGATAACTCGCCCCCATTCTTATTAATTTATTCAATTTAGCGATGACTCCTAAGCTGAAGGAGAACGCATTTCCTCTTGTAGCCAGCAGGTTATCAAAATTAATAAATTGAACTTCTGATCCGGTATCAAAACCACTCTCGCTCAATTGAGTGTATTTCTCATAATATATACTATGAAAATTTAATGAAGCACCCATAGATAGAAAATCCTTGAATTGCGTGCCAAAATTCATGGTAAACTTGCTGTTATAGCCTCTGGTAGATTGCAAAAATTCCTGATTTACGCTGTTGTATTCAGCGTTAGAAATATATTGTGTGTTGTTGTCATCATCAATATCTACCGGATCAATTACCCCGGCTTGAAAACCTAAAAATGCCTGCTGTGGTCCAAAACCAAGACTACTCCCTATATCCAGATAGGCCTCTTCAATCAACTCGCCATCCTGAACAAACAAGGGACCTAACGGCTGGCCCTGAGCATAAGCAAGAAAGTAGTTGTCAATACCTTCATTACTATTCCCGGAGGTAAAAAATTGATTGCTAAAATTATTTACCAGATCATAGTTAAAAGCTAAAGAGTATTTCCTCCAATCAGCATTTTTATCGTAATTTTTAAATACGATAACACCTCCTGCTTGATTAATTTTAAATGAATTAAGTCGGGTATTGTTGGTTCTCCCGAAATACGTTGCATCGTTGTTGCGATTGTAGTTAGTTCCGGTCATAGTAAACTGACTATTATTGAATACTGCCGAGCCTGCCGGATTGATATTTAATGCGGATAGATCACCACCCAGAGCTCCAAAAGCTCCACTTAAGCCCTGAAAGCGAGCTGTACCATTGGTGTTTTCAATGCTGTATCTGAGTACATCCTCAATATTTTGAGCGTTTACAGTCCCACATATCAATACCAGGATGAAAATTATATTTCTTTTCATTTTATAAGAATTTAATACTACTGATTTTTGGAATTATTGTCTGCCGCCCCTGCTTCCACCTGAACTTCTCGAACCACCGCCGGAACTTCTTGAGCCACCACCGGAACTTCGCATGCTACCAGAAGATCTTGAAGACCCCCCGGAACTTCTCATGCTGCCAGAAGACCTTGAAGATCCCCCGGAGCTTCTATAGCTCCCTGAGCTTCTGGAACTCCTGGACCCAGAACTTCTATAGTTACCTGAACTTCTAGAACCTGAACTTCTTCCGGAACTATAACCTGAGGTTCTTGGCATTGAAGATGACGACCTGGAATAACCAGAACTTCTTTGAGTAGAACTACCATAAGACCTTCTTGCCGTGCTCGACCTGCTGTCAGTCCCTCTACTATATCTGTTGGTTCCCTGTGAATATCTTCTGTATGTATTTCCGCTTCGTGAATTACTTGAATATCCGGGAACAGATCGTGTACTTCTGCTTGATCTGTACGCCCTGTTTCTATTTATGGCAGCAGCACTAACTGTTCTTCTTGCAGTTGTACCTGATCTATATGCACCGGAACTTCGTGCTGTGGAAGAAGTTCTGGCTGTGCCGGATCTTCCAACATTAGACCTGGAACTGGAAGCCGTTCTTCCATTTCCTGATGTTGCACTCGATCTTCCTCTGCCTGATGTGAGATTAGATCTACCTCTTAATGAATTTGAAGTTAAAGCATTATTATAATTATTGCCATAATAACCCCTCCTGCTACTGTTGTAAGAATATCTTCCGTATCCGTATCCGTATCCGTATCCGTAGCCATAACCGGGATAGCCCCAGCCATAACCGGGATAGCCCCAATAACCTCCATAGCCCCAGCCATAACCGGGATAGCCCCAATAACCTCCATAGCCCCAACCATAACCATAACCAGGATAGCCCCAACCATAACCATAACCGGGATAGCCCCAGCCCCAGCCGCCGCCCCAGCCCCAGCCAAAGCCTATACCAATACCAAATCCAACACCACCCCAACCCCAGCCGCTGTCGTAATTGTTTATGATAACATTAGATTGATTATCACCCCATCCGGAGTAACCTACATAATCATTATAGCCCTCATAATAATTTCCTTCCGGTACAACTTGAAGACTATCATTTTGTACATCTCCTCCGTAATAGTCATCAACATCAGTAAAGACTTCGTCTTCCATGAATTCATCAATTTGATCGGCTTTCTGACCAAAGTAATCACCATAAATACCATCACCCTGCTGTTGTTTAGGCTGTTTCTTTTTCTTTGTATAGACCATTTCGGTCCCTTCAGTATAGATACCATCATTATCATAATAGGAAGCCTCCTGATAGGAACCACAGGAAACCACTAATATGCCTGCAACAAGAAGCGTTGCAGTCCTTATTAATTTAGAGAGGGGTAGAGATTGTATCATCGCTTTAAATTTATATTGTTGAACATTCTAAAAATAGTTAGTTTTACCAAACAATTTCGGTAATAAGATCACAAGATTTGTGCCAAAGTATATTTGATGGGAAAAAATTTAACTAAAAGAAGCGAGGATTATTCCAAATGGTATAATGAACTCGTGATCAAGGCTGATATGGCCGAAAATTCAGGTGTTAGGGGTTGTATGGTGATAAAACCTTACGGTTTTGCTATTTGGGAAAAAATACAGGCGGGCCTGGACAAGATGTTCAAGGATACCGGGCATCAGAATGCCTATTTCCCGTTGTTTATTCCAAAATCATATCTGAATAAAGAAGCCAGTCACGTTGAAGGCTTTGCAAAGGAATGCGCCGTAGTCACCCATTACAGGCTGAAAAATGCCGAGGACGGCAGTGGTCTTGTAGTAGACGAAGACGCTAAACTGGAAGAAGAACTTATTGTAAGGCCAACTTCTGAGACTATTATCTGGGACACTTATAGAAAGTGGATTCAGTCTTACAGAGATCTTCCGCTCTTAATTAACCAATGGGCCAACGTGGTACGATGGGAAATGAGAACACGTTTGTTCCTGCGCACGACTGAATTCCTCTGGCAGGAAGGTCATACGGCTCATGAGACTAAACAGGAGGCGATAGAGGAATCTGAATTGATTCTGAATATATATGCAGATTTTGCTGAAAATCATATGGCCGTCCCGGTAATAAAGGGAACAAAAACGGAAAGTGAACGCTTTGCCGGAGCCATAGAAACCTATTGCATAGAAGCCCTGATGCAGGATGGAAAGGCATTACAAGCCGGAACATCACATTTTTTAGGTCAGAATTTTGCCAAAGCTTTTGATGTGAAGTTTGCAACAAGGGAAGGTAAACAGGAATACGTATGGGCCACCTCCTGGGGCGTTTCTACACGCCTGATGGGTGCTCTTATTATGACACATAGTGATGATAATGGTCTTGTTTTACCGCCTAAACTGGCCCCTATACAGGTGGTTATAGTCCCTATATACAAAGGTCTGGAACAATTAGATGCAATCTCTGAAAGGATAAACCCTTTGGTAAAAGAATTGCAAAATAAAGGGATATCAGTAAAGTATGACAAGCGCGATACCCATAAACCCGGTTTTAAATTTAATGAATATGAATTAAAGGGAGTTCCCGTAAGAATAGCTATTGGCCAGCGTGATATGGAGAATGGGACCTATGAATTGGCGCGCCGGGATACCCTGGAAAAACAAATTGTGGAGGCTGATGAGGTGGTTGCAAAAATTGAGTTTTTACTCGAGGATATACAGCGAAATATATTTGAAAAAGCTCGAAATTACAGAGAAGAACACATTACCGAAGTTGATGACTATGAAGAATTTAAAAGGGTTTTAGATCAGAAAGGTGGCTTTATTTCAGCACATTGGGATGGTACTTCGGCTACAGAAGATAGGATAAAAGAAGAAACAAAAGCAACAATTAGATGTATTCCATTAGACGCCCCTGAGGAGGCTGGTAGCTGCATTGTTACCGGAAAACCTTCTTCAAAAAGGGTGCTCTTTGCCAAGGCATATTAAGTGTAGTCAAAAAAATATATAATGGAGTTGGTATAGTAAAAAATAATTGTATTTTTGCATCCGCATTTATGCGCGCTAATGGCCCGTTCGTCTAGGGGTTAGGACGCCAGGTTTTCATCCTGGTAACAGGGGTTCGATTCCCCTACGGGCTACAAAGAATACTGAAATATTGAAATGTGGTTAATGAGGACTGTTTAATAATCATAGGTCTCATTTATTACATGAGCATTAAAAAAAAAGTTAATGGCCCGTTCGTCTAGGGGTTAGGACGCCAGGTTTTCATCCTGGTAACAGGGGTTCGATTCCCCTACGGGCTACAAAAAAATATAAAGCCCGAATAAACAAAATTTAAAAAAAGATGGCAAATCACAAGTCGGCATTAAAGAGAATCAGAAGAAACGAAGTTGTGCGATTACGCAACAGATATCAGCACAAAACCACAAGAAACGCAATTAAAAAATTGAGGAGTGAAACCGACAAAAAAGCGGCGGAATCCCTTTTGCCAACTGTGGTGAGTATGATAGATAAGCTTGCTAAACGCAATATTATACATGCAAATAAGGCGGCTAATTTAAAAAGTAAACTTACAAAGCATATTGCTGCAATATAAGTATTGGAAAAATCTATTAAAGCCCTTGCCTAACGGTTAGGGCTTTTTTTATGGCATATAGTGTCGATCAATATACTGGATGGCCTCCGATTGAGTCATAGCTGCAAAGCTTTTATATCTCGAGTGTACATCTACTATTTCATCCATTGCTTTTTCAACAAGTTCACGATTTTCCCAATTACTCAACGCTGAGACCACGGTAGCTAAACAACCTTTTTTATAAGCAATTTGGCCAAGGACATGAATCAGGGTATTGCGCACTCTTGAAGTTTTATCAAATTGTAGTTCCTTTAGAAGTGGGAGTATATCCTGAGGATGAGTTCTTCCCCTTAATTCTATCCCGTGACAAATTTCACGCCGCACTTCCTTATTGGGATGATGAAGATATTTTTTGGCCCATTCCAAAGCGGGTTCCGGATTTTTAGCCCCCACTTTTTTAAGGGAACCAATCACGGCATTCCGTACGATATGGTGCTTATCAAACAGAGCAAAATCAAAAAATTCACAAACGCTCTCAAAATCTGTTTTACCAATTTCACCTGCCGCATTCATTGCAGTTTGTCGCTCTTTTTCATTTGCAGAACTTAGCATAGCTTTGATAGTTTCCAATATTTTCAATTTTAAGGAACTTTCGGTATTGAACAACTTTCCTGTTACCGTATAGGCTGCCTTGCGAACGTAAGTATCCTCATCAGAGAAGTATCTTTTTATCGCAACAACGCTGCTATGGTGTAGATCATCAATTATGGCGTTCCGGATGTCGGCTACCAGTCTTTCCCTTTCAATCTTGGATAAATCGTAGAATCCCATCTGGTAAAATTATAAAAAGCTTCTAACTACATGCTTCACCGAAAATTACCGGCTTAATCATAAATGCGAATTATCTCACCATTAGCTTTCCCTTCCACACTTCGAATATATCCCCTTAACATTTTATCCATAGGTATTGGGTTATGGCCAGGGAAATAATCCTCGTATTTATCTAAGGCGTCTTCAACGACGCCGGAGGAAACCGCATTCACTCGAATTCCATTATCAAGTTCAAGGACAACTGCCTTGACAAAACTATGGATCGCTCCGTTAACCATTGCGGCACTTGTAGTCATTAATACAGGATCGTCTGCAAGAATACCTGTGGTTAAGGTTATAGAACCGTTTGGATTTAGATATTTTTTACCAATTCGCACCAGATTTACCTGTCCCATTAACTTACTGCGGATCCCAATATAAAAATCATCTTCAGAAAGATCATTGAAAGGAGCCCATTTGGCTTCACCGGCAGTACAAATTATAGCATCCTGAATGCCAATTTTTTTAAAAAGAGCTTCAATTGTTTCACTACTTGAAATATCTACAACCTCTTCACCAGTGTTTCTTCCGGCAATTACAACTTCGTGTTTTTTTGAGAAATACCTGCTGACTGTTCTCCCAATTGTTCCATTTCCTCCGATAATTAGAATTTTCATAACTGATTTATTCTACTTGTAGTTTTCGCCTTCGCATTCGAATAAATCCGAAAGCAAAACAGCCATACATTAGGATTATTAATATAAGATGAACACTTCTTACCCAGGGAATCTCTGTTTCCATATAATATCTTGCAATTTTAATAGGTACATAACCAAGAAAGAAAATTACCATCCCTAAACTTAACCACGACAACAAATCTCTTGTTAAAAACCAATCCCCATACTGCTCTTTTAAATGTTTCCAATAAAAAAAGATGCAGTATAATAAAACAATTGCCCCTGTAATATAGGCGGTAAGCTGAGGCTGAGTAGCGAAAGATTGGAAAAACATGTTGGCTACTGAGATAAATAAAAAGGCAAGTGCTCCAACTTTTATAAAATCCCTTTGCCTTTTACCAGAGATATAGAAGTAGTAAACAAAATAGAAATACACAAAAAACACAATATTATATATGTTGAAAATAACCCAATTGTTGTTGTAATAAATTTCTTTTAGGATCAGACTAATCTCATCATTATCGCGAATAAGAACCGCAAAAAGTTCATTCAGGAAAGTATACATTATTAAAATGGGTAAAAACCGCAAAGGGGTATCATAATACCTGGGATATCGCCATAAAGATAATAGTACTACTATCGCATATAGAGGTATAAACGTATTATCCAAAAGTGAATTGAGAAAACTCAAATCCATTGGTTTTTAGAGCGTTAGATTAGTTAAAATTACTTTTTTGGAGGCGGTGCTGAGCCACCTTCATTTAAAATAGTGCTTACATTGGCTATAAAAGGCATAGGACTCAATGATGAAGAATTGGAATTGTCCAAATTTGGCCCCATTCCAGCATATGAATTTCCATCCTCTTGAATCATTCCCATCCCTTCAGGAATATATGGTGCTAAATCCCAGGATAGATAAGCGGGAACCAGGGTACCGTCTTCCTGCTCTTCAAGATAGAAACCATATTGCGCATTATCCACAATTGAAGCTGGCAGGATAAATACTGAATTTTGCCTTGGATGAATCACAGGACTCCCGTCTTCAAATTTAGCCTGATTTGGATAATTCGAAAAATAAAAGCGCAATGTTGAGATCTCAACATTCGCTTTTGCAGCTACCTTTTCTATATAAGTCAGATAATCTTTGATGGTTTTATAATCGTAATAAACATAACGGGCAACATCAAAAGAATCTTTCATTTTAGAATCCCGTTTATCATAAGCATCTTCGTAATTCTGAATAAGGGGTGCCCTTCTTTCCGAATAGCTCTTGTACATGCTCCTGGCCTGATCTACAGAGACAATTTGTTCCGGAGCTTTAATTTCTTCCTGTTTGACTTCAGGTACTTCATCTTTTGCTTTCTGCTCACCACAACTAACCAGAGTAAGTAATGCTGTAAATGATAGGAATAGCGTAAACGGTGCATTTTTACGAATAATTTTCATGCTTCTAAGTTTTATGGATATGTAAATTAGACTTTTAGGGAACTACTTTTCTACCTCTAAATGTAGTACATATTCTAATAAAACATCAAATTAACCTTATGAAATCGATGTACTACTTATCATAAATAAAAAAATCCCAATGATTACTTATCATTGGGATTTTCTTAAGTGAGGGATAATTTTTACTGACTCATGGTCAATAAAAACTCCTCATTATTTTTTGTCTGTTTTATTCGCTGTTCCATAAATTCCATGGCCTCAACCGGATTCATATCTGCAAGATACTTGCGCATTATCCACATACGTTTAATTGTATTTTCATCCAATAGAAGATCATCTCTTCTTGTTGAAGAAGATATAAGGTCTATGGCAGGGAATATTCTACGGTTACTTATTCGTCTGTCTAATTGTAATTCCATATTACCGGTACCTTTGAATTCTTCAAAAATAACCTCATCCATCTTAGATCCGGTTTCCGTAAGTGCCGTAGCAATTATAGATAAAGAACCACCGTTTTCAATATTACGTGCTGCTCCAAAAAAGCGTTTGGGTTTATGCAGAGCATTCGCATCCACACCACCACTAAGCACTTTACCGGAAGGAGGTTGAACTGTATTGTAAGCTCTTGCAAGACGTGTAATGGAATCTAATAGTATAACCACATCATGCCCGCATTCTACCAGTCTTTTTGCCTTTTCCAGTACTATGTTAGCCACACGAACATGTTCAGTAGCTTCCTTGTCAAAAGTGGAGGCAACCACTTCACCACTTACATTACGCTGCATATCCGTTACTTCTTCCGGACGTTCATCTATCAGAAGAACAATCTGATATACTTCAGGATGATTGGCTGCAATGGCATTTGCGATATCTTTCAAAAGCATAGTTTTCCCTGTTTTTGGCTGGGAAACGATCATTCCACGTTGTCCTTTGCCAATAGGGGAAAACAAGTCAATTATTCTAGTAGACAGGTTACTTTGGCGTTCTGCCAAATTAAATTTTTCTTGTGGGAACAAAGGAGTCAGGTGTTCAAAAGAAACTCTGTCTCTTACTACCTGAGGGTCCATTCCATTTATTTTATTCACCTTAATTAAGGGGAAATATTTTTCTCCTTCTTTAGGTGGACGTACATTACCCAGAACAGTATCGCCGGTTTTGAGACCAAATAGCCTTATTTGCGATTGGGATACATAAATATCATCAGGAGAAGAAAGGTAATTGTAATCTGAAGATCTTAGAAATCCATAACCATCCTGCATAATATCAAGAACGCCTTCGCTTTCAATAATACTGTCAAATTCGTATTCAGGTTGCTTGTATTTATTTTTCAGGTCCTTATCAAAATTACTAGTCTTGCTATCCTGCCCGTTCTTATGATGCTGAATCTTTTTGCTATGCTGGCCCTTATTGTGTTGAGGGTTATTTTTAGGTTGTTCTTTATTGCCCTGATATGAAGGGCTTTTTTGTTGTGAACCTTCTTTTTTTGGTTCTTGTTTAGCCACCTTCTCTATAGAAGTGCGGTTTTTCTGAGGAGCAGTCTTAAAACTTTCCTTAGGAACAAGTGGTCTGCGTGGTTTTTCCGGTGCTTTTTCCTTTACCACCGTTGCCACTGTTGTTGCTTGCACGGCTTTGGGATTACTGGCCTGTAGATCAAGAATTTGGTAAACCAAATCCAGTTTTTTTAAGGTCTTGTATTTGGGGACGCTTAAATTTTTGGCTATATCCTGAAGCTCAGGCAGCTTTTTTGCTTTTAAATCTGAAATCTCAAACATTGAGTATAAAATAAATTATAGTATATAAAAATTGGAGTATATTACTTTTTTTGGGTATTACATGGGATTGAGACCCCAATAGGTAAGTGTTATTATGTATAACGACACAATATTACAAATTATTTTAAACAAATCATCTCTTATTACTTATTAATTTATTTCTTACCCTTTTCGTATCGACATATGATTTGCGCAAATAGATTGGTTCTAACCCGCTTAGTCATTGCTGATACCACGAACTTACATTACGGAAGTGCTATTTTTTATATTAAATTTTATGGGATTGTTTTAAAAGACATGTACTTTTGCACTTCTGTTTTCAGATAAACTATGATTCAACGCATACAAACCGTTTATTTAGTTTTGGTGGCTCTCTTTACCGGAGTATTACCTTTTTATTTAAGCCTTTGGACTGGAATTGAAGGAGATACCGTTTTTGCGATGGATATTACTTGGGTTGCGGTTATTTTTGCAGCTTCTTCCGTCCTGGCGCTTATCACTATTTTTATATTTAAGAATCGAAAAAATCAATTTGTTTTTAACAGGTTGAATATAATATTAAATCTTTTTTTACTGGGATTTTTCGTTTACCGATCGCTAAACTTATCCGGAGAGACCTCGGTCTCAGAGAAGGGTATTGGGATGCTCATTCCTGTATTTTCTATCGTTTTTTTAGTTCTGGCCAACAGGGCCATAAAAAAGGATGAAGATCTTGTAAAATCTGTTGATCGCTTGCGTTAAACCTAACATCTTAGTAGTATTAGTGCGTAACCCTGAAGTAAGTTTATCTCTACTTCAGGGTTTTACGTTATAAATAAACGTTTTTTGGCGCTTCCTCCTGCGCCCTCATTAAATTCGGGCTCCGGAGGACCGGGCTATTCGCTATATCTTTTTTGCTTTTCTTTCAACTGTGCTCAGGATAATAGCAAAAAAGGATGCCGCTGCTATCCCTGGCGCTTTCCCAATTCTATAACCTCCAGGTTTTTTATTTCTTCCCCGTCTATATCAAACCGGAGCATTGTCCTGATTTGATGAAAACCGTTCTTTCCACAACTACCGGGATTCATATGCAACAAGTTTAGTTTTTTGTCCCACATTACCTTAAGAATATGGGAATGCCCTGAAATAAATAGTTTAGGCGGATTCATTTTGATTTCTTCCCTGATTCTCTTATCATATCTATTGGGATAGCCTCCAATGTGGGTCATCCAAATGGCTACATTCTCACATTTAAAACGGTTGTCTAACGGAAATTCCTTTTGTAATTTATGGTTATCAATATTGCCATATACAGCGCGAATCGGTTTTAATGCAGCCAGAGCATCGGTAACATCAAAAGAACCAATATCTCCCGCATGCCATATTTCATCGGCCTGTTTGGCATACTTGAGGATAGTATCATCTATATAACCATGGGTATCGGATAGAAGTAAGATGTGGGTCATTATATCAGTGAGAATTTATTATAGCACACAAATGTCTAATAGGTCCGTTGCAGCTGTACAAAAATAGTATTCAGATTTATACAAACCAGAAGGTCTTTATTTCTAACGGCTAACTTCGTTATCTTTGCCTTTCACAAAAATAGAATAATAGCTTGAGATATTTTGTCGCTTTTTCATACTTCGGACAGGCCTACCACGGATGGCAGCGACAGCCAAACGCTTCTACTGTCCAACAGTTAATGGAAGAATCATTAAGTACACTACTAAAATCGCCTATAAGCCTTGTTGGTGCTGGCAGAACAGATGCCGGAGTCCATGCAAAAAAGATGTATGCGCATTTTGATTTTCATGAAATCAATAGTTTAACAGACCTTACTTATAGGTTAAATGGCTTTTTGCCGGAGGATATTGCTATCCAAAAGATTAATGTGGTCCCGGAGGATGCACATGCTCGTTTTGATGCCGTGGAACGCACCTATGAATATTGGATAGCGCTTGAAAAGAACCCATTTTATAAGGATACTGCACATTTTATAAAACACAGATTGGATATTCCTGCAATGAATAAAGCAGCCGGCATTTTGTTGGAACATCATGACTTTGAATGCTTTTCTAAATCAAATACGGATGTTAAAACTAATCTGTGCAAAATTAAATCTGCGACCTGGAGTTTAATTGGAGACAAGCTTGTTTTTACAATTACAGCAGACCGTTTTCTGAGGAATATGGTGCGCGCTATAGTGGGAACCTTACTGGATGTCGGTCTTGGAAAAAGTTCTTCTGAAGATGTTAAGACTATTATAAAAAGTAAGGATAGAAGTGCTGCCGGTGCTTCCGTCCCGGCAAAAGGCTTATATTTGACCAAAGTTTTATACCCTTCAACCATTCTGGAATTTAATGGATAAAGACACCGGAAAAGCATTTGATTTTAGACTCTTCAAACGAGTTTTAGCTTATACTAAACCCTATAAACTTACATTTTATGGAGTGGCCCTGGCTGCCATTTTTATTTCGGGTTTTGCAGTTTTAACTCCACTTATAGTCGGCGAAATAATTGATGGTGCCGTAAGACAAGGTGATTCTCAAAGACTTTTATTTCTTATCCTCGCAATGGCAGGAGTACTTTTGGGGCAGGTGATCAGCCAGTTGTGTTTTAGTTATTATGCCAATTGGTTGGGAGAATCGGTAATCAGAGATATCCGGATCAACCTTTTCAAAAAAATGATAGGGTTTAAAATGAAGTATTTCGATGATTCTTCAATCGGTTTGCTCGTTACCCGCACTGTATCTGATTTGCAGCGTATAGGCGAGATTTTTAGTCAGGGATTTTTTGTTATCGTATCCGATCTTCTTAAAATGATCGTTGTGGGCGTAGTCATGTTGATAATTAATTGGAAATTGGCACTTATCGTGATGGCGGTTCTACCTGTAATTTTATATGCTACCCGAATATTCCAACGGGCAATGAAGAAAGCTTTTATAGATGTAAGGGCTGAAGTTTCCAACCTGAATTCCTTTGTTCAGGAACGTATAACAGGAATGAAGATCGTGCAGCTGTTTACAAGAGAAAAAATAGAAAGTGAAAAGTTTCGGGAAATAAATAAAAAGCATATGAATGCCTGGCTTAAAACGGTTTGGTACAATTCTTTCTTCTTCCCTATAGCCGATATCGTTTCATCTATCACTATTGGATTAATAGTTTGGTACGGAGGTCTGCAGAATGTAACTAATATTGAAGTGGACGAATACGGGACAATTTTTGCCTTTATTCTGTTGTCAGGCATGTTGTTTCAGCCACTCAGACAGATAGCTGATAAATTTAATACGCTTCAAATGGGGATGGTGGCAGCAAACAGGGTTTTTAAAATTTTGGATACAGATAGTCATATTGAGGATATTGGGACTGTGGAAAAAGATCACGTACTCGGAAATATAAAATTTTCAGGTGTTCGTTTCGGCTACCTTAAAGATGAGGAAATATTGCATGGGATCTCCTTTGATGTAAAAGTTGGCCAGACCGTGGCAATAGTGGGAGCAACGGGCGCTGGGAAATCAACTATTATAAATCTTTTAAATCGTTTTTATGAGATTAATTCAGGTGAAATCCTGGTAGATGGGATCAATATTACCAACTACAAATTGGCTTCCCTGCGCAGGAACATAGCAGTTGTATTGCAGGATGTCTTTCTTTTTGCAGATACCATAGCCAACAATATTTCCCTCAGGGATAAAACGATTTCTTTGGAGAGTATTGAGAAAGCTGCAAAACAAATAGGTGTTCATGAGTTTATCACGAGTTTACCCGGTGGATACCAATACAATGTAAAAGAAAGAGGAGCCATGCTTTCCAGCGGTCAACGGCAGCTAATTGCGTTTTTACGGGCCTATGTGAGTAATCCCAGCATATTGGTTCTGGATGAAGCTACTTCCTCCGTGGACACCTATTCTGAGCAACTGATCCAAAAAGCTACCGAAAAAATCACTACAGGCAGGACTTCTATAATTATTGCTCATCGCCTTGCCACCGTAAAAAAGGCCGATAAAATTCTAGTCATGGATGCCGGTAAAATTCTTGAGAGTGGCACACACAAGGAGTTACTCAAAAAAGGAGGCTATTACAATAAGCTCTATGAGGCCCAGTTTATGGCTGAGGAAGCAGCTTAGGTAATTAAATCCTCTTAATTCCTGACTGGTTTAAGATCTTCCAAAGTGATTGTTCCTGTTACAAAAAGTATAACATAGAAAGCCATAATTAAGCCAAAATACCCAATTAAGGCTAAAATCTTTTTTTAGAATGGAAGGCAATTTTTGCACTCCATGTTTAGAGTAAATCTAATTTAATCCTGTTAGCCAATTCAGATAAGTCCTTATACGCTACAAATTCGCCATTGTTTATATAAGAGATCAATCCGGTTTCTTCACTAAGAACAAGGGCAAGCGCGTCTGTACGCTCCGTAATTCCAACAGCCGCCCGGTGTCTCAAACCAAAACGCAAAGGAATATTACGCTCATTGGATAAAGGTAATATGACTCTGGTAGCCGTAATATTATTATTCTCTATAATGGCTGCCCCATCATGTAATGGACTATTCTTATAAAAGATACTTTCCAGGATAGGTTGATTAACTTCCACATTCATAGGATCTCCGGAAGATTTTACAAAATCAAGAGAATTACTTCGCTTTATAACCAAAATGGCACCCGTCCTGCTTTTACTCATTTTGTCGCAAGCTCTGAGAATTGCATCAACATCCAGATTAGAAGCAATACCTTCCTGTCTTAAAAATTTAAATCGTTTTACAAAATTCCGTTTGTTGGACAAGTTGGTGGAACCAATCATAAGAAGGAATTTTCGTATTTCCTGTTGAAAAACAACAATTAAAGCAATTAAACCAACCGACATAAAACCACCAACCATACTACTGATCATTTTCATATCCAGTAATTGGGTTAATTTCCAAAACCCCCATACAATAACAATTCCAATAAAAATATTAATAGCTACAGTACCTCGTACCAGTTTGTAGATGTAATAAAGCAGTATGGCGACAAGGAGGATGTCTATGATGTCCGTGATTTTAAAATCCAGAAAGTTAAAAAAGTCCAATCCTTGTCGTTTTTGTAAAATTAGAAAAAATAGATGAACAAAAAATTAATCTTCAATTTGGTTTACCGCTTGTATTAATTCAATGCATTCCACTGCTTCTTTAACGTCGTGCACCCTTAAAATATTGGCGCCTTTGGATAATGCAAAGGAGTTTAGGGCAGTGGTTCCATTCAGCGCCTGACTTGGATTAATACCTAAGGTCTTATAGATCATGGACTTTCTGCTTAGACCAACAAGAATTGGTAGTCCAAAAGTTTTAAAGAGATTCAGATGATGTAACAAAGAAAAACTTTGTGAAGGAGTCTTGGCAAACCCAAAACCAGGATCAAGGATTATGTCATTAATACCAAATGATTTGGCAAGAGCAACTTTTTCCGAAAAATAATAGAGGACATCTTCTAACAGCTTACTGTAATTAGTTTGTTTTGACATGTTCTGCGGATTTCCTTTCATGTGCATCATTATATATGGCACTTTAAAGTCCGATATGGTTTGCATCATGTTAGGATCCATATTTCCGGCAGATATATCATTGATCATTGCTGCACCATTTTCAAGACAGCGCCGGGCAACCCCACTTCTGAAGGTATCTATAGACAAATAGATATCGGGAAAATTACTAATTAACAGATCTACAACGGGCAAAATCCTTTTCAATTCTTCTTTTTCCGAAACATCAGTCGCACCCGGCCTTGAACTATAGGCACCCAGGTCCACAAAAGTAGCTCCTTCGTCTAGTAATTTTTCTGCTTGTTTCAAAATAGAGGCTTCATCCTTATATTTTCCTCCATCATAAAAAGAGTCAGGAGTAATATTTAAAACCCCCATAGCTTTAGGCTTTTTTAAATCAATCAATGTGCCTTTGTCCGAACTTTGATGTTTCCATTATTTTGAGCGAAATTTACGCAAATTAGAACAATTTACATGCAGCAAACCTCGGAACAATACGATGGCATCATAACTATTTGTAGGGACTTATTTTCAAAAAAAATGAAAGATTACGGAAGTGCCTGGCGAATTTTAAGACTCCCTTCCTTAACAGATCAAATTTATATTAAGGCCCAGCGCATCAGAAGTTTACAGGAAAACGAGGTCCGTAAAGTAGACGAAGGTGAAAAATCTGAATTTATTGGGATTATCAATTATGCTATTATGGCGCTCATACAGCTGGAAAAAGGTATTGCCCAGGAACCCGATCTGCCCCCGGCAGAAGCCATTAGCTTATACGACAAGCATGTTAGTATTACAAAATCGTTAATGGAAAATAAGAATCATGACTATGGGGAAGCCTGGAGAGATATGCGGGTAAGTTCATTAACAGATCTGATAATTCAAAAATTATTGAGGGTTAAGCAAATAGAGGATAACAAAGGAGAAACTTTGGTAAGCGAGGGCATTGATGCAAATTATCAGGATATCATAAATTATTCGGTTTTTGCCCTGATTCATATGAATGAATCCACCCAATAAATATTCAATAAACAGTATGAAACATTTAGTTGGCTTTTCTAGGGTATTTGTTGGAATACTATTTATTATCAGTGGTTTTATAAAGCTTAATGATCCTGTAGGCTTTTCGTTCAAATTGGAAGAATACTTTAGTCAGGGAGTTCTCGATTTGCCATTTTTAATGCCGTATGCTCTTGCGATATCAATCTTTGTAGTCATTTTTGAAGTGGTTTTGGGGGTATTCCTCTTGATAGGCTATCGTAAGAATTTTACCATATGGAGCCTGTTACTTATGATCCTGTTTTTTACTTTTCTTACCTTCTATTCAGCTTATTTTAATAAAGTAACAGATTGCGGATGTTTTGGAGACGCCATTAAATTAACGCCTTGGGAATCCTTTACAAAAGATGTAATCCTTCTGGTACTAATCTTAATTTTATACTTTGGCAGGCGATATATTAAACCACTTTTTAACCAGAGGGTTAGGCAAATTATTGCTTTGGGATCTGTAGTTATTTGTATTATATATGGAAACTATGTACTTAATCATTTACCTGTTATTGACTTCAGGCCTTACAAGATTGGGGCCAATATAAAAGACGGGATGGAATATCCCGAAGATGCGCCGAAACCCATTTATGAATATTCTTGGAAATTTAATAGTAAGGGAGAAGAAAAAATAATCGTAACCAATGGGGAATACCCTGATGTAGATGGTGAATTTATTGGTGTGGAGACTAAAGAAATACAGAAGGGATATGAACCTCCTATCCATGATTTTACTATTGAGCAAGCAGGGGAGGATTTTACTGACGTGTTAATGCAGGAAGCTAAACTACTTATTGTGGTTGCTTATGACATGGCCAAAAGTGAGTATGATGCCTATGAAGGAATCAGGAAGGTTGCAGATAAAGCGCTCGAGAAAGGTTATAAAGTTATAGGAATGTCGGCCTCCAATGAAGAATGGACCAACAAGGTTATTGAAGAATACCAATTGCCCTTTGAATTTTATTTTACCGATGAAACTACCTTAAAGACAATTGTTAGGTCTAATCCAGGGGTATTAACCCTAGAAAGCGGGACAATTACTCAAAAGGTACACTATAACGATATTGAAGATTTGGAGATTGAATAAATCTGTGGCAGACTTAATTTAATGCTTTCTGTTCAACCAAATAACTGACGAACAACATTAATTGCAAACATAAAAAATCTAAAACATGAGAAGTAAAATAGTTGCCGGAAACTGGAAGATGAACAAGAACTTAAGTGAAACCCAGGTTTTATTGGAAGAATTATCTGAAAAACTACCTAGTACGGAAGCAGAAGTTATAGTGGCGCCCACTTTTGTTAATCTCGCAGATACCGCACGTATGCTTAAATCTTCCAAAATAAAAGTCGCTGCCCAGAATATGCATTTTGCAGAGAGTGGCGCATATACCGGAGAAATATCGGCAGATATGCTACTAAATATCAATGTGGAACTTGTAATTATTGGTCATTCAGAACGCAGGGCTTACTTTGGAGAAACAGATGAATTTCTGTCTAAGAAAGTGAAGGCTGCATTGGCAAATAACATGCGGGTGATATTTTGCTTTGGAGAAGAATTGGAAGAGCGAAAGGCTGGCAATCATTTCAAGGTGGTGGAATCCCAGCTAAAAAACGGTCTTTTTGATTTACCTGCTGAGGCGTGGCAACATCTGGTTCTCGCATATGAACCAGTTTGGGCCATTGGCACGGGCGAAACTGCCTCTCCGGAACAGGCTCAGGAAATGCATGCCTTTATCAGGAAAACCATAACAGAGGCTTATGATGCTTCAATCGCTGATGAAGTATCTATTTTATATGGAGGTAGTGTAAAACCTTCGAATGCCCGGGAGATTTTCTCAAAACCCGATGTGGATGGAGGATTAATAGGTGGAGCTGCCTTAGTAGCGGATGACTTTATTGACATTATTAGGGCCAGCTGAACTTTTATGCAAGAACTCTTTCTGGAATATCGATTTTCGATAAATCCCTTACAACCTGCTGTGGACATTTTAATAGCCGAGCTGGCCGCACTGGGTTTTGACAGTTTTTTGGAAACAAAGGATGGTTTGTTGGCTTATGTCAAAAAGGAGTTATGGAACCCTATGGACTTACGAAACGTCCACATTCTTGCCAATGAAGATTTTAGTATTGATTATGAAATATCTGAAATAGAACAGCTAAACTGGAATGAACAATGGGAAAAGAATTTTGAACCCATAAATGTAGATAATCAATGTGTTGTAAGAGCCCATTTTCATGACAAACCGGATGTCGACTTTGATATAGTTATAACTCCTAAAATGAGTTTTGGCACCGGACATCATGAAACTACGCATATGATGCTTCAATTGATTTTGGCACTGGATTTCAAAGATAAGTCTGTATTGGATATGGGCTGCGGAACCGGTGTTCTGGCTATTTTGGCTGCTATGAAAGGAGCCCGGTCTGTAGATGCCATAGATATAGATAACTGGAGTTTTCTGAATGCAACGGAAAATGTGTCTGCTAATAAATGTGAACAGATTAAGGTGTTTGAAGGTGATGCGAATTTATTGACAGATCAAAATTACGATATCATCTTAGCGAATATAAATCGCAATATTTTGCTTTCAGATATTACCGTTTATAAAAAGCACCTGAAAAAGGAAGGAGTATTGCTTTTAAGTGGATTTTACAAAGAAGATATTGGCCTTATTTCAAAGGAATGTTTGGCCCACGGACTTTCATTTCAAGAAAATCTGGAAAAAAATAACTGGGTTGCGTCAAAATATGTATTTTAGTTAATACAAAAAGCTAACTCTATGAGTACTAAGGAAAAAGTCTCCGAAGAACTACTTCTGGATGAGGAGACGCTGAAACAAAATGAAATAGTATTGTTCAATGATGAAGTAAATACCTTTGAACATGTTATTCACACCTTAATTAATGTTTGTGAACATACTGCAGAACAGGCAGAACAATGTTCATTAATAGTTCATTACAAAGGCAAATGCACGGTCAAAACCGGGGCATATAAGGAATTAGAACCCCGTTGCAGTAAATTATTGCAGGCAGGCTTGAGTGCCGAGATTGTTTGATTGTTCATGTTCCGAGAGATTAATAAGTGATATGTTATTCTTTTCTTACCTTTAAAAGAATAGTTCCTCTTTATACGCCTGGTTTGAGAATAGTCTTTATTCTTCTTTTATTATTTTGCAATTTCTTGGCTTATGCCCAGGAAGTACCTCCTATTCAAAATTATGCTCCTGTTGATTACGGGGCAGGAACACAAAACTGGGCCATTTCCCAGTCCGGCGAAAAGTTTATTTATGTAGCCAATAATGCAGGCCTGCTTGAATTTAATGGAGCTCAATGGAAATTGTATCCTTCTCCAAATGGTACTTATATAAGATCTGTTAATGTAGTTGGTGATTTAATTTACACCGGATGCTACATGGAGTTTGGGTATTGGAAGAGAAATGAATATGGAATTTTGGATTATTATTCCCTGATTAATCAGCTTGAGGAAGATTTAGTTGAAGATGAACAATTCTGGAATATCCTGGAATTTGAAAAATGGCTGTTGTTTCAGTCATTAGATCGCATTTATATTTATGATACAACCGATAAAACTTTTGATATCCTGGAAGCCAAAAGTGTCAGGGCAGAAATTTTTAATGTTGATAATACCATCTATTTTCAAAAAGTAAATGAGGGTATTTTTAAAATAGAAAATGGCAAATCGGTCTTGGTTTCCAATGATGAGGTAATTAAGGACAATATTGTTATTGGCGTATTTTCTAAAAATAACCGCTTATTAATACTTACAGAACGTAGTGAGTTTTATTTCCTTACTCCGGAAGGTCTTGAAATATGGAATATAGAAGCAATCAAGGAATTATCCTCAGTTAATGTTTATAGCAGTTTACGCCTGGAGGACGGTGGTTTTATTTTGGGCACAATTTCAAAGGGTATTTATCATCTGGATACCAATGGGCGAATAATTAGAAAAATTAACCAGATTAAAGGATTAAATAATAATACAGTGCTTTCAATATTTGAGGATGTTGAAAACAATCTTTGGCTGGGACTGGATAACGGGATAAGCATCATAAATTTAAATTCTCCATTTAATGAATATATTGATAAAATAGGAAGATTAGGTGCCGTTTATGCCTCAATTATTTTTGATAATATTCTTTACCTGGGAACAAATCAAGGTTTATTTTACAAAAGACTGAATGAGGAAGGAGATTTTGAGTTTGTTAAAAAAACTAAAGGCCAGGTCTGGTGCTTGAGATCTATTGACAATACATTATTCTGTGGGCATAATGCAGGAACTTTTGTTGTTGAGGATAACTTGGCAAAACAAATATCAGAATTTCCAGGGACCTGGGATTTAAAGGCCTTTTCCGATAATCCTAATCTAATCCTGCAAGGTAATTACTCCGGTTTGAGTGTTATTGAGAAATTAAATGATGAATGGCGATTTAGAAACAAAATAGAAGGATTTGACATTTCCAGTCGTTTTATAGAACTAATAGAGGAGAATCAAATTTTAGTGAATCATGAAAACAAAGGAATTTTTAATATTTCTGTTGATCAGGATTTTAAACAAGTACTGAATATTGAAGAAGAAACATCAAAAGGTATTGGTTCCAGCCTGATTTCCTATAATAACAATCCCTTGTACACTACTAATAAAGGAGTTTTTAAATATGACCTGGACCAGAAGAAATTTACCTTAGATTCGTTATTAACTGGTAAATTATTTAATGAAGATGAAGGTATAATAGGAGTATTGAATGTAGATAATAATGCAAATAGGCTTTGGGGCTTCACAGAATCTAATATTGTACATGTATCTCCTGGTAGATTTAGTAATGAGCCACAAGCGTTTAGAATACCGGTTCCATCATATTTTAGGAGAATTCTGGCTGTGCCCGGATTTGAGTCCATTACGCCCTTGAGTAAACAACTATACTTAATAGGAATTTCCAATGGTTATATAACATTAGATTTAGAAAAATTGAAGTCCAAAGAATATATAATCAGTATTAATGGAATTTCGAAGGAATTTTATGATGCACCAGATGACAGAATCTCTTTTAATGGTGTAAGTGAACTTGATTTTAAAGACAATAGCCTGAATTTTACATTTGGGGTTGCCGAGTATGAAAAATACGCAGAGGTAAATTATCAGTACAGGTTGGATGGAGTTCATGACAATTGGAGTAGATGGTCTTCAATTCCGGAAATATCCTTTAAGAATTTGCCCTATGGAGAGTATAAATTTAATGTTAGAGCACGTGTAGGTAATACCTTAACAAAAAACACGGCAACTAATGAGTTTGTTATCCTTCGCCCCTGGTATGCGTCTTTTTGGGCAATTATCGCATATGTCTTAGTCGCTATATTACTCGCTGTGCTAACACATAAAATATATCGGGGATATTATAGAGATCAACAAAAAAGACTTTTAAGTGAGAACAAAAGGAAGCTTAAGCGGAAAAAATTAAAGACTGAAAAGGAAATTATTCAAATTAGAAATGAACAGCTACAAAATGAGATAGAAAGTAAGAATAGGGAACTTGCCATCTCCACCATGAGCATAATACGGAAAAATGAATTTCTAAATACCATTAAGGACCAGTTAAAAGATAGTGAATCTAATCTTCAGGTACGCAATGTAATCAATACTATAGACCGGAATATTAATAATACGGATGATTGGAAATTTTTCGAAGAAGCCTTCAATAATGCGGATAAAGGATTCTTAAAGAAAATCAAAAAACTACACCCCGAATTAACGCCGAATGACCTGCGTTTAAGTGCTTACCTAAGACTTAACCTTTCATCAAAGGAAATAGCTCCTCTGTTAAATATATCCGTCCGCAGTGTAGAGGTGAAAAGATATCGTCTGCGTAAAAAAATCAACCTATTACACGAAGAAGGCCTAACGGACTACATTTTAGGCTTATAACAAGTTATAACAATCATATTATTTACCACAACATTAACCATACAAAGCTTAAAATCATAAGGCTTTGTTAATTTATTTCGTTATCCATAAAATGTGAAACCCATAATATTTTATAGGTTTTTTTGACTATTTGACAAAATCCCTACAATTTATTTAGTATGTATGTTTTTTGTAGTGGTAAACTTTACTGATTTCCCCGAATAAACAAATATATTGCTACTTCAAAAATTACTACACATGAAGTACTTTGTTTTATTTCTTACGCTCCTCTGTTGCACGTCCGGACTATGGAGTCAGGATCTGACCATAAGCGGAATTGTTAAGGATGCAGCACTTGATCAGCCCCTACCAGGTGTTAATGTTATAGTTAAGAACGAAACAAGAGGCACGACTACAGATTTTGACGGAAATTTTATTATTGATGATATAAGTGTAGGAGATATCCTTGAATTCTCGTATCTGGGCTATATTACCCAAGAAATAACAATTCAAAATTCCAATCCGCTTACAATTGTAATGCAGGAAGATGTCAGTGCATTAGATGAGGTGATTGTAGTTGGTTATGGTACATCAACTAAAAAAGAAATTACCGGAGCCGTTTCTGTTGTAGGAGCAGAAAGTATTGAAGAATTGGCCCCAACCCGAATTGAGCAAGCCCTGCAGGGCCAGGTCGCCGGGGTACAGGTTACTGCGGAATCCGGATCACCGGGTAGTGGATCAAATATCCGTATAAGGGGTATTTCCACTAATGGGGATAACCGACCTCTGATTTTAGTTGACGGAAATGTTATAGAGGATTTAAGCGTAATTAGTCCAAGTGATATAGAAAGTATCAATATACTTAAGGATGCCACAGCCGGTATTTATGGGGTTAGGGCTGCAAATGGTGTAATTCTTATAACTACCAAAACAGGTAAACGTAATACGGAATTAAAATTTAATTATGATGCCTGGGGGGGATTTCAACAAACTTCCAGACAAATTCCGGTTTTGGATGCTACGGAATATGCTATTATCGTTAACGAAGCTTTTGCAGCTGGTGGCGGAAGCTCCCCTTATCCCGATGTTTCTTCTTTAGGTCGAGGCACGGACTGGCAAGATGAAGTATTCCAAACTGCACCTATAATTAATCAGAATATTACTGTAAGCGGAGGTGGTGAAAAAACAACATTTTCTGCTGCATCGTCTTATTTAACTCAGGATGGGATTGTAGGAGGTCCTAAGGCTAATTTTAGAAGATATACTACCAGAGTTAATTTAAATTCAGAAATCTTTAAGGATTTCAATGTGGTGGCCAACCTCCTATATACCGGTACGAATCGAAAAACACTTCCGGAAAACGCTTTAGGATCAGTACTGTTTAATGCACTTAACAATGCACCTACTTTTGCAGTAAAAGATAGAAATGGTGAATTTACCCTTGCTGAAGGCCTGGGTAATGAAGTAATTAATCCTCTGGCTCAGGTTGCAAATACCTTTAATCAAACTAATGTAGATAAGATAAGCGGAAAATTAGGAGTCAGCTATCTTTTCCTGAACGATTTTACTGCAGAAGCCAGCTTTCAGTTTAACTATGCAGAAGTCAAAGGAAAAAGCTTTAACCCAACTGTATTTTATGGATCGGGAAAAGTCTTTAATAATACGGGCAGGCCAACGCTTTTCGTAAATAAGGATATATTCAGGGACTATACCTTTGACGCCTATATAAACTATGATAAATCACTGGGTGAAGATCATAATATTAAAGGTACTCTGGGAACGTCTATATTTGAAACCAGCGGGGTATTCTCCGGAACTACACAAGGATTTTTTGAAACGGAGGATGTAGACTTTGCAAATGCCGAAATAGAAGATACTGTTGATCAAAGAAATGGATTGCAGGATAGTGGATTAAGTGGCAAGTTTAAGGATAGGCTATTATCTTACTTCCTTAGAGCCCAGTATAACTATAAAGGCAAATACTTGATTTCGGGGATAATCAGACGGGACGGATCTTCAAAGTTTGGACCCAATAATAAGTTTGGTTATTTTCCTTCAGGATCTGTAGGATGGATAGCTTCTGATGAAAACTTTTTAGAAGATAGTAATGTAATTAACTTCTTGAAATTAAGGGGAAGTTACGGTATTGTTGGGAATGACAGAATTCCAAGTAATGCCTTTAGATCGGTTTTATCCGGCGAAGCTACTTATGTTTTATCCAATCAACTTGTTTTTGGTAAAGCGGTTGGGGTACTTTCAAATCCGGAAATTCAATGGGAAGAACAAAAAACATTGGATGTTGGTGTAGATATAAGGTTAATTGACAATAGGATTGATATCACAGCAGATTACTTTAATAAACGAACAGACGGACTCTTACTACAACCTCCGGTTTCAGGAATATTGGGGGCTGCTGCTCCCGGGTCACAACCCCCTGTTGTAAATGCAGGTCTCGTTGAAAACAGTGGATTTGAATTTGCTATCGGATACAGTAACAACTCTTCTAATGACTTCACTTTTGGAATAAATTATAATGTTACTTTTTTAAATAACGAGGTAATTTCAGTGAATAATGGAGTCGGTTTTATTGCTGCGGGATCTTTTGGTGTAGGCCAGGAACCACCATCAAGAATGGAAGGAGGAAAACCAATTGGATATTACTATGGGCTACAAACCGATGGTATTTTTCAGAATCAGGCAGAAGTTGATGCTCATGCCACTCAGGTTGATGCCGCTCCCGGAGACTTAAGATTTGTGGATATAAATGGAGATGGCGAGATAGATTCAGATGACAGAACAGATATTGGAAATCCAATACCCAATGCAACCATGGGACTAAATTTTTCTTCCAAATACAAGAACTTCGATTTTACAGCTTATGCATTTGCATCTCTAGGAAATGACATTGTAAGAAATTATGAACGAAATCAGCCATTGGTAAACAAATCGATATATACCTTGAATAGATGGACCGGAGAAGGATCTACAAATTCCTTTCCAAGAGTAACAACGGGCGCAACACTTAATACATTATTTTCAGATTTCTATGTGGAAGATGGCTCATTTGTAAGATTGCAAAATGTACAATTAGGGTATTCTCTACCTGCCGATGTAATTGAAAAAGCGGGGATAGATAAGCTTCGTTTTTATATTTCGGTAAACAACCTGTTTACCTTAACCAAGTACAAAGGATATGACCCAAGTGCCTCTTCCGGAGACCCAATAGGGGCCGGCATAGACCAGGGATTTTATCCAGTGCCCCGAACCTTTTTATTAGGACTAAATTTTAAATTTTAAAAGTAATAAAGATGAAAAATAAAATAACAAAATATTCATTGATCGCCTTTATTTCTGCTTTTATTACTTTCTCTTGTAGTGACAGTTTTGTTGACGTAGATTCATTTAATGAGGACTCTGAAAATTTCTTTAACTCGCAACAAGATTATGAAGATGCGCTTATTGGTGCT
>NZ_CAMYOM010000015.1 GCF_947260015.1 uncultured Eudoraea sp. | reverse complement strand
CGGAGTTGAAGGTTCGCAGGGACCTAAAGGCGATAAAGGAGACACTGGTGATACCGGTGAAACTGGTCCGCAAGGACCTATAGGATTAACCGGACTTACAGGTGCTGATGGTCCTGTAGGACCACAAGGAATAAAGGGCGACCAGGGAGAACAAGGCATTCCGGGTGAATCCGGATCTCAAGGTCCCGCAGGAGCTGATGGTACCGCAGGTGAACAAGGTCCTAAAGGTGAAACAGGGGATACGGGACCACAAGGAATTCAGGGTGAAAATGGTGAAAAAGGAGATACAGGAGAAATAGGTCCTAAAGGTGAAACTGGTGATACCGGTGAAACTGGTCCGCAAGGACCTATAGGATTAACTGGACTTGCAGGTGCTGATGGTCCTGAAGGACCACAAGGACCTCCCGGTGTTGATTTAGATGATAATACAACCTTAGGTTCCATTGATATTACTCAAGAAGAAGAAAACAGAACGTACAATATAAATAATCAAAACCTGGCTTTTACAAATGGGAATATAGGTATCAAAACAACGTCTCCTACCTCTACATTACACATAGGAGGGGCAATTGCGGCACCTATACGATCTACGATCACAAGTACAACGCTAGATGAAAATGATTATACACTAGTTATGAAAGAACAAAACCTCAATATTAGTCTTCCTTCAGCCAGTAGTTGTCCTGGGAGAATCTATGTACTAAAAAATATCAGCAAAGGGAATAACAAGACAACCACAAAATATATATGTAATAAGGGGTCTCAAAACGATGGTTTAAACAAGAATAAAGCTATTTGGCTACAAAGCGACGGAACCAATTGGCAGCAAATAAACATCCAATAATATGTTTCTAATACGATTATTCATAATACTTACTCTAATTAGCCATGACCTTTTTGGTCAGGAAGGGGTGCATAATTATGGTAATTTACAGCTTCATACGAAAGGCTTAGTGGGTTTCCACACAGATTTTACCAACGATGGGAGTTTTGACAGAAATTTAGGGCTAATTGGGTTTTATCACGATAAAGAGTCGCTTTTGATTTCAGGAGCTTTTAGTCCAACATTTTATGATCTGGAATTAGCAGTTGAAAACAATCTGTATCTGGAACTTCCAATCAACATAGACAACTCACTTGGTATAATATATGGAAATATTATATCCTCCAGAGCCAATAAAAATATCTATACAAAGTTTTCTGCAAAAGCGGATTATGAAGGTGTAGCAAATCTCTCCAAGATTGACGGTCAGGCGGGCGTTGAAGGGCAAAAGATATTTAGTTTTCCCGTTGGTTATGATGATATGATGAGACCACTACAAATACAATTTATCGGTGATGTTTTCCTGGCAAAATGCGCTTACTTTTTTGAAAACCCTGATTATCCCAGAAGTTTTGCCAAAAGTTTTAATATTAACAATAGGGATAGCAGTTTAGGAGGTATAAATTCTCAGGAGTTCTGGAATTTGACAACTACGGGCAGGATACAAATATCTCTTAACTGGAACTCCGGTTCTAACCTGGAAGCTTCGGTTGATGGCATAGAAAGTGTAACAGTTGCAGGCTGGAGCAAGAAAAATGAACAATGGGATAATTTGGGTAACTCTAATTATGAAGGAAATACCGAGGATGGGACTGTCACTTCCAATATTTTCAACGCCAATGATTATGAAATCTTTACTTTGGGATTTTTGTTTAATACCAAAGCCAACGAACCTGGCAACTATGCCTTAACACCAAATGGGGATGGAATAAATGATTTTTTTAGTTTAAAAATTATGGAGCAATCGCCAAATAATGAATTTAAGGTATTCAATAGGTCTGGTCATTTAGTTTATGAAAAAACCAATTACCAAAATGAATTTCAAGGAATCCCAAATCGAAATATTAACCAAAACAATAATCACTTACCTGAAGGTGTTTACTTCTATCTTATTGATTTAAAAGACCTTAACCTTAAGTATCAGGGTTACTTTTATCTGGCTTATGATTGATTTGCAGACATTTAGGAAAATCAAATACCGATAAGCAATTCATATTTCCGGATATCCAACAATATCGTAAATAATCTTAGCCGGTTTTTTTGTATTTGGATCGATAATTCTGAAATCTTTAGAAAGTCGATAAAGTGCCATATTCTCCGCTTATAAACGGCGCTAACCATTTTCACCACACATTTTTAGAACTACACAACATTTTCTATCCAGGTCCTCATCTTAGGGCTATTTTTACGTTGAATTATTGATTTTGGCCCAAATCTTAATACAATGAACCTAAAAAAATTACTTTTTGCACTTTTAGTCGCGTCTTCAACAATGGCGACAGCACAGGTAAAAATAGGTGAAAACCCCAATAGCATAGATGCAGCTTCCATACTTGAACTGGAAAGCAGCAATAAGGCTTTTGTTCTTACCCGTCTTACTACTCCTCAGATGCAAAGCATTACGCCATTACGAGGTGCTTTGGTTTACAATATCGATAATCAGTGCGTCTTCTTGTACAATGGTACACAATGGAATGATCTCTGTAATGGATCCGGTTCAACTCCAGGTACTTTTACATTTGTAGATAACGCGAATGGAACATTTACAATAAATTATTCGGATGGTACCTCTTTTACTTCTTCAGATTTAACCGGACCTGCAGGAGTTAACGGTACGGACGGTGCACAAGGACCACAAGGAATACCAGGAACAAACGGATTAGATGGTGCTGACGGCGCAGTTGGACCGGCAGGTGCGGACGGTGCTGATGGTGCAGACGGCGCAGTTGGACCACCGGGACCCATAGGATTAACAGGACCCGCAGGTGCCGATGGTATTGATGGCACTGATGGAGCAGTTGGACCGCAAGGACCCATAGGAGTTACAGGACCCGCAGGAGCTGACGGTGCAATAGGACCACAAGGACCAATAGGATTAACAGGACCCGCAGGTGCCGATGGCACTGATGGAGTAGATGGTGCAATAGGCCCGCAAGGACCCATAGGATTAACAGGAGCCGCAGGTGCTGATGGCGCTGACGGCGCAGTTGGACCAGCAGGTGCTAACGGAATAGATGGTGCCGATGGCGCTGACGGTGCAGTTGGACCGGCAGGTGCAGACGGTGCTGATGGTGCAGACGGCGCAGTCGGACCACAGGGACCCATAGGATTAACAGGACCCGCAGGTGCAGATGGCGCTGACGGAACAGATGGAACAGACGGTGTTAATGGTACAGATGGTGTTGACGGAATTGACGGTGCAGTAGGACCACAAGGACCCATAGGCTTAACAGGAGCCGCAGGTGCTGATGGCGCTGACGGCGCAGTTGGACCAGCAGGTGCTAACGGAATAGATGGTGCCGATGGTGCTGATGGTGCAGTTGGACCGCAAGGACCCATAGGACTTACAGGACCCGCAGGTGCAGATGGCGCTGACGGAACAGATGGAACAGACGGTATTAATGGTACAGATGGTGTTGACGGAATTGACGGTGCAGTAGGACCACAAGGACCCATAGGCTTAACAGGGGCCGCAGGTGCTGATGGCGCTGTTGGACCGGCAGGTGCTAACGGAATAGATGGTGCCGATGGTGCTGACGGTGCAGTTGGACCGCAAGGACCCATAGGAGTTACAGGACCCGCAGGTGCCGATGGTATTGATGGTGCTGATGGTGAAGTTGGACCGCAAGGACCCATAGGAGTTACAGGACCCGCAGGAGCTGACGGTGCAATAGGACCACAAGGACCAATAGGACTTACAGGACCGGCAGGAGCCGATGGAGCAATAGGACCACAAGGACCAATAGGATTAACGGGACCAGCTGGTGCTGACGGTGCACAAGGACCGCAGGGATTACCAGGAACAAATGGAACAGACGGTGCTGATGGTGCTGACGGAGCTCAGGGACCACAGGGACTACCAGGAGCTGATGGAGCTGATGGTAGTGACGGTGTTGACGGAGCTCAAGGACCACAAGGATTACCCGGAACAAATGGGATAGATGGTGCCCAAGGACCAATAGGATTAACAGGACCCGCAGGTGCAGATGGCGCTGACGGAGCAGATGGCGCAGTAGGACCACAAGGACCAATAGGACCCATGGGACCAGCAGGTGCCGATGGAACTGATGGTGCACAAGGACCTCAGGGATTACCTGGAACTGATGGTGCTGATGGAGCTGATGGTACTCAGGGACCTCAGGGACTACCAGGAGCTAATGGAGCTGATGGCGCGCAAGGACCTCAAGGTTTACCTGGAACTGATGGTGCTGATGGTGCTCAGGGACCTCAGGGACCAGCCGGAGTAGTTGGCCCACAAGGACCGCAGGGAATACAAGGACCTGTGGGTGCAGATGGCGCAGATGGTGCTGATGGTGCTGTAGGAGCACAAGGCCCGCAAGGGGATCCAGCCACAGATGACCAAACATTAGTTACAGACGGTACTCCAGGAGACATCTCTATCACAGGAGGAAATAACATTACAGTTAATGTAGATGATGCCGATGCCGATGCAAGTAACGAGATTCAAACTTTATCGCTCGCTGGTAGCGACCTTTACATATCCGGATTAGGAGGAAATTCGGTTTCATTATCTCAACTTCTGGGAGCCAATTTAGCGACCGATAATCTTACCCAGAAATCTGAAACAAGGACCTACGATATGAACACTGAGAACCTTGGTTTCATAAATGGTAAGGTAGGTGTTGGTACCGCTACCCCTAATTCTACCCTGCAAATTGCAGGATCTGTTTCCTCAGCTATCAGAAGTACTTCGGTAAGTACAACACTAGATGAAAATGACTTTACCTTAATTATGAACATGAAAGACCTGATTATAACTTTACCGGCTGCCAATAGTTGCATTGGTAGAATCTATGTTTTAAAGAATATTGGTAACGGTGATAATAATACGAACATAGACTATCTTAAAGAAAATGGTGACACAGAAGATCAATTGAAAAAGGATACAACTTATTGGTTGCAAAGCGACGGTACTAACTGGCATCTAATAAATAAAGTATAGAAGACTCTGGATCAAGCAACGGTTATAAAATATATGAACACCATAAAATATATATTATATTCAATCCTTTTACTTTGCTCTATGATGGGTAAAGCGCAGGAGGCTATGCATAATTTTACCACCATTCAGATACATGAAACTGCTCAGGTAGGCTTTCATCTCGATTTGATTAATGACGGTACCTTTGACCAAAACATGGGGCTGGTAGGCTTTTACAGTGATTTTGGTCAACTCACTGTCTCAGGAGCTTTTACTCCAGTTTTTTTTGATGCTGAAGTAGCCGTGGAAAACGGTTTGATTCTTCAGACATCCTTAGGTGTAAATAATAATGGAAATTTAATTACAGGTAATATCATTACCCCCAGAGTACAATCAGCAATTTATTCAAACTTCTTTGACAATTCATTTTATACAGGAGAAAGCAGTATTTCAAAGGTAGATGGTTATGCGGCTATCACCAATAAAGATACTTTTGTTTTTCCTGTTGGAGATGACCAAAGGTTAAGGCCCTTAACTATACAATCCATGGCCGTAAATTCTTTGGCAAAATGTGCTTACTTTTTTGAAGATCCCAATAATTCAAAAACTTTGAATGCCTTTTATAACACGGATAAAAGGTCTTCAGAATATATGTCTGTCAGTAATGTGGAATTTTGGAGACTTGAAGGAGATATTCCTTCCAATGTAACTCTTAGTTGGGATGGTTATAGCAATATTGCTGCTTTGGGTGAATTCATCAGTGATCTTAAAGTAGTAGGATGGAACAAATCTGAAAACCAATGGGTGAATTTGGGTAATACAGGTGTGGATGGAGGTATGGACTACGGTTCAATTACTTCCGATCTTTTTGTCCCCAATGATTATGAGATTATTACAATAGGCGGCAATGATGACATGCTCGAAACCTTTGATACCATAGAGTTGGACAACTATTATATGACCCCCAATGGTGATGGTCAAAATGATGTACTAACCATTGAGGGTATTGAAAAATCCCCGAATAATTCCCTTCAGATTTTTAACCGTTATGGTGTATTGGTTTATACCATGGATAACTACAATGGCCAGTTTAATGGCTATTCGAACATGGAAAACGCAATTCAAAAGAATTCGGGCTTAGAAACAGGCATATACTTTTATATTATTACCCTAAATGATTTGCGACGTAAACACCAGGGCTATCTCTATATTTCCAACTAGTCCGGTATCCCAATTAAATCCTTTAATCATTATCCCTGGCTTTTTTTTATTTAGTACTTTTTTACAAAGTGATAAACACTCTAAAGGATAGATATTTTCTCAAAATACTTATTAACTTTGAAGTAAACTGTTTAGAAGTACAACATACCAGACATTGTTATATGGTAAATTGATTATATTTAAGAATCATATTTAAATAAATGGTATCTTTTTTGATTTGAAGATAGCATGTCCCGGATTAAACCAAAAATCAATTATGGAAAGAAGGTTGTTTATTAAAAGAAGTGGGTTTGGTGGTCTTGCCCTAACTATTGTCCCAAGCACTCTATTACTTCAAGAAACCAAATATTCCATTGAGGAATTAATGGGCAAAGAAGATATTGAGCTATATGGTGATGATATAAATTTAAGGAAGGATGCACATGATGCATTTGTTGAAATGAGAAAGGCAGCACTTGCTGATGGAATTGACATAAAAGTCGTCTCGAGTTATCGTAGTTTTGACAAGCAGGCAGCAATTTTTGAACGTAAATATTTAAAATATACGGATGATGATGGGATGGAACCACTGGATGCAATTGATAAAATAATAGAGTATTCTACCATTCCTGGTACAAGCAGGCATCATTGGGGAACTGATATTGATCTTATTGACGGTATCCCCGAGGTAGATGGTGATGTACTTGTCACTAGTAAATTTGAGACAGGAGGTCCATTTGAAAAATTCAAACTTTGGATGGACGAAAACTCTAAAAAGTATGACTATTGCCTGGTTTATACCGATGATTCCAAGAGGAGAGGGTTTAAATATGAACCCTGGCATTACAGTTATGCTCCCTTATCCATACCCATGCTTAAATCTTTCAGACTTAAAAATATTATGAAACAGCTGGAGAAAGAGGACTTTTTAGGAAGTGATCATTTGACTACAGAATTTGTAAAAATCTATATTGAGGATAATATACTCGACATAAATCCAGAACTTTTGTGAGCATTTTTTGTACTTTAGAATAATAGAGATAAATAGTATGAGAAGAGGAAGTTGGAAAATTCGAATAGTCATTGGCTTGGTAATAGTCGCATTTGCACTTATTCAGCGTTGGAACAATAAGGAAGAAAATCCATATACGGGAAGAGTTCAAAATATCAATATGACCTCTGAGCAAGAAATTGCTATTGGTCTTCAAAGTGCTCCCGAAGTGGCTCAGCAATACGGAGGCTTATATCCCGATGAGCGCCTTCAAACCCTGGTAGATGCCGTTGGAAACCGCTTAGTACAAAACAGTATTGCACGGGAAACTCCATATAAATACGAATTTCATCTGCTGGCAGATGACCAAACTGTTAATGCCTTTGCATTACCTGGTGGACAGGTTTTTATTACTTATGCACTATTCAAGCAGCTTGATGAATCACAGTTAGCTGGCGTACTTGGACATGAAATTGGGCATGTGATAGGCAGACATTCAGCGGAACGCATTGCAGAAAGCAATTTTTGGAAAACTGTATCGATGGGTGCCAGTGTGGGTGCCGATGCTGGCAGCCTGGTAGGTAGCATTGGCCAAAATACACTTTTAACAAATGGCCGTGATGACGAACTGGAAAGCGATGATCTGGGGGTTTTATTCATGATACAAAGTGATTATGAGCCGGAAGAAATGATCCATGTAATGGAGATTTTAAAAGCCTCGGCCGGGCCAAATAGAATTCCTGAATTTCAAAGCACGCATCCGGACCCTGATAATAGAATTGAAAAAATTAAGGAATCTATCCAGAAATACGAAGAACAGACCGGATAAGATTTATTTGGTTATTCTGGGCCATGAATCTTTTTTTTGTATATTTGGATACCTCCCAATCTGATTTATGCCCTTAATTTAACCCTTATAGCTTTGATTTTTAGTTAAAAAAACTATATGGGAACGCTATTGCATTTTAAAAGTCTTTATTTAGAAGCATTTGACGACTGTAAACCGGAATTTGTTGTAGTACTGCTAAAAATTTATTCCTTTTTCTGTGTATTAATGCTATCTATGGCCATTTATGCCTTTTTGTATAGGGCATTTACTGGATTTGAATTTTAGTTAGCTTAATTTTCAATTAATCCTTTTACAAGAACACTAATTATTTTAAACCAATCCAAACAAAAAACCCTGACATTAATGTCAGGGTTTTTTCTTGATTGATGAATAATTGTGATTATATAATTATAGACGCCAATTAATGGTAATTGTTTCACCATTAACATAGAAATAACTTTATTTTAACAAACAGCCTTTCTTTGCAGTTGAAGATATTAAAGAAGATTTCGTCTTAGAGTAAATTTTAAAAAAAGCCTCTAAGAATACTGGTAAACCTTGTTAAATCACTGTATTTTAGCTAACTCATTTAATAAAGAACCATGAATAAAAAGGTAATCTTAATGATCCTGGATGGGTGGGGGAAATCTCCAGACCCTAAAGTTTCGGCTATTGATAACGCCCATACACCCTTTGTAGATTCGCTTTACAAAAATTACGCTAATGCTAATCTTCTAACGGATGGAATGAATGTTGGCCTCCCAACGGGACAAATGGGTAATAGTGAGGTAGGCCATATGAATTTAGGAGCCGGGCGAATTGTATATCAGGATTTGGCAAAAATTAATCTTGCCGTTAAAGAAAATACACTAAGGGAAGAAAAAGAACTAAAAGAAGCATTCACTTATGCCAAAGACCATAACAAGAATGTACATTTTCTGGGTCTGGTTAGTAATGGAGGAGTTCACAGCCATATTAACCATTTAAAAGGACTTATTGAGGTAAGTGAAAATTATGGTGTTGAAAATGCATTTATTCACGCTTTTACAGATGGAAGAGACGTAGATCCAAAAAGTGGGATTACTTTCTTAGAGGATCTGACCGACTTCTGCTCGGATAAAAATACTAAACTGGCTTCCGTTGTTGGCAGATATTATGCCATGGATAGGGATAAAAGATGGGAACGCGTTAAAATTGCATACGATTTATTGGTTAATGCGAAAGGCGAACCTTTTAAGAATATATCTGCAGCGATGCAAAAAAGCTATAATGAAGGTATCACCGATGAATTCATCAAACCAATTTCTATGGTTAATGGAGCCGGGGAACCACTGGCTAAAATAAAAGAGGGCGATGTAGTCATCTTCTTCAATTTTAGGACAGACCGGGGCAGAGAACTAACTCAGGTGCTAAGTCAAAAAGATTTTCATGAACAAAACATGCATAAACTGGATCTCTACTATGTAACTCTTACTAACTATGACGATTCATTTAGCGGTGTACATGTAGTTTATGACAAAGATAATATTGAGGAGACCTTAGGTGAAGTTCTTGCTCTCAGGGGTAAGAAACAGATTCGAATAGCTGAAACAGAGAAATACCCTCATGTAACTTTTTTCTTTAACGGAGGCAGAGAAATCCCTTTTGAGGGTGAAGAACGGATATTATGCCCTTCACCAAAGGTGGCAACTTATGACCTGCAACCGGAAATGAGCGCTTATGAAATTAGAGATTCTATAATTCCCGAGTTAAATAAAGGAGAAGTTGACTTTGTGTGCCTTAACTTCGCAAATCCCGATATGGTAGGACATACAGGCGATATGAATGCTGCAATAAAAGCTTGCGAAACGGTTGATGCATGTGCGCAAGCGGTTATCACCGCTGGACTGAATAATGGATATTCTACCCTGGTTATTGCAGATCACGGTAATTGCGATACTATGATTAATCCAGATGGTACGCCAAATACTGCACACACAACAAATCCGGTACCCTTAATCCTGGTTGATAAGGATATAAGAAAAATAAATGATGGTGTGCTTGGTGATATTGCTCCAACAATTCTTGAACTAATGGGAATTCCACAGCCGGCATTAATGACGCAACACTCTTTGATATAGGTGGAATATATTAAATTTGCATCATGGTAGTTATTAAGACATTAGAAGAGATTGAACTTCTTAGAGAAAGTGCTCTAGTAGTTTCTAAAACTCTAGGTATGCTGGCCTCCGAAATTAAGCCGGGTGTTGACGGACTTTACCTGGATAAATTGGCAGAAGAATTTATTCGTGATCATGGTGCTGAACCAGGTTTTCTCGGTATGTACGATTTTCCAAATACATTAAACCTGAGTCCGAATGCACAGGTGGTACATGGCATTCCAAACAAAGAACCATTGAAAGATGGGGATATCATTTCCGTAGATTGTGGTGCCTTAAAAAACGGATTTTACGGAGACCATGCATATACGTTTGAAGTGGGAAATGTAAATGAAGAAACCAAAAAGCTTCTCAGGATAACTAAGGAATCTCTTTATAGAGGAATCAGGGAATTCAAGGCAGGAAACCGTGTTGGAGATGTTGGTTTTGCAATTCAAAATTACTGCGAAAGCCACGGATACGGGGTAGTACGGGAACTCGTGGGTCATGGTCTGGGAAAAAAACTCCATGAAGGACCCGAGATGCCAAATTATGGCAAGCGTGGAAGAGGAAAGAAATTTGCAGACGGGATGGTAGTGGCCATTGAACCTATGATTAATATGGGTACCAAGCGCATAAAACAGCTCCGTGATGGATGGACCATCCTAACCTCTGATGGCATGCCAAGTGCTCATTTTGAGCATAATGTTGCCCTTATTCAAGGTAAACCGGAATTACTTTCTACCTTCCAATATATCTATGACGCACTTGGTATAAAAAATAATGAGGAAGAAGAATTTAGGACAAAGAAGCTTCAACTTTAATCTGCAAAAGGATTTTGAAAAAACTATTCAAATATGTCCTAAATAAAATACCCAGGCCTTTATTAATTCAACTGAGCTACCTGGCAAGACCCATTCTTTCCATTACTCTAAAAGGGGATAAGTATACAGATCCAATTGATGGCAAGCAATTTAAAAGTTTCCTTCCTTATGGATATGAAAACCCCAGGGAAAACGTTCTTTCACCCTCTACCCTATCTCTGGAAAGACATCGACTTTTGTGGTTATACCTGAAGAATGAAACCGATTTTTTTACAGTACCTCACAAGGTTTTACATTTTGCTCCGGAACAGGCTTTCTATAGAAAATTTAAGAAGCTAAAACATCTGGAGTATACTACCACAGATCTAAACTCTCCACTTGCAGATGTGAAGGCAGATATTTGTGCGCTTCCTTTTAAGGATAATTCTTTTGATATTATTTTTTGTAATCATGTATTAGAGCATATCCCGGACGACAGAAAAGCAATAGGCGAGCTCTATCGTGTCCTTAAACCTTCTGGTTGGGGTATTTTTCAAATACCTCAGGATCTTAAAAGAGAAGTCACTTATGAAGATGATTCTATTACCGATAAGAAAGAGCGGGCTAAAATTTTCGGACAATACGATCATGTCCGTATTTATGGACGTGATTATTTTGACAGGCTAAAAGAAGCGGGATTTAAAGTTAATCCGGTAGATTATACATCGGGCATGACAGTTTCCGATATAGAAAAATACAGATTGGCAAAAGGCGAAATAATACCCGTTGTTAGTAAATGATCAGTAAACTACAAGCTTTTTGAAGTCCGGTGTCATAAATTCAGTAACCTCACCTATTTCGTCAATATAAATGATATATGCATTTAGTTCTTTGTGGGCGCCCAAGAGTTTTATGGATTCTGATAACTCCATCGCCATAAATGCAGTTGCATATGCATCGGCCTTTGCACAATTTTTTGCTATTACACTGACAGCAAGAATATTAGCATCCCTGGTATAACCCGTTTTAGGATTAATTGTATGAACAAATTTTTTACCCGTGATAGAATCTATCCTGAATTTTCTATAATTACCGGATGATGCCATAGCATTATCTCTAAGCTGAAGCGTGAGTTTTAACCTTCTTCCCTCCTCAACCTGAGGATCATCAATACCAACAATCCAGGACTTTTGTTTTAATTTATTCTCTCCTTTGGCAATGATCTCACCTCCTACTTCAATTAAATAATTTTCAATATCCTTTTGATCTAAAAGCTCAGCCAGGCGGTCTATTGCATATCCCTTAGCAATTGCATTGAAGTCGAAGAAAATTCTGGGATCATTTTTAATTACAGTTCCCTTTTCGGTTAATCGGACTTTATCAAAACCCACGAATTGCAGAATACTATCCACTTTGGTACTATCCAATGCCAGCTGTTTCCCCGGTCCGAATCCCCAGGCGTTTACAAGTGCGCCAACCGTGGGATCAAAGTAACCTTCAGTATCAGAATAAACTTCTTTTGAAAGCTCAAATACATCCCGAAACATCTTATCTACCACAATGTTTGAATCTCCTTGATTTATCTTAGAAATATCTGAATCGGGCAAATATGTAGACATTGAATAATTTACAACCTTGAATACAGAATCTATTTCTCTTTCAAGATTGAGTTCTTCCAGGTATAGGATCGTAATACTATATGAAGTGCCCAAAGCCTCTCCAAAGTGTGTGCTTTTGACAAAGGTGCCAGAATCCAACCCACAGGAAGCCATGAATATTCCTGACAGGCAAAGATAGAGTACCCTGTTTCTAAATTTCGAGAAGACCATTATAATCCACAATATAAGCTTCATTAAGATAAACTGGAAGATTTTGATCTTCAGCATTATACAAACCTACTCCTGCATAATATGTCTTAGCCTCAAATTTGGATGCTTGTTCTTTAATTTTTATCATAAGGCCATAGTCATATATTCCAGGGTCATTGGGGTAAACAACATTTCGTACAACAATAAAATGCAGTTGTTTTTCTTTAAGACAAACGAACTGAGGGTTTTTCTTTGGTTTGCTGTTAACACCCATAAATTCATATCCTTCAGATTCAAGCTGCCTCCCAACAATATTCATTGCCAGGTTATGCAATTCTTGCTCAGATAACGCCTGTAACTTATTATTCATTTATTAAAAAAACCGATATTGATCAATATCGGTTTTAAATTATATACAGTTAAAATTATTAACCTCCAAAGTCATCAAAACGGATATGTTCATCCGGAATACCAAAATCCTCTCCCATTTTTTGCACGGCCTTGTTCATCAGTGGGGGGCCACAAAAATAGAGTTCAATATCTTCAGGAGATTCGTGATTATTTAAGTAATTGTCTATGACACAATTATGAATAAACCCAACAAACCCGTCACCTGGGGCGTCCAGATTCTCCTTGACTTTCCAGTTATCCTCTTCTTGAGGTTCGGAGAGTGCCATATAAAATTTAAAATTCGGGAACTCTTTTTCTAATTCTTTAAAATGTTCTATGTAAAATAATTCCCGTTTTGAACGACCTCCATACCAGTAAGCAACCTTACGATTAGTTTTAAGGGTTTTAAAGAGGTGATATAAATGAGATCTCATTGGAGCCATCCCTGCACCCCCTCCAATATATAGCATTTCCGAATCCGACTCATTGATAAAAAATTCACCATATGGCCCTGAGATGGTCACTTTATCTCCCGGTTTTTGAGCAAAAATATAAGAAGAAGCCACACCCGGATTTACATCCATCCAACCATTCTTGGATCTGTCCCATGGCGGGGTGGCAATTCGAACATTCAGCATTATTTCCCTGCCTTCTGCAGGGTAAGAAGCCATTGAATATGCTCTTTCAACCACCTCTGTATTTCTCATTGTCAAAGGCCAAAGGTTAAATTTATCCCACTCATTTTGAAACTTATCAGGAGTCTCATGTTCTTCAGGGTGAGCTGTAATATCTATATCGGAATACTTTATCTCGCAGGGTGGAATCTCAATTTGAATATATCCTCCGGCTTTATATCCCATATCTTCAGGTATTTCAACCACAAATTCTTTAATGAATGATGCAACATTATAATTACGTACTACTGTCCCATCCCATTTTTTAATACCAAAAACTTCTTCAGGAATAGTAATTTCCATATCCTGTTTTACCTTAACCTGGCACGCCAATCTTGCACCTTCAGTCAATTCCCTTTTTGAAAAATGAGGTGTTTCTGTAGGAAGTGCCTCACCACCACCGGACAACACATGACACTCACATTGAATGCAGGTACCCCCACCTCCACAAGCTGAGGGTAGAAATACCTTTTGGTTCCCTAAGGTTGAAAGTAAAGAACTCCCTGAGGCAACTTGTATCTTTTTTTCTCCATTAATAGTTATTGTTACAGGACCTGACGGAGAAAGTTTTTCTTTTGTAAAAAGTAAAAGTGTCACCAGCAGTAACAACAATATCATAAAAGCAATAACCGTAATTGTTATGGTTCCAAAGGTGCTTGTAGCTATTATTAAATCGTTATAAGAAATCTCTTTCTCATCTATTTCTTCTTCAACTTCAACTATTACTTTGTTCTCTTCTATCTTTTCAACAGTAGTTTCTTCCACCGCTGCAGGCGCTTCATCCCCACCGGTAAGCATCCCACCAAAACTTTGAAAACCTATCCCCATTAATCCAGTTATAATAAAGGTAATTCCCAGGCCTCGTAAAGGCGGGGGTACATTTGAATATCTTATCTTTTCGCGAATAGCCGCAATTGCCAAAATGGCCAAAAACCAACCTATTCCAGAACTAACCCCATAATTAAATGCCAAACCTAATGTCTCAATCTCCCTCGATTGCATAAACAGGGATCCCCCCAAGATAGCACAGTTAACGGCAATCAATGGTAAAAATATACCCAGGGAGTTATACAAGGCAGGTGAAAATTTTTCAACCACTATTTCTACCAACTGAACCATAGTGGCTATAGTCGCAATAAAAAGAATGAATGACAAAAAGCCTAAGTTATAATCAGCATATTCGGGACCTAGCCAAACAAGAGCTCCATCTCTTAATAAGTATTGGTCCAATAACCAATTTAGAGGGACTGTTACAGCAAGCACAAAAATAACTGCAGCTCCCAATCCAACAGCAGTGGCTACTTTTTTGGATACAGCCAAATAAGAACACATCCCCAAAAACACAGCAAATACCATGTTGTCTATAAAGATGGATTTAAAAAATAATTCAATATGTTCTAACATAATCTTCTCTTAAAAAGTAAATTAGTTTTCCTCTATTAGTGCTCTATTCCTGGAGCGTTGTATCCAGATTATAATCCCAACAACTATAAGTGCTGCAGGGGGAATAATCATAAAACCGTTGTTCTCATAACCGGTGGAGTACAATCCTGTTTTAGTTACCGGATCTCCAAAAACCTTAAATCCATATAAGGTTCCCGATCCCAATAACTCTCTAAAAAAGCCAACAATTATCAGAATTATTCCATAACCTAAAGCATTACCAATACCGTCTAGAAAAGCCTTCCAGGGTCCGTTTCCTAAGGCAAAGGCTTCAAACCTTCCCATTATAATACAGTTGGTAATAATCAGACCGACAAAAACAGACAGTGTCTTGCTCAAGTCATAAGCAAAAGCCTTCAGAACCTGATCTACGATGATTACCAATGTTGCAACAACTATTAGCTGAACAATAATTCTGATCTTAGTAGGAATGATATTTCGCAATAGAGAAATAACTACATTCCCTACCCCTAAAACAAAAAGTACAGAAATGGCCATAACTACGGAGGCCTGCAATTCTGCCGTAATGGCAAGTGCAGAACAAATACCAAGTACCTGAATGGTAATTGGGTTGTTATCCGCAAGTGGATCTAAAATAAGGTTTGTGTCTTTCTTTGAAAGTAGTGCCATTTTTAATTAACTCTAATAGTTTCTAAATAGTCCTTGTATATATTTACGCTTTCCCTAATCATTGCCGAAACACCATTACCTGTTATGGTAGCTCCTGCCAGGGCATCTACTTCATTGTCATCCTTTATTTTGTTCACCGGGTCATTATTCCCTTTTGCTACCGCAATTCCTTTGAATTGGTTATTGTTTAATACTGATTCCCCTATAAAATCGTCCATAAAATAACGTTGCTTTATATTCGCCCCAAGTCCTGGTGTTTCTGCTTTATGATCAAAGTAAACCCCCTGGACAACCATATTTTCATTCAACGCTACAAAACCCCAAATAGCATCCCATAGCCCCTTACCATACATGGGTATGATATAATATTTCTTTCCTTCTTTTTCACCTATAAAAAGAGGAAGCTCTGCGGTTTCACCTTTCTTTAATGCTGCAATTTGTTTTTTAAGATCAATAAGGTATGCCTCATCATTCTTTGTTATTTGATCTCCACTTATTACAAGTTGTTCAGTGATATACTTTGAAAACTCGGCTTCTACTTTATCAGTGGGTACGAAATTTACACTACCCTCATCCTCATTTTCATTCACGCCCATGGCATAGAGAATATTCTGCTGCTTTTCAAATCTTTCATTCTCCTTAATTTTGCCACTTAATGCCGAGGCAAGATATGCCAGGATTGATCCAACAACAATAACCATTATAGCCGCAAAGATTATGGTATAACTATTATTTTCCTTATTAAATGCCATAACTATATTGTTTCTGCCTTAAGTTCCTTTGCTTTCCCATCCGTGCTTTTTGGAAAAATTGTTGCCTGCTTCAAACGCTTCATCCTACGCCTGATATTACCCTTAACTACATAGTGATCAATAGTTGGTGCAAAAACATTCATTAAGAGAATTGCCAGGAATACACCCTCAGGATAAGCAGGGTTAAACACACGTATCATTACCGAGATAAATCCGATCAGGAAACCGTAAATCCATTTGCCCTTATTGGTTTGCGATCCGGTTACCGGATCTGTAGCCATATAAACTATCCCAAATGCAAGGCCACCTACTATCAGGTGTTTCCAAAAATCAAAGCTCATCAATCCATAAAAAGTACTTCCTTCTCCTATCCAACCTGCATCCACTACTCCATTAAAGATAAGGCCCATAACCAGAGCACCAGCAACTGCACTTACCATGATTCTCCAGCTGGCTATTTTACTGAAAACCAGAAAAAGACCACCAAGTAATATTAAAAAGGCAGATGTCTCACCTACTGAACCGGGAATAAATCCAAAAAACATATCGGATACGGAATAAGCATATTCACTGGCATTATTCTGAGCCAGATAACCCAGGATAGTTTCTCCTGAAATAGCATCGGCTGTCCCTGCACGTTCAACCGCACCGTGCACCCATACTTTATCTCCGCTCATCCAGGTGGGGTAGGCAAAAAACAAAAAAGCCCTTATGGTAAGAGCAGGGTTTAGAATATTCATTCCTGTACCCCCGAAAACTTCTTTACCAATGATCACACCAAAAACGACTGAAACGGCCAACATCCAGAGAGGTGTATCGATCGGAACTATTAATGGAACCAACATTCCAGTAACAAGATAACCTTCTTCTACTTCATGTCCTTTTATTACTGCAAAAATGAATTCTATCAACAATCCCACACCATATGAGACAATAACCAGGGGCATAACCTGCACAAATCCTAACCAAAAATTATCCCAGGTCAGAAAATGTTCCATAAGCGAAAAGTTATCAGGAAAACCGTTGATGGCAGAATAGTGTTGATAACCAGTGTTAAAAAATGAAAACAACAACACAGGAATCAGCGCCATAATAACCGTATTCATCGTCCGCTTTAAATCGTCCGCAGCTCTTACATGAGAACCATTATGTGTGGTTTCATCCGGAGCAAACAAAAATGTATGGAAGGCATTAAAGGCAGGTGCCATTTTTTTACCCCTATATCTATGCTTTAGAATATGTAATCTTTTCTTAAAGGTCAATCGTTTATTGCTCATCTTTATCCTATTTCTTGATGTAGTAAATCCAGCCCTTCACGAATTATCTGTTGATGTGGTTGTTTGGAAATACAAATAAATTCAGTCAATGAAAAGTCCTCAGGAATAACCTCATACAAACCCAGTTGTTCCATTTCATCCAAATCTTTAACCATACATGCCTTTAATAGCTGAAGTGGATAAATGTCTAAGGGGAATACTTCCTCATACATACCTGTAACTACAAATGCCCTGTGTTCTCCATTTGTATTTGTATCAAGATCATATTTCTTGTTGGGCTGCAACCATGAAAATGTTAGCGCTCTTGTAGCAGATAATTTATCAAATACCGGTTTGTTCCAACCAAAAAATTCGTAATCATCTCCCTCAGGAATAACACTTACTGTATTGTTATAAAAACCGAGAAAACCATCCGGGCTTGTTTTCTTGCCAGTAAGTACATCTCCATTAATCACACGAAATCTTTCATCTTTAACGCCACTGGCATATAAAAACGTAGCAATCTCTGCACCTATTTTTGCTGAAAAATATTTTGGAGATTTTACGGTAGAACCAGCAAGGGCAATAGTACGCTGGGCATTAAATCTACCAGTTAAAAGTAACTCACCAATTATTACAAGATCATGAGGGGAAACGGTCCAAACTATTTCACCTTTATTTATTGGATCCAATTTATTTATTTGAGTTCCCACCAATCCAGCTGGATGGGGTCCGGATACTTTGTGTAATTCTATATTTTCGAGTTTAGAAAAAGGAGAATTTGATCCTTTCCCTACAGAAACATGAACCTTACCAGGGGTAAGTTTTCCAAGAGCGGTTAATGCCGCTTGTAGTTCTTCTTCTTTTCCGTTTAGTGTATAATCCAAATCTGCAGCCAATGGTGCGGTAACATAGGCTGATATGAAAATTGCCTTGGGAGTAGCTGTAGGATCTGCAACATGATCATAAGGACGCTGTCTGATAAAAGGCCAGCACCCGGATTTAAGAAGCAGAGACTTGATTTCTTCCGAATTAGCACCTGGTCGCATTTTGGAATGCTCAACATATTCCTGAGTCTTATCGGCAAGAATTTTTATGGTCAGAATTTTTCTGCGAGCTCCTCGAGTTATCTCGATTAATTCTCCACTTACTGGAGAAGTGAAAAGGATGTCCTGGTTATCTTTACTATAAAACAATGGTTCACCTGCCTTTACCTCTGCCCCTTGCTTAACTATCATTTTGGGCATTATTCCATGAAAATCCAGGAGATTGATGGCGTAAACATTACTTAAAACTGCTTTAGATGTATTTTGTTCGGCAGCACCGATAAGATTAATATTTAAGCCTTTCTTGATCCTAATGTCTTTAGACATAAATTGTAAACATTTAGTTTAACAAAATTTCGACCAAAAATAGTACTTATGACACTGTTTTCATAATTATTAACTATAATTTTGGGCATTACAACGATATGACTTTTTTGGGCATGCATTTTGTTTACCTTTATCTCCAAAACAGGCTAAAAATGCGTTTATTTCTTAAACAGCTATTCTTCTTTTTCCTTACTACCCAATTATATTCGCAGATTCAGGAAGAGGTTAACCCGCCTGAAAATATAAAGACTATTATTTTTAAGGGACCAACAGAAGATCAGTTTCCTGTTATCAAATTGGGAGATCCAATTTATCTCGAGTTTGATGATTTGACCGCAAGCGAACAAGACTATTATTATAAAATTGTTTATTGTGATTATGATTGGACGCCATCTGATTTACTAAAATCGCAATACCTTAGAGGTGCAGATAACCAAAGGATTATTAATTACACTAACAGTTTCAGTACTCTGCAGGCCTATTCCAATTATCGCTTGACCATTCCCAATAAAGCCGTGAGTTTAAAAGTTAGCGGTAATTATGTACTAGAAATTTATAATTCTAGTTACGAACTTCAATTTTCAAGACGATTTGTAGTTTACAGAGATTTAGCCCAAGTTGGAGCCACGACCAGGAATTCCAGAAATTTTGATTTTTTAAATCAAAAACAATCTGTACAATTTACAATTACCCCGTACAGTCTTCAACTTGTGAATCCGGTAAAAGAAGTAAAAATAGCTATAATTCAAAATTATCAATGGACTAACGCTATTACAAATGTACCTCCGCAATTTACCTTGGGCAATTCGCTGGTATATAAATATGATGTTGAAACCAGTTTTTTTGGAGGGAATGAATTCCTCAACTTTGACACCAGTGATTTACGAGCACCTACTGCTTCTATTTCTCGTATTGAATATAAAGAACTTTACAATCACTATCTTTTTACGGACAACTATAGATATGATAAGGCCTACACCTATTTTCCGGATATTAATGGCGATTTTGTAATTCGTACATTACAAGGTGAAAACCCATCAATAGAATCAGAATATACCATAATTCATTTCAGCCTTCCTTATACGGAGGATATTGGGTTAAATGAGGTCTACGTTTATGGTAAATACAACAACTATGCTCTTGTTGAAGAGAACAAAATGACTTACAATTCCAAAACAGGAAATATGGAGGCGGTAATAAAAATTAAGCAGGGATTTTACAATTATAAATATGTCCTTAAGAGTGAGGATGGTAAAATTGACCTGGGCAAAGTAAGTGGAAACTTTAATTTTACAGAAAACAATTATTTAATTCTGGTTTATTACAGAAATTTCGGTGATTTATATGATGGAATAATTGGAATAGGTTCAACAAATTCTGAAAACATTACCAACTAAACACTTTTCATTGATCATAGAAAATGTGTGATTGATTAGCTCAAAACTATTCTGAATATGAATAACTCGTAACAGTTAAAAAATAATTTTTGTGAAAGTAAAATAAATGGTTACAATTTAATTTCTGGATCCTACTTACACTCTTAGAAATATTTTTGTAAGGTGTTGTTTTTTAATTATTTAATTGGGTTATATATTAATATTTACTAATATAAATATAGACTTATTACAATAATATTAATAACATTGGGTTTAATTCTATACACTTATAATTCTGAGGATTGGGATATATGATTCTTCGCAACAAAAATTCATATCCAAAAATATGTTTTGAGATTATTGAGCAGTTAAAAGAAAAACTCCCCGATTATCTTACTTACCATTCTATAGATCATATTATAGATGTGGCCAACGTATGTAACGAATATATTGAGTTTTATGATATTCCCAAAGAAATGGCGGGGCTTATTCGAATTGCTGCAATCTGCCATGATTATGGTTTTGTAGTATCTCCTTTAGATCATGAAGAAGGCAGCATTGTTGAAATTCAACCATTTTTAACTCCTATTCTTAGCAGCGAGGAAGTAGCAATAGTAAATGGAATGATAAGGGCCACAAAAGTACCTCAGGAACCAAAGACTTTTTATGAAGAAGTTTTGGCGGATGCCGATTTGGACTATCTGGGAAGAAAAGACTATAATGACATTAGCGCTAAACTATTCGACGAATATTTACATTTCGAAGTTGTTTCTAATAGAATTGAGTGGTTAGACCTGCAAATTAGGTTTTTGGAAAATCACAAATTTCATACAGATTTTGCTAAAAAGAATCGTGAGAAATTAAAATCTGAAAAGATAAAGGAACTCAAAACTCTTAGATTAGCTGCGAACTTTAAATGATATTTTATATTAACACTTGTAATAAAGATTAGTAAACTTTACAACGAATTCTTTTAATATAAAGTTGGGTATTTCATCCTTTTTAAGATTCCTTTATAATTTCCGATATTATCTTCCTTCCGGTTTGAATCATAATATGGATCTTTATTATTCAAAGAAATCCTTCAATTACCTATATTTAAGGGCATATAAGGCAGAAATACATCAGAAAAAAATATACATACACCGATAATTTAATCTGAAGTTTTCATAATAAGTTCCTATTATCTATCTTGGGCATCTAAGTTTTCTTAGAGTTCTATCTTTTATCTTGGGAGAATTGTTAAAAATTTGGTTTTTCTCCCTACTCGTAAAATGATTTAAGAAAATCTTTGCATTAAGCTTATATTTAAAACTATTGTTAAATCAAGCCGGCTTAATGTGATTTTTTTTATTTTAGCAGATATAACGGTTATGCTACTCATATTGAGAAATACCGTTATTTATTAGCATGAAAAAGATGATTACACAAGTAACCAAAGGCATAAAAATTTCAGTGAATACCAGTTTTGAAGGCACTTTCTTTAAAAACTATAAAATGCATTTTGCTTTTGGTTATACAATTACTATAGAAAATCAAAGCAAAGATTCTGTACAGTTAACCTCAAGGCATTGGCAAATATACGATGCCTTAAATGATTTTGAAGTTTTAGACGGTGAAGGTGTTATCGGAAAAAAACCGGTTATCAGACCAGGAGAATCTCACACTTACAGCTCCGGATGCCTGCTTGCATCTCCTATTGGGGCAATGAAAGGCCATTATAATATGGTAAATTTCACAACTAATGAAAAGTTCAGAGTCTACATTCCTTCTTTTAAATTCAGTGCACCCTTCGCGCTGAATTAATGATTCCTTTTACCTTGTTTAAATTTTATTAACGTTTCGGGTTTTAGTACCTTTGACGTGAAAATTTAACTAACAAAAAGTGATTATGGGTAAAGGTTTTTTTGAGGTTCCGCTGGCTATTAATGAACCAATAAAGAGTTATGCTCCGGGTACTCCGGAAAGAGATGAGGTTTTAAAGCAATATAAAGAATACTTCGATGGAAGTTTAGAAGTTCCTTTATATATTGGAAGTGATGAAATAACAACATCAAATACCCGAACGATGTCACCTCCGCATGATCATAAACACGTTTTGGGCAAGTATCATCTCGCCGAAAAAAGTCATGTTAGTTTGGCCATAGAAAATGCACTCAAATCCAGGGACGCCTGGGCATCTATACCATGGGAACAAAGAGCCAGCATCTTCTTAAAAGCGGCAGATCTTATTGCCGGGCCCTACAGGGCTAAAATTAACGCAGCTACTATGTTAGCGCAATCAAAAACCATACATCAGGCAGAAATTGATGCCGCTTGTGAATTGATCGACTTCCTAAGGTTTAATGTAACCTATATGTCTCAGATATATGCAGAACAACCTGAATCATCTGAAGGCATCTGGAATCGTGTTGAATACAGGCCTCTGGAGGGCTTTATCTATGCAATTACTCCTTTTAACTTTACAGCAATTGCAGGTAATCTTCCGGCAAGTGCAGCTATGATGGGTAATGTTGTAGTATGGAAACCGAGTGATAGCCAAATTTTTTCGGCCAAAGTAATTGTTGACGTTTTTAAGGAAGCCGGACTGCCGGATGGAGTAATCAATGTGGTTTACGGTGATCCTGTAATGATTACAGACACCATTTTAGCCAGTGCCGATTTTTCAGGAATTCATTTTACAGGTAGCACCCATGTTTTTAAATCTTTGTGGAAACAGATAGGGAATAATATTGACCGCTATAAAACCTATCCAAGAATTGTTGGAGAAACTGGTGGTAAAGACTTTATAGTTGCACATCCAACAGCAAAACCTCAACAGGTAGCTACCGCAATTGTGCGTGGTGCCTTTGAATTCCAGGGCCAAAAGTGTAGTGCTGCCTCGCGTGTTTATTTACCAAAGTCTACTTCAACCGAAATCTTGGAATTGGTAAAGCAGGATGTGGAATCATTCAATCCTCCCGGATCTCCTGAAAATATGAGCAACTTTATTACTGCTGTAATTCATGAAGGATCATTTGACAAATTAGCTTCCTATATCGATCAGGCTAAAAAAGATAAGGATGCTAGTATAATTGTTGGTGGTAATTATGATAAATCCCAGGGTTATTTCATAGAACCTACAGTAATACTAACCACAGATCCTCATTATTCAACTATGGAAACCGAATTGTTTGGACCGGTAGTCACTATTTATGTCTATGAAGATAAGGATTGGTCCAAAACTTTAAAATTGGTTGATACTACTTCTGAATACGCACTTACCGGGGCTGTTTTGGCGAAAGACCGATATGCAATAAATGAAGCCACAAAAGCACTTCAGAACTGCGCAGGTAATTTTTATATAAACGACAAACCCACGGGGGCTGTTGTGGGGCAGCAGCCTTTTGGTGGTGCCAGGGCTTCAGGGACAAATGATAAAGCAGGTTCTGCTCAAAATTTGCTGCGATGGGTTTCACCTAGGTTGATTAAAGAAACTTTTGTGACTCCAGAAGATTATCGCTATCCGTTTTTGGGTTAAAAACAAAAAGGCAATTAATCTTTGTTTTTTGAAATTTATAAGGCTTTGATACCGAAAAGTTGCAGAGCCTAAACATACTATATTCTATAAATCTGTTAGAAATAATTTTTGTTTGTTTTTTTAACACATTTTCAAGGTTGGTTGGTTTATCTTAAGGTACTTTTTACCATTAACCAGGCACAACTATGAAAAAATTGCTACTACTTTTCCTCACTATTCCCTGTTTATTTATGTATTCGCAGAATCAGAATATAAAATTAGCTTCTGATATATGGCCCCCTTTTTCAAATGTAGAAGGGGAAAAAGGCTTTGCCCTCGAATTAGTAAAGGAGGCACTTGAAAGAGGAGGTATTCAAATGGAATTGAATATTACAGATTTTGATTCGGTAATGGAAGGAATTATTTCCGGTATCTACCAGGGAAGTCCAACGTTATGGAAAACACAAGACCGGGAAAATTATTTGCTTTATTCAGAGCCCTATCTTGAAAACCGCCTGATTTTGGTTGGCAGAAAAGGCAGTGATGTAAGTGCAATATCCCTAAGTGAATTAAAAAATAAACGAATTGCAATTATAAGTGGATATGCTTATGGATCCTCAGTGTATACTAATCTGGATGTAGTTCTTATTCCTGGTAAAAGTGATCAGGAAAATCTTGAGAAATTACTAACATTCAAGACAGATTATATGCTTGTGGATGAATTACTCATATCCTATTTACTAACCTACCAATTAAATGATATCAAGAGATTTCTTGAAATTGGTAAAGAGGCCTTCATTGTTCAACCACTTTATTTTGCCATTTTAAAGAATATGCCGAATGCTCAAAAAATAATTGACGACTTTAATGGCAATATTAACAAAATGATGTCTGACGGTACTTATAACAAAATATTGGAATTGAATTGGATACAATCCGATGTTGACGGTGATGGTGTTCTTGAACTGGTCTTGCATGGAGATAGTGCAGGAAGAGATGCACCTGTTTCTTACTATAAATTAATGACTGAAACCGCAATGAACGAAGGTACGGAAAGGTATTATATAAACGGAGAAGTTTATGATGGTTGGCAGGTTGTTCCGGCTAAGTATAAGACTGACATTATTAAGGCAGCCAATATGAATAACTCTTCATCTTCCGGTTTAAAATTAAAGTTCTAAGGTGAGCCGCGTTATAACTCCTTAAGCATCCTCAATTTTATTGAAGAAAAGACAGTTCACTTCAAAATTTTATGCTTTTGTGATAATAGTACCAAATCTGAATGAAACTAGATTTTTAATTTAAAAATCCATTTTTTTTCGTTTCTACGCTGAATTTATAATTTACAACCAATTTTTATTTAACACCTGATTTTCAGTGTTTTATCGATTTCAATTTTACTTATTTACAATTTTTATGTAAATTTAACGTTAATTAATTGTAAATTTATATTTAATATGCTAGACTGTTCTAAACTCTAAATCAAAATTATGAAAGCGAATGACAATGTAAAGTCAAAAAAATTAAGTTTGAAAAAACTAGTTAGCTACGTCAAAACCTACGCAGAAAATTGCAGATACTCCTTTAATATGATGTTGATGCTTTAACTGTTGCCTTTATACTTCATTGGCAAATAGACCACTTTTTTGGTCTTAAAAAAGTCCTCTTTAAAGAATTTGGACAACTCAAATATCTGTGCATTCCTATAGCCTTTTAATTCCTCAGATAAGTCACCTCCTTTTAAATAAAGGATACCGTTTTTAAGTTCATGAACAGATTTTTTCTTAATACGGCCCTGAACCCATCTAACAAAAGTAGGCATGGCTGCTACCGCCCTGCTAACAATAAAATCGAACTGATCATCCAGGTCCTCAACCCTGCTGTGGTAGGTGGTGACATTTTTTAACTCAAGGCCGGTAACCACTTCCTCAACGACTTTTATTTTCTTGCCAATTGCGTCTACCAATGTAAATTGGGATTCAGGAAAAAGTATTGACAGAGGAATTCCCGGGAAACCACCCCCGGTACCAACATCCAAAATAGAGGCCCCTTTTTTAAATGGTTGAATTTTAGCTATGCCCAAGGAGTGAAGTACATGACGTAGATAGAGTTCCTCTATATCTTTTCTGGATACTACATTTATTTTTTCATTCCAGTCTTTATATAAATCTTCAAGGTGTGAAAATTGCTCTTTCTGTATTGCAGATAAATTGGGAAAATATTTGAATATTATTTCGGCTTGCATATGTACCTTTGCATTTTAGTAAAAATAATACATTCAACCATAACGTCATTTTTAATTATCGTATTGGAAGGGTATTAAAAAGAAAGATATTACGTTATATTTACACAAATGATTTCTGCATATGGATTCAACCAAGATTAAATTCTCTCGAAAAGATTCAGCACAGTTCTTTAAAACCTTGAACAAAAGAGTTAATGATTATTTTAAGGAAAATAAAATAAAGAAAACCGGAAACTGGCAGTTGTACTTTAAAACGGCCATTATGTTTTGTCTTTTTTTAGCTCCTTATTTTTTAATTTTAACTTTGAATTTACCTAATTGGGCTAATTTATTATTAACGATTACCATGGGGGTTGGAATGGCAGGCGTGGGTATGAATGTAATGCACGATGGAAACCATGGTTCCTACTCAACTAAAAAGTGGGTTAATAAAATAATGGGCAGTAGTATTTATATTCTGGCCGGAAACGTCTATAACTGGCAGGTCCAACATAACGTTTTGCATCATACTTACACTAATATTCATACTCACGACGAAGATCTTGAAGCAGGAAGAATATTGCGTTTTTCAGAACATGCCAAATGGCACAGGTTTCATAAGTTTCAACATTATTATTCCTTATTCCTTTATGGATTGTTGACCTTTAATTGGGCAATAACAACAGATTTTATGCAAATGTACCGCTATACTAAACGCAAGTTGTCTTATGGTAAGTTTCCAAACCCTTTCCTGAACTGGAGTGTTTTGGTAGCTGCTAAAATTATTTATATAACTATATGGATAGTTCTACCTATGCTAATTTTAGATATAGCATGGTGGAAAATTTTGATTGGCTTTTTTATTATGCACTATGTGGCTGGTGTAATTCTCAGTGTTGTCTTTCAATTGGCGCATGTTGTAGATGAAGCAGAAACACCTTTACCGGAAAAAGATGGTACAATGAAAAATACATGGGCCATTCATCAATTACTCACAACTGTTAACTTTGGAACTAAAAATAAGATTGTAAATTGGTTTACCGGTGGGTTAAATCATCAGGTAGAGCATCATATCTTTCCAAATATCAGCCATGTTCATTACACAAAAATCTCCAAAATTGTTAAACAGACCGCTAAGGAATTTAATTTACCTTATAACGAGTATAAAACTACAAGAAAAGCTATAATTTCGCATTTCAGACACTTAAAAGAATTAGGCAAAAAGCCTACATTACAGTACCAGTAAATTTATCGCAAGAATGAGCAACCTTTTATCCGATAGAATTAAAAACATGTCTACTTCGGCCACTTTAGCAATGGCCGCAAAAGCCAGAGAATTAAGAACCCAGGGGAAAGATATCATTGGACTAAGCTTGGGAGAACCAGATTTCAACATCCCTGAGTTTATAAAGGATGCAGCAAAAAAAGCTATTGATGAGAATTATAGCAGTTATTCCCCGGTAGATGGGTATGCAGATCTTAAACAGGCCATATCTAATAAATTTAAAAGGGATAATAACCTGGATTACGGGTTAAGCCAAATTGTTGTATCTACAGGAGCAAAACAGTCACTTGCCAACGTAGCAATGGTTATACTTAATAAGGGTGATGAAGTAATTTTACCTGCTCCTTATTGGGTAAGCTATAGTGATATTGTGAAACTTGCAGAAGGTGTTCCGGTTGAGGTTCCAACCAGTATTGAAACAGATTTTAAAATGACACCTGAGCAATTGGAAACGGCCATCACTCCAAAAACAAAAATGATTTGGTTTAGTTCACCCTGTAATCCAAGTGGATCTGTTTATAGTAAAGAGGAGTTGGAAGGTATTGCTAGTATTTTGAAAAATTATCCGGAGATCCTGGTTGTATCCGATGAAATTTACGAACATATTAATTTCAGGGGTAAACATGAAAGTATTGCTACGATTGATGGGATGTATGACAGAACCATTACTGTAAATGGTGTCTCTAAGGCCTTTGCTATGACGGGATGGAGAATTGGTTATATAGGAGCGCCCGATTGGATCGCAAAGGCCTGTACCAAATTCCAGGGCCAGATCACCAGTGGTGCAAATGCTATTGCACAACGTGCTACCATTGAGGCCATAAATGCACCGGTAAGTAAAATTCAATTCATGATTGATGAATTTCATAAAAGGCGGGATATCTTGTTGCAGCTTTTAGGAGAAATAAACGGATTTAATTTAAATGTCCCGGAAGGTGCTTTTTATGTTTTTCCTGATATTTCAAGTTTCTTTGGCAGAACCCTAAAAGGTACGACAATCAATACTGCGTCTGATTTTGCTTTATATCTGTTAGAAAACGCCAACGTGGCCACCGTTACTGGTGAAGCATTCGGTAATCCAAACTGCATACGAATCTCCTATGCTGCTTCGGAAGATGAGTTAAGAGAAGCTGTTAGAAGAATAAAAGCTGTTGTCTAACTGAAAATTTAAATTTATCTACATTTCTGAAAGGTCATATCCTTTTCCAGAAATAAGGATTAAAAAGTATTAGCACGGTAAATAACTCTAACCTTCCGGCTAGCATAAGAAAACCACACCACCATTTTCCTAATGCCGGTAAACTACTATAATTACTTACAGGGTTAAGGTCTCCAAATGCCGGTCCAACATTTCCCAGCGAGGATGCCGCACCACCGATTGCCGAAATAAAATCGAGGCCTAAAAGACTAAGCACAAGGGCACCAGCTATAAAAAGCAACATGTAAAGCACAAAGAATGCTATCACGTTATATACAATATGCTCACTTACAGTTTTATTATTGAATCTTACAGGAATAATAGCATTTGGATGTAAGGTTCTTTTAAATTCCAAAAGTCCATTCTTAATAATTAGTATATGTCTCATGACTTTAATACCCCCTGCTGTGGAGCCTGCCGAGCCACCCATAAACATTAGTCCGAAAAAGAAAACAGTTAAAAACGGTGTCCAGGAGGTAAAATCTGCCGTGACAAATCCTGTTGTTGTAATAACTGCAACTATCTGAAATAATGCATGTCTGAAAGAACTTTCAACTTCACCAAATGGCATGGGGTAGAATTTTGATACTTCAACATTGGCCATAAAATATATGACCAAAGCAGTTACCAAGGTGAAAATTATCATTAAAATGCCGTAAAACTTAAATTCTTCATCCCTTAGCACTCTTTGTATCTTACCTTTAAAAGCAAAATAGCTCAACACAAAGTTCATTCCTGCCAGGAACATAAAGAAGATAACAATATATTGGATAAGCGGTTGGTTGTTCCAATACGCCAGACTAGCATTTTTGGTGGAAAATCCACCTGTGGATAAGGTAGCCATGGAATGGTTTATTGCATCAAAAAATGACATCCCTGCAACACTTAACAAAAGAGTTTCTGCGGCAGTATATCCAAAATAAATTAACCAAAGCCTTTTAGCCGTGTCGGTAATCCTAGGATGCAACTTATCGGCACTTGGTCCAGGCGCCTCAGCTGCAAATAATTGCATTCCCCCAATTCCCAATAAAGGAAGAATGGCAATGGCCAGAACAATAATACCCATTCCGCCTATCCAATGGGTGAGACTACGCCAAAACAGTATTCCCTTTGGAAGAGATTCAATATCGTCAAGAATTGAAGCACCTGTGGTAGTATATCCCGAAATAGTTTCGAAAAACGCATTTGTAATACTGGGAATAGCTCCGGAAAAAACATAGGGCATTACACCAGAGGCAGACATTACAATCCAGCCAAGCGTAACTATTATATAACCTTCTTTCTTTTTTACTTCTTTATCATGACCCCTGGTATAAAACATGGCCAGAATTCCCAACAATAGTGTTATTATTGCCGCCAGTGTAATATCCAGAGTAGCACCATCATTATAAACACCACTAACCAAGGCAGCAATTAGCATAAAACCGCCATTAAATAATAACAGCGATCCCATAAGGTGGATAATTATTCTATAATTTAACCCTGTCATTATATAAAGAGCCTTTCAATTTTTGAAATGGAATCTGGCAGACAGCATACTACCACCCTATCACCTTCCTCAATCCTAAAATCTCCCAAGGCAATATTTCCTATTCCATCTCTTACAATCCCTCCAATAATTGCCGCTCTTGGAAATTCTAATTCGCGTATAATCTTACCATTCACCTTTGAGGTAGCTTTTACTTCAAATTCCAGGATTTCGGCGTTTAGGTTATTTAATCGCGTCAGAGCTACTACCTCACCCCTTCTTACATAACGAAAGATATTATTGGCAGCTAATAATTTCTTATTAATTAAGGTATCAACCCCAATGGACTGTGAAAGTTGAAAGTAGTCCATGTTTTCTACCAGAGCGATCGTTTTTTTGATATTCTTGGATCTTGCCATCAGACAAGACATAATATTAGTTTCCGAATTTCCGGTTACCGCAATAAATGCATCCATAGATTCTAAGCTTTCTTCCTCCAATAACTCCAAATTTCTGCCATCGCCATTTATTACCAGCACATTTGGCAGACTATCAGATATATCAAAAGCCTTTTCTTTGTTTTTTTCTATTAATTTTACATTAAATTTTTTGGCACAAAGATCACGGGCTGCATTAAAACCAACTTTACTACCACCTAAAATCATTACATTTTTTATTTCTTCCTTCTTTTTACCGGTTAGCTTGTAAAGGTCATCTACACCTTCTTTATCAATTACAAAATATACCTTGTCCTTGTCCTTAAAAACTGTATCGCCTCTGGGGATAAGTGTAAACTGGGTTCCAACACGTTGCATGGCAATAGGCATAAAATGTAATCCAGGAAATATAGTTGCTGCATCTTTGACAGATTTGCCAATAAACGGGGCGCCCTTAGGCAAGGTAACACCAACCATCATTAATGCCCCTGCCTCGAATTCGTAAGTGTCGAAAAAAGCCGATTGATCTAGTAAAAGCTGAATCTCTGTGGCAGCCAGCTCTTCAGGCGAGATCAACTCATCAATCCCCAATTCAGAAAATTTAATCAGCTCTTTATTATCGATGAATTCAATATTTGAAATTCTTGCAATCGTTTTTTTACACCCCATTTGTTTAGCTAATAAACAGAGCGTAATATTTGTTGTTTCGGATGAAGTTACACCAATTACAAGGTCAGAACTTTCAACTTTCGCATCTCGTAAAACGGAAATTGAAGTTGCATCACCTTTTAGTACTTTTATGTCTAAATGATTGTCTGCGTAGGTTAAACTTTCCTTTTTGGAATCAATCAAAGTAATATTCTGGGATTCATATGATAAAAGTTTTGCCAAATGAAAACCTACTTCACCTGCCCCCGCAATAATAATTCTCATCTTTAGTCTTTATTAATTATCAAGAGTCCGAATGTTGCTTAAAGGAGCTGTTTTTATATAATATAAGCCATTGAAGCTCATGTACGTTGTATTTGCAAAGTTTGCAATGGCAAAATTACACAAATTTATTTTGATTAATGACTAACTTGGCTTGCAAAAATGTACATAGAATCAATTAAGATTATCTCTATTAACACCCATTCTTGAAGCTGGCTTTATATTATCTTTGCCCGAAAATTTACCTTATGCCCAAAAAAGTAAAACCTTATAAGACGTCAACGCTTGGTAAAAAAGAACAGGTCACACAAATGTTTGATACAATTTCCGGTAGCTATGACGGCCTTAATCGGGTAATTTCTTTTGGCATAGATATTAAATGGCGAAACAGGGTAGTAAAGATTTTAAAGAAGAAAAATCCAAAAAATATCCTGGACATAGCAACCGGAACGGGAGATTTAGCTATTAACTTGGTTAAAACAGGAGCAGAACAAATAATAGGTTTGGATATTTCTAAGGGAATGCTGGAGGTGGGTAAAAAGAAGGTTGCAGATAAAGATTTGAATACTACTATTAAAATGATTGTTGGAGACAGTGAAAACCTTCCTTTTGAAGATGACAGCTTCGATGCAGTTACCGTGGCATTTGGGGTTAGGAATTTTGAAAATCTTGAAAAAGGATTATCAGAAATATATCGTGTTTTAAAACCTTCCGGCACCTTCGTAGTCCTGGAGACTTCCGTACCTGCCAAATCTCCCTTTAAGCAGGGGTATTGGTTTTATACCAAAAACATACTTCCTTTAATTGGTAGACTTTTCTCCAAAGACCGATCTGCTTACACCTATCTTTCCGAATCTGCTGCAGTTTTTCCATACGGCCAGGCCTTCAACAATATTTTAGGGAAAATTGGGTTTATAGCTATGGAGAACAGGCCACAGACATTTGGCGTGGCATCTATATATATAGCTACAAAATAGAAGAATGAAATATAGCTTAGTTTTTCTGATAGGTTTCTTAGTGCTGGCCACTAGTCCTGGACATGCTCAATTTAAAGAAAACCCGATCATAAATCTTGAAAATGAAGATAAAGCATTATTAAATTGGGGATATTTTCTCGGATTTAATCAATATGACTTCAAATTTGAATACAAGAATGACCTGGATGATGTCCTGGTAGAAAAATCTATTGGCTTTAATGTAGGTCTGATTGGCGAATTGAGGCTTAACGAATTTTTAGATCTTCGCTTTGAACCCGGATTGTTTTACACTAAAAGGACTTTAGGTTTTAAAGGATTTACAGATGAAAATGACGCACTAAGAGATGTGAAATCTACCTATATCAATTTTCCTTTACTTTTAAAAATAAGTGCCCGAAGATTTGGCAACTGGAAGCCCTATATTATTGGTGGCGCATCAGCTTCGTTAAATTTGGGCAGTAACGAGGATAGTCTTGACGATAATAGCAGTGGTACTTTTCGAATGACAAAAACACTCTATAACTGGGAAATTGGATTTGGTATTGATTTTTACACTGAATATTTTAAATTTTCACCTTCTATAAGGGGGATCTTTGCACTCAGCAATGAATTAGTCCCTGACAATGATCCGAACAGTCCATGGACCGGTAATATTGATGCCATGAAAACCAGAGGGATTTTCGTGAATTTTACTTTTGAATAGGTACAAGTTTATTAAGGGTATTGGCATTTTTCAGCTTCCGGATCTTATCAATTAAATCGTTTAGCGCTCCTCCCTTCTAATTTCACTTAAAAAAATGGCAGTGGCAGTTGCTACATTTAAACTTTCGGTAGTTTTTTTTCCATATTGCTGGATACCTATTCTGTTTTCCTTTTCTATCCGAAGTCCTACTTTCTCAGATATGCCCTTGCCTTCATTACCCAATATTAAAAGCCCTTTATCAGGAAGATCAGCAGAGTAAACAGATTTCCCATTCATATATGTACCATAAGCAAGATTTTTATTTTCTTCAAGTAGTCTGGCAATATCGGTATACACAATATTTACTCTGGCAATAGAACCCATAGTTGCCTGTATGACTTTATGGTTATAACAATCTACCGTATCAGGAGAACAAACCAAATGTAATATTCCAAACCAGTCGCATATCCTTATGATGGTTCCCAAATTTCCCGGATCCTGAATGGCATCCAAAACAACAACCCAATCAGAATAATCAATGGCCTCCGGTGCAGGAATTTCAAATATTCCCAATATTTTATTTGGACTTTTATGAGAACTTATTCTTATTAGATCCTTTTCTGATATATAATGAACTTCTTCTTTGTTTTTTGTCTTAAATTCGGGATCAGTACTGTAGATACTATGTGTCTTAAATTTAGAATTTAAAAGCTCTGAAACAACCTTTTTTCCTTCTACCACAAAAAGTCCGTTTTGAATTCGGTACTTTTTTTGATATAAGCTTTTTATAAATTTTAATTGACTTTTAACAACCATTCAAATAATGTATTTTTGGCTTCTATGAAGACCCTTCGGAGTTACGAAAAGAATATTGCAAAAATAGGATTATTCTTCCTTATTGTCGCATTCGCTTCCTGTAATACACTAAAAAGGGTAGAGGATGATGAACTTTTATTAACAAAAAATAACATCTTCGTAAATAGTGAAAAAATCAAGAGTGAAGATATTCGGAGTCTTGTCCTGCAAGAACCTAACAGTACCTTATTGGGTTATCCTTTAAGACTTAACTTCTACAATTTAGCTAAAAAAGATCCCGATTCATCTTTCCAGGCCTGGCTTCAGCGAAAAGAAAACAGAGAGAAAAGACTTGTGAATATATTATCAAAGAAGCAAGTTAACAGATTGGGTGAATCCTTTTTGGTAAAAGGATATAGTGATTGGCTTAAAAAGATTGGTGAACCTCCTTCCATAGTAGACACCTTAAAAACTCAGAAATCGCTGGAACGTTTGAGCATATTTTACGGAAGCAAGGGGTATTTTAACAACACCTCGTCCTATGATATAGATAGTACAAAAAAGAAGCAAAGAGTTGAAATAAATTATAAGATTGCACTTGGAAAACCATTTATAGTTGATTCGATTACCAGAAATATAAGTTCTATGGCCATTGATTCTATCTATACCCTCAATGAGGATAAATCCTTTATTAAAAATAGCAAGCAGTTTGATCTTACGGATTTTAACAATGAGCGGAAAAGACTTTCAGAACTTTTTAGAAATACAGGAGTATATAATTTCCAGGAAAGTTCCATAGCTTATGATATTCTAAGAGATACTACGAGGGTTAACGACGATCAAAAAATGAGCGTAGAACTTAACATTGGTAACCTTAGAAAACGGGGAGATAGTATTATAACAACTTCGGAATATAAAGTCTTTCGCTTGGACAAAATCAACATTTATCCAGATTATGGTTTCGATAGGGATAAGTCTGATTTAAAATCAATTGAATATGACAATTATACTATTTATTACCATGATAAACTCCGTTATAAGCCTAAGGCCCTGACAGATGCTATATTCCTGGAAAAGGATAGTCTATACAGAGACATTGATAAAATTCGTACATATAGAAGAATTACCAATTTAAATACATTTAAATATCCCAATATACTTTTTACAGAAGATAGTACACAATCAAAACTTACAGCAGACATTTTTTTAGCAACAAGACCCAAATTCTCATGGGCTTTCGATTTTGATATTACTCACTCTAATATTAGATCATTAGGCATCGGTTTTAGTACTGCACTTATCTCACGAAATATTTTCCGTGGTGCGGAAACTCTGAGTTTGTCAGTTGGGGGTACTTTTGGTTTGTTAAGTGATGAAACTGCTACGGAGAATTTCTTTTCGGAAGTGGGCGCTGATATCAACATTACTTTCCCACGAATATGGTTTCCATTTTTTAACTGGAAGAAGATAATTCCATCCTATAAACTGCCCCAGTCCAGAGTTTCTATAGGCACAAGTTTTCAGAAGAATATAGGCCTTGACAAACAAGCCTTTAACACTATATTAGGCTATAACTGGGCTACGAACAATTTGAATAAAAATAACGTAGAATTATTAAATATTCAATTTGTAAATAATCTTAATCCCGATCGTTTTTATAACGTATATCAGAGCACCTTTGAGAGATTGAATGATATTGCTGCGGATCCGGTTTATGCGGATGATCCCTCTTTACAGGACTTTTTTATTATGCCCGAACCATCAGATGGCCCTACACTAACTATTCCTGAAGGTACCACCGGTTTTACTGATGCCATTTTAAATGATGACCTACCTTCAACTCCAGAAGATTTTGACGATGTGGCCAGTATAGAGGAACGAAGAATCAGATTAACTGAAAACAATCTTATTTTTGCAAGTAATTATACATTTAATAAAACAAGCAGAACAAGTATAAATGACAACAGTTTTTATTCTTTCCGTTTCAAAGTTGAAAGTGCGGGAGTTCTATTATCGGGAATTTCCAACATTATAGAATTTGACAAAAATGAAAATGGAGATCGTACTGTCTTTGATGTTCCTTATTCCCAGTATATAAAAACGGAATTTGATTATATTAAGCATTGGGATCTATCCAGATCCAACGTTCTTGCATTCCGAAGTTTTTTTGGCATAGCCATACCCTATGGAAACTCTAATAGTATACCCTTTGTTCGTAGTTATTTTGGTGGTGGATCTAATGATAACAGAGCTTGGTTTCCTTATTCCCTGGGTCCCGGATCTACAGATAATATTAATGATTTTAATGAAGCTAATATGAAAATTGCACTTAATTTGGAATATCGGTTTCCTATTGTTGGAAATTTTAAGGGTGCAATTTTTGCAGATGCAGGGAATATTTGGAATGTTTGGGATAATGTGGAGGATCCTGCCGCTGTATTTGAAGGCTTTGAATCCTTATCTGAAATAGCCCTGGGAACAGGAATGGGGTTAAGATATGACTTCACCTATTTCGTATTCCGCCTTGATATGGGCTTTAAAACCTATAATCCGGCCGAATTACCTGGCCAAAGATGGTTTCGCGATTATAATTTCTCAAACGCAGTATTCCAAATTGGTATAAACTATCCTTTTTAGACCTTCAATTATTTCACTACATTTGCCACATCTCATAAAAATCTAACAGACCAAAAATTATGTCGCATTCAATTAAACCAGGAGTTGCCACCGGTGATCAAGTTCAACATATTTTTAATTATGCCAAGGAAAAAGGATTTGCTCTTCCGGCGGTAAATGTCACAGGCTCAGATACAATTAATGGAGTCCTGGAAACTGCAGCAGAATTAAACTCACCTGTGATTATACAATTTTCGAATGGTGGAGCTCAGTTTAATGCGGGAAAAGGTTTGTCCAATGAAGGTCAGCTTGCCGCCATACAAGGAGCGGTTGCTGGGGCAAAACATATACATCAGTTAGCTGAGGCTTATGGTGCTACTGTTATTCTTCATACAGATCATTGCGCTAAAAAGTTATTACCATGGATAGATGGACTTCTTGACGCAAGCGAAAAACATTATGCAGAGACTGGAAAATCACTCTATAGTTCTCATATGATAGATTTATCTGAAGAGCCTATAGAAGAAAATATTGCTATTTGCAAAGGATATCTCGAAAGAATGAGCAAAATGGACATGACTCTGGAAATTGAATTGGGAATAACCGGAGGCGAAGAAGATGGCGTAGATAATACAGATGTTGATGATTCCAAATTATATACACAACCAGAAGAAGTGGCTTATGCATATGAAGAATTGTCCAAAATAAGTCCGAGATTTACCATAGCCGCGGCCTTTGGAAATGTGCATGGCGTTTACAAACCGGGAAATGTAAAGTTAACTCCTAAAATTCTCAAAAATTCTCAGGAATATATAACTAAAAAATACGGTGTTGAACATAATCACATAGATTTTGTATTCCATGGTGGCTCTGGCTCCACTGTTGAGGAAATACGGGAAGCAATTGGATATGGAGTGATAAAGATGAATATTGATACAGATTTACAATATGCTTTCATGGAAGGTATTCGGGATTACATCCAGAGTAAATCAGCTTTTTTGCAATCGCAAATTGGGAATCCGGATGGTGCCGACCAACCTAATAAAAAATACTACGATCCAAGAGTTTGGCTTCGAGAAGGAGAAAAGACATTTATTGAGAGATTAAAAAAAGCTTTTGAAGATCTAAACAATATTAATACCTTGTAGGTAACTTTTAGAATTAAATTATATTCCAATGACTGCTTGGTTCAAAAGAACAGAAAAGGGTATACAAACTGCAACTGAGCAGAAAAAAGATACACCCAAAGGCTTATGGTATAAATCCCCAACCGGAAAGATCGTTGAATCCGAAGATTTAGCTAAAAATTTTTATGTTAGTCCGGAAGATGATTATCATGTTAGAATTGGGAGCAAAGAATATTTCGAAATTCTATTTGACGACAACAAATTTCAAGAGTTAGATGCAAAGTTGTCTTCCAGGGATCCCCTAAAATTTGAGGACACGAAGAAATATTCCGATAGATTGAAGGCGGCACAAAAAAAGACTGGTTTAAAAGATGCAGTAAGAACAGCCGTAGGCAAGTCCTTGGGTAAGGATTTGGTTGTTTGTTGTATGGATTTTAGTTTTATAGGAGGTTCAATGGGCAGTGTTGTTGGTGAAAAAATTGCACGGGGAATTGATTATTCCATTAAAAAAGGCATTCCTTTTGTCATGATATCCAAATCTGGTGGGGCCAGAATGATGGAGGCTGCTTTGTCATTAATGCAACTTGCCAAAACATCTGCAAAATTAGCGCAGTTAGCTGAAGCCAAAATTCCTTATATTTCTTTGTGTACAGATCCTACTACCGGCGGTACGACTGCTTCTTATGCCATGCTGGGAGATATTAATATTTCTGAACCGGGAGCATTGATTGGTTTTGCAGGACCCAGAGTTGTTAAAGAAGCCACAGGGAAGGATCTCCCAAAAGGTTTTCAGACAGCAGAATTTGTTTTGGAAAATGGGTTTTTAGACTTTATTTCTCATAGAAGGGATCTAAAAAGGAATATTAACTTGTATATCGATCTTATCCAGAATACCGCTATTAGAGAATAAAAAAGCCCTGAACTTTAAAAGCCAGGGCTATTAATTAATTATTTGCAGGTTTTTTAGTTCTTAAACCTTCTTAAAAATATTTCCTCAGATTCTCCATTAGGGTAAGTAAGAATTCCCTTAGAATCGCAACTACCATCACCAAAATCAAGGCTCACTGTTGTTTCATTGCGCGAAATTAGGAGTATTCCACTCACCAGGAATCTACAAGATAGTTCTCTTCTTAGCGGGCTAAATGTTTCTTTAACGAATACATTATCAAATTTCCCTTTGTAAGTACCCTTGCCTGAGATAAGAAAAACGTTATCGCCCCAGAATCCACTTCCAAAACCTTCAATCCATTCTCGGGTCCTGTTTCCTGTGAAACTGGCAGTACCACCATCTGGCCATTCTCCGGTAAAATCGGCAACCGCATCTGACTGAGGATTTCCATTTTCATTTGAACGCATTCGCTCAACAGTAGCATTCCCCTCAACAGATACCCCATTAAATGTAAAGTTCTCAAGTGAAAAACTAAGCGTTTTCATAACCATCTCCATGTCCTTAAGATAACTCAGTTTAATGATACCACTTAAAAAATTCCCATTAGGTAATTCACAACCCTCACCAAAATCAATAATTTTTTCTTTACTGATACTAGTCACCTCAGTAGTAATTGTTACACAATCTGGCAAATAATCTGAAATGTATGAACCCTTGGAGGTAGCCTGGATTTCATCGGTAGTATAAACATCCTCTCCAATGTTTATGATTTCTTCAGAAATTAATTCAGATTCGTCACTGGCCTGAAGTTGCGCCACTTCAAACGTTTCCGTTTCGCCGGTTTCAATAATTTCAGCGGATTCTTCTTTGTTACAGGAAACAATTGACACAATTGCAAAAAGCAATAATCCTGTAAAATTCAGTTTTTTAAAACAATTTTTCATATTATTATTTTTTTAATATTACTCTCCTTTGACCCTAGGTATTCATAAAGGTTTAATTGAAGGTCAAAAAAAATAAATGACATCTGCTTTATGTAAATTTATTACTATCTTTGCGCTCGATTGAAAATCAATCAGATACATAAAAATCATTTAAAATAATATTGGAATGTATTTAACAAAAGAAGTTAAGGCAGAAATCTTTAAAAAACACGGTGGCTCAGAAGGTAATACAGGCTCCACTGAAGGTCAGGTTGCGTTGTTCACGCATCGGATTGATCATTTAACAGGACATTTAAAAAACAACCAAAAGGATTATAATACGGAGAGATCCCTGGTAAGACTTGTTGGTAAAAGAAGAAGTTTGCTGGATTATTTGAAGAAAAAGGACATAGAAAAATATCGTGCCCTTATTAAAGAATTGAATATTAGAAAATAATATAAGGGGGAGGCATTGCTTCCCCTTTTTTTTAAATAAAAGTCCCGGAATTTGGGGCAAACACAAAAAGCTTACACATAGTTTTTCATTGGTCGACAACACAACAACACAACTCAGACCGTCTATGTAAGACGGTTGACCATTGTTTAACAGCCTGATAAACATTCAGGTTCTAATTAAAATTTATGATTCCAAAAACATTTAAAGAGGTCATTGACCTTGGTGATGGTAGAGAGATTTCTATCGAAACCGGAAAACTTGCAAAACAGGCCCATGGTGCTGTTGTTGTACAATCAGGAAACTGTATGTTATTATGTACTGTAGTTTCCAATTATAGACAAAGTGATGTAGATTTTCTTCCCTTAACAGTAGATTACAGGGAAAAATTTGCGGCTTCAGGACGTTACCCGGGAGGCTTTTTTAAAAGGGAGGCCCGACCAAGTGACGGAGAAGTCTTGACAATGCGACTTGTAGATCGTGTTTTGAGACCATTATTTCCAAAGGACTACCATTGTGAGACTCAGGTGATGATACAGTTAATGTCTCATGATGACAACGTAATGCCTGATGCAATGGCCGGTCTTGCTGCATCAGCAGCAATTCAACTCTCAGACTTTCCATTTGAATGTGCAATTTCTGAAGTTCGTGTCGGGAGAGTGAATGGCGAATTTGTCATTAACCCTACAAGGTCACAATTACTTGAATCTGATATTGACATGATCATTGGAGCTTCCGAGGATTCTGTGATGATGGTTGAGGGTGAAATGAGTGAAATTTCTGAAGAAGAAATGGTTGAAGCAATCAAATTTGCTCATGAAGCTGCAAAAGTTCAGTGCGCCGCACAGATTAAATTGGCCAAGGCCTTTGGGCAAAAAGAAGTACGCGAATACGAAACGGAAGATGAGGACGAAACGCTAATGAAAAAGATTCATGACCTTGCATATGATAAAGTATATAAGGTAGCCAAGGCGGGTTCTGCGAAACATGAACGAAGTGCATCATTTGCAGAAATAAAAGACGAAATTAAAGCTTCACATTCCGAAGAAGAACTTGAAGAAATTGGTGATTTAATCAGCAAATATTACTACAAAGCCGAAAAAGCTGCCGTAAGAGACCTTACCTTAAATGAAGGATTAAGGCTCGACGGAAGAAAGACAGATGAAATACGGCCTATCTGGTGCGAGGTGGATTATTTGCCTTCAACTCATGGTTCGGCTATTTTTACCAGAGGAGAAACGCAAGCATTGGCAACAGTTACTTTAGGAACCTCCAGAGAAGCGAATAAAATAGATATGCCATCATTTGAAGGCGAAGAAACTTTCTATCTACATTACAATTTCCCTCCTTTTTCCACTGGCGAGGCAAGACCAATCAGGGGAACCTCCCGAAGAGAGGTTGGCCACGGAAACCTGGCCCAAAGAGCATTAAAAGGTATGATCCCTGAAGATTGCCCTTATACACTTAGAGTAGTTTCTGAAGTATTGGAAAGTAATGGTTCTTCCTCAATGGCAACCGTTTGTTCCGGTACGATGGCACTAATGGATGCCGGGATTAAACTAAAAAAACCTGTCTCAGGAATTGCAATGGGATTGATTTCAGATAGTGAATCCGGTAAATATGCGGTATTATCAGATATTCTGGGTGATGAAGACCATTTAGGAGACATGGACTTTAAAGTTACCGGCACAGCTGATGGGATTACAGCTTGCCAAATGGACATTAAAGTTAAAGGCTTATCCTACGAAATTCTGGTTAAGGCATTAATGCAGGCAAGAGAAGGAAGACTCCATATTCTCGAAAAATTGGCCGATACAATCGCTCAACCCAATGAAGGAGTAAAAGCTCATGCACCAAAAATGGTAACAACAACGATTCCGGGAGATTATATAGGTGCGTTAATTGGACCAGGTGGAAAAGTGATACAGGAACTTCAGAAAACAACAGGCACGACCATAGTAATAAACGAAGATCCTGTTACCGAAGAAGGGCTTGTGGAGATCTTGGGAACAGATCAGACAGGTATTGATGCCGTACTGGCTAAAATAGACTCTATTACTTTTAAACCAGTAGTAGGCAGTGTTTATGAGGTTAAAGTGATAAAGATTTTGGATTTTGGTGCTGTAGTAGAATACGCTGAAGCTCCGGGAAATGAAGTTTTACTTCATGTCTCTGAACTCGCTTGGGAGCGAACTGAGAATGTAACCGATGTTGTAAACATGGGTGATGTTTTTGATGTTAAATATTTTGGTACAGACCCAAGAACCAGAAAGGAAAAAGTATCTCGTAAAGCTTTATTCCCAAAACCGGAAGGTTTTAAGGAAAGACCGCCTAGAGAAAATCGGGATCGCGATAGAGGCAGAAACGATAGAAATAGAGATCGTAAGCCCAGAAGAGACTAATTTTTAGTCCTCAGATATATTAAAACCCCTTTAAAACAGGGGTTTTTTAATATAATTTAGCCAAAAAGTTAAATTTTTATACCCTTATTGTAACATTTGCCGCTTTTTTACGTATAAGTATATGCAGCCCATGCACTTTGAACTTAATTAAAGGAAAACCTAGATGAGACAGCTAAAGATTACAAAACAGGTTACGAATAGGGAAACTGCATCCTTAGATAAATACTTACAGGAAATAGGTAAGGTAGATCTAATCACTGCAGATGAGGAAGTAGAATTGGCACAGCGCATAAAAGCAGGTGATCAGTTAGCTTTGGAAAAACTTACAAAAGCCAATCTTCGTTTTGTGGTATCCGTTGCAAAGCAGTATCAGAACCAGGGACTTACACTTCCGGATTTAATTAATGAAGGAAATCTTGGCCTTATTAAGGCTGCTCAGCGTTTTGACGAAACAAGGGGGTTTAAATTTATCTCCTATGCCGTATGGTGGATTCGTCAGTCTATATTACAGGCTTTGGCAGAACAATCGCGTATTGTTAGATTACCGCTAAATAAAATTGGTTCAATAAATAAGATAAATAAGACGTTTGCATTTCTTGAGCAAGCTCATGAGCGAATTCCATCAGCAGAGGAAATTGCTAAAGAATTAGATATGACCGTTGAAGATGTAAAACAGTCTTTGAAAAATTCGGGTCGTCACGTATCTATGGATGCGCCCTTAATTGACGGGGAGGATTCAAATCTTTATGATGTCCTTCGTAGTGGAGAATCTCCTAATCCGGATAAAGAATTATTACATGAATCTTTACGTACGGAAATTGAAAGAGCGTTAGAAACTCTTACACCCAGAGAAGCAGATGTTATCAGATTGTATTTTGGTTTGGCTGGACAACATTCCATGACCCTTGAGGAAATTGGTGAAACTTTTGACCTTACCAGAGAAAGAGTTCGTCAGATTAAAGAAAAAGCAATAAGAAGATTAAAACATACTTCCAGAAGCAAAATATTAAAAACTTATCTCGGATAATACCGAGACATTAATTACATGTTAAATTTTCCTTGTATTGGAATTTTGGTATAAAAATTGTAATTTGTAACAGTAACAACAGTTTATCATGACTGTTCGTTTTTTGATTGATGAATAAACTCCGGCTGATTACCGGAGTTTTTCATTTTATTATAATTCGATCAAGAATTATTGATTCTTTTAAAAATATTCCTTTTTACCTTTCAATAACTAAGGTCGGTTTTCATGTTTTTTGATTGATTAAAGGTCCTTTCAGCTACTTTTCCTTATTGATTTTTTTTTTCAACTATTTGTACAGGAACACTTCTGTATATTTATGAAAAGTAAAGCGCTAAATGAAGTGATCTTTGTAAAAATAATCTTGAATAAATTAGTAGATATATCTTATGGTGGTTTATAAAACCATAATGAATACCTATTTTTGTAGCAAAATATTTTCAGCCATTAAATAATGAACAATATACGCATAGCGCCCTCATTACTTGCGGCCGATTTCGGGAATTTACAAAGAGATGTTGAGATGGTCAATTCAAGTCAGGGAGACTGGCACCATATTGATGTTATGGACGGAGTTTTTGTTCCAAACATCTCATTTGGAATGCCGGTAATAAAAAGCATTGCTAAGCATGCGACCAAACCGCTCGATGTTCATCTTATGATTATTGATCCTGATAGATATATCAAATCTTTTGCCTCTTTGGGTGCCAATATACTGACAGTTCATTATGAAGCCTGTCCACATTTAAATAGAACTATACAAGCTATTAAAGCGGAAGGCATGAAGGCAGGCGTAGCTCTTAATCCACACACCAATATAAGCCTCCTGGAAGACAGTATTACCGAGATAGACCTGGTTTGTGTTATGAGCGTTAATCCTGGATATGGAGGTCAGAAGTTTATTGAAAATACCTTTGCAAAGGTAAAGGCATTAAAAACATTAATTAATGAAAAAAAGGCCAAAACGCTTATAGAAATTGATGGCGGAGTAAATGCAGATAATACGAAAGCCCTCGTAGAGGCTGGTGCAGATGTTTTGGTTGCGGGAAGTTTTGTATTCAACTCACAGGATCCAATGGCCACGATTTCACATATTTCCAATATTGCAAATGCTTAGCATTGTTTTAGGAGGTATTTAATCAAATCTGTGGTAGTTACCATCCCTTTAAGCCTACCATTTTCCACGACCGGCAAGGAATGAAATTCCCTTTTTACAAGTACTTCTGCAACTTCTTTAATCGTTGCATCGGGAGAAACGGTCTCCAAATTTCCTATCATTAATTGCCTTATTGTAAACATTTCATAAATAGATGAGGATATATTTTCCTCTTCCCTATATGCGCCATCGGCAAAACTTATTCGGAGTATATCGTTCAAACTTATCATCCCAATAATCTTATCATTTTCAATCACAGGGATATGCCGTATTTTATATTTTTTAAATAAGTGTTCTGCTTTATCTAAACTTTCTTTTACATCAAGTGTTATAAGATTTGTAGTCATTATACTGGAAACGGGGAGTTCAATCTGGACATTCATGACTTTCAATTTAAATATTATTTAATAAAGATCAGTTTTATCAAAAACAAAAAGAATGATAAAAGTCATGTTACTCATGATTATAATCTTATTTCTCTTATTAATTCTGAGATTCTGATTCTTAAATATAATGCGGCTTAATTTGTTAGCCATATTGTCTTAGCTTGCTTTCTTTTATATGTTTAAGAATAAATTACATAGCTTTGCGCCTACCTATATTCTCACTAAATTTTACCTCTATTATAAGGAACATATGGATAGATTTGATCTTTTGATTGTTGGTGGTGGCCCCATTGGAATAGCCTGCGGACTCGAAGCTCAAAAAAACGGTTTGAGCTACCTGATTATAGAGAAGGGTCCTATAGTCAATTCCTTATTTAATTATCCCGTGAACATGCAGTTTTTCTCCTCTTCAGAACGACTGGAAATAGATGACATTCCTTTTATAAGCAACGAAGCAAAACCAAAACGCAATGAGTCTTTGGAATATTACAGAAGAATTGTTACCTCCAATAAATTGAAGATTCACCTCTTTGAAAAAGTTGAGACAATAAAAAAAGGGACAGAAGATTTTAAAGTAATAACAAATAAAAATACATATACAGCTACTAATATTACTATTGCCACCGGATTTTATGACCTTCCAAACCTCCTGGAAGTTCCCGGGGAAAAACTCCCAAAAGTATCTCATTATTACAAGGACCCTCATTTCTATGCGAGTCAAAAGCTGGCCGTGGTAGGAGCAAGTAATTCAGCTATTGATGCTGCCCTGGAGTGCTGGCGAAAAGGTGCTGAAGTTACGCTGATTATCAGAGGCCCTGAAGTTGGCAAGCGGGTTAAATATTGGGTTCGTCCGGATATTATAAACAGAATTGAAGAGGGAAGTATTAAATCTTACTATAACGCCTCAGTGAAAGAGATTCGCGAAAATGAAATTGAGTTGGAAACTCCTGAGGGAAAAATTATTTTAGAAAATGATTTTGTCCTGGCCTTAACCGGATATACTCCAAATTTTGAATTTCTGGAGAATGTAGGTATTGAATTATCAAAGGATGAGAAAAAATTACCAAATTACAATCCGGAAACCATGGAAACCAATATAAAAGGAATTTACCTTGCCGGTGTTATCTGCGGAGGTATGGAAACTCATAAGTGGTTTATTGAAAATTCACGAGTGCACGCAAAGATCATTATTAAAAATATTTTGCGGAAAAAAGAATCCGAAATCGGTAATTAAGAGTTATACAAGCGCATGAAAAAAATTGCCCTAGCCATTCATGGAGGAGCCGGAACCCTTGTCAGGGGAATAATGACACCTGAAAAAGAAAGTATGTATAAAGCAGTTTTAGAACGTGCCTTACAAAAAGGGTATCTGCTTTTAGAATCCGGGGGTTCTGCCGTCGAAGCTGTTGAGGCATCTGTTAAAGAACTTGAGGATTCACATTTGTTTAATGCAGGAAAGGGAAGTGTATTCACTTCCGAAGGGAAACATGAAATGGATGCTTCCATTATGGACGGAAAAACCCTTAATGCCGGAGCCATTTCTTTGGTAAGTGGCATAAAAAACCCTATTAGCCTGGCGCGGGATGTTATGGAAAAAAGCGATCATGTTTTTCTTGCTTCTAAAGGTGCTATGCAATTTGCAGAGAAACTGAAATACCATCTTGAAGACGAGAAATATTTCTATGATGAACTTCGCTTTCAACAGTGGCAGGAGATTAGAGGTACAAAGAGTTTTAAACTAGACCATTCTGTAAATAAGGATTCGAAATTTGGAACTGTTGGTGCTGTAGCTTGTGATAGTTTCGCGAACCTGGCAGCTGCAACTTCCACCGGAGGCATGACCAACAAGCAATTTGGCAGAGTTGGCGATAGTCCTATGATTGGAGCAGGAAATTATGCCAACAATAAAACATGTGCTGTTTCCTGCACGGGCAGCGGCGAATTTTTTATAAGAGGGGTTGTTGCATATGACTTATCCTGCCTGATGGAATACAAAAACCTATCGCTTCAGGATGCTGCAGAGGAACTTATCCAAAATCGTTTATTGAAACTGGGAGGAGATGGAGGATTAATTGCTGTTGACGCCCTTGGTAATATTGCAATGCCTTTTAACACTGAAGGTATGTACAGGGCCTGCAAATCATCAGACGGTGCAGATCAGATCAGTATTTATATGAATTAAGAGGCTGGAAAAGGAGCATCAAGGGGTAATACTTTCACTTTGCCTCTTTTCATATTAAATCGGTCCCCATTTGCCAAGACGTGAGTTTTAAGATTAATCAGAGACATAGGCGTGCCTTTCTCAAGAATCTTTTCATTATTGTGTTTTAGTTTTCTTGGATCAAACATAATAACCATCCCGGAACCTATTATTTCAAAAGTGTTGCTATTTTTAATAACCAGTCCTGTATCTTCTGCAAGGCCAATACCCATCATATCCGGATATTTAGCGACGGCTTCCGCAAGTCGTCCAAAACGGCCTCGACGAATAAAATGAGAGTCTATGATTAAATTAGAAATGAATCCCATTCCGGTATCCATTTTTACGGCCCCTTTTATAAATGATTCTGTACTGCTACCACCTGCAATCATCTCATGGGACATACACATTGCGCCGGCACTGGTTCCAGCTATCACCAAAGAGTCTTTTTTATAACGTTCTGTGAGCACTTCATGTAATTTAGTGCTGCCTATTTTTGAAGTGATATTAGATTGGTTTCCCCCCGAAAACATTACGCATTGTGCATTTCCAATCCATTCCACATTCTTTGGGTTTTCAGACTCTTTCCTATCTCGTATATCCATAATATGCACCCTACGACATCCTAATTTGTCAAAGGCCTTGAGATAACTATTACTTACATCTTTTGGAATACTTGAGGCAGTTGGAATAACAACAATTTGTGCCTCATTGCCCCCACTCTCACTTACCACTCTGGAGAGGATACTTTCCTGAATAAATTCAAGGTGAAACGATTCTCCTGACACCGTCCCTTTATCCTCATTTCCACCTATTGGAATTAAGGTTCCATTTACCGTCATACTTTTTGGTATATAGGAAGCAAAAATACAGCTATTGTTATAAAAAATGTCATATATTTATGAAATTACGCAGAACTTATTAAACTCATTTCAACAGTAAAAATAGTATTCCAAGGCTTGTTGTCAATTTATAAATCCGCGGTTAGAAACCATAAAATTTAAGGTCATGAAAATAAGAGAAATAAATGCCATGAGGGGACCAAATTACTGGTCTATTCGCCGTCATCGACTAATTGTAATGGTTCTGGATTTGGAAGAAATGGAAGAATTGCCGACCAACAAAATAGATGGTTTTGCAGACCGTATCCGAGAGATGTTTCCGAGTATGTATTCGCATCGATGTTCAGAAGGATGCGAAGGAGGTTTTTTTATGCGCGTAGATGAGGGTACGTGGATGGGTCATGTTATTGAACATATTGCCCTGGAAATCCAAACATTGGCGGATATGGATACTGGATTCGGAAGAACGCGCGGATATGGGGAGAAAGGGGTATACAACGTTGTTTTCTCATACATTGAGGAATCAGTAGGCAGATATGCTGCTAAAGCTGCTGTTCGTGTTTGTGAAGCATTAATTGCTGCAGAGCCCTATGATCTGGAAGATGACATACAACGTATGCGAGAACTTCGGGAATCTGAACGACTTGGGCCAAGTACCGGGTCTATAGTTCTGGAAGCAAAAAGTCGTGGGATACCATGGATACGGTTAAACAAATATTCGCTGGTGCAACTTGGGTATGGTGCCAATCAGAAAAGGATACAGGCCACCGTAACCAGTGAGACCAGTAGTATAGGAGTTGAATTGGCATGTGATAAGGAAGACACTAAATTTTTATTAGAACAGGCCGAGGTCGAAGTCCCTCGTGGTGATATAATCAGCCGGGAAGGCAGCTTGGAAGATGCTTGCCGATATGTGGGATACCCACTTGTTATTAAACCTATTGATGGTAATCACGGCAGGGGAATTACAGTAGATATCAATTCATATGAGGATGCGCTCGATGCCTTTAAAGTGGCTAAAGAAGTATCAAGACGGGTCATTGTTGAAAAATATATTACAGGTGAAGATTACAGACTTTTGGTCATTAACAACAATTTTGTTGCCGCAGCGAAACGTACTCCTGCTCATGTTGTAGGTGATGGAAAATCTACCATAGAAGAATTGGTCGAGGAAGTGAACAAAGATCCACGTAGAGGGTATGGCCATGAGAAAGTGCTTACCGCAATAACCATAAACGATCTGACAAAAACGATTATCGCAGATGCAGGCTATACTACAGACTCCGTATTAAAGGAAGGGGAGCGATTAATTTTAAAGGATACTGCTAATTTAAGCACCGGGGGTACTGCAGAAGATCTAACAGATATCGTTCATCCTGCCAATGTATCTATGGCGGAAAGGATTTCAAAGATCATCGACCTCGACATATGTGGAATTGATATAATGACCAGTGATATTAGCCAGCCACTTTCAGATACAGGTGGTGCGGTTTTGGAAGTTAATGCAGGGCCTGGTTTCAGGATGCACCTGGCTCCCACCACTGGCTTACCAAGAAACGTTGCCGCTCCTGTAGTAGATAAATTATTCCCTCAAAAAGGCGACACTGGCAGGATACCCATTGTAGCTATTACCGGAACTAATGGTAAAACTACTACTAGCCGGCTAATTGCTCATATCGCTAAAATGAATGGACAAAGGGTAGGTTATACCACCAGTGATGGGGTTTATATTCAAAATAGAATGTTGATGAAAGGAGATTGCACTGGCCCGGCAAGTGCGGAGTTTGTGCTCAAAGATCCTACTGTCAATTTTGCCGTACTGGAATGTGCACGAGGTGGTTTATTAAGAGCCGGATTAGGTTTTAAGAAATGTGATGTTGCTATAGTCACTAATGTTTCAGCAGATCATTTGGGTTTAAAAGGCATACATACTATAGAACAACTTGCCAGGGTTAAGGCGGTTATACCGGAAACCGTGCTACCCGATGGTTATGCCATCCTAAATGCGGATGACGATTTGGTTTATGAAATGCGTAGAAACATAGATTGCAATCTTGCGTTGTTCTCCATGGATGAAAATAACCCCAGGATACAGGCCTTACAAAGAATAGGCGGAATAACTGCCATTTATGAGAATGGCTATGTAACCCTTTGCAGGGGTGAGTGGAAAATGCGGTTAATGAAAGCAGAAAATATACCATTGACCTATGGTGGGAAGGCTCTTTTTATGATTCAGAATATTTTGCCGGCTATTATAGCTGCCAATGTTCAGGGTATTAGTATTGAAGATACGAAAGCAGCCCTGGAGACCTTTATCCCATCGGCTTCAAGTACTCCTGGACGTTTAAATCTGTTTAAGTTTAACAACTTTGACATCTTATTAGACTATGCTCATAATCCTGCAGGCATGCGTGCCTTGCAAAAGTTTACAGATAATCTGGAAGCCACCGTAAAAGTCGGGATCATAGCTGGTATCGGGGACCGAAGGGAAGAAGATAATAATGAGATGGGAAGTATTGCCGCTGAAATGTTTGACGAGATTATTATTAGACAGGATAAAAATTTGAGAGGTAAATCGGAGACTGATCTGATTAATATGTTGGATGCCGGAATTAAAAAGCAGGATCCCAATAAAAAAACTACCATTATACCTTCGGAGAAAGAAGCTATTACTCATGCGGTGACACATGCTGAGAAAGGATCACTCATAGTGCTCTGTAGCGATGTGGTCCCGGATGCTCTGGACTTGGTAAAGCACTTTAAAGACAAGGAGGCGAAAGGCGAATTAATTTAGGGCATTTGTGATATGTTTTTAAATACATAGTCATTATTTAGAGTCGATCATAAATAAAAATACGGGCCGAAACCCGTGGTTTTCTCAAGAACTACTCAAATGAAAAAAATATGGGTTTGGTCCATTACGGCAGCTTTAGCCGGATTTCTTTTCGGCTTTGATACTGTTGTTATTTCCGGTGCTGACAAAACACTTCAAGCATTGTGGGATTCGTCCGATGTGTTTCATGGAGTAGTAGTAATAGGAATGGCACTTTGGGGCACTGTTATTGGCGCATTATTAGGTGGTATCCCCACAAATAAACTCGGTAGAAAGAATACCCTTATATGGATAGGTATATTTTACACCATCTCGGCTTTGGGCTCTGCCTTGTCAAGTGATCCCATAACGTTTGCCATTTTTAGATTTATTGGTGGATTGGGAGTAGGGGCTTCAACGATCGCAGCACCTGCTTACATTTCAGAGATTGCTCCTGCTAAGGATCGAGGCAAACTTGTTGGTTTATATCAGTTTAATATTGTATTTGGTATCCTGATCGCTTTTTTTTCAAATTACCTATTAAATGGAATTGGGGAAAATGCCTGGCGTTGGATGGTAGGAGTTGAAGCCATTCCGGCAGTTATTTATACCGTATTCACCTTGACAATTCCAAAAAGCCCCAGGTGGCTGTTGTCTAAACACCGTGTTGATGAGGCTAAAGAAGTTTTAAAAGTTATAAATCCGGGCATTGATGCAGAACACATGATGCTGGAAATTAAAAAGGAAAGTGAAGGTACGATTCCAGGGGAAAACATTTTCTTATTGAAATATAGATTTCCATTGATACTGGCTTTTTGCATCGCCTTTTTTAATCAACTCTCGGGGATCAATGCGTTTCTTTATTATGCTCCACGAATATTGGAAGAAGCTGGCCTGGGTGCCAGCACGGCGCTATTGAGTAGTATTGGTATAGGGGTAACCAATATGGTATTCACCCTTTTGGGAATATACCTGATTGACCGAATGGGGAGAAAACAATTAATGTATATCGGCTCTATTGGATATATTATAGCTCTATCTCTGGTAGCCTGTGCATTTTATTTAAACTGGGAAGGAATTTCCGTAGCATTCTTTTTATTCCTGTTTATCGCAGCCCATGCAATTGGACAAGGAACCGTAATTTGGGTGTTTATTTCAGAAATATTCCCTAATCATTTAAGAGGATACGGCCAAAGCTTTGGAAGTTCTGTGCACTGGATTCTTGCAGCTGTTGTGCCTTCTTTAATTCCTATTCTCTTTGCTACTATAGGACCCGGAATTGTATTTACATTTTTCGCATTTATGATGTTTTTACAGCTTCTTTTTGTGGCCTTTATTATGCCTGAGACCAAAGGAATATCACTGGAGGAATTAAGCAAGTCGCTAACAAGAACCAAAAAGGTTAAATCTAAGAGTGTATTATAGGTAATTCAAAATAAGATTAATTGCATTGTATAGAAAATGAAGGTAGTTTTAGGTCCCATGCATTTTCAGCCCGGGATAAAGGAAGAATGCGCCATGGTCTTGAAGTATTGTATAATATGTTATATTGAATTAGCTATGTAGGAAATTATGGAAGAACATAAGTCTCCTAATAATAGAATATTTGAGTTTTTTGGCTTGGGTATAAAACTACTGTTGAGAAGACCCTGTGACCTGGTGCATAAATATTTATTGTTACACAATCATATTGCCATACTTACTTATTCACCGAAACAAATTGTTGCAATACTGTAAGTAATCTTAGAAATATTGGACTCTTAGAGTATGGTACAGAATTAATTTCCATTTTAAAACAATACAGCCATGAGAAATTTTTTTAGCAATCTATTCAAAAAGAAAAAAACAGATGAATTTGATGAGATCCCCAAAGGTGTATGTCCCAATTGTTGGGGAGATCAGGAGTACGGCAACGTTATCCGTGAAAAATTTAAGGATGCACAAATAGATGTAAATAATAAAGAAAGTAAGTATGCTTTTATACAGGACTTTCTAGTAACCCATTTAGATGGAATAAAACTAAAAAGTGCTGTGCATGGCACAGAATGTCCTACTTGTAAGATATCATATAAAAAATAATCTAAATTCTAAACAATCAATAATGTCAAAACAACTCTCGAAAATGACGGAACAACACTGTTCCAATCCCCCTGCCAAATACAATGATCTCAAAGTTTTATTCCTTAACTGCACACTAAACAGAACACCGGTTCTCTCACATACCGAAGCACTTATAGGTGTTGCTCAGCGAATTTTTGAGGCAAATGGTGTAGCTACAAAAGTTATCAGACCAGTGGATTATGTGCTTCCTGCCGGTCTGGGCCTGGATATGTCCAAAACCCCGGAATGGGAGAAAGATGACTGGCCCATGCTTCAAAAGGAAGTAGATGCCTGTGATATTCTTATCCTCTGTACTTCAGTCTGGTTAGGAGAAAAATCCTCGGTCTGTAACCGGGTATTGGAGCGGATGTATGGATATACGCATTTGTTTAATGAAAAAGGGCAATACAGGGATTATGGCAAAGTTGGTGCTACCTTGATTACAGGTAACGAAGATGGGGTAAAGCATTGTGCCATGAATATATTATTTTCTCTTTCACATATAGGTTATACGGTGCCTCCACAGGCAGATGCCGGTTGGATGGGTGAGGCTGGACCAGGACCTTCTTATCGAGACGAGGGTTCAGGAGGCCCCGAGAACGACTTTACCAATAGAAATACAACTTTTCTTGTCTGGAATTGTTTGCATCTTGCCCGAATGTTAAAAGATAATGGTGGCATTCCGGCACACGGTAATCAACCCGATGAGTGGGCTGCTGGATGCAAAGCGGGGTTTGACAGTCCTGAACATAAAAGATAATTCGGTAATGGAAAAGATGATGTATCTGCTGGCGCAATACCTTGCTGCCGCAGGAATAAGTTTTTTAGAGAAAAAGGATGATGACAGCCATAGCAATCTTGGCTTTTCAATCGAAAATAGTAGCATGTATTCAAGGCCGTTAAATGAGAACGGAGATACATTATCTGTAAGCTATAAAAAATTCAGTTTGGAATGGAATTCAAATGATGTGTCCACTTCACTGCGATTGGATGGTACCACCCATGCCGAAATTCTAAAATGGATTGAAAAGATTGCTGCTAAGGCGGCTATTAAGGTACCTTACACTTATTCCTTTCATTATGATTTTCCCTATCAAATAAAAGATAATTTTGTTTTTAAACTTTTGGACCCTAAAAGGCTTCGTGAATTGTTGAATCTAAGAATTTTGGCGCAATCAGTTCTGGAAGCTTTTTTACAGGACCAAAACTTAAACTCCGAAATTCGGATATGGCCCCACCACTTTGACACAGGGGCTTATGCTATTTTCAATGATATGACGGGTGATGCAATTGGATTAGGCCTTGCAGTACCTGATACTGTGTGCAGAGATCATTATTTATACATCAGCGGATACAAAGGACATGAGGTAATAGATACTTCAGGTTTTAAACCATTATCCCTGGGATCCTGGGGTATAAATGGATTTAATGGAGCGATCCTACCAGCCACAGAAATTGACAAGAATACGGGTACTGCCTTTTTATCTGAGGCATTCTTCCAATATAAAAATTAAACCGATTAATTATGGCTTCTTCGCAAGACCTTATTTGGCATAAAGTACTGGATAATAAAACTGATTTACCGGAGGGAAGAGTAAAAACGGTGACTGCCAAACACAAAGGTATTTGTCTTACTCATTTCGAGGGAAAATTTTCTGCCATGGACAACAAATGTCCGCATCAGGGTGGACCTTTAGGTGAAGGCTCTATTGAAAATGGTCTGTTAAGATGTCCGTGGCATGGCTGGGATTTTCACCCTTGCACCGGTTTACCTCCGGGCGGGTTTGATGATGGTGTGGAAGTCTATCCCACCAAGGAAGAAAATGAAGCCATATATGTGGGTTTGGTACAAGAGAAATCGCACGAGCCTACAGTTTCCGATGTCATGGTTGAAACTATGATCAATTGGGGAGTAACCAAAGTTTTTGGAATGGTAGGGCATTCAAACCTCGGATTTGCCGACGCCATGAAACGACAAGAGCAAAAAGGAAATCTCAATTTTTATGGTATTCGCCATGAAGGTGCTGCAGCCTTTGCAGTATCTGCCTATGGTAAACTTACAGGAAAACCTGCAGCTTGTTTCACCATTGCCGGACCTGGAGCTACTAACTTATATACAGGCATGTGGGATGCCAAGGTGGACAGGGCTCCATTTCTGGCGCTTACAGGACAGGTAGCTACGCAAGTGGTAGGTACAGGAAATTTTCAGGAAGTAGACCTGGTTCAGGCATTCAATTCAGTGGCGGAATTTAACCAACGTGTTCAGGGAGATAGCAAGCATTCCGAATTAATGTCCCTTGCTATTAAACATGCCATCATCAGAAGAGATGTTTCCCATCTTACATTCCCGGATGAAATCCAGGACCAAAAGGCTAAATCTGGTACAAAAGCGCAGTTCCCTACCAACAGGATTACTCCTATGGAGATAGCCCCTCCAAAAGAGATGGTTAACAAGGCCATTGCCTTGATAGAAAAAGCAAAACGTCCGCTTATTATTTTAGGACATGGTGCCCGGGCACACAAAAAAGCTATTGTCGAATTCGCTGAAAGTTTAAATGCTGCAGTAGTGACCACGTTCAAAGGAAAAGGGCTGATTGCCGATAATCATCCATTGGGATGTGGTGTTTTAGGTCGAAGCGGGACTCCGATCGCCTCATGGTTTATGAACGAAGCCGATCTGCTCCTGGTCTTTGGAGCTTCCTTCTCAAACCATACAGGAATTACTCCTAAGAAACCCACGATACAAGTGGATTTTGATCCACTCGCTCTAAGCAAATTTCATGAAGTAGATGTAGCCGTTTGGGGTGAAATTTCGAGGACTTTAGAAATCTTTACTACTGCCTTAGAAGGAAAAACAGATACTTTAGATCAGAGGTCAGAAATTGCCCAACGTTGGTCTATCTGGAAAACTGAAAAGAAAAAACGCTTATCAGAAACTTCCGAAAATGGACTAAGTTCCATCGCCGTATTTGAAATGATGAACAAATGGACTCCCAAGAATGCGGTCATGTGTGTTGATGTAGGGAACAATGCATACTCTTTTGGACGCTATTTTGAACCCGAACAGCAAGATTTTTTAATGTCGGGATATTTAGGCTCCATTGGATTTGCACTACCGGCATCCATAGGTGCCTGGGCTGCTGTTGGCAGTTCGAGGCCAGTGGTAGCAGTAGCAGGTGATGGCGGGCTTTGCCAGTACTTGGCTGAAATAACCACATTGGTCAAATACAATATGCCTGTAAAATTAATTGTTCTGAACAATCATGAACTTGGTAAAATTTCTAAAGAGCAACGAGCTGGAGAATACGATGTATGGCAAACTTCTTTATCTAATCCGAATTTTTCAGAATATGCTATTTCATGCGGTGCCTGGGGAAAGCGTGTATCCAAAGAAGAAGATTTGGAACAGGCTATGAAGGAATTATTTGAACAACCCAATCCAGGTCTTCTCGAAGTCATTACAGATGTAACGCTGATATAGTTTTGATAAATTTAATCCTTCCTAATAATTTAAGCAGATGCTTCAATCGTTTAGTATAATTTTCTCTATAGCTGCTTTATTCAGCTTAATAAATTACAAATGGTTAAAAATGCCAGCTACCATTGGACTAATGCTGATGAGCCTGGTTACCATGATACTAATCACAATTAGCAAGGGTATTTTTCCTGATTTCTACCGCTTCTTTTGTGATATTGTCACTCAATCTGATTTCCGAACCTTCTTATTAGATGGCATTTTAAGCTTTCTCCTCTTCGCGGGCGCAATGCATGTGAATCTTGATGATTTAACTAAGGAGAAATGGTCTGTTCTTTTATTTGCTACCCTGGGGGTACTAATTTCCACTTTAATAGTAGGTGGACTTATTTTTAGTGCTGCACATTTAATGGGTCTTCAATTACCAATAATTTACGCCTTTCTTTTTGGCGCATTAATCTCCCCCACAGATCCTATTGCTGTATTGGCCATTCTTAAAAAAACAAAGATTGCTAAAAATCTTCAGATCAAGATTGAAGGTGAATCCCTCTTCAATGATGGCATTGGCGTTGTAGTTTTTGCAGGAATACTAATTTTTGCTGATATGGGAGGGCATCCTGCAGAAAGTTCGTTAGGGGTTGAAATAGGAAAATTATTTCTGGAAGAAGCTGTTGGAGGAATACTCTTTGGTGCTTTATTAGGTTTTATAGGGTATACCTCTATTAAATCGGTAAAAGAAAATCCTCAATTGGCTGTAATGATTAGTCTGGCCATAGTAATGGGGGGATATGCAATTGCCTCCATAATTCATGTTTCAGGGCCATTGGCTATGGTCGTCTCCGGAATGTATATAGGGAATAAATTAAATGTAGTTGCTAATAAGGGTCCGGCAAGAAAACTTATTAATGAATTTTGGGAAGTATTAGACGATGTTTTCAACGGTATCTTATTTGTCCTTATAGGCTTAGCTATTCATCTCTTAAATTTTAGTCCAGGTTATCTTGCTTTGGGAATTCTGGCAATTGTTATTGTACTTATAGCCAGGTTTATTTCCGTACTGCTGCCTTACTCATTGTTAAAACACAAGGAAAGTAAACCTATAAAAACTGTTGCTATCTTAACATGGGGAGGGTTACGCGGAGGGATTTCCATAGCTTTGGCGCTAAGTTTGGGCGACAATACTTCTTCAGAATTAATACTGTATATCACCTATGCTGTAGTATTGTTTTCAATTATTGTACAGGGACTCAGTATTGGAGCCCTTGTAAAAAAGCTATATAATTAAAACCATATACATGGGAATCTTTTATGCTTTATTCAGATATTTTGTCACTAAGTTCAACAAATTGGCCAATTTGGATGTGTCGTATTTTATATCGATATCGAAGATACTTCAGTAAGCCAATCTAACTTTAAAAGGACTAACTGACAAATATCATGTTTTAAGCCTGCTTATTTTTGGAAATTTGTAATGGCAAATTACGTTTGATTTTGATTCGCGTTTGTCATAAATTAAATTGTAACATGACAAATGTCCATTCTTTCCATATTCCTGTTATGGGAATAGGCTTTACCATAGACACTCCTTTAAAGGTATCCCAATTTGGCATAGACTCCGTTATTTCTTTGGTAGATGATATTCTTATTGAAAAATTAAGGAAGATGTATTGTGATAAATTTGAGCGTCCCTATACAGAAATTACTGAAAAGATGGATGACTTTAGGGCAAAAAGAATCACCTCATATTTAAATCTTATCTATGATGAAAGCGTAAAAAAATTCGAAGAACTAAAAAATGTTACTGCTGAATCGACTAATGATCTCAAGAAATATTTTTCAATGTTGCCGGATACGTCTAGTTTGAAACAAGAATTCAAGAATTTAACAAAAGACTCTTTTGATTTACAAGAAATCAAATCTTGGATTGTGGAAAACCTCCCTATGGGAAGTATTGATGTTAATATTATGACCAAGGTTGATAAGGAAAATTATAGAAAAAAGGTAAAATTACCTGCGGAATATAATGATGCCCATGCGGCACTTAGAGGTTACGCCAACAGTGTTTTAAATTCTTCCCTTATTCTTTCTGCTGGAATGAATCCCAGATTGTATAGCTATATGGAAAAGTTCGAAGATTTTTATCCCGATGAAAATGGAATTATCAAAAAGAAAATCGTACTTAAAGTAAGTGATTACCGTTCAGCCTTAATCCAAGGTAAATTCCTGGCAAAAAAAGGGTTGTGGGTGTCAGAATATCGAATTGAATCAGGACTTAATTGTGGCGGACATGCTTTCGCTACGGATGGTTTTCTTATGGGCCCTATCCTAAATCAATTTAAAGAAGAAAAAGAAAACTTGACCCAATCGGTTTACGAGATTTTGACAAGTGCTTTGGATCAAAAAAATCGAATTGTTCCAAATTCAATCTTACCGTTAAAAATTACGGCACAAGGTGGGGTAGGAACCAAAGAGGAACACAACTTTATTTTAAATCATTACAAGGTAGATTCTGTTGGATGGGGAACACCATTTCTTTTAGTACCAGAAGCAACCACCGTAGACAAGTCGACTATTGAAAAATTGGTCGCGGCCAAAGAAGATGATTTATATCTCAGTAATATTTCTCCCCTGGGTATTCCCTTTCACAGCTTAAAAGGAAATACCAAAGATTTGGACAAAGCCAAATTAATTGAAAAGGGAAGACCGGGAAGCCCATGTCCAAAAAAATTTGTGGCCATGAATAAAGACTTTTTGGATACAGGAATCTGTACGGCATCCAGACAATATCAGCATCTAAAAATAAAGGAGTTGGACAAACAAGAACTTGCTGTCGAAGACTATGAGTATCAATACAACAAAATAACTGAAAAATCTTGCACCTGTGTAGGGCTGGGAACTTCTGCCCTACTAACCTACGGACTTGACACAAAAACTGAAGGCCAGGGGGTTTCAATATGTCCCGGTCCAAACATGGCATATTTTTCCAAAACCATGGAACTGAATGAAATGATAGACCATATTTATGGAAAGAATAATGTGCTAACCAGAGTAGATCGTCCACACATGTTCATTAAAGAACTCTATATTTATTTAGATTATCTTCAAGCTCGTATTGCCGAATCCAGTGGTGAAATTACTGAAAAGCAAAGGAAGTATTTGTTAACCTTCGCTAGTAATTTAAAAGATGGAATACACTATTATCAGGAATTGTTCAACAACCTAAAAGAGGAATTTCCAGGGTCCAAACAACAAATATTGAGACTATTAGAAGAGGGCAGTAAAGCTTTAAACGGCCTGGTTCAAGAAATTGAAAGATTGGAAAACAATCTCGCAACACCGTAGCTGGTTATTTATATTTGGCAACATTATTAATATTAGAAATTTTCTTCTTATGGCTTGCCATAATACAATAGAATAAGGGATTCGTTAACATGAATACTTCGCATGGAACCCTTCTAATAACTTTGAGCTGACTCACAGGTATTAACAATGATTTAAAATTAACTATGTAGACTATAATATGCTAGTGTAAATACCCGAAAGTACTTCTTTCTGGTCTAAAGAAGCTATTAATAAAAATGATTGGTACTAAATAAAGTAAAAGAAAAAAGGGAGCCAATATGACTCCCTAATTAAATAATAATTGTATTTCCTTGTTTTCGCTAGTTAGTATATTTTCTAACAGCGTTCCAATTCGTTCTTTTACTCCCCTGGAAGGTAGAGAATAAGAAAGATCCTTTTGTTTTTGTGCTTCTATTTGAATGTCTCATATTTTGTTTTTTTACATATTAGATTATTAAGACGTAAAGACATTTAAAACGTTACACTTAATCTTACGAATTATAACAATTTTAACAAATCCCTGAAAAGACTAGGATATGGCAAAAATGATATTGTTTCAGCTTACGACACCTATTCCATACTAAATAACCAGCTGCCATCTTTTAGCCATTTGTCATCAATAATTTTAAGTGCCCCTGCTAAATCAAATGCCTTTAGGTAATTTTCTACCAGATTATGAAAATGGAGATCATCTGCCGGCAGTGCCATACCTATCGGTTCTATATTCAATGGGCCCTCAAGCGTTACTAAATCTTTCCCCTGGTTGCGCATGATGGTAATTACACAAATTGGGTAGTCTGCAACCATGGCATCTGCCTGATCACTAAGTATCATGGCAATCCCTTCATCATAATTACTGACTGGTATAGCCTGTGCCTTGGGCATATATTTTTTAACAAAAGCCTCACTGGTAGATCCCTTTAAACAGCTTATTTTGTAGTTTTCATTATTGGCTTCTTCGGTCCCTTTCAATTTAGATAAGACGGATGATTTTGCAAGAATTGATTTGCCAGATATCGTATAAGGTCCAGCAAAAAGGGCTTTTACACTGCGTTCAGAAGTAACTGTCATTCCAGACATAACCGCATCTATTTTGCCAGCCTCCAATGCCGGTAATAGTTCTGAAAATGGCATTACTACAGTCGTCAATTTTACGCCAATACCATTAGCTAATACATTGGCAAGGTCAACTTCAAAGCCCATTAATTCGCCAGACTTTGATTTCATATTAAAAGGTGGTTGATTCCCCGTTAGACCAATCCTGATCTCTCCGCTTTTAAGAATTTTAGCGAGTGTCTTCTGTCCATTAACCGGAATGGCAAAAGCGATAAAAAACATTAAAATAACGGTTGTGTATTTTAATTTCATAGTTTTTTGTTTTAAGTTGGTTACTGAAATTAATAGGTTGCTGAAGATAATACTTATTCATTTAGCATCAAATATACTTGTAATTGTAGTGTTAAATCAAACATCCATAACACCGTTGTGGATGTATAGCGTTCAGGATTGGATTCGGGATTAACCAACGTTGTTCCCTACAAGGCTCCGCCTTGAAAGTAAAAACCCCAAACTTACAAATTCAAGCAAGCTTGATTTGCCGTTTGGGATTTTTACTTATTCGTGACCCCGGAGGGATTCAAACCCCCAACCCTCAGAGCCGAAATCTGATGCGCTATTCAGTTGCGCCACGGGGCCT
>NZ_CAMYOM010000014.1 GCF_947260015.1 uncultured Eudoraea sp. | reverse complement strand
ATGCTACATATGTAACGAAGTGTGCAAGAAATGTAACAGGAAGAAAAAAAACCTATTTATTGGTGGTTTGGAGGTATTCTGATGGTGTCTTAGCAAAGGTCTCCTTAAAGCATTTTATAAAATAGGAAGGTGTATTAAAGCCTACGGAATAAGCAACTTCATTGATCGATGCATCTGAGGTTTGTAGTATATGTATTGCCTGTTTTAATCGTTGAGAACGAATAAATGCCGTTGTGCTCAGTCCTGAATAGGCCAATAATTTTCTATGTAATTGCATACGGCTCATCCCTACATTTCTGCTAAAAGCAGCTGCATTAAAGTCCGGATTGGAAAGCTGTTCATCCAATAAATGCTGCACCTTATTTAAGAAGATTTCATCGGTAGGGGTAATTGCAATGTCTTTTGCCTTAAGAATAACTTCCTGGCTATAAAGACTTCGTAGAGCTTTTCTGCTTTCTATCAGGTTTTCTACCCGTTTCTCCAGGATTTTCAGTTTAAATGGCTTTGTAATAAAATCGTCTGCCCCTGATTGCAAACCTTTCAATTCATTTTCTTCTCCTTGCCCCGCTGTTAATAATATTATAGGGATATGGCTGGTTCGTTCATCCGTCTTAAGGGTATTACACAATTCAATGCCGTCTAAAATGGGCATCCGTACATCGGTAATAATCAGATCAGGAATAATTTCAAGTGCTTTTTCTATTCCCAATTTTCCATTTTCAGCTTCGTATAACTGATATTTTTTATCCCATGCTGATTTCAGGAAATCGCGTATCTCTTTATGATCTTCTACAATCAAAACCAGCGATAATTTTTCCTTAGTCCTGTTTGAAAGTGCGTTGGAAGCTTTATTTAACCCAACCCTATCTGCCGGACCCGTCAATTTCTCATTCACCTCCGTTGTATTCAAAATTTCGATCGATTCAAAAAGCTCCCTCTCAAGAGGTAATATAACTCTAAAATGAATCATATTATGGTCTTCTATTCTTACCGAAACCTCTCCTCTATATAAGTTTACCAGTTCTTTTACCAGTGACAGTCCAACCCCTATACCTTCAGCATACTCATCTTTTTGATAAAAACGTGTAAACAACCTATCTACTTCAATTTCGGATAAATTTTCAACTGTATTTTTAACACTAATTACTACCGTTGAATTTTCTCTTTGGGCATTAAATTCACATAAACCTTCTTCCGGACAATATTTTAATGCATTTGTAAGCAGGTTTGTCAATATTTTTTCCATAGCATCCTCGTCATACATGCAGTCTTGAAGTTTATCAACCTTAATTTGATAATCAATATTTTTTTGTGCAGCGCGTAATTTAAATGAACTGGCAATGGCGCCAATAAATAACCCCAAATTTCCTTCTTTTACTTTTAGCGACAGTTTACCTTTTTCCAGTTTAGCCATATTTAACAACTGGTCTACAAGGGTCAATAGCCTGTTAGTATTTCGCTTTATCATGGTAAAACTTTCAAAATCTCTATCTGACAAACTGCCTTCGCTTAGTTTAGCATCAACGGGACCAGAAATAAGGGTTAATGGCGTTCTAAATTCGTGAGAAATATCAGTGTACAATTTAGATTTGAAATCATTTAATTTCTTTAATCGTGATGCTTCTTCATCTTTGAGTTCCAAATCGAGCTTCATCTTCCACCGCCATTTAAAATAGCTGTAAACTCCATACATTGCCCAAAGAAACAAAAAGAAATAGATCAATTTTGCCACCGGATTCCAATACCACGGAAAGGCTATTTTAAAAGCAAAACGGGCGGGTGTTTCATTCCATATACCATCATAATTACTGGACTTCACTAATAATTCATAATCGCCTGATGGCAGATAAGAGTAGCGTGCAAAATTATTATTCCCGGCATATACCCAGTCCTCATCATAGTTCGCCAGTTTATACTGATAATTATTCTTTTCGGGAAGTGCATATTGCATACTGGAGAAGGTAAACGAGAGTGTATTCTGTGTATGACCAAGGGTTAATCCCTTTTTCATAGGGTATGGTTCGTTTAATACTTCCAAACTTGTAATACTGGTTTTTGGTAAGATGCTATTTACCTTTATCTCATTGGGCTTAAACCAATAAAAACCATCCAGGCCTCCAAAATATAAGTTGCCATCTAAATCTTTGTAATAGGCCCCGGTATTAAATTCTGTGGCTAATCCGTCATAATTTGTATAATTCACTATTACCGGACTGGCCTCTAAATTAGAACCCTTTGTAAACCTGGTAATGCCCTTGTTAGAGCTTAACCACAGATTTCCGTTACTATCGGGCATTATGGCATAGATTACATCATTGGCAAGACCATCCTCAACCGTAAAATGAAAGAATTTTTTACTATTTAAATCCAGGGCATTCAGGCCTCCTCCATTAGTGCCAATCCAAAGAACATTATCTGGGGAATAATAAAGGGACTTAATATTATTGTTTGACAAAGAATTGGTGTCATTTATCTCATTAAAGGATATAAAAGATTCCTGTTCGGTATCAAATAATACAATTCCATCGGTTTCTGTACCAAGCCATAATTGACCTTTTTTTCCTTCGGTAATCACGCGAATATTATTGCCGGGTAAATTGTTTCTGTGAAGTACTTGACCTTTTAGATATTTAACTTCACCCTTGCTTTTATCAAATTGAATTAATCCCTTTTCTCTGGTACCAAGCCAAATTCTATTCTCAGAGTCCTCAAATATGGTCCAAATTGTTTCCGCAGATAAGGGAATCGCAGTATCCTCGGAATAGTGAATAAATTCTTCTTTACTATCATAAATATTAAGTCCTTCCCCCTGAGTGCCAATCCAAAGGTTATTTTGTCCATCAACCAAAAGACTCATAACCCTGTTAGATGCAATGTTATTTATTGAATTTGCATTTGTAGTGAAAGTTTGCCAGCTATTGCTTAGTGGATCAAACTGAGTAAGACCTTTCCCGGAAGTACCTATCCATACTCTTTTTTCCTTGTCTACTGTTATTGCCCGAACAACGTCAATGTTAATATTTTCGGGAGTTTGGTAATTAATAAAGGAATTAAATTTTTCCAGATATTCATCGTAAAAACTTAAGCCTGCACCGTCCGTTCCCAACCATATTGTTCCGGTATAATCTTCGTAAATGCACAGGATATCATTGTAATGCAGGGCCCTCGGATTTTGCTTTTCGGCTATAAAATGATTTATTTTTTGTGTAGATAAATTTATCATATACATCCCCCTGCCGTAGGTAGCAACCCAAATCCTATCTTTACTATCTAAATATAGATCTAATATATTAAGGTCATTGGGTAATGGATCTGAAAAGGAGAATTTAGATATCCTATTAAAATGATTCCCATTTTTCTCTTTTAAATACAATCCATCTCCATATGTAGCTATCCACTGCCTGCCTTTCTTGTCAAAAACGATGTCACTAAAATTTGCCTCAATAGAACCATTTGCTAAACTCTCAGGATTTAAATTATTATGTTTCCCGGTGTGTGAATTGAAACTAATAATTGAATGTTCGCTTGCCAGAAGTAAATCCCCGGAAGAATCTTCCACAATATTGAAAATTGTACCATTCAGGTTTGAAGGTAAAATTTCTTGCTTTACATATTCCGAATCTTTTTTAAGAGAATAAAGACCATTGGAATAGGTCCCAAACCATAAATTAAAATTCTTGTCTTGATAAATCACACTGGCATCGTCGATTCCAGGGACTGGTTCAAAAGTTTGAGTTTCCGGCAGTAACTTTCGGGGAATTCTATCTAGTGGAATGATCCATAATTCCCCTTTTCTATCAGTGTATACTTTACCCAGATTACTATAATCCGGCTTGGTAATATCCACAAAACTATAGGGAAAATAAATAAATTTTTTACCGTCGTATCTATTAAGGCCATCCTGCGTGGCAATCCAAAGATAACCAGTACTATCCTGACTAATTGATACGGCGCTATTTTGAGATAACCCTTCTTTGATGGAAAGTTGTCTAAAGGTGATTTGCGACTGGGAGCAGGCATCAGTTGTGCAAATCACAACCAATAATGTGGAAGAAAGAATCCTTGCGAAATACAAAAAAATATCTTTCCGTGCCATTATTTAAAAATTAAATCTTGCAAAGAAATTCGAAATAAATAATCAAAAGGAGATAAATCAGAAAATACCGCCAAACCGTACGACTCAATAGATGTTTAAAATTTAATTACCACTTGGGTCTGCTGATCTAGGTAGTTCCCCCGAAACCTAAAAATCGAGCAAATTTCATGACCAACATGATTGGTATGGTTATCCAATTAGCAATTACATCTATGGGCCTGCATTAAAGCAGCGGTATTTCTATAAAGATATACCTCCCCGGAGTCGTACTTAATGGTTTGACAGTTTCATTTGTTCTTATAAAACTAAAACTGCTACTATTATTCAATGAACTTAATTACGTTAAGCAAATGTACATATAGAAAATCAAATGCTTACCATCAAATATTATCTTCTTAAAGCAACAAAGTTACCAGTTATTGCAATACTTTCTTCATTGATATTTTCAAAAACTACATTTATACTGCCTTTTAATATTTTGTCTTCAATATTATCAATAGTAACGGCACCGTTTTTTGCAAAAAATGGTAATTCCCCAAATTCATTTACGTTGGCAAAACCAAACACCCCATCAAAATAATTAAGGAATCCTTCAATATTCCCTGAGATTTCATGTCGTCCATTTCCTATTTCCACAAATTGGTTATGTTTTGAAAGAAAAAATCCCAGTGAATGTCCCGGAAGCTGCTGACCATCAGTTAGGCTTAATTTTAAGGTGGTATACTCTTCCCCTATTGAAGAACGCTTTATTTCAGTTTCAAAATTTATAATCCCTTCAAGTTTTAACTCACTTTCCCCAGCAATATTAAGCACATAACCACCCGCTGCCAAGATCCTCTTATCAGATTTTATTTCAGTTGAATTAGTAGTAATGAAAATGAGGGTAAAAATAACCCATAGACCAACCTTGAGGGATTTGATTACAATATGTGGCATAGTGGTTTATTTATATTTTTATTCCGGACTTAATTCTGCAATTTCGGTCTGTTCTTCAGCCAAACGATGATCAACGCTATTTCCCGCGAGCACCACTTCATCTACAACTACTGAACGTTCCATATTTTCCGTCAAAACTGCAAGCAGAAGTGCTAAGATTAAAAGGGTGAAAAATATAACACATTTTTTCATTGAGTACAAATACTTTGCAAGCGTTCAACAACACTCTTTCTTCGAAATTATTATAAAACTAAATTATGCCGTAACAAATAAACTACACAGTTCATTTGTATAATTGGTATGGAATTATGTGTAAATTGTTTTACTACTTCTGTTTTAATTTAAATATTTTGGTCTGTGTAAGATGAATTTGTTATAAATCTGAAAATCCATTTTTTCGTTCAAAAAATAAAAAATTACATTCTGTAAAAATTTCCTTTGGTATGCAAACTTTAAGTCTTTTAGCGCTGGTCACACACCTATCTAATCTATCTATACATATTTCAACAAGCCATACTACTAGTATTGCTAATTTTGTAACTTACGAGAATATAATAAGGTAATGTTACAAGCTGTTATTGTAGATGATGAAATAAAGGCACTTCAAAGTCTTTCCTGGGAATTGACTAATTTCAGTGATGAAATAAATGTAGTTGCTTCTTTTACCGATCCTTTTGAAGCATTGAGTTATCTTAGTCACAACACCCCGGATTGTTTGTTTTTGGATATTGAAATGCCCACCATGGATGGATTTCAATTCATTCAAAACTTAAGCAATAAGGATTTTCCTGTTGTGATTACAACAGCCTACAATCAATATGCGATAAAAGCTCTCAAAAATGAGGCTATTGATTATCTTTTAAAACCCATTGATACTGACGACTTAAAAGATACTATTGTAAAAATTAAAAAGTTTAATGCAAAAAATTATACTGCGGACAGACTGGAAAAAATTCTACTAAATTTTAATGCTAGTGAAAAGCATAAAAAAATTACTTTCAATACGGACGGGAAATTAGTGTTTCTGGAAAGCGATCAAATCCTATATGCCGAATCTGATGGCAATTACAGTACCATTTACCTTGCAGATGGACACAAGATTGTACTTACCAAAAAATTAAAAGAAGTTAATGAATTGCTGCCAAGTGATTCCTTTTTCAGGATACACAACTCTTATATAATTAACTTAACAAAAATTAAGGAGTTTCTCAAAACAGACGGATATGTGGTGCTTCAATCCAATCATAAAATTCCTGTATCCCGTCAAAAAAAGTCTGATTTTTTGGATTTGTTATAATCAATTCGAGAATTGCCTATGTTAAAGCGTTTTAAAATCCCCCATAGTCCTTCTGTTTTTTTAAATTATTCATTCCTTTTTTGTGTTAGTATCATACTCTTTTTAAATGACGCCAATGCACAGTTGAGCGGCAAAAGTTTCAAGGAAACAACGGAAAACCTTATATCCAAGGCTCCTGAGACTTATAATGATTTGGACATTGTACTTAATCCAATACGGCGAGATACTAGTTTGATGCGTTATTTTGCCAATGCTTCAGCTAAGGAAAACTTTTATCCGGGTGCATCCTATGCACTTAATCAATTAGGAATATCATACCGTGATTACGCGCTATATAATAAAGCGATTAGACTACACCAAATGGCTTTAGAGGCAGCCGAGGTAAATGACAATACAGAATTTGAAATTTACAGCTTGTCTATGTTAAGTGCCGTCTATCGCCGAACAGAGGCTATACCCTCTGCCCTGGACTGTGCGCAAAAGGCAATAGGACTTGCAGAATATCTGGAACATCCTAATGAGGATACAAAAAGGAGCTTAAATTTTTCTTTAAACAGTATCGGGCATATATATAGGACTTTAGGCCAATATGATCTTGCAATTGCCAATTTCAGGAAATCAATAGTGCTTGAGGCCGAGTTGGGTAATACCCTCGGACTTGCCATGAATTATAAAGATATTGGAGAATGCCTTGAGGCCGAGAGTAAGTTGGAAGAAGCGCTGCAAAATTATGAAAAATCATTAGTCTTTAATGAAAAGATTGGATCTAATAGAATTAACATCCTGTCAAATCTCGGAATTGCCCATGTATACGTTCATCAGGGCAAAAGTAAGGAAGCGCTTCAAATTTTTAAATCTATTCTTGGGGCATCCGAAGAACTGGGAGATATGAAAATCATCTCTGAAATTTACTTGAATATCGGCTGGGCTCAGATACAAAATAATCAGTTTGAGGAGGCTCAAAGGAATCTGAATAAAGGGCTGGAAATAGCTGAGAAATATAATCTGCTTAGTGAGATGGAAGAGGCCTACTCGTTCCTATCCGATTTATGGGAAAATCAAGATGATTTCAAAAAATCCAAAGAATTCTTTATAAAAGCAGAAAACGTGGAAGAAAAAATATCAAATGATCGCAATAAGTTATATGTAGCTGATATGATTTCTCGCTCTGAGGAGGATAATAAGAACGCCAGGATAGAAGTACTGGCAAAAGAAAATGAAATTATAAACTTAAAGCTTCGAAGAAATCAAAATACATTATTGATTAGTGCCTTGTTATTGGCTCTGTTTACGCTTATGTTATATATTTTATACAGACAAAATCAGCTTAAAAGTGATAAGAAGATGCTCACTCTGGAGCAATCCATGCTTCGCAGTCAGATGAATCCTCATTTTTTATTTAATTCACTAAATTCAATTAAGCTTTATATCATAAACAATGAAAAAAAGAACGCGGTCCATTATCTAAATAAGTTTTCGAAATTAGTACGTAAAATACTTGAAGCCTCTTCCTTAAGGGAAATTCCTTTAGCTGAAGAGTTAGAAACTGTAGAACTATATATGACAATCGAAAATATTCGTTTTTCCAATGAAATTCAATTTAAAATAAACATAGATGAAGGTATTGATCCCCATATAGTTAAAGTTCCTTCTCTTATTCTTCAACCATTTTTGGAAAACGCCCTATGGCATGGTCTCTCTTCTAAAGATGGTGACAAATCCATTTTATTGCATATAAGTAGAAGGAAAAAGGGTTATATAGATATCTCTATTACTGATAATGGAGTGGGAAGAGAAGTTGCCGAAAAACTCAAACAAAGCAAGGTGTTAAAAAGAAAATCAGTCGGGATCAACATTACCAAAGAACGTTTGGCTAATTTTTCCAAGGATTATCAAAATAAATTTGAGATAGAAATTGTGGACCTTTTTGATAAGCAGGATACAGCCTGTGGCACTAAGGTAATATTACATATTCCTATTATTTAGAATTATCCACAGCTATTTTTTCCAATTCCTCATACCATTCTTTGCCAAATTTTCTAATCAGTGCCTCTTTTACAAACTTATAAATTGGGATTTTTAATTCTTCTCCCAAAGAACATGCCGGATCGCAGATTTCCCATTTATGATAATTCACGGCCGTAAGCTGCTCATATTCTGTAATTCTTACCGGATATAAATGACAAGATACTGGTTTTCTCCATTTTGTCGCACCCTTATTATAAGCTTCTTCCAGGCCACATTTAGCGATCCCTTTTTCTGAATAAATTACATATGCACATTCCTCTTTATTAATCAAAGGTGTTTCCCATTCTCCATCTGCGCCCTTTATAAATGCACCTTGTTCTTCTATGGTTGAAATTCCTTCGGGCGTAAGGAAAGGCTTAACATCCGCGTAAATATCGACTAGAATCTCAGTCTCCTTATCCTCCAAAGGAGCTCCCGCCTCGCCGTCTACGCAACATGCGCCTTTGCATGCAGATAAATTACATACAAATTCCTTTTCCAAAATATGGTCAGAGATAATTGCTTTACCAATTTCAAACATCATGTAAAATTAAGGCCTTAAAGATACTTTATTGAATTTTACAAAACATAAAATATTTGTCCTTCTGTGATATAAAACCCTTTGGTATACGTAAATTTGCCAGCTTATTTAATTTGATGGTCCTATGAATTTTAACTTTAGAGAAATAGCCTCGGCAAGTATGATCCTTTTTGCTGTAATAGACATAATAGGCAGCGTCCCAATAATTATCAGTCTTAGAAATAAAGTAGGACATATTCAATCCGAAAAGGCTACCATTGTGGCAGCTATTATTATGATAGCTTTTTTATTTATTGGTGAAAAAATTCTAAAGCTAATAGGGATAGATGTAAATTCATTTGCAGTGGCGGGTGCTTTTGTTTTGTTCTTTTTAGCTATAGAAATGATTTTGGGGATAGTACTTTATAAAGATGATGCTCCTGAAAGTGCTTCAATAGTCCCCATTGCCTTTCCTCTTATAGCCGGCGCAGGCACTATGACTGCCCTTCTTTCATTAAGAGCAGAATTTCATGTAGAGAACATTATTGTGGCTATTATTATAAATACTATTTTTGTTTACATAGTTTTAAAATCGTCAAAGTCCATTGAAAGAATACTTGGAACGAACGGGATTAACATTATCCGGAAAGTCTTTGGAGTAATCTTATTAGCAATAGCAGTTAAATTATTTACTTCAAATATTAACCAACTTTTTTAGAATAGATTATTGAGAGGAAAAAGCGTAAAAAACTAGAAACAACTCAAATGAATAAAACATTCACCATTGTGCTAATAATCCTGGCGATTGTCCTTATTATTTACAATTTTACACATATTGATTTTGATGAGCCTTTGAAAGAAAATAGTATTGTGGCTTTAATTGGGATTGTGGCTTCTCTATGCGCTATTTTACTGCTGATAATATATCTAACTTCCAAAAAAATTCAGAAAAAAATAGAGGATAATTAGTTGCTGAATTCAATCGACTCTTTACCTTTTGGCTGGATTGTAGGTCGATCCAATTCCAAAACTTTTTGTAGCATATTGTCTGAAGTTGACTTTATCTTTGCGTTGAGGTTTGAGGTAAATAACTGCTCAGCCAAAGCACCTTTCAAGTAGAGTTTTATCTTATCCTCAAAATCATAGAAATTAATTTTAATGTTTCTATCTATTGAGTAGTCTACGAACTTTTCAAAAACTATGTCATCTACACTAAAATCTCGCACAAACTCAGGTGCAGTGTAATTGGAATATCTATTTCTGTCTTCCTCTAAATGCTCAAATATAAACCTGGACATAAATCCAAGACTCTCAAGGCTTTCAACAGCTTCCTCTTCATTAGTGCCAATTGGCACGAAAACATCAGGAATTATGCCTCCCCCTCCGTAAACCACTTTGCCCTTAGGCGTGGTGAACTTTAAAGAATCTGCTACTTTGATACTATCAACAGAAATCAGCTCGCCATTATGATAGCGATCAGTAAATTTTTGATAATAGTCTTTATTTCCATTTTTATAGGTCTTTTGAATAGAACGACCTGTAGGTGTGTAATATCGCGATACCGTCAGGCGCACAGATGAGCCGTCGCCCAGTTCCATTTCACGTTGAACCAGTCCTTTACCAAAAGACCTGCGGCCAATTATTGTTCCTATATCGTTGTCTTGTAGGGCTCCCGCAATTATTTCACTAGCAGAGGCAGAGCGTTCATTTATTAAAACATAGACTGGTTTATCTTCAAAATTCCCCTTTTTGGTTGCAAAAGTTTTTTCTATTCTCCCTTTTTTATTTTTTGTATATAAGATTAACTTACCATCCTTTAAAAATTCATCAGCTAACTGCTCTGCAATTCCCAGATAACCACCAGGATTATCCCTTAGATCGAGAGTTAGCTTTTTTGCCCCTTGCCGCTGCAATATTCGCATTGCCATATTAAATTCTTTATAGGTAGATTCGGCAAATCTATTTATTTTAATATATCCCATTTGAGGGGTAAGCATATAATATGCCTGAACGCTTTTTATTGGTATACGGTCTCGCTTAAGATTTACCTTAAACAGTTTATTCTCAGTTTTACGATAAACCTGAAGTTGAACTGACGAACCATTTTGTCCTTTCAATCTATCTACAATAACATCACTTGGTAATCTCCTGCCATAAAGAGTATCACTGCCTGCCATAAGTATTCGGTCTCCTGCCTTAATCCCTTTAAGAAAACTTGGACCCTTTTCTACAGTTCGAATTACCGTGATCGTATCCCTATACATATAAAAATTTATCCCTATGCCTACAAAATCCCCTTTCATATTTTCCGCAACCCGGGTCATTTCACTTTTGGGAATATAAACCGAATGGGGATCCAATTTATCCAGAATATTATTTACAGTAATATCTACTATACTATCTGTATTAATATCATCGACATACTCATAATCAATATAATCTATAAGTCTGTTAAGCTTATCTTTTTTAGAATTAGTTGTAAATAATTTCTCCGGTGTATCGTTAAAATGAAGTTTCCCACCCACAAATATTCCAAGCGACAAAGCCAGGGCTACGATTGTTGGCCATATGTAATAATGCTTCTTCATTTAGTCTAATTATAATTTAAACAGCGCTATCAATAGCAGGGAGGTGTTGCAATTCTACCCCTGCTCTTTTTAGAAATTCTAATCCTGAATTATCTTTATACTCAATTTGATATACCACACGTTTTATGCCAGATTGGTGAATAAGCTTACTGCATTCACGACAGGGTGATAGTGTTATATACAACGTGGCACCTTCACAAGACTGAGTTGAAGCGGCTACCTTGGAAAGGGCATTTGCTTCGGCATGTAAAACATACCATTTGGTATATCCTTCATCATCCTCGCAAAAATTTTCAAATCCTGTAGGTGTACCATTATACCCATCTGAGATAATCATCCTCTTCTTAACCACAATAGCTCCAACCTGTTTACGCTTACAATAGGATAATTTACCCCATTCATGGGCCATTCTCAAATAAGCTTTGTCGTATTTTTCCTGTTTACTTTGTTTCACCAAACAGAATCTTTGTATGCCCCATGTTAATTCTGGTAAAGCACTAAGATACCTGCTTTGGGAAAGTTCCACAACCTTAAACGGTTAATTTTTAATTAAAACCGTTGTCTGGTATATAAACCCTGGGAAAATATACCATTCAAACTTTCTAAAGTTAAAAGGACAAACATAAATTAAATAAATGCTACCACGGCCAGCTGTTTATTAGCATAGGAATGGTAAGTAAAACAATTACTGAAGAAATAAATACTGTGAACACTGACCGCTTCAAACCGAACCTATTTTGCATAACAAAGGCCAGCGTTAGTATTGAAAATATAATTATGATCTGGGAAATTTCTATTCCACTGGCAAAACCCAACAAAGGCCCAATTTTTTCCTCTTCTTCGCTCATCAACATATTGAAGTAATTAGAAAATCCAAAGCCATGTATTATACCAAAAAAAGTTGTGGCAAATTCAAGTAGGTATGTCTTGTTTTTACCCCGGACGATAAAAACCTGCACTATATTAAATATGGCAGTCAACAATATGGTTAATGGAATCAGGAATTCAACTAATTCTACATCAACATTAACAATGTCATAGACAGATAATAGTAAGGAAAGACAATGAGCAATGGTAAATAATGTGGCTAATACAACTACTTTCTTCCAATGCTTAAAAGTAAAAGGAGCCGCCAGGGCAGATAGGAATAATACATGGTCATAAGCCCCCCAATCCAAAACATGGTTAATTCCAAGTTTGCAATAGAACCAAAAATCGTACATGCAAAATTCTTTTAAAAATAATTGGGTTTAAAAATTAAAAGATAGTCTTATACAAATAATTCTGTATACGCATTATATCCCTCTTTCCTTTTGTATCTGCTCATAGGCTCTCTGAACTTCCTTGAACTTTTCCTCTGCCCCTTTTTTAATGGCCTCATTGTCTGTGATCACCTTATCCGGGTGATACTTTTTCGCCATTTTGCGATATGCCTTTTTAACTTCATCATCTGAAACCGCTTTTTCTATTTCTAATATTTTATAAGCATTGTCCGCAGATTTGATAAACATAGCCTTTATGCTTTCAAAATCTTGCCTTCCAACCCTCAGGTAACCGGCTATTTCCTTTATTTTTTCAATCTCGGGATTACTTACGGCCCCATCGGCCTGGGCTATCCCAAAAAGAAAATGCAACAATTGTAATCGTACCTCATAGCGTGTTCTTTGATTCAGATATGTACAGATTCGCTGAGGCGATATCTCTCTGTTTTTAATAACCTCATTAAATGTCCTAAAAATTGCATTGGCTTTTTCCTTTCCATATGTGCTGAGAAAATATTGCCTTACATAGTCTAATTCACGCTGACTCACTTGTCCGTCTGCCTTAATTACAATAGAACACAATGAAAGAAGATTTAGTTCAAAGTCTGCAGGCGATACCTTTTGTCTTGTGAAATCACTGAAGACGGTGCTTGCACCTGAACCTCTATTTAGATTATCTAGAAAACTCCCAATTAAAAAGCCCAAAATAGCTCCGGGTAAACGAAAAAGAAAATATCCCACAATAGCAGCGAACCACCTAATCATAACAGTAGTAAAATTTGCGCAAATATAGAATAATATGACTGAATCACTTACTTAAAGAATGGTTAAGCTTTTTATTAGGGATATTACTATTTCACTATCTTTGCTAATAATTCAATTAAAAAAAATGCTTATGTATCCAGAAGAATTAGTAAAACCAATGAGAGCAGACCTGTCGTCAGTCGGGTTTGAAGAATTATATACATCAGAGGCAGTTGAAAATGCCATAAAACAAGAAGGTACTACCCTTGTAGTGGTGAATTCTGTATGTGGTTGTGCTGCTGCGAATGCCAGGCCGGCTGCAAAATTAAGCCTGCAAAATGAAAAAAAGCCAGATCATCTTGTCACTGTTTTTGCAGGGGTAGATACCGAGGCAGTAGATGCAGCAAGAAATCTTATGATTCCATTTCCTCCATCATCACCAAGTATGGCTTTATTTAAAAATGGTGAATTAGTACATATGATTGAAAGACACCATATTGAAGGAAGGCCTGCAGAATTAATTTCTGAGAATTTAATGGAAGCATACGAGGAATTCTGCTAAAATAACCGGGTCATTTATCACAATTTCCCTCGATTTTATTAAGGATTTCATTTGTATTCATAAAACCTGATTTGGCCTAAAAACTTTTTAGTTCGTATAAATATTTGTAAAAAACCGCTTCTATAGGAGCGGTTTTTTATTTTTGTGTCATGCAAAAAATATTGGCTTATCCGCTTACGGTATTATATTTTATCTTTTTTGGGATAGTTCTTCTTGTTTTTCATCCAATTCAATGGATTTGCTTTAATCTATTTGGATATAATGCCCACAAAAAAAGTGTAAGTATTCTCAATTTATTATTATTAAGATGCACCCATGTTCTGGGTACCAGGTATACTTTTACCAATCCCTACAAAATTCCTAAAGACAGGCCCCTTATTATTGTTACGAACCACCAAAGTATGAATGATATTCCGCCTATAATATGGTATATGCGCGTACATCACCCTAAATTTGTGAGCAAAATAGAACTGGGAAAAGGCATTCCCAGCGTTTCATACAATCTAAGGCATGGTGGATCTGCACTTATTGATAGAAAGGATGCCAAACAAGCCCTTACTGAAATATCTAAACTTGGCCGTTATATAGAAAAATATAACAGAAGCGCGGTCATTTTTCCTGAAGGTACAAGAAGCCGGACCGGACATCCAAAAAAATTCCAAACAACGGGCTTAAAAGTTCTTATGAAACAAGCACCCTCCGCATTAATAGTTCCCATAAGTATCAATAATTCATGGAAAATGCTTCGTTACGGCAAATTTCCATACGGGATAGGATCACATTTAATCTTCAAGGTACATCAGCCGCTCAATAATAGTGGAAATCCAGATGAATTGATTGAAAAGGTAGAACAAGATATAACTAGTGGCGTAACTTCTTTTTAATGAACAGGAAAGCGATTTTAAAAAAGACAAAAGACTTTGTCAAACAAAGGTTTAAAGGAGCTGAAGGAGGCCATGATTGGTATCATACAAAAAGGGTATTGGCAAATTCTATTCATATAGCTAAAAAAGAAAATGCCAATTTATTTATAGTTCAACTGGCGGCACTTTTACATGATATTGCAGATTCTAAGTTTCATGAAGGGGACGAAACTCTGGGGCCTAAAATAGCTTCTGAATTCCTGAAAGAACACAATGTAGATGAATTAAGCCGAGTGCACGTCATAAATATTATAGAGAATGTATCATTTAAAAATAGTCTGTCCAACACGAGTAAACCCTTTAATTCTATTGAATTACAGATAGTACAGGATGCGGACAGATTAGATGCGATTGGGGCTATAGGAATTGCCCGGGCATTTAACTATGGTGGTTTTAAAAACAGGGAACTATATAATCCTAAAATTACCGTAAATATCGCGATGAGCAAGGATGAATATAAGAAGTCAAGTGCACCTACAATCAATCACTTTTATGAAAAATTGCTACTCTTAAAAGAAAAGATGAATACGCCCGCCGGCAAAAAGCTCGCAGAAAAAAGGCACGACTTTATGCTCAGTTACCTTGACCAATTCTATCAGGAATGGGAAGGTTTAAAATAGCATATTTTTCATTTAAGTACATTATTTTATAGAAATTAACCATCCAACTCAACTATACCAGAGTAAGTCCTATTTTTTTGTATATTAAATCCTTATTTTGAAATCTACTCCACTATGAAAAGAAGAATATTTGTCAAGAAAGTAGCTGCATCTTCTACTGCTTTTTCAATTGTCCCCAGCTTTGTTCTCGGGAAAGGTCATGTGCCTCCCAGTGATACATTATATGTCTCGGCTTTTGGTGTGGGTGGTCGTGGTGCAGGGGTTATGAACGGTCTTGATAATACAAATAAGGTGAAGTATGTTACTCTATGTGATGTAGATGACCGCAGAGCAGCAGAGAGTTATATAAAATACCCAGAAGCAAAACGCTACAAGGACTTTAGAAAGGTATTTGACAACCATTTGAATGAAATAGATGCCATTATGGTGGCTACCCCAGATCATACACACGCCTCTATTGCTTTGCCTTTTATGCGCGAGAAAAAACATGCCTACGTAGAAAAACCGCTAACCCACAATATTGAGGAGGCAAGATTAATGACACAAGTTGCACGGGAAAATGGTATTGTCACCCAAATGGGAAATCAGGGTGCTTCCAGTGATGGAAGCCGTGAAGCCAAGGAATGGATAAAATCAGGGGTAATTGGAAAGGTGGAAAGAGTTGATTGCTGGACGAACAGGCCGATATGGCCCCAGGGAATTCCGGTACCTACCCAGGTAGATCCTATTCCGCAAGGACTCGATTGGGATTTATGGTTAGGTCCTGCAGCAATGCGTGACTATAATGAATCCTATCTTCCTTTTAAATGGCGAGGCTGGTGGGATTTTGGAACCGGGGCGCTAGGTGATATGGGTTGTCATATCATGGAAACTCCTTTTGGAGTGCTAGACCTTGGCTATCCCACAGAGGCTGAAGCTAGTTGCACTACGAATTGGGCAGCTGACTTTATTGAAGCTGACTATAGTGAGTCCTGTCCTGCTTCTTCTTTGGTTAGACTTAAATTCAATACCGCTGAGCATGGAGATATTGCACTAAACTGGTATGATGGCGGAATGATGCCAGATTTACCAGATGAACTTAAAGATGATGAAAAAATTGGAGATACGGACGGAGGAACGGTCTTTTACGGCTCCAGGGGAATTTTAGTTTGTGATACTTATTCCAGAAATGCCCGGTTGTTACCTTCTGAGCGGATGCAACAGATAAATGCGCCTGAACCTTATTTAAAAAGAATAACAGGTGATACCGGTGGGCATCAAAGTAATTGGGTGGAAGCTTGTTTTGACGGCTCGGAGACTTCCTCAGATTTTAAGCGTTCAGGACCTTTGACAGAGGCTGTTTTAATGGGGAACCTTGCCATAAAGTCTTTTCAGTATAAAGAACCAAATGAAACTGGCCGGGAATTTACATATCCGGGTAGACGCAAAATACTATGGGATGGGGAGAATATGAGGGTTACTAATTACGAGAAAGCCAATGAATGGGTAAAAGGCTCTTATCGTAAGGGATGGGAACTTAGTTAGGAGGAAATGTTCTATTTGATAACCTATAAGTCATAGATAGCAACAAAAAAAGGAGGCCTAGTTGAACAACTTCCATTGGCCTTTTTTATATTCTTCGTGTAATTCCCTGTTTAATTTGGGAAATGATCTTCCCTTATAATATCTCAATTTAGCCAATTTGGCCATTTCCTGTATTTGGTGCGCAATATTGCCTTCTCCCTTGCTTCGTAAACCAAATCTGCTGTCATTTAATTTACCCCCATGGCATGATGCTATAAGGCTCAATACCTTTTCTGCCCTGTCAGGCATGACTTTCCTTATCCAATCTGTAAAAATAAGACCAATAGCGCCATTCAATCTGACTATAGTATAGGCAAAAGATGAGGCTCCATGGTCAGCAGCCACCTTTGCCAAATTTATAATTTCATGACTGTTTATTCCCGGAATAATTGGCGCTAGCATGGCGTTAACAGGGATTTTGTTCTCAGCTAAAATGGCAATTGTTTCAAGACGTTTTTTAATAGTTGTTGTCCTGGGTTCTAGAATTCTTCGAGTGTTTTCCGAGAGCGATGTAATGGAGATGTTTACTCCAACCAGCCCGTGATAGTTCAATTCCTTTAACAAATCTATATCCCTTAACATCAAAGAATTCTTAGTGATAATTCCTACGGGATGGCGGTACCTTAAAAATACTTCGAGGCAAGCTCTTGTAATTTTAAATTCCTGTTCTGCAGGTTGGTAACAATCTGTATTTCCAGAAAGCACAATGGTGGAAGCCTTCCATCCAGCACTTTTTAATTTAGCCTCAAGAAGCTTTGCAGCATCTTTCTTTACCAAAATCTTTTGTTCAAAATCTAAACCGGCACTTAAGCCCCAATATTCATGCGTATTTCTTGCATAGCAGTAAATACAGCCATGTTCACAGCCCTGATAAGGATTCATTGAGTATTCCATCCCAACGTCCGGGCTGGTAACTTTATTTACAATTGTTTTAGGGAAAACAGGCAAGTATTGTGTTTTCCTTTGTGTGGCCTCCTCGCCTTCCTTTCTGCAAAATTCAAGAAAATCTTGCTGAATTTCGTGTATATGTTTAAGAAATTTGTTTGGAGTATTTTGCTGTGCGCCTCTTCCCTTAATAAAATCTTTTTGTTTCAATATATGGATTTATTCCAAATTTATGGAATTATTCCTATTGACACAATTTAATTGATAGAGACATGCACTAATTGTTTTTTGGTTCCTCTTTTAGCATAAAACAAAACCGCGTTATCATTGAAGTCCATTAGAGGTTTTGAAACCATAAGCGGCAAGCGAGCTTCTTTATCATCAATAATTTTTTCATAACTCATTTTACCATGTTTGTCTAATTGGATTACAAAGACATTTCTATTCCTGCTCAAGCCCTGTTTAAAAATTATACGTTCATTATTGAGTAATTGAGGATTTTCAGCCGAGCTACTTATAAAAAAGTAGGTGTTATCATTTTTGGTATAGGAACAATAGGATGCATAGGCGCCATCACCCTGTGTTACTTCAGCTTTATTAATATTTCTTGCCCAAAGCATTTCTCCTTTTAGATTGAGCTTTGCACTCACTATATCATTATAATGAAAACGTTCCACCCTTAGTCTGCCTCCACTTGAATTTGCCTGTACACTGGATGTAACAAAATACTCCTCTGCATTAAAGAGTATTTCGTCATCCTGTGTAAAGCTTACACTTTTAAATACCAGGTTCTTTACGTGCTCTGCGTCCTCTTTTCCAAACTTGTCTGACATAAACTGATTTGAAAAAGGATTGTATTTCCTTATTTGGACTTCAAGTGTTATTGGGTCTAATTTAAAATAGCCCAACCCATTATACCTGTTATCCTTTCGATCAGCATAAAACCCAACACAAATAAGATTCCCGTCACGAAGAATTGGTTTTAGAGATTCAGAGTATTTTCCGGGACCGTCAAAGTTTTGTGTAGTGGCGCCTTGTTTAGTCAGCATAATAAGTTCATACTGAAATTTACGTTCCAAAGCGGAAAATCTTTTCTTTTTAAAATAAGCCTTACCAATTATATAAGCACGTTCCATGTTTGGGGAGACCACTATATTTTCAAAAGCATAGTTCTTATCTTCTATTTCTTTAGAAAAATCCTGTTCGAATATCTTTTTAAGCGAAGCATTAAATAAATAAATATTGTGTTTATTAATCTTTCCCTTCTTAAAATGTGTGCTAATTATAAATGCGCTTTTATCATCGTTAAATAAGGCCGTTGTGGTAAAACCAGACGAAAAATTTCTGTTGTAATAGTTGCGGTCGTATGGTTGTTTTACCTGATCTGACCGAATTGAGAGTAACTTCTCCTGGGTAAAATTAAAATCTGATATTGGACTTCGGTGAACTATATAATCATATGACATAGTTTCAAAGTTATAATCCAAGAACAGTAAATATAATTGCCCGTTTTTTAAGTAACCCTCTATAAGATCAGGTCCTTTTAATTTATAATTATATTCTGAGACCAGTTCAAGATCTTTATTATAATGCTCTATAAAATAACCCTTAGGCTTCAGGATCATTCCTGTAAAGTAAGATCTTACCAAAACTGTTCCGCCTGTTCCATCTTCAGAAATGGAGACTAAATTGGAATACTTATATCTGTCGTCATACTTTTCTCCAAAATCATAAGAAATAGGCATGTTTTGGGCGTAGATAAAGCTTGCAGTAAAAACTGCAAAAAATATGATAAAACGAATTTTCATGATAGATAATGAATTTTAAGCTCATCAGGTTCCGGGAAATTCTGCTTTTCTTTTTTCTAAAAAGGCAGTAGTGCCTTCTCTAAAATCGGCTGTTCCAAAACAGCTTCCAAATGCATTTATCTCGGTTTCAAACCCTTTCGCATTACTCATAAAACCCGCATTTACCGCTTTTATTGCATAAGAAATGGCAACAGGAGAGTTATTCGTTATTCTGCCTGCTATTTTAAGACATAGTGGTAGAAGTTCTTCTTGAGGAACCACATAATTTACCAGACCGTAGGATAAAGCTTTTTCTGCTTCAATCATTCCCGCTGACATTATAAGTTCCATCGCCCTGCCTTTTCCAATTAATTGGGGTAAGCGTTGCGTTCCACCATAACCTGGAATCACCCCAAGAGAAACTTCAGGCAGGCCCATTTTGGCGTTATTACTGGCAATTCTGAAATGACAGGCCATGGCTAATTCCAGTCCGCCGCCAAGCGCAAAACCGTTTATAGCTGCAATGACAGGAGTAGATAAGTTATCTATAAGGTTAAAAAGAGCCTGCTGCCCTTTTGCTGCAAGTTCTTTGCCTTCCTTTACGGAATAGTTTGCAAACTCTGAAATATCCGCTCCGGCGACAAACGCTTTTTCGCCACTCCCGGTGAGTATAATGGCTCGTATCGTTTTATCCTTATCCAGAGTCTTAAATGCCTTACTTAAGTCCTTGATCGTTGCTCTGTTTAACGCATTCAGTTTTTTTGGCCTGTTAATAATAACTGTTGCGAGGCTACTATTAAGCTCTATCAGGATATTTTCAAAGTTCATTTGTAGTTATTTTGTTAATTTTATGCGTCTTTTGGAAACATAACGGTGAATACTGTACCTTTTCCAGGCTGTGATGTAAAATTAATAGTCCCGCTATAGGTTTCAACAATATTTTTCACCATGCCAAGGCCTAATCCCATCCCGCTGGTTTTAGTTGTAAACTTGGGTTCAAACACTTTATCCTTAAAGCCACCCTGAATTCCAATACCATTGTCCGCCACTGATATTTTTACTTTATCACCCTGTGAAACCACCGAAACTAATATTCTTGGTGATTCTACTTCCGGAACTGCTTGTATTGCATTCTTCACCAAATTGGTAATTACACGTATCAATTGGGTACGGTCTAACTTGGCAATAATTTCCTCTTCATCTGCAATAAAATGTATGTATTTCTCATTAAAAATGTCCAACGCCAGTTTGACTATTTTTACCACATTTAAATTTTCATTCTGCTGAGCGGGCATTTCGGCAAAGTTGGAAAAAGCAGAAGCAATGCTGCTCATTGTATCTATTTGTTGTATCAAAGTCCTGGAATATTCGGTTACTTTGGTTTGTACTTCTGGATCCTCCGGATTAAATTTTCTTTCAAAACTTTGAACACTTAAGCGCATAGGAGTTAGGGGGTTTTTTATTTCATGAGCTACTTGCTTGGCCATCTCGCGCCAAGCCTGTTCCCTTTCATTCCGCGCTAATTTTGCTGCGCTTATTTCTAATTCATCAATCATATCATTGTATGAATTAATGAGTTTTCCTATTTCGTGTCCCGGATTTTCAATAAGGATTTTTTCATTTCTTTTCGTTAGGTCGGTCTGCGTAATCTTCTCAGAAATGGTTTGTAAAGAACGGGTTATGTATTTTGAAATAAAATAAGCCAGAATAATGGCAATAAGTAACATAAACAGATATACAACACTCAGACGCATCAGAAATTCCTTGAGTTCCATGTCGTTAAAGGAGTTATCCTGAAAATATGGGAGGTTTAATATACCAATTGGTTTAAATTTATCATCGTTTATGTAGGTATATGAAGCCTGATATTTATCCCCCGCAGCAGTATCGTCGAGAACATAACGCTTGTCTGCTGTATTTGATAACATATTAATTATTTCCGCTCCCAGGTGAAGAGATATGGAATCATTTCTGAATCTTGGTATTGAACTCTTGATTAAATTCCCGTCAAGGTCATAAATATTGAAATTAACATTTTGGACATCAGCAATCCGATAAATTTCATCTTTAAATATCAGCGCGAGATTTTCTGTAGTAACCGGATAAGTGGTTTCCTCTAAAGTATAAGCTATGCTCTGTTTTATCTGACCCTCCTTCCGTTCCAAACGGACCTGGTGATAATCTTTAGATTGCTCCCTATATTGGTATATAGTAACCCCTGCTATTAATACCGATGCTATAACCACCAGTAAAATCATAGCGACAAAAATTTGGGATCTAAGGGATAACTTTCTAAGCAAGGACTCCTGATTTGAGTTTAAAGATAGCAATAATCAAGCCAAAGCCGCCTATCAAATTCCTCAAATTAAAGCGAATTAAGCGTCGGGATTCTTATCTCTAATCCTCTTATACAGCCGTATACCAAGCATCAGAAGAATTCCAAGGACAATAATCCCCAAAACCCCAAAAATCCAATTGAAAGTACCCTTTAATATAACCAAAAAAGTAACCGCAAACAATATCACAGTGGCACCTTCATTCCAAATACGCATAAAATTGGAAGTATATTTTATTTCATCGCGCTGTAATTGAAGATATATTAAATGTGTTTTCCAATGATAAGCAATTAGTAATACTACAAAGAACAACTTAATAAGCATCCATGGTTGATCTAACCAGGCTGGTATTAACAACAACAACCAGATGGCAAATATTGTACATAAAATTGCTGAAGGCCATGTAATTATGTACCATAACCGTTTTGTCATTAGCTTGAGTTGATCAGAAAGTATTTCTTTATCAGGAGAAGGCTTATCGGTTGCTTCAATATGATAAATAAACAATCTGGGTATATAAAATAAACCGGCAAACCATGTTACAACAAATATTAGATGCAGTGCCTTTATATAATTATAGTATTCTCCCATAATCTGTAATATTTAATTGCCCCTATTCCAGTCTTCCATATTTTTTTATTAAAATCCGGGTTATTTGGATGAATTCGGATACCTGAACCTTGTCTGCTTTTTTCAAGGCCTACAGACTTCCATGTTTTGCCGGCATCTTCGGTTTTCCAGACGCCATAACCGGAAGAAACATTGCCTAGCAAAGTCTTTTCACCACCGCCAACATAAATAACATTTGGGTCACTTTTTGCCACTTCCACTGCGCCTATACTGCCACCAAAAAAACCATCTGAAATATTTTCCCAACTCCTGCCGCCGTCAGTTGTTTTCCATACACCGCCACCTGTGGCACCAAAATAAAATAGATTTGGCTCTCCCGGCACTCCTGTAACCGCAGCAGATCTCCCTCCCCGAAAAGGGCCTATCAATCGATATTCAAGGCTTGAATATAATGCTTCCGGAAATTGATTCCGGGTATTGGTGTTACTACGTTTTTTTTGAGCTTTTGCAAAAGAAATGAAAAAGAAAGCAGCCATAAGTATAAGGCCGGTCTTTGCCGTAATGATCTTCATATTAATTTTAATTGATTTAATCTGGCTAAATGTAGGAAAAAAGTTGGGAAAAGAGAATGTAATATATCAACAGATGATTGTATTTGATCTAACCGACTAAATGTGCTTTTTAAGTATTGAACGTGCCTAATTGAAAGTGTTTTGAACGCTTTGTGTAGAAATATTCCCTAATTTTAGCTAATGAGAAATTATTGAAAAAATCAACATTTTGGCACGTTAATCTAAAAGCCATATGCCTGTATTTCACAGATTAAGAAAGAAAAGAAGAATAAGTATAAAGAAATAATCAATGATATTAGAAAAGAGAATCCCATTAAAATATTGGTTCAAAGAAATAAAATGGGATCTGCTCATTGTAAGTGTGTTTTCGGTAATTATTTATTTTATAAAACTTTATATAATTAACCTGGATATACCATTAAGTATAGGAACATTTTTAGGAACAGCTATTGCCTTATTGTTATCTTTTAAGCTTTCACAGTCCTATGACCGTTGGTGGGAAGCCAGAAAAATTTGGGGGGCAATAGTCAATGATTCAAGGACTTTGGTGATACAACTAAAGCAGTTCAGTAAAAAATCCGATAAAAGTATTGTGAAAACTATGGCGTATCGACAGATTGCTTGGTGCTACGCACTCGGGCGGCATTTGCGAAAGCAGGATGTGCTTGTTAATTTAGAAGACTTTATTTCTGAGGATGAAATAATATCTATTAGGCACAAAAATCATGTCCCTTTGGCTTTACTCGACCATCATGGGCAAAATGTAAGAGTCCTCCATAAAGAGAATTCACTTAATGACTACCAACAAATACAGTTAGATACTACTATTTTGAATTTTACAGCCTCGATGGGCATGGCTGAACGAATAAAAAATACAGTGTTTCCCAGAACGTACAGAAATGTTTTACACTTTTTTATCTATATCTTTTTGATATTGTTGTCTTTAGCACTTGAAAATGTCTATGGGTTTTTGGAGATTCCTTTATTAATTTTAATTTCCATTCCTTTTTTTATGCTCGAAAAAATTGCATTTGTTATTCAGGACCCTTTCGAAAATAGCCCGACAGATACGGCTATGACAAGCATTGCACGTGCCATTGAGATAAACATTAAGGAACTTCTTGGGGAAAAAGAACTACCCGAACCTTACAAAAATAGTGGGTTTTATATTATGTGAATAATAGATCTCAGACTAGTACCTTTTTGACCTCTTTTCTTAAATAAAATCCAGTAACCAGGGTTGACAATACATCTGCTATGGGGAAGGAGATCCAAACGCCCAATTCACCTAAATAATTTGGTAAAGTCAGGATTAAAGGAATAAAAAAGAAGCCTTGCCGGGTTAAAGTAAGAAGCAAAGCAGGAACCGCTTTTCCAACGGCTTGAAAATATGCGGCCCCTATTAGCTGTAATGCAATTATAGGTGTTGCGGCAAAAACCCATCGCATTGCAGAAGGAGTATGTTCCAATACAAAGGCATTTGTTGCCCTTTCCAGGGCGGGCATATTTGGTTTATCACTTAAAAATAAAGATGTGATCTCCGCAGGAAAAATCATAAGTACCACAAAGACCAGGGTAGCTATAAATGCTGCATATATTATAGCTGTTTTAATGGACTCCCTTACCCTATCATAGTTTTGTGCCCCATAATTATAGCCTGCAATAGGAAGGAATCCTTGGGTAACACCATATACAGGGAAGAGGGCAAACATTAGCATTCTTCCTATAATGGCATAAACAGCCACCATAGGTTCTCCTCCCAGGTCAAACAATATATTGTTCATAAGCAAATAGGTGATACTTACTACGGCCTGTCGTGAGAGGGTCACAAATCCCAGACTTCCTATTTCTCGTAAAATAACTCTATCTAATCCAAAATGAGACCAATTAATTTTTAATTCAGAATTTTTTGATCTGAAAAAATAAAAAATATAGGTGAAACACATAAGGTACCCAGCTGTGGTTGCCCAGGCTGCTCCTGCCATTCCCCAATCAAATACATAAATGAATATGTAGTCTAATACCAGATTGCCTATTGATGGTATAATCATCGCAATCATGGCAAACTTAGGTTTTCCTTCAGCCCGAATAACTGTATTGCCCATCATGCAAAGAGCTAAAAAAGGTACTCCGTATAAAACTATGATATAGTAAATCTTTGCCGGATCAAATATGGCCCCCTTACCCCCGAATGCAGGAATTAAACTATCTACATAGTAAAGACCTAAAAGCACCATAGAAATGGTGACCAACAAAGTTAGCGTAATCTGATTCCCGAAGGTTTTTAGTGCCTTCTCTTTACGATCCGCGCCAAGAGCACGAGAAATAATACTGCTTCCGCCAATCCCAATAGCCATTCCCAATGCTGCAATAAAAAAAGAAACCGGCAGAACTACATTAATGGCCGCTATGGCAATAGAACCAATCCAATTACCAACGAATATAGTATCTACTAATATATTGAGAGACATCACAAGAATGCCTATCGAGGCAGGTACTGCTTGTCTAATAAGGAGTTTTCCAATGGGTTCTTCCCCTAATTGATCTGCGGAGGCTTTCGCCATTATTGTACAATGATTATGAAATTAAACATATACTGTTAGATGATTCCACCATTTACAAGTCCAATGACAATAAATGAATGCCGGCCATTATACCGGAAGTGTTTCACTTTTATGCCAATTATTTATCCATTCCGCCATTAAAGCTACCCAGGAATCACTCTCATTTAAACAAGGAATATGTATATAATCCTCCCCTCCCGCTTCCATGAATTGTTCTTTGCCCTCCATAGCTATTTCTTCAAGAGTCTCAAGGCAATCACTTACAAAAGCAGGCGTAATCACAGCAAGCTTCTTAATCCCGGCTTTCGCCAAACGCTCAAACTCAAAGTCTGTATAAGGTTTTAACCAAGGGTCTCCTGCAAGTCGTGACTGGAAAGAAGAACTCACCTTGTGTTCAGATAGATTTAACTCCGCCTTTACCAATTCAGTAGTATCATAACACTGATGTCTATAGCACGTATTGTGTGCAACCGAGTTTATTTGGCAACAATTTCCATCTATTTTGCAATGGAATTTAGTTGGATCTGATTTTCTGATGTGTCGTTCAGGAATACCGTGATAAGAAAATAATATATGATCGTAATCAAAGTTCTTTAATCCCTTCGAAATTCGATCCGCAAGCACTTTAATGTAATCCGGACTTTTATAAAAGGCAGGTAAGGTGGTAATTCTGATATCGGGATAATTCGCCTGCTGTTCCTGCATAGTTTTAACTACAACAGTCTCATAAGAAGACATCGCATAGTGAGGGTAAAGGGGCACTAGTAAAATTTCGCTCACACCTTTGTCTTTTAACTCCTTTAAGGCGTTTTTAATGCTCATAGAACCATAACGCATCCCGAGGGCAACCGGAAGGTCTGTTTTTTGCTGGACTTTGGCTGCAAAGCGTTCTGAGATTACTATTAAAGGAGATCCTTCATCCCACCAAATCTTGGCATAAGCTTTAGCCGATTTCTTTGGCCGTGTTTGCAGAATAATCCCGCGAACCAATAGGTTCCTCAACCAATTTGGCACATCAATTACGCGCTCATCCATCAAAAACTCGTCCAGATATGGTTTTACTTCTTTTGCAGTAGGACCATCGGGAGATCCTAAATTCACTAGTAATACACCCTTCATAATTCTCTTTTAAGCTACTTTTTTTAACAATACAAAAATACTACTTGGAATGAAACTCCGTTAAATTAAGGCGAATACTTTTCTGATGACCATATAAGTAATCCCTATGGAGCTAACCATTCCAAGCGGGAAATTTTTCAAAATTGCACCTGAATCAGAAATTATTTTTACCTCGTTATAATTACACGGGGTCCCAAACAAACCAAAAATAATGCGCTTAACTTATGTAATCCTTTGCCTTGTTTTATCACTGATGGGCTATTCCCAATCGGAAAAAAGCTTGCTCTGGGAAATTTCTGGAAACGGCTTAGAAACATCTTCCTATTTATATGGCACCATGCACGTTAGTAAAAAGATTGCTTTCCGCCTGGACGATGTTTTTTATGAAGCCCTGGATAAAAGTGAAGTAGTTGCACTCGAATCTGATCCTGAAACCTGGCTGGAAAGCGAAGAGCGTTTTGGTTCAAGTTCTCAGAAAGAGGGATATGGTTTCACCACTAAAGGATTTTATACACATTCTTTTGCTTTGCAACATCCACGGAAAAAAGACCTTGCATCTTACCTGGCATTTGAAGAAAGATTAGTAAACAGTATACTTTACAGAACTAATGAATACTCACAAAATTTTGAGGAGGACACCTATTTGGATATGTTCATCTATCAGGCCGGAAGTCGGTTTAACAAACCTATCCTTGCACTGGAGAAACTCGAGGAATCAGCAGCATTGGTAGGAAGAGCTGGCCTGAATTCCATGAAAATGAAACCGGATGAATGGCTTCAAAAACGGATGCAACAACAAGATCTGATGTTTTTAATGCAGGATGCATATAGAGAGCGTAATTTAAGCTTATTAGATTCTATTGATAAAGCGATGTATACGGATCATTATTTAAAAAATATGCTCTATATCCGTAATGAGAACATGGCGAGAAGTTTAGATTCTGCTATGCAAAAAGCTAAAGTTTTTGCAGGAATTGGGGCAGCACATTTACCAGGTGCGCACGGTGTAATTGCGTTATTACAAGAAAAAGGATATGTTGTACAACCCCTTGTTTCTGAAGCTACAGATAAAGGTCAAAAACTCAAAGACAAATTCGTTAAGAAAATACGGGAACATTCTTATAACACTTTTGGGCCAGATGATAATTTCTTTACCATTTCACTGCCCTCTAAATTATATCCAATATCCGAAAGAACTACTACAGTTTATGTTTCACCGGATTTAGCAAATGGAAGTTATTTAATGGTAAACAGGATACCCACATATGCCAGTTTGAAAGCGGGAGGAGACTACACTTTAGAGGATATTGAACAATTATTATTTGAAAATATACCCGGAACAATATTAAGTAAAACACCCATTATAAACAAGAAGTATACGGGCTTGGATATTAGAAACAAATTAAAGAATGGTGATCATCAGCGATACCAAATTTACGTTACGCCGCTGGAGATACTTATTTTTAAAATGGGAGGAGAAGGTGATTACGTCATTAATTATTCTGATATAATATTTAATAGCCTCAAGTTTAAAGCCCCTAATGAAGGAAATAAGTTCATTTCTTCAGTTTATAAGGACTTTGAGGTATCCATGCCAGGGCTTCATAAATTTACAAATGCATCAAGAGGCGGTAGTCGCAGCATTGAAGGATATGACCCGGCAACGAATTCTTATTATTTCCTTAAGAAGACCACCCTGAACGATTTAAATTTTATTGAGGAGGACACATTTGAACTTAAACAAATTCAAAAACGAATATACCAGGACCTAAAACTTAAACCAAAATATAATTCCTTTGAAAATAAAACTCTTACTTCCAAAGCTTTATGGGATTCAGTAACGGGTCAGAATTTATACCTGAAAACAGTAATAAAAAGGGGTGATTATTATTTGCTAGGTGCGCGTACAACAAGTGACATAAATGCAAAGGATTTCTTTAATTCTTTTAAAATTAGAGAAGTGTATTATCCCGAAGCATTCAAAAAGGTAGTGGATACTGCTATGCATTTTAGTACGGTTACATCTATAGAGCCTCCGAAATTTGTTGAAAATAGCAATTACCAGTTCCGTAATAAGAAAAAAACAAAAGCATATAGTCCCTATTCGAAAAAGACAATTTATCAAAACAAAAATAATGAGGCAATTGAGATAGAGATAACAAAATCACATGACTATCTCACCTTTTCCAATATCGATTCTATTTGGGTTTTACGGAAAAAACAATATTCTGATAAAAAGTTTAATATTCAAAATGAAAAAACTAAAACATCAGGTGATGGGTACCACGAATTGCAATTCGTAATCACCGATACTGCAAGTACAAGGGGTATTCTAATTAAGAATATCATTCGGGGTGGATTACTTTACCAGTTAAAGGCAGTAGTCGATACCATTTCAGAACCCAGTCCGTTTATAAGTGCCTTTTTTGACAATTTTAAACCCGAAGGAAAGCCTATTGGAAGAGATATTCTTGAAGATAAAACAGCAGATTTCTTTGCTGCACTCAGAGAAAATGACAGTATAGTCATAAAAGGTTATAGATATCTTTTATTTGATGAACGCCATATAGATTCATTAACCTACTATATCTCACAATACTCCTTTGATGAGGATAAAAAACATATACAATCTTATCTCATAAAGAAATTAGGAGAGTTGCAGCATCATAAGGTTATTCCATTCATGAAGGATTTATATGCCAAATCATATAATAATTCTAGTGCACAAATTAAAATTCTGCAGTCCATTGCAAGGAAAAAAACTGAGGCCTCTGCGAGTCTATTGCTTGCTCTTATGTCACAAGATTTGCCTTTGGTCTCTAATACGGCAGAGATAAAGAGTGTTTTTAAACCATATGAAGACAGTTTGGAATTAGCAAAGAGACTATATCCTGAGTTGCTCAAATACAGTTCTATCACGGAATACAAAGCGCCTATTTTTTCACTTCTGGCACAACTAAAAAATAAAGATCTGGTAAAACCCGCACACTATAAAAAATATAGGGGTCAGCTTTTAAATGATGCTAAAATTCTCTTGAAAAGGCATCTGGGTGAACAAAATAACAATCAATTAAAAACAAGGCAGGCAAACTATACCAGGCTCAGAAATAATAACATCTTAGAGGATTATGTTGTTTTACTATATCCTTTTGCAGGAGAAAGAGAAATGAGTCAATTTTTTAACCGACTCCTTTTAGTAAAAGATCCACAAATTCGCAGCACCTATGTAACACAGCTTGCTCTGGATGGAAAAAGTATACCAACGGCAGTGATCAATTCTATGGCATATGATATTAATAGCAGGCTTTTGTTATATACTAAATTAATGCGCCAGGGGAAATCTGATATTTTTCCACATCAATACAGTTCTGAAAAATACTTAGCAGAAGCCCTTATTTATAAGGACAGAAGATTTGACAGTAATAAAGATAAGATTATATCCCTCGGTGACAGGTCTATCATTTATAAGAGTAATCCTTATACCGCATATTATTTTAAGACACAAAATAGCCAGGATTACCAAAAGAATTTTAAAGTCCATATTGTGATATTTGCAGATAATACCCCCTTCAATTCTGTTCCTTATTATATTAATGAAGGATTGCGGATGGCAGATACGGATACTGAGGAGGAGGCAATCAACTTTGTAACTGAAACCTTTTTATTAAAAGATCGAAAAAGGGCTATTGCTTACAGGCCAAACCAGTACCGTGGTTATGGAAGTTTTGGCTTCTAAATTGTACTTTTGCTTAAAATGCAAATGGACATGAAATTAGTTTCTTCATTTTTTTTCTTTTTATTATCTTTTACTATTAGTGCCCAAAAGCTTATTTGTTCTGATCAAGACAAAAAAGCATTTGATGTCAAGATTAAAGAAATTCAAAATTTAAAACAATCAGATTTTGGCGATACCATGATCTCTGTTGGTGAAACATTTCTTGGAACGCCATATGTAGCCAAAACATTGGAAATAGGAGAATCTGAATCTTTGGTTATTAATTTGCAGGGCATGGACTGCACTACCTATGTTGAGAACGTTTTGGCCTTTAGTACTTTGTTAATGGAGGATAAAATGAATTTTGATTCCTTCGCCAGTACTCTTGAAAATATCCGATATAAGGATGGTGAATTAGATGGTTATGCTTCCCGATTACATTATTTTTCCGAATGGATAGTTAACAACGAAAAGAAAAGATTGTTGAAAGATGTAACTGCAGAAATAGGGGGTGTTGAAATAAAGAAAGACATTAATTTTATGAGTACACACAGGGATTTGTATCCCTTTTTGCAGGACGAAGAAAATTTCGAAAAAATTATAGCTTCAGAAAACTCCCTTAACCACCAATCTATTTGCATTTTGCCCCGGGACCAGATTGAGGCTAATGAAAATCAAATAATGAATGGCGATATTATTGCTCTGACCACCTCTATTACCGGGCTTGATATCACCCATACCGGCATTGCCATTAGAGAAAAAGATGGCCGTATTCACTTACTGCATGCTTCTTCTTCGGGAAAGGTTGAAGTATCTGAATTACCTTTAGTAGAATATTTGAAAAAGATTAAAAAAAATACGGGGATAATTGTGGCCAGGCCATTATAAAAAATGTGGTTCTGAAGTCCCGAACTACAGCTCTGTATCTAAGCCTGTTTACTAATGTATTCTTTATAGATTGCTATGGGTACCAAACCCGTCCATCCACAAAAATCTTTTTTAGCAGGCATTCCATAAGAAATTAGATCCGGAGCATAATTCTCCCAAAAAGTGCTGGTTGCTTCAAAAACTTCAGCAACTGCAGCATATGTTTTCTCAGCCAGATCTTTGGCCAATTCATGTTTCCCGTTAGCTGATAATCCCTTTAATACCATATAGGAAGTAGGAGCCCAAACACCTCCAAGCCAATAATCGCCCCAACCTTTATAATCCGGGTCATCGGCAGAAAGTGCCGGTAATGGTGTTCTTCTGTAAAATTCGTCAGGATTGGTCAAGTGTGCTAAAAATAGATCCAGACGTTCTTCGGGAACCAGTTCACCTAACAATACCCAATACATGCCAATATGCTTTCGCTTTATTTGTTTGTTATATCCCAGATCATAATAAAACGCATCCTCATTATTCCAACAAAGAGAATTTAAGGCATCTTTAACCTCAGCATGAAAATTTTCGTAGAATTGAATGTCCTCTGTTACTCCAATCTCATTTGCAATAAACTTAAGCTGCAGGGCATACATAGCCATCTGTGCTGTAAAATCAACCAATCTGCCTTCATCATTCCACACGCCTTGCAGAGTGTTTACATATTCCCTGATAAATGAATTTAAGCGTTCCTCTCCTGTTGAACCGCTCATCTTTCCTAACTTTTCCCCGAGCTCGTGATGTGTCATCCCATTTCCTTTATCCGTAGTCCATCCCCTTGGGAATCTGGGAATATTGTCCATCCCCATACCTAAAGTGTCTCCCCAGAATAGTTTGTCCTCTCCCTGATAGGTATTTAGGTGATATTCAAAATTCTTTTTTAAAACAGGATAGGCTTTCTTTAGACGGTTTTTATCTTTCTTAACGCTATATATTTCAGTTTCTGCAAAAGCCAATAAAGGAGGATTAATTGAAACCGGGTGATCTTTAGACCAAAGTGGCCTGCCATCCTTTCTGTACTCCCTGCAGATAAACCCATCTTCTTCTATACGCTCATAAAAATTATCAAGTGCCTGATATACCGGTAATTCGTCAAGGTGGTATTTTGTAAAAGCCACTATAAAACAAGTATCCCAGAGAAAAATATTATCAGAAAAAGCTGCATCTACAAAGGGCTTTTGAAAGAAAATTTCAGAATCACCTCCGCGAACTTTAGATTTAGTTATTTCCAAAGCCTTGTCGTACATGCGTTTAGACAATTCTTCGCTGACTTCAAAACAACAGTCCTCCATTGCCTTCTTTGTTATTTCCTTGTGGCCCACTTTATTATCTGCACAAGCAGTGGGTATCGCTGCTGCAGCTATCGCTGCAAATCCTATGGTATTATTAAACTTTCTTCGATCCATAACTATAAAATGATAAATGGGTTTTTCAAAAGAATGTTGATTATCTCCCCAGGCAATAATTTATTCCTCCTACTAAGTGTTTCTGAAAATCGAGTTCATCAAAAGATTCCTCGGCATGGCCTCCACCGGTATAAAAAACACGACCTCCATCAAATTCCTGAAACCATGCAATAGGATGGTTATCTCCGTTTGTTCCTCCTTCATATGAAGTTTCATCAAGGTAAATAAGCACCTGCAGTTCTGGATTTAAATTTTTATAGTTATACCACTCATCGTTGCGTACCCATGTATCTTTTAAATGAGCTGTTGACAAATGTTCCTTGTTCACAACATTCATTTTGGCCTCTCTGATATCGGGGTCATTTGGATGGCCGTCAAAATATGCGCCTACCAACTTACCATACCATGGCCAGTCATATTCAGTGTCGGTGGCCGCATGTATTCCCATGAAATTACCGCCATTATTAATATAGTTTTTAAAAGCTTGTTCCTGATCAGGCCCCAATACATCCAAAGTTGTGCTTAAGAAAAGAACTAAATCATATTTTTTCAAGTTGTTGTCATTAAATTGCATTGAATCTTCCGTTTGTGTAATTGAAAAACTGTTCTCTTTCCCTAAATTTTTGAGAATTTCGACCCCTTTTTCAATAGACTTGTGCCTATAACCCATAGTTTTTGTAAAAACCAGGATTTGGGCCATTTCTTCTTTTACGGCTTCAATATTATCTCTTTGCTTTTGACGCTGAGAACATTGTGTAATTAAGATGCAAAAAAGCAAAGAGGTAATAAATTTTCCGAGTGTTTTCATATGCATATTTTACAGTATATTAAATATCGAGAAATCTTCTTTAGGATACTACTAATTATTCAATGACATTAAATATTTTTTTGGAGTAGTCCCGAATTTCTTTTTAAAAGAGGCAATAAAATGACTGGATGTACTATATCCTATCCTATGCCCTACTTCATTTACATTATACTCACCAGATTCTAACATTTTACGTGCGAAATCCATTTTATAGTCAAACAAAAAACTAAATACTGGTTCTCCATATACTTGTTTAAAACCCTCCTTTAGTTTTTTAAGTGAAAGGCCAATCTCTTCAGATAACTGTGTCAGGGTAGGCGGTTCTGCCATGCGGCTTATCATGATTTCTTTAGCTTGCCTTATTCGCTTTATATTATCTTCATCCACTAAAAAGGGACACTGTTCTAAATCTGCATCTTCACTTTTGTTGAAATACAATGAGATTAATTCATATACCTTGGCTTTTACATAAAGCGCCTTAATGGAAGGATGGAGATTATAATTAATTATTTGGCTAAGAATAATTGCAATTGCAGGAGTAACACCTTCCTGGGAATAGTATTTCTTTTCCTTATTATCATCACTCAAAAAAGGAATATAGTCCGCTTCTTTTGAAAATAGAGAATGAAACCTTCGTATGGTCATTATAACAGATACCATCCATGACATAGGATTAAGTTCCAAATTTAATGGAAGGTCTAATTGCGTATTATACAACAGTAAAGAATTCTCTTCGGATACCTCCAGGGCATAATGGCCATCATTAAAAATAAATTTTGCACTCCCTTTTAAACAAAAGTGGAATTGAATAAAGCTACTATCAATATCCCGGGTAACTTTTTGAACCTCAGGGCCTTCATTTTGTATTTTTAACACATAAAAATCATCATCTATCAAGACTTCTGCAAAAGAACCTTGAACGATATTTTTGGAATCTGTTTGATGTGAACTCATAGGCATTCTATTTAGAAACATTCTAGATAGAATGTTTTCTAACAGCTGTTAGGGCCATAAAAGTAAAGGATTTTTGTATGTTTTCGATGAAATTGAGATAAAAATACTTAAAGCGATATATATTGTACCTCCAGCGTTATTTTTATTAAGTGGATGCTACTATTTTTGTGAGCTATATTGAAAATTCATGAAGAGGTATCATATCTCCAAACACAATTCCTTTTATACTGTTGGGCTAAGCTATAAAAATGCCAACGCAGAAGTAAGGGGGAAATTTAGCTTGGATCAGGAAGCCGCCGAGGCAGTTTTAACCGAAGCGAAGGCAATAGGTGTTGATGGTCTTCTTATTACTTCCACTTGTAATAGAACAGAATTGCACGGTTTTGCGCAGCACCCCTTTCAGTTAATTAAACTACTTTGTGATCATTCCCGGGGAACAATCGAAGAATTTCAGGAAGTAGCTTATGTGTTAAAAAATTATGAGGCAATTAACCATTTGTTTCTTGTAGGCACTGGATTAGACAGCCAGATCCTGGGTGACTTTGAAATAATAAGTCAGTTAAAACGCAGCTTTTACCACTCCAAAAAACATGATCTTACAAATCACTTTTTGGAACGCCTCATTAATTCGGTCATTCAAGCCAGCAAGCGAATTAAAAATGAAACAGAAATCTCAACCGGGGCTACCTCAGTCGCCTTTGCATCTGTTCAGTACATTCTAAAAAATGTTTCCAATATTTCAGAAAAGAATATTTTACTTTTTGGTACGGGTAAAATAGGCAGGAATACTTGTGAAAACCTTATCAAACATACAAATCATTCTCATATAACCCTTATTAACCGAACTAAGGATAAGGCCGAAAAAATTGCGGGAAAGTTTAATCTTGTCGTAAAGGATCATGGAGATTTGCAAACAGAAATCCGTAAGGCAGATGTCCTAATCGTGGCTACCGGAGCTAATTCGCCTACTATCTCGAAAGAGCTTATTTATACTAACAAACCACTTTTGATTCTGGATTTATCAATTCCTAAAAATGTGGCAGATAATGTATTAGAATTAAAAGATGTATCTGTATTGCACCTGGATCATCTATCACAAATAACAGATGAAACTCTTGAACGCAGAAAGCAATTTATTCCTCAAGCCGAATCTATTATAGATGAAGTGAAATCAGATTTTAGCCAGTGGCTGGAAACCAGAAAATTTGCTCCGGTAATAAAAGCCCTTATAAAGAAACTAAAATCTATGAAAGAAGAAGAACTGGATTTTCAGTCTAAAAAGCTCTCTGATTTCAATTCAGAACATGCAGATATCATATCTGAAAGAATCATTCAGAAGATTACTAAACAGTTTGCCAACCATCTGAAGGAATCTGAGAATGATGCCGATGATAGTTTGCAACTAATACAAAAGGTCTTTCAACTAGAATTAAACTCCCAATGAATAGGGTCATTCGTATAGGCACCCGCGATAGTGAGCTAGCACTATGGCAGGCAAATGACGTAAAGAAGAAACTGGATAAACTGGGGCATTCCACACAATTAATCCCTGTAAAATCGGATGGGGATCTAGTTTTAGATCAACCTCTTTATTCGATGGGCATTACAGGAATTTTTACAAAAACTTTGGATGTGGCTATGCTTGCTGATAAAATTGATATTGCTGTACATTCCATGAAAGATGTCCCCACCATTTTACCAAAGGGTATTGTACAGGCAGCCACTATGAAACGTGCTAACCACAAGGATATATTGGTACATAAAGGTCTGAATTTTCTAAATACCGAAGGAATTATTGCTACTGGCAGTTTAAGAAGAAAAGCACAATGGTTACATCGCTATCCGCTTCATGAAGTTGTTGGTTTAAGAGGAAATGTAAATACCCGATTGAAAAAACTAAAAGATAATTCCTGGGATGCAGCAATTTTTGCGGCCGCTGGCCTTGAGCGTTTAAATAAAGTTCCGGAAAACTATACCGAACTTCAATGGATGGTGCCAGCACCCGCACAAGGTGCTATGATGATTGCGGCCAAAAAGGAAGATCATTTTTGTATAAAGGCGCTTACCTCTCTTAATCATAAAACCACAGAAATCTGTACACAGGTTGAACGCGAGTTTTTAAGGGAATTAGAAGGCGGCTGCACAGCACCAATAGGGGCTTTAGCTACTATTAAAAAGGAGTTTTTACTTTTTAAGGGTATATTATTGTCTCTTGATGGGCAACGCACTGTTAGTATTGACAAGAAAATTAAACTAGCAGATTCAGCAGATTTTGGCAAAGCCTGCGCGCAAGAGGTCTTATTTAACGGAGGGAAAGAATTGATGCAGGATATAAAAATCCAGATGAACCAATGAAAAATATCCTCTCCACAAAACTCCTCACTCCTGATCAAAAAACGATTCTTAGTGATGCTGGTATTCATTTTCAGGATTACGAAGCCATAAAAATCCATTACCAGGAATTTCAATTAACCGGCGATTTTGACTATTATATTTTTACCAGTCAGAACGCGGTTAGGGCATTTATAGACCATAATTCTAATTTTGATGTAAAAAAGGAATTGGGAAGGGAGTGCTTTTGTGTAGGAGCAAAGACAAAATTACTTTTAGAAGAAAATGGGTATAAAGTTGTAAAAATGACCCATAATGCAGCCGAATTAGGCTATTTTGTTGCAAAAAACCATAAAAATGCATCATTTTTATTCTTTTGTGGAAATAAAAGAAATGATGATTTACCTGATATCTTGTCAAAACATAAGATTCATTTTAAGGAAATCGTAGTATACAAAACAGAATTAACAACTTTGCATTTTTCAGAATCCTTTGATGCCATATTGTTTTTTAGCCCTAGTGGAGTAAAGAGTTTTACTTTGGCAAATGAGTTGGGTAATAGTACCGTATTCTGTATAGGCAATACCACTGCAAAAGAGGCTGCTTTATATACAGATTCCATAATAGTTGCAGATACTCCGGTTGTAGAAGATCTTTTGAAAAAGGTCACATTGCATTATAATTTGAGCATTAAGAAATAAAATGAGTATAAAAAACGATTTATTTTTAAGAGCATTAAAAGGTGAAACTGTAGAGCGCCCTCCCGTATGGATGATGAGGCAAGCAGGCAGATACCTGCCTGAATTTATAGAGATTAGGGAGAAATATGATTTCTTCACCAGATGTCAGACACCGGAATTAGCTTCAGAAATTACTGTCCAACCTATTCGGCGATTTGGAATGGACGCCGCCATACTTTTTAGCGATATTCTTGTTATACCACAAGCTATGCAAATAGAAGTACAGATGAAACCAGATTTTGGCCCCTATTTACCAAACCCTATTCGCTCTCAAAAAGATGTAGACCGCGTTTTAGTACCCGATGTTAATGAAGAATTAGATTATGTAATGCAGGCTATAAGCGCAACTAAAGAGAAATTGCAAGATGAGATTCCATTAATAGGATTCGCAGGTTCTCCATGGACCATACTCTGTTATTGCGTTCAGGGACAAGGCAGTAAAACCTTTGATAAAGCCAAGGAATTCTGTTTTACACAACCAGTAGCTGCCCATAACTTATTGCAGAAAATTACAGATACCACTATCTCATATTTAAAGGCTAAGGTAAAAGCAGGCGTAAATGCGGTTCAGATTTTCGATTCATGGGGCGGCATGCTTTCACCCAATGATTATAAAGAATTTTCCTGGTCTTATAACCAACAAATTATAGATGCCCTAAAGGAGGAAACACAGGTAATTGTTTTTGGTAAAGGCTGTTGGTTTGCTTTGGGTGATATGGCCAAATCCGGTGCAGCTGCACTTGGAGTGGATTGGACTTGCTCGGCCCGAAATGCCAGAACTTTGACAGGAGGAAAAATAACACTCCAGGGAAATTTTGATCCTGCCCGCTTGTTGTCTCCCCCGGAAGTCATTAAAAAAATGGTCACACAAATGATTGATGAATTTGGAAAGGATCAATATGTCGTTAATCTTGGCCATGGGATTCTGCCCAACGTCCCAGTGGAAAATGCAAAAGCATTTATAGATGCAGTAAAAGAGTATAAGCCTTAAGGTAAAAGGGGGATTAAATTATATGATACTCTTTCTTTACCTCAATAGAATCATGTGATTGATGTCGGATAGCCGTATAAATAGTTTATTTGTTTTAGAGCCCTTAACAATTGTGGATACTCCCTCTTTACATGCTTTTTTAGCTTCAAATAAAAAAGAATTTCATCGCTTTTTCCCAACTACCTTAGGACAAAATGAGACTATTCAGGCTTCTGAAAACTACGTTCTAAATAAAAGCGAACAGATAAAATTAAAAACAGAATTTACTTTTGCCGTCAAAACAAATACCTCCGTTGTAGGCTTGCTAATCTTAAAAAACCTGAATTGGGAACTTAAGCGCGGTGAGATAGCTTATTGTATTGATAAAAATTATCAAGGTAGAGGCTGGATTACGAGAGCCGTAAAGGAAATCACTTCTTTTGCATTTAATGATCTCGACTTAAAAACCCTGGAAATTATCGTGTATAAAGAAAATAAATCAAGTATTAGAGTAGCAGAAAAATCGGGGTATAAATGGATAAAAACATTGTTAAAAGCCCATACCCCGCCAAATGAAGAGCCACTTGATATGGAATTATATGAAAGATCATATGAAAAATAAATTCTACAGCTATATTGAAGAACTTCAAGACACAATTACGTCCGGATTAGAAGAAATAGATGGTTCTGCTAAATTTCGTGAAGATATTTGGAAACGTCCTGAAGGTGGTGGAGGCAGAACCAGGGTAATTGTAGATGGTTCAGTTTTTGAAAAGGGTGGAGTAAACATATCTGCTGTTCATGGTGAACTCCCAAAAAGTATGCAAACCTATTTTGGTGTAAAGGATGCGGATTTTTATGCATGCGGTCTAAGTCTGGTGCTCCATCCCAAGAATCCGATGGTCCCAACTGTGCACGCCAATTGGCGCTATTTTGAAATGTATGATAAAAAAGGTGAATTGGTAGATCAATGGTTTGGTGGAGGCCTCGATCTTACGCCATATTATTTGTTTGAGGAAGATATTAAGCACTTTCATTCAGTTTGTAAAGCATCTTGTGATGCGCATGATCCTGATTTTTATAAAATCTATAAAAAGAAATGTGATGACTATTTCTGGAATAGTCATCGTGCGGAAGCAAGAGGAGTAGGTGGGTTATTTTTTGATTACTGTAAAGCTTCCGACAATATGAGTATTGAGGATTGGTATAACTTTGTCACTGCGGTGGGAGATAGATTTCTTGAAGCATATATACCAATTGTTATAAAAAGAAAATCCCTGAACTACACCAGTAAACAAAGGGATTGGCAAGAAATTCGCCGTGGCCGTTATGTTGAATTTAATCTGGTTCACGACAAGGGTACACTTTTTGGATTAAAGACTAATGGGCGCATCGAAAGTATTCTTATGAGCCTACCCCCGCATGTTCAATGGAAGTATGACCATCATCCGGAACGAGGCAGTGAAGAGGCCCGATTAATAAAAGTATTAGAGAATCCAAAATCATGGATTTGACATCTTTTAATTGTAATTTAGAAGTGAATACCCCTTAAAATGCTGCAAAAAATATTTCAAGTAGACGCCTTTACAGATCGGTTATATTCCGGTAATCCTGCTGCCGTTTGTATCCTGGAAAACTGGATAGAAGATGGCATAATGCAAAAAATCGCGATGGAAAATAATCTCGCGGAAACCGCTTTTGCGGTTAGAAATGGTTCTCAATATATCATTAGATGGTTTACACCGGAGTTGGAAGTAGATTTGTGTGGACATGCCACACTGGCAACTGCTTTCGTCCTATTTAATAATTATAATCTGAAAGACTCGTATATTGAGTTCTTTTCACCCAGAAGTGGAAAACTTCTGGTAGAGAAAGGTGAAGATGGATTATTAATACTGGATTTCCCTACAGATGACATTAAAACTATACAACCAATTCAGGCACTTAACGAAGCAATTGGTAAGAATCCGGTTTATACGTTAAAAGGAAAGACAGACTATCTCCTTATTTATAATACACAGAAAGAGATTGAACAATTGAATCCAAATTTCTTTCTACTCAATCAACTGGATGCCCGGGGGGTAATTGTTTCCGCCCCCGGAGACAGTGTAGATTTTGTATCGCGTTTTTTTGCTCCACAATGTGGAGTCAACGAAGATCCTGTAACAGGATCAGCGCACACCAGCCTTATACCCTATTGGTCTAAGGCACTTGGTAAATCTAAACTTACAGCCAAACAGTTATCTAAAAGAGGTGGTGATATTTATTGTGAATTCCTAGACAAACGGGTAAAAATTGCAGGGAGCACAGTTCTCTATTTAAAAGGTGAGATTATTATTTAGAATATATTCATTTCCGTTACCTTTAAACTTAAAATAAAGCCAATGTATCCACTTCGAAGAAATAGAAGATTACGAGCAAACAATGCCGTCAGGCATTTGGTTCGTGAAACAATTTTAACCCCCAGTGATTTTTTAGTCCCATTATTTGTTGTTGAAGGTCATGGAGTTAAGGAAGAAATTGCTTCAATGCCTAATTACTATAGGTTGAGCCTTGATAACTTGGGTAAAGAGGCAAAAGAACTCTGGAATATGGGTCTATGTGCGGTTCTGCTTTTTGTCAAAGTCCCCGAATCACTCAAGGATAATAAAGGAACAGAAGCACTTAATGAACATGGTTTAATGCAACGCGCAATTAACTCCGTTAAAAGCGCTTGTCCTGATATGTTGGTTATGACAGATGTTGCACTTGACCCTTATTCGTCATTTGGACATGATGGAATTGTGGCCAATGGTCAGATTCTTAATGATGAGACAAGTGAGATTTTGGCACAAATGAGTATTTCACATGCTGAGGCAGGTGCAGACTTTGTAGCTCCCAGTGATATGATGGATGGCAGGATACAAATTATCAGAGAAGCTTTGGAAGATGAAGAATTAACCAATACGGGAATCATGTCTTATTGCGCCAAGTATGCAAGTGGCTTTTATGGCCCGTTCCGCGACGCTTTGGAGTCAGCTCCTGTAAAAAAGGACAATATTCCTAAAGATAAGCAGACCTACCAGATGGATCCTGCTAATAGGATAGAGGCCATTAAAGAAGCTCATATGGATGTAGATGAAGGCGCTGATATTATTATGGTAAAACCCGGAATTTGTTATCTGGACATTGTAAGAGAAATAAAAGATGAAGTAGAAGTACCCGTGGCAGTATACCAGGTTTCAGGAGAATATGCAATGCTGAAGGCCGCCGCAGAAAAAGGCTGGCTGGATCATGATGCAGTTATGATGGAGCAATTGATATCAATCAAAAGGGCCGGTGCAGATATCATTGCCAGCTATTTTGCAAAAGATGCAGTAAAACTAATGGGTTAGCCTGCGTTCTATCAATACTTTACCATACACTCTGATGGCAAAAATTCCATTTTTTAAGTATCGGTATTATATTTTAATACTATTTGGTATTTTATTTTCGAAGTCCTACGCGCAGGATAGTTCTGAAGAAAATTCAAATTCACACAATCCCCTGAGCAAAATTACCAGTAGATCTATCCCAATAGATAGGGTTTCAAAGGAAACTGACCATAAAGTAGATTCTATTATTACCAATGGTATAAAGAACCATGCTTTTCCCGGCGCCCAGGTTTTAGTTGCGAAAAAAGGTGATATCATTTTTCATAAAGCTTATGGTTTTTATACTTACGACAGTATCCAACCAGTAGCCCTGAACGCCATCTATGACCTTGCGTCCGTTACAAAAATTACAGGTCCCGTACTTGCCTTAATGAAACTATATGACGAAGGAAAACTTGATTTAGATGTGCCGTTTTCTACGTATTGGAAACCCTGGAAACATGTAAAGAACAAAAGTGAGCTAAGCCTACGTGAAATACTTGCGCATCAGGCAGGATTAAAGCCTTATATTGTTTTTCTTAATGATGTTCAAAAAAAAGGAGGAATAAAACGAAAATACATCCATTCGGGGCCTTCACCCAGGTTTGAAAATCAGGCTTATGAACATCTTTACGTAAAAAACAGATTTGTTTCAAAAATACACAGGGAAATTAAGCGATCGGAGGTCAATGAAAATAAAGTCTATCTGTATTCCGGGCTGGCATTTTTAATATTCCCTAAGCTTATTTCTCAACTTAGCGGGGAGTCTTATGAATATTATTTACAAAAATATTTCTATCTGCCAATGGGTGCCACGACCCTTGGGTTTAAGCCCAAAACTAAGAAGTATCCTAATGATATAGTACCAACCGAAGTAGATTCAGTATTCAGGAAAGACCTGGTAAAAGGTTGGGTTCATGATGAAAATGCAGCGCTTATGGGAGGGGTATCGGGAAATGCAGGGCTGTTTGGAACAGCCAGAGATCTGCATATAATATTGCAAATGTATCAGAATTATGGCATTTATGATGGCCATAGGTATCTTTCCGAAGCTACCATAAAAGAATTTACAAAAGTACAATATCCAGAAAATGATAATAGACGTGGTCTGGGTTTTGATAAACCCCTATTGAAGAATAAAAACTTACCGATTTCGGAAGCTTATCCGGCAATAGATGCCAGCATGGAAAGCTTTGGACACTCCGGTTTTACCGGCACCTTTATATGGGCCGACCCAATAAACCAATTGGTATTTATTTTCCTCTCCAATCGTGTTTACCCTTCTCGCAACAATAGAAGTTTATATCATTTAAATATCCGGCCACAATTACATCAGTTATTTTATGTAGATCAGGGGGAGGAATAATTAATGAAAATAGTAAATCATATTATTAGTATTTTAGTGTCCTAATTAAATCAAATGGAATTACTTCTCTTTTATGCATCTGTTTCTATCTTTTTTTCTTTTTTATGTTCCATTTTAGAAGCTGTTCTATTAAGTGTAACGCCCACTTTTATTAATGTTAAGAAAAAAGAAGGGAAGCATTATGCCATTACACTGGAAGAATTAAAAAAAGATGTGGACCAACCACTTATAGCCATCCTTACTCTAAATACAATTGCACATACTGTTGGTGCAATACTAGTAGGTGTACAGGCTAAGGTAGCATACCAGGAAATATATGGGAGTACAACCAGTACCCTTTTTGGCATCCAATATACTGAGGAGGTCATGGTGGGAGTGGTATCTACGATCATGACGATATTAATACTTGTACTCTCGGAGATCATACCAAAAACAATTGGGGCAACCTATTGGAGGAAACTAGCCAATTTTACTTCAAAGGCTTTAACCATTTTGGTATTGATTTTAAAATGGACTGGCCTCCTCTGGATGCTTCAGTTATTTACACGATTAATTGGGAAAAAAGAGGTGCATGGCAGTGTCCTTAGCAGGGAAGATTTTACTACAATGGCCGATATAGCTCATGAAGAAGGTGTTTTTCAGGAATCAGAATCAAAGGTGATCAAAAACCTTCTGAAATTTGATGAAATTTGTGCGAAGGATGTCATGACCCCCCGGGCTGTGATGAAAATAGCCACGGAATCTATGTCCATTAAAGAATTCTTTGAAGAAAACCCGAAACTACGATTCTCGAGGATTCCCATTTATGGCGAGAGTGTAGACATAATTACTGGTTATGTTTTAAAAGATAATGTTTTGGAAGAGATTATAAACGAAAATGGAGATATTCCTTTATCAGCAATTAAAAGGGATTTGTTAGTTACTAAAAGGAATACGCCAATTCCGCAACTATTTGAGACGTTAATTGCAAAAAGGGAACATATTGCCCTGGTTGTTGACGAATATGGCTCTGTTAGTGGCCTGGTGAGTATGGAGGATGTTATAGAAACTTTATTGGGACTGGAAATCATGGATGAAAGCGATAATGTTGAAGATTTACAGCTTCTTGCAAGGAAAAAGTGGGAAGACAGAGCTAAAAAAACTGGTATAATAGAATAAAAAATGGCTACTGCATACATTAGTACCCCTTTGGGGAGTACAAAACTGGAAGGTGATGAAAATGGCCTTAGCTCTATTACCGTACTTGATATGGATGAACCCGAAAGCAAAATAATCCCTGAAGTTCTGGTGGATGCGGCATATCAATTAAATGAATATTTTAACGGTGAACGACAGAATTTTGACCTTTTAATAAATCCGGAAGGTAGTCAATTTCAAAAAAAAGTTTGGAGCTCATTATTAGAAATACCTTATGGAAAAACGATGTCTTATTTGGACCTTTCAAAGAAACTTGGCGATGTAAAAGCTATTCGGGCAGTTGCTTCAGCTAATGGAAAAAACCCTTTATGGATAATTATCCCCTGTCACAGGGTAATTGGATCTGATGGCTCATTAACAGGGTATGCCGGTGGATTGCACCGCAAAAAATGGCTGTTAAACCACGAGAGTCCCTCGAAGCAACAATCCCTATTCTAAATTTGCAGACCAACTGGTTTGTATAGGCATATTTCGTAAGATGAAATTAGTGTCAAATAGGATTTTGTCGTTGATGTTATACTTATTACCTATATTGTTTAAAGAAGGGCTACTTGCCGTAATTATTAAACAAACCAGTTAGTTGGTTGTGTACTTTTTTAATTTTCAATAAAACGGGTTGGTGCAAATTCCAAATTTGTATTTCTCAAAACCCTACCTTCTTCGGAAATAACAATTATTCCGCCCTCCAGTGTTTCTGAATCCACCAGTTTGGCGTAACCTATAAGAAACGTATTGCTTTTTTCATTGTAATCAAAAGCTGTAAGCTCAATATCCAATCCAACCTCATCCTGAATTTCTTGTACAATTGAGAGCATATCAATAATTCTATTTTCTTTTGTAATAAAATCATAAGTAGCAGGTCCAAAACGGATATTTGAAGGCTGTGCATAAAGATTGAGGTAATACAATTTCTCATTAACAATACTGGCCTCAGACTGAATAGGCCCTGCAAAGAAATACCTGTTTATTGAGAATTGGTCTTCCCCTATTACTTCCAGGGTCTGTAAGTTATAAAGCGTTAATTCATAATCAGACGCCGAATTCCCGGTAATGATAATCATATCCCCATCCCTATTAATCAAAACACTAGGGACCGATTTTCCAAAATCAAAGGTTCTTATTAAATTATTACTTTCAGTATCTAAGACAGAAAGTTTATAGTTGGACTGTTGATCCAGAAAAGTAATTAACAGCCGGTCACTAGAATATAAGGGCTCAAATACATCATTTACGTTAAATTCTATAACTAAATCTATCTCCTCATCAGTAGTTAGATTTATTGTCCTTATGCTATAATTTGTTGACCCTTCAGGGCTGAAATATCCCAGAAAAAGTTTATTTTCTGAATTAGCTCCCCAGGTAACTGATCTTTCATTAGATGTGGTATAAAACTCGTTTATAAAAGTGCTCTCTCCGGTTACATAATTTCTTTGTACTGCGGAAAAACTACCAGCTGCAAAGCTGAAAAAGGTAAGAAGGTCGGATACCTGTCTTAAAGTGAGGTACCCTCTGTTAATATTGCTTTCTGTCGTTAAGTTGAATAACTCTCCTTCATCAAGAGTTCCATCATAATTAAACTGAAAAACACTTTGAACATTCTGCCCTATTACCGTATAATTGGGCATTTGAACTTCAGAAACCATATCGGGTTGGTTGTCGTCATTGGTACAAGCAGGAAAAAGTGTGCCAATAATACAGAGGTAGAGAACCCACGGGAACCTATAAAATTTCATGCAGCTTTTTTTTAAAGATACATAATATCTTGTAGGAAGAGGCGGGTAGTAATAGCAAGTTGACTATTTACAGTTCAAAATTGACAATCAAATTAATTGCCAATAGGCTTTGCAGTCTGGATTGGAGTTACCTTTAAAATTAATTATTGGAAACCGTATTATCTGTCTTGATATCTTGAGAAACATCTAAAACATTCTCCTCTCCCGGGGTAATAATATCCAAATCTCCTTCATTATCTGAATCGTCATTAGTACAGGAGACAACAAAACAAAAAGAAAACACAAAAGCCAGTGAAAGAAGCTTTCTAGTAACATTTATATAGAATTGCGATTTCATAATAATAATTTGAAAAACTATTAAGGAATATCACAACGTTTTTTTACTCTTTTTATTGAAATTTGGGGTTTTAATTCGATAAACCGCAACATTTTTGCAATATCAATTCGTATCTTAAACTAAGCTACCAAGTAAGCAGGGAATACGGGTTTTGAAAATGGTAGTTTTCTCTAGTTGAATTGACCCAAAGAAAAATAACCTACAATAAAGTGGTTTCAATTTGAAAATAAAGTTTATTTAATACTTATTTGGGATGATACAGAAACTAAATCTTGAACATATCCTTTTCTTAGACATCGAAACTGTTCCTGAAGTAGCCAATTATGAGCAATTGGATGATACCAAGAAAGAGCTATGGGAACATAAATCACAGTATCAGCGCAAAGAAGAGTTTACAGCTGAAGAGTTTTATGACAGAGCGGGAATTTGGGCAGAATTTGGTAAGATAATATGTATCTCTGTAGGTTATTTTTTATTTAAAGATGGTGTTCGTAATTTTAGGGTTACGACATTTCAGGGTGATGAAGAAAAGATACTAAAAGATTTTATAAGATTGCTCAACGAACATTTTAGCCGCCCAAAAAACCTGCTTTGTGCACATAATGGTAAGGAATTTGATTTTCCATATATAGCGCGCAGATTAATTATTAAAGGGATGTCACTCCCACATAAGTTAGATCTTTTTGGAAAAAAACCCTGGGAAGTACCTCATTTGGATACTATGGAGCTCTGGAAATTTGGAGATTTTAAGCATTACACCTCCTTAAAACTTATGGCCAATGTACTGGGTATTCCTTCTCCAAAAGAAGATATTGATGGTAGTATGGTCAGAGATGTTTATTATGAAGAAGGCAATTTGGACCGTATTGTAGCTTATTGCGAATTAGATGTTATCACTTTAGCACAAGTCTTTCTAAGGCTTCGTAATGATGAGTTATTGCCTGAAGCCCAAATAATTCATATTTAGAATTATTCTTCCAGCCTGGTTTGTTTTTTATGTTTTACGAAGAATATTTTTGAATCACGCTATCTAATGCAGTGGTCTTGTATTTAAATGTATTGTGCTTATAATATGGTTGTCCTATCTTAGCTTATTCAAAAGATATGTGGGTAATAACTATATCCAATTGTTAGGTGCAAGACTTACCATAACGAAGCTATGAAGGAAGTGAAGGGTTTTTAATCTGTTTTAATTTAGCAATGCTACGAACAAAGCTACATAGACCTCCTGCCATCTTTAACGAACAAGTTATACGTTCAGGTTTAATTAAGAAGCTTGAATCAGGCCTACAAAAGCCGATGTCATTAGTTTCTGCTCCTGCCGGATATGGCAAAAGCCAAACCGTTAGCCAATGGCTTCAGGAAACAACTGCAACAAGTTGCTGGATATCTCTTGATGAAGAAGATAACGACTTGCGGGTTTTTCTTACTTATGTGGTGGCAGCCCTGCATACAGCTGTCCCTAATAGTGTTCCTCTTACCGAAACCATTTCAACTGCAGGAGAACTTCCACCTATAAAAACGATTGCTCATACCTTGATCAATGAGCTTGATAAAATAGACAAGGCCGTGATCTTAGTATTAGATGACTACCATAGAAACCTCAATGTCTGCACCTATGCATAGTTACAAGGCGAGATCCTCCATTGAAATTAAATCGGCTTTTAGCCCAAAGCAGGATGGTTGAGGTCAGAATGAAGCATTTGGCCTTCTCAACTGATGAGATTAAAGAATTCTACCAAAACTTGTTCAATGAGTCAATCAATGAAGAAACGGCTAATTCGTTAAAAAACAGAACAGAGGGTTGGATCGTTGCGCTGCGCATGGCGTCCTTATTAACTACTCATGCGGCTAGTGCTAACCAGGTGTTTACAGAGTTTACCGGTGATTTATACGCACTCTCTCAGTATATGCTTGAAGAAATCCTCGATAAACAGCCAGCGGAATTTCAGGAAGTCCTTTTAAGAGTAAGTCTGCTAGATAAGTTTAACGCTGAGCTAGTCAGTGCCCTCCTAAAGGTCACAGTAAAAAAGGCGCAATCATTTATTGATTGGTTACTAGAGATAAATCTATTCATCATTCCCCTGGATCAGCAAAACAATTGGTTCAGATTTCACCATCTGATTCAGGAGTTTTTGCAACGCATGGCCTCTAAGCGCATTATGGAGGATGACTTAGTTGATATTCATACCAGTGCGGCCATATGGTTTGAGCGAAACGAATTTATTGAAGATGCTATTCGCCACATGTTAAAAGCGCAAAAAGTAGCGGAAGTTTCGAAAATTATTATTCGGAATAGGCTATCAGAATTATATAATGATAAATGGTATGTTGTCGAGCGATGGTTGAGCAAACTACCTCAATCCGAAATGAATGAGCCTAACTTGCTTTTATCTGCCTGTTGGCCGGCATACGAAAATATTCAATTTGAGCTATTGGGCAGCTTGCTTCAACAGGCTGAATTACTTCTCAAAAACAATCAAGATTCAGCGCTACATGGCGAGTGGAACCTAGTTTCAGGTCTGCTGCAATTTTGGAGCGGAAACTGTGATCACGCAATGACTCATTTTGAGCAAGCCAAAGTGTTGTTGTCTGAAGAAGAGAATCTATTTACGGGTATGCTGAACCTACACATAGCAATGGCCAGAACGCTTTCTGGAAAAATGGAGCTGGCGATTACTGAATTAAAGCAACAAATACAGCAATCTGAAGGCAATGCGGTTTATGAAACACGACTGTATTCAGGCTTATATTATAATAACATGTTTGCCGGTAACCTGGCGAAGGCAAAGCGTTATGGCAGCAAAGTGAAGAGTATTGGAGCGGAAAATGACCTGCACTACACCCATGCCATGGGTGTCTGTCAGGAAGCAATGGCTTGTTTTTGTGCTAATCAACTGGAAGCAGCAATCGGCCTTCTTAAGATTGCTGAGCAAAAAAGATTCATCTTACACAAAGGAACAGCCATTGATGCCATGGTTGCCAAGGTAATTACGTATGAAATACAGAACCAACCCAAAGAGGCAGACACTTCATTAAAAACCTTGAAAGCGTTTACCACAGAGTTGAATCAGGACGCATATACAATTGTTAGCAGCTCATGCGAAATGAGGTTATTGTCTATGCGAAATGAATTAGAAAAAGCCATGGAATGGCAGTCGCTCCTGGAGCAGACGCCAATTTTCGCCGGTTTATTTATTTGGATTGAGGTACCAAGGCTTACACAAGTGCGCGTGCTTTTAAGAGAGTCCTCCGAAAAGAGTTTAGACAAGGCTGCTATGATTTTAGCTGAGGTAAACGAAATAGCCAAACGCTACCATTTGATTAATCACCAAATTGAAATGGCGGTCCTTAAGGTTGTTTTATTAACCAAACGTGGCATGTTAACAGAAGCTGCAAAAGCCTTAGACACGTCACTGCAACAATCTGAGCCAGGTAAATGGATCAGGCCCTATTTAGAGTGGAAATCAGAACTATATCCTTTGATTGCCGAAGTTTGTAGTGACAAGGGAAGATCCTATTTTTATAAATTATTGCTGGAGTCATTAAACAAATCCATGGGCACTAAGACAAACGAATTGGCAGTGCAAGTTAAGCCCGTTGAAATGGTCGCAGATAATGAGGAACAACTTTCGGTTCGAGAAATTGATGTCGTGCGGTTGATGTCGCAAGGGTTTAGAAATAAAGAAATTGCCGACACCCTATTCATTTCAGTGGGTACTGTAAAAAAACACATCTATAATATTGGTCAA